>JBGTCV010000094.1:0-85819 GCA_041748655.1 Promineifilaceae bacterium (SeqCode) | reverse complement strand
TTACCGCTGCCTTATTTTTGCCTTTGCTGACAAGCGCCAGCAAATGGGTCCGTTCTTTGGGTGTGAGATTCACTTCATATTTCTTTGGCATTCTACCAGCTTACTCGCACCCCGCATTTTTACAAAATCCCTGTACTAGTTTACGCCTGTAGTCCGCCAACCTGCTGCATATTCTTCTCGGGCGGCTTTGGAGTATGGCGCAGGGCTGACAATTGCCCGGATTTCGGCCTGCTTGTGGCGCTCAACCGTTGTTTTTTGCGAACCGCCGCCTTCTTCGCCCCAGACTAACGTAACCTCGTTGCCGATTTCAATGTCTGGATCTACTATTCCCAGCGAGATCATTGACCGCTCATTAAAACTGTAGCCACTAAACATCGAAAAGCCGACCGCTTCTCCCTGGCTCAATACTTTGTCATACGTCGCTGATGTATAATTCGACAAGGGTAGATCGATATATTTGTAAATATCCCCACCCGACTCAAACAGTGAGCTAATAACCCTAACAACATCCTCAGCGTTCCAGGCGAACGTCACCTTCTTTCGCTGCGGTTGGTCAGCCATTTTCTCAAGTGCTTCTCTACCAATGAAGTCATGATCAAATTTGATAAAAGAGCCATAACCCAAGGCATGAGGCGTTACATAATAGTCCTCGATGTTATTGGAATAAAAGCTGCCGCCGATTGAGCCGGTGGCCTCGTAGCTGGCTGCTGGCAGCCATTCCCTGTAAGGCTTCATCCTTTCACCGGTATAGACCGCCGGCAGAGGTGACGGAATCCAACCCGACTCTAGCGTGTTGGTTGCGTAAGCTCTGGCACCAACTTGAGCCAGTCCAAACTCCTTGCCAGCTTCGATAATGGCAGCCCGTATTCCCTCACCTTCTTCGTAAGGCCCCCAAATTTCCAATCCAGGCGCACCGGCCATGCCATGCCGCAAGGCCCGAACCTTCCGCCCCGCAATGTTTATGAAATCCATGTTGAAAAACTTTATATCTGCAAACGGGCCGCCGTTCAGCTTTTGGATAAGCTGCTCGGCATTGGGGCCTTGAATTTGGTAGCGATAGTTAATACGAGAGACTGGCTTCCCCATCGGGCGAGAGGGCGATCTGTCATCATAGATTGTTGTCACATCGTAGCCGCCTGTCTCGGCATGGAATTGAATCCAATTTGCGGTTGGGGCACGCCCGACAAAGACGAGTTTATTCTCTTCCAAATAGAAAAGAATCCCATCGCCAATCACATAGCCATCATAACTGCACGGGACAAACTGCTTGGCTTTGTTAACGGTGAAATTTTTGAAGGTATTGATTGTGAGATAAGAGAGCAGTTTGAGCGCATCAGGCCCTTCCACAAATAAATCAACCATATGGTGAGACTGGTCATAAAGAACACACGTCTCCCGCCAGGCTAATTGTTCGTCTCGCCAGTTTGTGAACTCAGACGGGACCACTGGATAGACGTAGGCACCTATTTGCGAATTTCGTAACATGTCCACTGGATTTCCAACAGTTTGTAACAAATCTTCTAAGCTTTGGTTCGTCATAACTGGTAGTTACCTCCTAAATAAGTATGGATCTTACGCTCGCTGAATAAGCTGAGGCTGACCCGAATTAGCCTGCAGCGGTGTCAAAAAGTCCTTCAGGATCGCGTTAAACACTTCCGGTTTCTCCTCTTGTGGTGCATGTCCACAATCTTCAAGCATGATGAGGTTTGCATGTTTAGCGATTTTGGCAGCCTGTTCAGAATGCGTCGGCTTTATCACCAGATCATCTCGACCCTGAACAATAAGGACAGGCACATCGAGCGATTTTAGAATTTCATGACTCCGACTCACGATAGCCTGCCGCTGCCCACCAATATCCGTCATCAACCGTAGGGTTGACAGAAACGCCTTTTGCGCGCCAGGGCGTTGGGAATATTCCAGTATCTGTTCCTTCTGCTGCTGTGTCACGATATCGGGATTCTTGTAGATAGCTTTTATCTGCTGCTCGACGCCGTTTTTACCCGGTTTGGTCATTAGTTTGCCAATTCCGGGCAGGATGAAGAGCCTGAACAAAATAGGCGCATCGCGGCCAACGGTGGCCGCCGCCACCAGGGACAGTTTGCTGACGCGCGACGGGTGGTGCGCAGCCATGCGCAAAGCCACACCGCCTCCCATCGAGTGGCCCACCAAAATAGCCCGATCGATATTCAGATGATCAAGAAAGCGCCAGGCAAAATCCGCAAATTTGTCAAGATCGTAGGGTTGATTGCCCAATTCCGATAGTCCGTGGCCAGGCATATCCCAGGCAATTAGCCGGTAATCCTGCCCGAGGCCAGCAAACTGGTTTTCCCAACTTTCCAATGATCCGCCAATACCATTGTTAAACACAACCACGGGGCCATTATCGCCTGTATCACGGTAGCGTATTGTACATCCATCTACAATCGTAAATTGATCTTTATCCATGTCTGCTCCTTTTTAGAGGTGTCTGGTCAATGTTTACCATCGTCCTTAGGGTTTGCCCGTTTTTAACTTTGGATTTTGGTAAACGGGCAAACCTTGCGGATGCGTTTTCTTGTCAAAAGTTATTGGTGAACGCATCCTTAGTGTGGCATTTGCAAGACGGCCTTGACGACCTTTCCGCTCTCCGTGTCATGCACAGCCTCATTGATCTGCTCAAACGGATAGAACGTCACCATTTTATCGAATGGGAAACGGCCCTGGCGGTACAAATCGAGCAGGTGCGGAATAAAATACTCCGGCACGCTGTCGCCCATGATGATGCCGCGCACGGTACGGCCGTTCAAAATTGAAAACATGTCAATATTGAACATGGAGCCAGGCCTGGGGACGCCAATCAGTCCACACACGCCCGTCATTCGCAGACAATCTACAGCCTGACGTAAGGTGTCGGGCAGGCCGATGGCTTCGATTGAGTATTGCGCCCCACCGCCGGTGATTTCGTTAATCGCTTCGACCGGGTCGACCTCGCTGGCATTGATCGTGTGGGTCGCACCCAGTTCGCGGGCCAGTTCGAGCCGCTGCAGGTTGATATCAACCCCAATAACCGTGGTGCAGCCCACCGCACGGGCAGCCATAATGGCGCTGAGGCCAACCGAACCGACGCCAAAGATAGCAATACTGCTGCCAGGCGTTGCTTGCAAGGCATTGATCACACCGCCGGCCCCGGTCATAATGCCGCAGCCCAATGGTCCAAGTAGCTCTAGCGGCAGGTCTGCCGGCACTTTAACGATATTATTCACACTGGCCAAAGCATATGTGGCAAATGACGATTGGGTAAAGAAGACACCATTAATTGGCTCATCACCATTCTGCAAAGTGTGCGAGCCATCGAGCCGGGTTCCTGCAAAATTACCAGGGAAATAGAGGTCACAGTATGAAGAATGACCACTTCGGCAGTTCTGGCAGGTGGTACAGGTAAAGTAACTCAACACGACGTGATCGCCCGGCTGTACATGGGTCACCTGGCTGCCAACACGTTCAACAATGCCCGCCCCTTCGTGCCCCAACACGGCGGGCTGCGGCACCATGGCTGAGTATTTCATCCCAATGTCAGTGTGGCAGATGCCAGTCGCTACCACGCGTACCAGCACTTCATTTTCGCGTGGCTCCTCAAGTTCCAATTCTTCGATGGTAAACGGTTGGTCGCCGGCGCGAACCACCGCAGCTTCAATTTTCACAAATTCACTCCTTAGGATGCGTTTACAAATAACTTTTGATAAGAAAACGCATCCGCAAGGTTTGCCCGTTTACCAAAAACCCCAAGTTGAAAACGGGCAAACCCTTTGTAAGGCTGTTTTTCTATGTCTTAAAATGGATAGGGGGTGGGTGTATCTTTGATTGTGATCCACTGCCACTGCGTGTAGTTTTCCCAATCGGCTGCGGGGCCGACACTGCCGCCGTTACCAGCAACACCCGGTCCACCAAATGGGTTGACACACTCGTCATTGATCGTTTGATCGTTGATATGAATCATGCCGCTTTTGAGTTGGGAGCCAATCGCCATCGCTCGTCCAATCGAATTAGAGATGATGCCAGCGGCCAGGCTGCCTTGCTGATTGTTCGCCAATTCAACTGCTTCCTCATCGGTGCTAAAGGTGATCAGGTTTGCAACGGGGCCAAAAGGTTCTTCATCAAAAATTCGCATGCCTGGTTGAACATTGCTCAATACGGTTGGTTTGTAGAAGCGTCCTTCGCGTACGCCGCCCGCTTCGAGCACCGCACCGGCTGCTACACTGTCGTTGACAATCGATTCAATCCGTTTCGCCTGATTTTCATCGATCATGGGACCAAGCGCCACCTCTTCGGTCGCGCCATTGCCGACCGGGTAATGCATCGCGCGTCCTACCAATTCAGCTTTTAAGCCTTCTACCAGGCTTTCGTGTACTATAATTCGATTGGTCGCCATACAGATCTGCCCCTGGTGGAAATAAGCGCCCCAGGCAGCGTTCTTGGCAGCCAATTCGAGATCGGCATCGTCCAAAATGATGAGCGAGCTGTTACCACCTAACTCCAACGAGACCTTCTTTAAATGCTGGCCTGCAAGGGCACCGACGCGGCGGCCTGCTCCAACTGAGCCGGTAAACTGAATCATTGGTACCAACGGATCAACAACCAATGCCTCACCCGCTTCGACGCCGCCCGGCAGCACACTCAATAGACCTGCCGGTAGGCCAGCCTCTTCAAACACTTTCGCAATCATAAATCCGCCGGTTACCGGTGTACGCGGGTCTGGCTTGACAACCACGGCATTACCGACCGCCAACGCTGGCGCAACGGCACGGATGGTTAAAATGAGCGGAAAATTGAAGGGGGAAATAATGCCCACAACACCGTGGGGGACACGCCGTGCGATGCTGGTGCGTTCGGGGGTGCTGGGGAGCACAAAACCCTGTTCTTGCAACGGCATCCCTGCGGCAATAGTGCAGATCAAAGATGCCTCTCTGACTTCGTGCTGTCCTTTCGGGATCAGGCCGCCGGTCTCGCGAGCAATATAGAGCGCCAGTTCGTCAAAGTTTTGCTGAAAGATTGCCGCCGCCTTGGTTAAGATGGCCGAGCGGTCACGGGGCGGCGTGGCGGCCCATTCCTTTTGTGCGGCCGCAGCTATCGCCGTGGTGGCTGCCACATCAGCCGCTGTGGCAATCCCCACTTGCATCAAGGGTTCGCCAACGGCCGATTCCATGACAGGTTGGGTGCCACCACTGGCATTTATGTAAGCTCCGTTAAATAACTTACCATCCCACGCATCATTGTTTAAAAATCCCATCGAGAGTTCTCCTTATCAGGTTATGTTTTGTCTGTCTAATAGGTGAGGAACGAGGATTAAATAAGTGACCCATTTTCCCGGAAACTGATTCGCGTGTTACCAGTTGTAGGAGCAGTTTCCGGGAGAATGAAATGGGTAAGTTATTTAAGCACCATTCCTAAGCGTTCCGGTGCAACGCACTTTTTGTCGTTTATAAGTGGGTCGCACCTCTACAATTTACCCAGGTGTCTGGTCAATGGCGCGGTCAATCAGGGATTGTGGTAGTTCAATGCCTTGCGCTTCTGCGCCGCTGCGGTTGATGAAGTAATCAAAGACGCTTACCCGTTCAATATCAGTCGTGGCAATGTCCAGGGTGCCATCAAGGAAGGCGGCAGCCATCTCACCTGCCAGACGGCCGTCTTCCCGTAAAGAAGCGCCCAGAGCCACCGCACCACCCTTGGCTACCGTAGGAATGTCGTTGGTGATGATGGGAATGCCATTGTCGTTGGCCACCTGCACCACCGCTTCGGAGCCGGAGGCAACTGTGCTGTCCTGGGTAAAGTAGAAGAAGTCAATGCCGCGTGCAGCCAGGGATTCAGCGGCCGTTTTAATTTCGGAACTGTTGCTCACCGTGGCAATTTCCAGCGTAATGCCCCGCTCGGCAGCAATCCGCACGACCTCTTCCGTTTGGGCTACAGAGTTGGCTTCGGCCGGATTGTACAAATGCCCCACCACAGAAACGTCAGGATTGATCTCAAACATGGTGTCGAAGGTTGCTTCCAGCGGTGGGTAAATTTGGGAGCCTGTCATCCATGCCGGGTGCTCATCGGGCGCGGTGGCGATGCCGGCGGCATACGGGTCGGTGACGGTGGTGAAGATGATGGGCTGCGGATCTGTCATGTCTTTGGTGGCATTGAGGGCAGCCTGGGCGGCCGGGGTGCTGGTGGTGACGATGAGATCGACGCCTTCATCAATAAACTGCTGGGCAATGGTGTTCAGGGTAGCAATATCTCCTTCAGCGTTGCCATGGATAATGGTCAGGTTCTCCCCTTCAACGTACCCGGCTTCGGCCAGCGTGTCTATGAAGGATTGCTGGACCGTTTCCAGGGCGGGCACGGAGGCGATGACCATCATGCCGATGGTGAATTCACCTTTTTCGGATATTTCTTCTGCTTCTGTGGATTCTGGTTCATCGGTTGATTCGATGGCGGTTTCCATTGGCGCGTCAACGGAATCGGTGGGTTCCGTTTCGGGGGCAGTAGATGAACCACAGGCCACCAGGAACAGGAGGATCGCAACGACAAAAAACAGGGGGAAAGCTTTTTTCTTCATTTCATTCTCCTTATAAGTATAATAAGGGAGGATAAGCGGCCAGTTCGGCAAAACTGGTCACTTGTCACCCTATTCGTGCCACAGGTAAGGGCTCAATCTTTCATCTGTGGCACGCTAATAAATATTTTTAAGCCCCTGCGGATTTCGTGGTGTTGTGTGTAAAACGTGATCGACTTCTACTCACGTTTCACGCATCACGTCTGGATTAACCCGCAAATTCCTATTGATCCTCCTTCATTCATTTGACAACAATAATTCATCATCCATGAGCGCTTCTTGTTTTACTTCGCTGAATTTGTTAACCAGGCCCTGTACAGTTAGCCCGCGTCGTTCTTCTTGGGCAATGTCCAGCACAACCTCTCCCTTGTGCAGCATGAGGGTCCGGCTGCCAAAGTCGAGCGCCTGCTGCATGTTGTGGGTAATCATTAAAGTAGCAAGTCGCTGCTCCTCAATGACAGATTGGGTAATTTCCAGAATGCGCACGGCCGTTGCCGGGTCCAGCGCCGCCGTATGTTCATCCAGCAGCAGCAGTTTGGGGGAGGAGAGGGAGGCCATGAGCAGCGTCATGGCCTGGCGCTGACCGCCACTGAGTAAATCAACTTTGTCGTCGAGACGGTCTTCCAGGCCGAGGCCAACTGGCTCCAACAGTTCGGCCAGCTTTTGGCGGCGCGGGCGGCCGACGCCCAGGCGCAGGCCCAGTCGCTGGCGGCGCAGCATGGCCAGCGACATATTTTCGGCAATGGTCATCTGAGCGGCCGTTCCGTGGTAAGGGTTTTGGAAGACGCGGCCAATGAGGGCGGCCCGCCGGTATTCTGGCCAGGTTGTCACGTCGAGGCCATCGATGAGGATACGGCCGTTTGTTGGCGTAAACTCTCCGGCAATGACGTTAAACAGGGTACTCTTGCCCGCCCCATTGCTGCCAATAATGGTGACAAACTCTTCAGCGCCCAGGTGTAGATCAATTCCCCGCAGCGCCTTAACTTCGTTGATCTGACCGGCATTAAATGTCTGGTCCAGATTTTCTAAACGCAGCATTTATCCCGCCCTCCGCTTTTTTCTATAGTTGGTCAGCCAGAGAACAATCAGCACCAGCAGGGCCGTGGCCAGCTTTACGTCGGTGGCTTCCACACGGAAAGTTTGGCCGCCAGGCAGTGGAAAGCGCAGACTGAGCGCAGCGGCAATGGCGATACGGTAGATAATCATGCCGATAATGGCCGACAGCGTTGCCCGGCTAACGCTGGCCGGACGCACGATGGTTTCGCCCACAATAACGGCCGCTAATCCAGAAATGATCAGACCCAGACCCATATTCACGTCGGCAAAACCGTGAAACTGGGCCACGATGGCCCCGGCCAGACCCACCATCGAATTGCTGATAGCCACGCCCAGAATCAAATAATAGTCCGGGTTTCGCCCCAATGCTTTAATCATTTTTCTGTTATCCCCCGTGGCCCGCATTGCCATGCCAAGTTCGGTTTGAGTAAACCAGTCAAAAATCAACTTGCACAAAATGACGATGACGCCCACCAGCAGAATGGTGAGCAAATTATTGGCGTACCGCGCCGCCTCCGCACCAAAGCGGGCGACGATAAACGCCCGGAATCCGGCGGCAAAGGGAGAGAAAATGGTTGCTTCGTTGAGCAGGGGAATGTTGGAGCGCCCCATGAGGCGCAGGTTGATGCTGATGAGGCCGGTGGCGACGATAATCGAGGCCAGCAGGCTGTGGATTTTGAACTTTGTGGCGATAACGGCCGTAATCGCCCCAAACACACCGCCCATGACAAAAGCGACGGGCAAGGTAACCCAGGGTGAATAACCCTTGATGATCATGATGGCGGCAAAGGCCGCCCCCAGCGGATAAGTCCCGTCAATGGTCAAATCTGGGAAATCGAGAATGCGAAAGGTGATGTAAACGCCGAGGCCAACCAGGGCTAAACTCAGTCCCGTAGCCGTCGCCCCCAGCCAAATGCCCAGCGAGTTGCTCCCGCCGATAAGAAACAGCGCCAGGACGATGGGCAAAATGACAACCAGGATGGGGGCTATTCGCGACTGCAACAGCCTGGCAATCCCGGTTGTTTGCTTTTCGACTGGCTGGGAAGTTGTCGTCTGACTCATATTGGTTCCTGACTATGCCCCTACAGAGGTGCCGCCATCGACAAAAAGAACTTGCCCAGTAATGTAAGATGCTTCTTTTGAAGCCAGAAAAGCATGGGCGGCTGCGATTTCTTCCGGCTCGGCGAAGCGGCCGAAAGGAACCCCTTTTAACAGACTTTCCACTATCTTTTCTGGAATGGTTTCTGTCATGCTGGTCTTGACGCCGCCCGGAGCCACGCAGTTAACGGCGATGCCGTACCTGGCCCATTCCAGGGCGAGGGTTTTGGTTAAGCCAATCACTCCGGCTTTGGAAGCTGAGTAGTTTGCCTGACCGATATTGCCTAAAGCGGCAATAGAGGCGGTGTTGACAATACGGCCGTATCCCGCTGCCATCATGGGCACGGCTGCCAGTTGGCTGCACAGCCAGGTTCCTTTGAGATTAACGGCCAATACCGCATCCCATTTGTCATCCGACATGAAGCGGGTCTCGCCTTCTTTGATGCGAGTGGTGAGGCCATCGCGGGTGATGCCGGCGTTGTTGATGAGAATGGTGAGCTTGCCGTAGGTGGAAACGGCCGTTTCCACTACCGCCTGCACGTCTTCACGAGACGCCACGCTGCCCACAACCACGCACACGCTGCTGCCATCCGCTTCGATCTGCTGCTTTGTTTCGGCCAGCCCCGCTTCATCCACATCGGTAATGACAACTTTGGCACCTTCTTGGGCAAAACGAACGGCCGTTGCCCGACCAATGCCATTGCCAGCCCCCGTCACGATGGCCACATCATTTTCCAGTAACATTCATGATCCTCCCTGTCGTTTCATTAGCTGGGTCCATACCATATCCACCACCAGTTCATCCCGATGATTCAGTACCCTGGCCGCCAGCTTCACAATACCCCGGTCTGGCTTTGACGTTTCCCGCTTTTCAATCACTTCCATTTGCAGCCGGACCGTATCGCCAAATTTGACGGCTCCTTTGTACTGGATGTTTTGCTCCATCAGGGCAATGGTGGTGCCTGCCATGAGGCCGGTCATGTTGGCCATGCCGGTAGACATGGCCACGGTGAGCATCCCGTGGGCGATGCGTTCGCCAAAAGGGGTGTTTTTGGCTGCTTCGGCGTCGGTGTGCAGCGGGTTGAAGTCACCGGAGAGCCCGGCAAAGGTAACCACATCCGCCTCAGTGATGGTGCGCGCCTGGGTGTTATAGATGGCACCTAGCTCAAATTCTTCGTAGGTTAATCCGGTTCCCATCATGTCTCCTTTAGAATGGTGCGTGAAACGTGAAAAAATCACGTTTCACGCATCATTTTTTTATGCCGTTAAAAAAGAGGCTGACGATAGAATCCGCCATCTCTTCGGGGCCGCCGAGCTGCTGACGGCCGTATTCATGCAAAGAAACCTCCACCACCGCCACATGCTGCCAGGACAGTAGGCGGGCATCCATTGGGATGATCTCACCATTGGCCATGCCATCCGCCAAAAGCAGCTCTACCTGCTCCGGCAGGGCAGCCTGATAGGCGCGAATCAATTCCGTTCGAGCTGGCTCGGCAAAAATATTAATGTTGCGTCGTATCGAGCGCATAATGGTCAAGGTCTCAGGCGGCAGGCGCAAAAAGCTGGCCAAAGACAAATACAAACGGCCTCGGCAGCTTTCTCCCTGGCTTTGGTCTAATGAATTCCGGACCGTCTCTTTGACCTCGTCCAGACAACGGTAGATCATCTGCAGATACAGCTCTTCCTTCGTGGCAAAATGATGGTACAAAGCGCCCTTGGTGACGCCAGCGATCTCTGTAATTTCGCGCAGCGAAACGTCGGCGTATTGCTTCTCATTAAAAAGCCCCCTGGCTGCATCCAGGATATTGTTAATCGTGGTAACGGATCTGTCTTGCATTTGTCTTTTTTGTCCCATTTGGGGTTGGGATGAGTTGATCAATTCGGGATAAACTGTATACTATACACAAAAACCGGTCAGCCGGTATGTTTTTGATAGTAGCATGAACTGAGTCAAACGTCAACTGTTTAGGGGGCTTGGAAATTTAGGGGACTGGCAGGCTCGTGAAGCGTGAAAAATCACGTTTCACATTTCACGCTTCACGCCCCCCCTGTTTAATAGGTGAACAAAATGATGCACATCACGCAAGGGCTAAGGCGAGCAGCAAAGGTAAATGGCCAGGGCATTGCCACCATTGATGGCGAGCGCTGCACCACCTGGCGCGATTTTGCCGATCAAGTGGCCAGGCTGGCCGGAGCTTTAATTTCATTAGGGCTAAAACCAGAGGAGCGGCTGGCGATGCTGGCGCTGAACAGCGACCGGCATCTGGCCTATTACTTCGCCACCATATGGGCGGGCGGCATCTTTGTACCGCTCAACACCCGGCTGGCTCCGCCAGAATTAGGCAGTATTCTCACTGATGCCGGGGCGGCTATTTTGGTGGTGGATGATGCGCTTCAGCCCCAGGTGGCAGAAATTTTGCAGCACACCGCCACACCACAGCAAATCATCTTTGCCGGAAACGGCAACCCTTTGCCCGGCCTTATTCACCATGATACCTTGCTGGAAACGGCCGTTCCCGTGCCCGACGCCAATCGAGGTGGGGATGATGTGGCCATCATTATTTATACCGGAGGCACCACTGGTTTGCCCAAAGGCGTCATGCTCTCGCATAACAACGCGGTGAGCAATGCCCTGTCCTCCCTGGCCATGATGTACGATGGTGAACCGTGGACCTATTTGCACACCGCGCCCATGTTCCACATTGCCGATAATCAATGGAATACGGGTATCACCATGCAGGCAGGCACCCATGTTTTTACCCAAAAATTCGTCCCGGCGGAGATGCTCAAGCTGATCAGCCAGCATCAAATAACCAACACCGCGTTGGTGCCCACGATGCTCCATATGCTGTGCCAGGTGCCCGGCGTAGAAACATACGATGTTTCTAGCTTGCGGAAGGTCAACTTTGGCGGCTCTTCAATTGCTCCGGCAATGATTCGACGGGCGCGGGAAGTGTTCCCCAACTGCCAGTTTATTCAAGGGTACGGGCAGACGGAAACGTCACCGAACATCAGCATGCTGCTCGATAAATACAACACGGATGAAGGGCCTTTTACGGGCAAGATCGAGTCGGCGGGGCAGCCGGTTTTTGCCATGGAAGTGCGCATTGTGGACCTCGATGATGAGGAACTGCCCACCGGCTCCGTCGGTGAAATTACTACCAGAGGGCCGCATGTGATGCTGGGCTACTGGAACAAGCCGGAAGAAACGGCCGTTGCCTTACGCGGCGGTTGGATGCACACCGGCGATATGGGCTATCTGGATGAGGACGGCTTCCTTTTTATTGTGGACCGGCTTAAGGATATGATTATCAGCGGCGGCGAAAATGTCTATTCAACCGAGGTTGAGCATGTGATTTACCAACATACGGCCGTTGCCGAATGCGCCGTCATTGGCATTCCTCATGACATATGGGGTGAATCGGTCCATGCCATTGTCGTGCCAAAACAGGGCGCTGCCCTCACCGCAGAAGAAATCATGAACCACTGTCGCCAATATATTGCCGGGTACAAATCTCCCCGCAGCGTGGAAATCCGGTACGATCCGATGCCCATGAGCGGGGCGGGGAAAATCCTCAAAAAGGTTTTACGTGCCCCCTATTGGTCGGAAAAGCCCCTTAAGTATTCAGGGAATTGACAAGCTTGTGAAACGTGATGCGTGACCAAAGGAAGTTCACGTTTCACGCATCACGTTTCACACCTATAGAGGAATTAGAATGAAAGCAATTGATATTCACGTTCACGTACCAGATCCGCCAGGCCACCCGGCCGCCAAAGAAAAGGAAGATATGGCCGAATATTTCGGTATAAAAGATTTACCGAAAACACCGGAAGAACTCTATGAAAAGTATAAAGCGCTCGATATTTTGGCCGTTATTTTTTCTATAGATGCAGAGTCAAACACAGGCGTGCCTTATATTGGCAATGATTATGTGGCCGAAGTCGCCCAAAAATATTCTGATCAGTTTATTGGATTTGCTTCGGTTGATCCGTGGAAAGGGAAAACGGCCGTACAAGAACTTCACCGTGCCGTAAAAGATTTGGGCCTGCGCGGCCTGAAGCTGCATCCCACCACCCAGGCATTTTTCCCCAACGATCTCCAGTTTTACCCGCTGTGGGAAGCCTGTGCCGATTTAGAGATTCCAGTACTGCTTCATTCAGGACAAACTGGCGTTGGGGCACGCGAGCCAGGCGGCGGCGGCTTTAAGCTAAAATATTGCCAGCCTATTCCCTACATTGATGACATTGCCGCCGATTTTCCCACACTCACCATCATCATGGCCCATCCGGCCGTGCCCTGGCAAGAAGAACAGCTTTCGGTTGCCCTGCACAAGCAAAACGTCTACATTGATCTGTCCGGCTGGTCGCCTAAGTATTTCCGGCCGATTTTGCAGCAGTATATGAAGTCATTATTGAAAGACAAAGTGCTGTTTGGCTCGGATTACCCGGTGCTGATGCCGGAGCGCTGGCTAAAAGATTTTGAAACCCTGGAATTAAAAGACGAAGTCCGACAAAAAATCTTGGTAGAAAACGCCCGCAAAATCCTCAAGATTGCCGCTGGCGGCGCTGAAGCTGGCGCAAAACGGCCGTAGCGTACCAAAGCTATATGCGAAAAAGTGGCGCTTTGCTGCGGGACGCCGGGGATAGTACCCCTCGATGATTTACATCTCAGCGCAATTCTTTATTAAGCAGAATCTGTGGTCAGTCTATCCTCTACAGGCATCGGTGACCTGATTTCAGCATCCCTGCGGGAGATTCTGGCCATGGCCTGACGTTTCTTACGGTTGAAGGTAAATAAACTTTGGACACCGATAAAGATAAGTGTCAGCATACCGACAGCAATGCGTGTCCACCAGGAACTTAATTCACCGTTAAACTGGATCAGCATTTGGATCAGCCCTGTGACTAAGACACCAAACAAGGTGCCAAATACATACCCCTGGCCTCCCGTTAGCAACGTGCCGCCAATAACCACGGAAGCAATCGCATCTAGCTCCACGTTGGTGGCATACAATCCATGACCCGAAAGCAGAGAGATGCTAAAAACGATCCCGGCCAATGCTGAACAAAAACCATTGAGCGCATAGACTGAAATTTTGAGTCGCCCCACCGGTAAGCCCATTAATAAAGCAGACTGTTCATTCCCACCAATTGCATAAATGGAACGGCCGTATCGCGTAAAATGGGCAATATACATTCCCACAACCAACACCACAAGGGCAATAACAGCACCTAAGTTTAAGAAAGCCCGCTCAAAAAATGGAATTTGAATCCGGGATAAGGCCATGGTCCGGTATAAAGGATCGCTAATAGGGATCGCATTCAGACTGATGAAAAAGCACATACCCCTGGCAAAGAACATGCCCGCCAACGTCACAATAAAAGGCTGCACCTTAAAGAAGTGAATGATGGCCCCCATAATTCCGCCAAACGAAGTACCCATGAGCAGCATCAGCGGAATGACCACATAAGGGCTCAACCCTAAATTCTCCAACAAGGCAGCAGAAGCAACCGAAGTCAAGGCAATAACGGCCCCCACCGAAAGATCAATCCCCTCCGTTAAAATGACAAAGGTCATCCCTACAGAAGTAATGAGCAAGAAGCCATTGTTAATAAAAAGATTGAGAAATGCCTGTGGCTGACGCATCCCTTTGTACTGCAAAAAACCATAAAAATAGAGAAGCACAAAGACGCCAAACGTGGCCAATAAAGGAACAAATTTCCTGTTAATTTTTAGCCTTTCGCTCATGATTGGACTCCAACTCTTTCAATGACGCGGGTTAGCACAAGCTTGGTCTGCTCAGAATACAGCAAGATGACAACGAGGACGACCAACCCCTTAATAGCCGAAGCGGCCATGGCCGGAACCCCCACCGCATACATCGTAGTAGTGGTGCTTTGAATGACCAATGCCCCAATAACGCTGGCCAATAAAGAGAAACGGCCGCCTGACATCAAAGTCCCACCCATCACAACCGCCAGAATGGCGTCTAGCTCAAGCATCAACCCGGCATTATTGGCGTCGGCACTTTTAACGTTTGAACTATAGATTAACCCTGCGATACCGGCGCAAAACCCACAAAAAGTATAGACAGCCAACTTAATATTGTTCTCACTAATACCGCTCAAGAGACTGGACCGGGGATTAATGCCCACCGACTCAACAAATAATCCAAATGCCGTTCGTCTGGCCCATAACCAGGCACATAAATAAACAAATGCCACAATAAAAAGCGTAAACGGTAACCCCAAAACATAACCGTTCCCGATGAAAAAGTACGGTCTGTAATAAACGGTGATGATTTGCCCGTGCGTAATGAGTTGGGCAATGCCCCGACCGGCTACCATAAGGACCAATGTGGCCACCATTGGCTGGATTTTTGCCCTGGAAACAAGCAGCCCATTCCAAAAGCCACACAACGTCGCCACCAGCAAAGCTGCCATGATGCACTGCCAGAGAGGCGTACGTGTAGCATCCTTGATGAGTTCTTCAGAACTAATTAATTCATTGGCTAAAGCCGGGTTGATGAGTACAGTGGCGGTAGCTGCGGAAATGGCCACCACTGCCCCAACAGAAAGATCGACGCCACCCGTAGCAATTACCATCGTCATGCCGATAGCCAGTAACATCAAAATGGAGCCACGATTCAAAATGTCGATCAGAAAACCAGACAAATGCCCATTTTTGATTTCAATGTTATAAAATCCGGGGGTAAAAAATAAGTTGAAGAGCATAATCAGAGCCAACGCTAAAAGCGGCCAAAATAGTTGACTATCTCTTATTCTTTGCCATGAGAGGTTGGACCGTTTCATTAATCGCTCCCTGCCATTGTTTGCATAATGGTTTGTTCATCCACTTCATCACTAAACTCAGTCACTTTTTGTTGATCCCGCAGCACAACAATCCGGTGGCATGTTCTTAGCACTTCATCCAGTTCTGATGAGATGAAAATACAAGCTTTGCCCTCTTCTGCCAGCTCCAAAACAAGTTTTTGAATTTCAGCTTTGGCACCAACATCAATCCCCCTGGTTGGCTCATCCAAAATCAACACTTGCGGGTTTGTCGCCAGCCATCGCGCCAAAATCACTTTTTGTTGGTTGCCACCACTCAAATTTTTAACTGGTTGGTCGGCTGAGGGTGTGCTGATGTCTAGCATCTTGATGAATTTATCAGCTATTTCGTATTGTTGTTGTTTAGTCAGGCGTTTTGCCCAGCCCCTATTGGATTGCACGGCCAGGACAATATTTTCTCTGACAGTTAACTCGTCAACAATACCATCAGCTTTTCGATCTTCGGGACAAAAGGCAATCCCTTTGGTAATCGAATCGGCCGGTGAAAATTTCTTAATCTCGTCACCTGCTATTGAGAGGGTGCCACTGTCTGGCTTGTCAATGCCAAACAGTAATTGTGCCGTTTCTGTGCGGCCGGAACCCAAGAGACCAGCCAGCCCTACCACCTCACCGGCATATAAATCCAGGTCAAAAGGCATCATGGAACCAACTCTGCCAAGTCCGTTTGCTTGTAGTAAGGGGGTTCCTTCATGCTGTTTATTGCTCTTCAATTTTATTTGAAGCATGTCATTAAAGTCGCCCATGACTCGACCAATCATTTTGGCAATCAAATCCAGCCGGGACAGGGAGCTCGTTTCATGCGTACCAACCAGATTCCCGTTCCTGAGAATGGTTATTCTGTCGGTAATCTCGTAAATTTGGTCAATAAAATGGGTAATAAAAATGATTCCCAACCCCTCACTTTTTAGTTTCCGCATAACCTGGAAAAGCTGCTCTGTTTCATGGACATCCAGACTGGAAGTTGGCTCATCCAGGATAAGTATCTTGGCCGCAGAAATGTCAAGTGCCCGAGCAATAGCGGCCATTTGTTGGACGGCTAGAGAGTAGTCACCGAGGTCTTTGGTGACATCAATCTCTACATCAAGGCGTTGCAAAATTTGATTGGCTTTTTCCTCCATAGCGCGCCAATCGATCCGCCCGAATTTCCGTGGTTCACGGCCAATGAGAATGTTCTCGGCTACAGAAAGATTATTACACAGATTAATCTCCTGATAGACAGTGCTGATGCCTAATTCCTGGGCGTGTTGCGGTGATTTAACCTGGATAGACTTCCCTGCCAAAGTAACGCTGCCGGCATCAAGCCGCTCAACGCCAGTGATGATCTTGACAAGAGTGGATTTTCCGGCTCCGTTCTCGCCGACTAACGCGTGAATTTCGCCTCTTCTCAAATCAAAATCGACATTTTCAAGCGCCTGCACACCGGGAAATGCCTTGAAAATGCCTTGCATAGACAGAAGCGTGGTATTTGTATCTGGCATTTCTTCTCCCTTCTGACGTTGAGAATGAGGAGCGGCGCACAGCGTCGCTCCCCATAATTAATTAAACGACTGAGTCTTCTTTATGTCCTAATATTGGCGTTCTGGTAACAGTTCCTTGGCATTATCAGGATAGTAGACACTTTCCTCTGAAGGTACCCAATCGGGGAGTTCCTCACCGTTCACGGCGCGCAAGGCCAGAGCGTAAAATTGCGGGCCAAGCAATGGATTGCATTCAACAGTTACATTTAGTTTGCCATCAATCATTGCCTCAAATGCACCACGAACGGCATCAATGGAAACAATTTTGATATCCACGCCGGGCTTCAAGCCAAATTCTTCGATGGCCTGAATAGCGCCGATGGCCATATCATCATTGTGAGCATACAGGCCAACAATCTCGTTGCCGTAGTTTTTCAAGAAGGCTTCCATGACTTCTTTGCCTTGGGCACGGGTGAAATCACCAGATTGGGAATCGATAATTTCAATATTGTTGGCTAATGTTTCACGGAATCCTGAATACCGGTCATTGGCGGGAGCGGATCCTACCGTACCGACCAATTCAACAATCTTGCCGCCTTCCGGCAGCAGGTTGTTCATTTCGTTACCGGCTTTGCGGCCTTCTTCAACAAAGTCTGACCCGAGGTAAGTGGCATACAACTCTCGCGGGACATTGGCGCGGCGATCCACCATGATGACAGGAATACCGGCATCTTTGGCTTCTTGCAGAACAGTTTCCCACCCAGTTTCTACAACAGGCGAGAAGCCTATCACATCAACACCCTCGGCAATATAGGAACGAATGGCAGCAATCTGGTTTTCTTGTTTTTGCTGGGCATCGGAGAATTTAAGCTCAACACCGAGCTCTTCGGCCGTTGCTTTAATGGAGGCTGTGTTGGCCGTGCGCCATTCACTTTCAGCGCCAATCTGGGCATAGCCAACAACTAAGGTATCAAAGGTTTTTGCTTCTGCTGCGGTCTCTGAGCCTGGTTCTTCTGAGCCCGAACTGCACCCTACTATCATAAAAAACGCTATCATGACAACAACAAGCAGGCTTAGCTTTCTCATTTATTCGATCTCCTTCTTTTAATGGTGGAATTGGGTAACGGATAAAGGTTTCATTTCACCCGGGATAAAATGAAACGGTGATATACCCATCATACGGGTTAAAATAGACAATATTCAATGGGTTTTTTTAGGCACTTTTTACAGAACGGCTTTGTTTTGCACCACAACAAAAAACCCTCCTGATGGAGGGTTAGATTTTATTCGATGAATGTTCGATTTTTTTGGAAATACGGCCGTAAATCCCCCCCACCCCCTCAATACTTCCGCGTCGGCATAATTTCTTCGGCATCTTCCGGGAAATAAATTTTTTCTTCGGAGGGTATCCATTTGGGCACAGATTCACCGTTGACCACCTTCAAAGCCAGCTCAAAAAACTGTGGACCGAGCAAAGGATTGCATTCAATGGTGGCGTTCAACTTCCCGTCAATCATTGCCTGGAAAGCATCGCGAATGGCATCAATAGACACAATCTTTATATCCTCCCCAGGCTTTAGGCCATATGCCTCAATAGCCCAAATCGCCCCAATTGCCATATCATCATTATGGGCATAGACGGCATCAATGTCGCCCCCATACAGCTGCAAAAAATTCGCCATCACCTCTTCCCCTTTTGCCCGGGTAAAATCACCAGTCTCGGAGGCAATAATTTTGATCCCTGGATAATCCTGGATGATTTCCCGAAACCCTGCATACCGATCGTTGGCCGGAGCCGAACCAACTGTCCCTACCAGCTCGACAATATTACCTTCCCCGCCCAGCAAATCCACCATGACTTTGGCCGCGTTTCGCCCCTCCTCAACAAAATCCGACCCCAGATAACTGGCATATAAATCGTCAGCCACATCGGCCCGCCGGTCGACCAATATAATGGGAATCCCCGCATCTTTTGCTTCCTGAAAAACAGAATCCCAACCCGTCTCTACCACCGGGGAGACCCCAATCACATCAACTTGTTGCGCAATAAAAGTACGAATCGCTTTTATTTGATTTTCCTGTTTTTGCTGGCCGTCTGAAAAGATTAATTCCACCCCTAAACTCTCAGCTGCTTCTTTTATAGAAGCGGTATTTCCCGTGCGCCATTCGCTCTCAGCCCCAATTTGAGAATAGCCAACAACCAGTTCCTCATAGGCTATTGTGCCATCCCTTGTCTCCGATAGAATGGCAGAATCCACTGCATCTGATGTTAAATCAGATTGACAGGCTGCCAGAAAAAGGACCAATAAGATTAAACCTAAACGGTTCCGTTTTAGAAACCCATTCATCGGTCTCACATATCCTGTCGGTTGGGCATACACCGTCGCGGTATTGTTACCGAAACTTGTGTGCCACCCCGATATTGACTTTGAATAGAAAGTCCGTACTCCTTGCCATAATAAAGCTGAATCCGTTTATGTACATTCCTCAAGCCAAATCCACCTTCTTCCATAGAAATTTCATCACCTAAATCTTGTGCCAATGATTCCTGGAGTTGGGCCAATTTGTATGGCGTAAAGCCAACGCCATCATCCTGTACATCTAATAACACTTTATCCTCTCCAACCCGTTTTGCCTGCACCACAATCGTACCGCCATTTCTTTTTGTTTTAATACCGTGGTACAAGGCATTTTCAACCAGGGGTTGTAAAGTTAACTTCAAAATAGTGCTATCCAGTAATTCTTCTTCCACCTCAATTCTATAATCCAAAATATCCCGGTAACGCATTTTCTGGATAGCCAGGTAGCTGCTGACATGCTCAATCTCTTGCCGGAGAGAAATCCAATCTTTCCCCTTGCTCAGGGCGATTCTAAAGAAGCTGGATAAGGCTCGGACAATATTGATCACTTGATCGGTTTTGTTAGACTCGGCCATCCAAACAATCGTATCAAGCGTGTTGTATAAAAAGTGCGGGTTTATCTGGGCTTGCAATACTTTTAACTCTGCTTTTTTCAGGTTTTCTTGTTCCCTGAGCTTGGCATGCAACAATTCTCTAATACGGCCGATCATAATATTGAAGCTAATACCCAATTCCGCAATTTCATCCACATTGTGCGTGGTCACCAGCGCCTGTAAATCTTCCCCGGTAATCGTCGTCGTCACATCGTGCAATTTTTTGATGGGAATATAAATACTGGCAGAAATAATCCACGCAGCCAGGACAGAAAAGCCGATCACACCGGGTAGCATTATCATGTACAAAAGAGACAGCCGCGTGAAGCGTGCCTGGTTTTCCTGATATTGCTGTTCGGCCTGGTTGACCTCAAATAACATATAATCCTGAACAGTTTCTTCAACAACGGCCGACACACCCCGAATATCTTCCAGAACCTGCTCATTTTCAGAGACGCGACTTCCACCGTCTATCTGCTCCCCCATTTTATCGACGTAATGAGTCAGCGTATTCATGGTTCTGTAAATCACTTCTAGCTTGATTCTGGATTTGTCTGATTCAGCGTTGGCCATCATCGATTCAATTTGGCTGTTGACCTGCTGAATAATCTCGTATTGATTACCCGCATCAAATTCAGTTTTGCCAGAAACAATGTTCCACATTTCTGTATCAATTGAGGGCTTGATGTAGCCGTTAATGCTGTTGGCGGTTGTGATATTGGTAATAATGGCATCGTATTGCCGGTTAAACCGAATGACTTCCAGTATCAACAGGATATTCATCGCTGAGAGCAACAAAATGACGGTAAAAAACGAAAGTAATATTTTTTTGCGCAATGAAAACCGTATGCTGGCAAATAAAGTGATGAACTTTTCAATATATTTGGGGGTGGGTTTACTAACGATGATCTCAGCATTCATCATAACTGCCTCTCCTGCAATAATAATCCTTTTGAGGATAATAGTGCGTACAGGCTGAATTAAGTTGTTTTTTAACTTTGGGGCAATTGTCGAAACTGTTGTGGCCGCAGACCCGTATTTTTTCTGAAGACGTAGCTGAAATAGTGGGGATCATTGTAGCCGCTCTGATAAGCCACTTCAGAGCATTTTATATTCGTCGTGCGCAGCAGCTCTTTGGCCCGCTCGATTCTGATACGGGTTAGATAATCTTTGAATGATTCGCCCGTTTCACGACCAAACACAACGCTGAAATGGCTGGGGCTAAGATTAACGGTAGCGGCCACTTCATTGAGTAACAAGTTTGGGTTTGTGTAGTGGGTATCAATGAAATCTTTGGCCTGAAAGATGAGTTTTGTTTTTTCGTATTGCGCCTGGTCATTTCTAAACATCAATACACCAGAGAAGATATTTCTCAGAGCTTCGCGCATTTGCTCAACTGTTTTGATGCGAACGAGGAAACCTTCAATGTCATCCATGATGGGGATGATTTTGTTTGCCTCACCACCTAAACTGGTTATAAATTGTGCGGCGGTTAAAACGAGGTCTACAAAGAAATAATGCTTGATCAGGGTGGATTGGAGCGCTGCTTCACCAAGTGGCTGGAGGTGGGTCGCAAAGAAGTCATTGAATTCTTTGATGAGGCCGCTTTTGAGATATTGCTCCACGAGGGTTGTTTCTATTTTTAGGGTCTCTCCCAGGTGATTTGCGTGTGGTGGGGTAGTGGGCGTGCATTGATTTACGGCCGTTAACGCCTCCGCAAACGAGAGAAAAATATCCGTCAGTCGCTGCTGCACATTGCCCACACCTAAAGACACCTGGCAGCCCATCTCCTCTTCAAAGTCTTGCTGGATCAGACTGGCTAAAAACAGGCCGTCTTGTTTCAATTCCTCCGGATCCTCCCCATTCATAATCAACAGCAGCTCTTCTACACTCTTCTGCGCAAAAAAGGCACCCGGATACTTGTCCACCAGCTCCCTCACCAACTGCTGGATTTGATGATATTTGCCAAAATTAACCTGTCCATTCTCTTGATACAAATGAACTTTAATGAGAATCACCAGGTATTGTTGGGCAATGATGTCCAGCCCAATTTGGCGACACTGCTCAATCGCCTCGCTGGAAGAAACACCACCTACCACCAACTGCAGCAGCAATCTCTCCTTTCGCAAAGGCAGATTATCTGTGATTTGGCTTTGCAATTGCTTGAGGTTTTCTCTTTCCTCACCTTCCTTGTCGAGTGCCGCTGCGACTGATCGCAAAACATTGTGGATTTCGTCGGCACTGATCGGTTTGAGTAAATATTCGGTGACGCCCAATTTGATCGCAGACTGCGCATAATTGAACTCATCGTGACCGCTGAAAATGATGATCTTCACCCAGGGCATTTGCTCCCGGATAACCCTGCTCAACTGCAAGCCATCCATGAAAGGCATTTTGATATCGGTGATGATCACATCTGGTTGGGTTTTCTCGATTAGGGGGAGGGCAATCTCGCCATCCGGGGCTTCGCCGCAAAATTCAAAGCCAACCGAATTCCAGTCCACATTGTCGCGAATGCCTTCTCGGGCAACGATCTCGTCTTCGACAAGAAAAACTTTGTACGACATGTTTCCTCTCCTGTTATCCAGTCAAGTAAGGGCACTTAATCGGTTATGTGAACGTTAACGAAATCCAGTGTAACATACCCTATTTTCGGTGTCAATTTTGCTGAAACAATGGCCGCGGCTGGGATGATTTTCAAAAATGGGTCGCGTTTTCTCAAAAATCAGGCAATCCAGTTGACCCAATCGCCTGATAATGCTGCGGTTTTACCATTACCGTTAACGTTAACATAACAATCACAGACAAGATAAACAGGATAAATGCTCTGCGATTACATGGCATTAGCGATTTGCGTCTTGTACTGTGCAAAACCAGTGAGACAAATGTCAGCCCGCAAATTGAGGCGTGGGCAGGCCAATAACGCCAGGCTGGTAAGCAAACAGACTGCCCGCCAGTGGGTACTCAGCGATTTCGGCAGACGTTAGTCCGTTGCGAGCAGTGGTGATGTACAGTGTATCCAGCCCTGCCCCGCCGAAGGTGCAGCTGGTGACGTTAGGCACCGGCAGGTGTACCACCTGCATCACCTGGCCTGAAGGCGAATAGCGGGTGAGCCGTGCTCCGGCATAATGGGCCAGCCAGAGGCAATTTTCGCTGTCGATGGTCATGCCATCGGGGCTGCCTTCTGCGGGGTTGGCGATCTGGAAAAACGGCCGTTTCCCCCCAATCGATCCGTCCTCGTACAAATCAAAGGCAAAGATGGTCTTTTTGACGCTGTCGGTGTGGTACAGGATTCGGCCGTCGGCGCTGAAGGTGGGGCCATTGCTGATAATGTATGGCTTGTCCATCAGGTGTGCGGTGAGATCAGGGTCGAGACGGTAAAGGGAGCCGGTCCGTTTTTCGCCTGCATTGTCCATGGAACCGGCCCAAAAACGGCCGTAACCATCCACCTTGCCATCATTAAACCGGTTGCCGGGCAAATTCGCTTCTGGCAGCACAATCGGCTCGATGGTTCCCTCTGCCAGATCGATGTGAGCGAAGCCGTGCCGCACGGTGCCCACAAAGCCGCCCGATTGGCGCAGCGCCAGGCTGGTGATTGGCTCGTCAAACGTCCATGTACGCCGCTCGCCGCTGGCCGGCTCCAGCCGGTGCACCTGATAATTCAGAATATCGACCCAGTAAAGCGCGTTTTCTTGGGCCACCCACAAAGGACCTTCACCCAACAGGGCCGGAATTTGCCACACACACGTCACATCATGCATCAAATAGCCTCAACTTTTTTGGGGCATTGTATCCTGTTTTGTGGAGGGGTGGGAAATTTTTATACAAAGGCACGAACAAACAAAGGCATCGCGCTCAAGAAGTGCTACTTATCACAACCTGCACATTGTATAAACGGCCGTTATCCAACAAAGGTATCTCAGCAGAAGGCAGCTTCTGGCCATCCAGCCATACCTGCGCCGGTTTGGTTGGGCTGTTTTCTACTTTAATTCGGTAACGAGAACGGCCGTATCGATACACCACCTCAAACCCCGACCACGATGGCGGAATCTGCGGCTTAATCTGCAACGTTTCCCCCTGGCGCCGCACTCCCAAAATGCCCTCAATTCCCAGACGGTACATCCAGCCGCTGGAGCCGGTATACCAGGTCCAGCCGCCCCGCCCTTCGTGCGGCGACACGCCATACACATCCGCGGCGATCACGTACGGCTCCACCTTGTATCTGGCGGCTTTTTCTGGCGTGTCGGCATGGTAGATGGGGTTAATCAGCCGGAATAACGCTGCCGCTTTCTCGCCCTCACCCAGTTCGGCAAAGGCCCAGATCGTCCACAGGGCAGCGTGGGTATACTGCCCTCCATTTTCACGAATGCCCGGCAAATATCCCTTGATGTAGCCAGGGTCTTTATGCGTCTGGTCAAACGGCGGCGTGAAGAGCAAAATGAGCCGCTCCTCTTCCTTGATTAGCTGCTCCTGAACGGCCGTCATCGCCCGCCGCGTTCGTTCCGGTTCACCTAAACCCGTCAACACCGACCACGATTGAGCAATTGCATCCAGCCGACACTCCTCGTTTTGCTGCGAGCCCAGCGGCGTGCCGTCGTCGTAATAGGCGCGGCGGTACCATTCGCCGTCCCACCCCTCCATCTCGATAGCCGCCCGATACGCTTCCGCCTGCTCACGGAATGTTGAGGCTTGCACGTCATCGCCACGCTGCTGGCAAAGGTCGGCAAACTGTTGCAGCGACGACGCCAGGAACCAGCCCAACCAGACGCTTTCACCCTGCCCCTCAATGCCCACCCGATTCATGCCGTCATTCCAGTCGCCAGCGCCTATCAGGGGCAGACCGTGGCGGCCCTGAGTGGCGGCCCGTTTCAAAGCCTGGCAGCAATGTTCATAGAGCGTGTGCGCGGTTTCAGTCAGTTCATACTCACCATAGCGCTCTTCTTCATCCGGGGTGAGCAGCTGGCCGGTAAGGAAGGGGATGGTTTCGTCGAGAACGGCCGTATCTCCCGTCACCTGAATATAAACGGCCGTAACATACGACAGCCAGACCAAATCATCTGTCATGCGCGTGCGCACCCCGCGCCCCGATGGCGGATGCCACCAGTGCAGCACGTCACCCGCTTCAAACTGGTGCCGCGCCGAACGCAGCAAATGTTCACGGGCCAGGTCTGGCCGGGCATGCAGCAGCGCCATCACGTCCTGAAGCTGATCGCGAAAGCCGTACGCTCCGCTAGACTGGTACAGGGCAGATCGCCCCCAGATGCGACAGGCCAACGCCTGGTACAGCAGCCAGCGGTTAAGCAGCAAATTCAGCGCCGGATCCGGCGTCTCCACGGTAATCGTACCCAAAACCGCATCCCATAATTCAGGCACCGCCTGCCAGGCAGCGGCCACGTTGGACTGCTGGCGGAAACGATCAATCAGCGCCAGTGCCGCCGCTTCATCTGCTCCCTGGCCCAGTAAAAAGTATATTTCTTTGCTGCCGCCCGGCACTATATCGAGATGGAGCTGCATGATTGCAGCCGGATCTGTTCCCACCGCTGCATTATTGCTCAGGCCGATACGTCCTAAGGCTGCGGGCTGGTTCAGGCTGCCCAACCGCCCCAAAAATTCGGCACGATCGGCCGAAAAGCCGTGCGGCTCTTTGCTGGCAGCCAGAAACGCGACCGCCTGGCCAAATTCAGCGCTGTATGGATTGCGGGCCAACAGGGCGTGCTGCTCTGGGTGGTAAGCAGGAATGATGAACAATTGGGACGCGCTGCGATCTGGACCCAGCACCCACTCGGCAAAATAGGTAGCGGTGAGGCGGCGTGGCCGGTCTGAGGCGTTTTCCAGGCGCAGCTGCACAATTTTTACCGGGGCGTCTGGAGCCACAAAGAGGCGCAGCTGCTGCTTGAGCTGGTGGCTGTGATGCTCAAAGATGGTGTAGCCAGCGCCATGCCGCACCCGGTACGGGGCGTCGGCAGGGGCAGGTTGAGGTATGGGTGACCAGATTTCGGCCGTTTCTTCGTCGCGCAGATAAAGCGCTTCGGCTGGTACGTCGCTCACCGGGTCATTGTGCCAGCTGGACAGCCGGTTTTCGCCGCTGTTGATGGCCCAGCTGTAGCCGCCGCCCGTTTCTGAAACCCAAAAGCCAAAATCCTCATTGGCAATCACGTTAATCCAGGGTGCAGGCGTCGCGTCGCCTGGCTTCAGGTAGATGCAGTATTCCTGGCCATCGGGCGTAAAGCCACCCCAACCGTTGTCGAATTGTAAATCGTCTGGACGAGGAATGGGTGACAGGGGTACGGCCGTTTCGGTTGCAGACAGCGCAGGCAAAAATTCAGGCAGCATAATGGGGTTGGTAAATAAATGAGCCAGCTGCGCTTCCAGGGAACCAGCGGCACCATCCAGCACCACGCGAGCGGCCGTTTGCAGCAAAATATGGTCTGCCCGGTTCATCTGGTCGCTGCGTAAGATAAAAATACCGCCCCGCTTGTTGAGCCAGTGCTCGCTTTCCAGCCGCTGCACGGTGCGAAAAATGCTGTTCTGCACTGGCTGGCCATAGTTGGTTTCCTGCTGGTTCAGAAAAACAAGGTCTATGCGCAAACCGCGCTGCCGCCAATAGGTGTGGGCTCGCAGCAGCAGCGTCAGTAGCTCGCTGGTGGTTTCATCCTCCAGGTTCAGCAGCAAAATAGGATAATCACCTGAGATGCCATACGCCCACAGGCTGGGCTGCCCCCTGGTATTGGAGGCCAGGGTGGTTGCGGCAGCGCGCCCGGCGGCGTGGGGGTACAGCAGCAAAGACAACAGGCGCTGAACCTGGGCCAGTTCTGACACCGGCAGCTTCAGGCGGCGCAGTTCCTGCTCGGCCTGAGCGCGAGCCGTGGTGAAAGCCCGCCGAATAACGATCCAGCGCTGGTAATCCTGGGCCAGGGCCAGCAGCTCTGTGCGGGATTTGGCGGTAAAGGTGATCCAGGCGAGCTCAACGGCCGTATGTGGTTCCAGCACGACCTCCTGCCCCAGGGCCATAATCGGATCCAACGTTGCTCCAGTCGTGCCCCCCAGCCATGCTTCCGGTCGGCACAGGGCGGTCGGGTTAGCAGCTGTGCGATTTCGCCCCAGGAACTGCGCCCGGTCACTTTCAAAGGCGCGGCTGAGGGGCAGCTCGGCGGGGGCGACCAGCATATGGGCCAAAAATTGGGCGGGTTCTTCGGCCGAACGGGGGCGGCGGCGGAAGAAAAGGGCGTTGACCTCGGGCAAATATTCGCTTTCCACAAACAGTTTGGCAAAAGCTTGATGGCGCCTGTCGCTGGCAGAATCGGTCAGGACCACTTCGCCGCAGCTGGTAAGTCGCAGGCGACGCGGCTGGCTGCTGTTGTTGGTCAGGTGAACCAGCCGGATTTCAACATCGTCTGATGGGGCAACGGTTATTTCCTGGCGCAGGGCAATGTCATGATCGTGGCGGCGGAATTGGATCATGTGCGGGAAGAAATTTAGCTCCTGGTTGGACGATTGTTTGCCTACCGGCTGGGTCCCGGCCGACCAGAGCGCCCCACTCTGCAAATCCTGCACGTAAAGCCACAGGCCCCAATGATCTCGCGTGGTGTCGGCACGCCAGCGGGTAAGAGCCAGGTCGGGCATGGTTAAATAGCCGCTGCCAGCGTTGGTGATGAGGCTGCCGAAACGGCCGTTTGACAAATAATGCACCCACGGCAGCGGCGTTTCTAAAGGAACCGACCAGGGATCGGCCGTGATGCTGCCAGACTCTGCCCGGGCTTCAAGGCCAACTTCGTTTTCATGGGGCGTTTGCAGGGGCGCATGAGACGGCACCTGCTCTTGCAGCAGCAGCTCCACGCTCTGGATGGCAGGATCCGTATGAAAACGGCGGACCATGATGTCATCATAAAGATAATTGGTCAGCGCCAGCATGATCATGCCCTGGTGATGAGACATGTATGAACGGACAACGGCCGTATCCTGTCCCAAATTCAGGCGCGACGGCGTGAAATCGAGGGCTTCATAAAGGCCATAGGGACCAAGCATCTGGTGTTGCAGCAGATGATCCAGATTGGCCAGGGTTGCGTTGGGGCGCATTGGTAAGGCAAGGAACGAAGCGTAAGGGGTGATGACCAGATCATCTGCCAGGCCGCGTTTAAAGCCGGCGCCAGGCACGCCAAAGGCACGGTATTGGTAGTTTCGGGCATTGTCGAAGGTGTAAAAGCCAGATTCAGAAATACCCCAGGGGACGTTGTGGGCGTCGCCATAGGCAATCTGGTGGTCGACGACAGCCTGGCCGCTTTGGGCCAGCAAGGTGCCGGGGTAGCTGTTCATCAGCAGCGGCGGCATCAGGTATTCAAACATCGTGCCGCTCCAGGAAAGCAGGGCCAGGCCGCCACGCAGCTGGGTAAGTGGTCTGGCCAGATGGAGCCAATGTTTTTGGGTCACATCTCGCTTGGCAATGGCTACCAGGCTGGCTATGCGTGCCTCAGAGGCCAATAGATCGTAAAAATTGTTGTCCAGGCGGCTGCTTTCCAGGTTATAGCCAATGTGGAAGACGTGCCGCTGTGAATTGTAGAGAAAGGTGAAATCCATTTCGGCAACAAGCTGATCGATACGCTGCGCCAACGTATCGTAGTTGGTGAGTAGAAGTTCGGCCGTCATGCGTGCGCTGACAAGTTCATTTTTTAGCTCGGCACACCACTGATCGGCTGGGGCTGCTTCTGGAGTGGTGTCGCTGGGGGGCAACGTGGCCTGGAGCCGCTCCAG
The DNA here is from genome assembly GCA_041748655.1 of Promineifilaceae bacterium (SeqCode). GTDB lineage: Bacteria > Chloroflexota > Anaerolineae > Promineifilales > Promineifilaceae > Leptofilum. The sequence continues at coordinate 57,081 of JBGTCV010000094.1, read as the reverse complement.
GGCGTCTTCAGCCTGGCGACAAATAAGGCTGAGTTCATCCAGGCGGGGAAGTTGGGGCATGGCTTCCTGTAAGTTTTGCCAGGCGTTTTGTACGGCCGTTGTTGCCTGACCTGCCGTGAAGTAAACAGGCGGCTCTCGCAGCGCCCGCAGCCAGGGTGTCAACAGATTCAGCTCACGCTCCAGCCCTTCCACATTCCCATACAAGTGCTCCTCATAAAGCCGCCACTGGTGAATGATTTCGGCAGGGATAGAATCGGTTCCGTCTTCAAAAAGCGCCAGCACATAGCGATTCAGTTTGGGCAGCTCCGTTTCAATTAACTGCTCCAGCAGGTCAACCCAGCGGGCTGGTTCAGCCTTACTGGCTTCGATTTGATTTTGCATGTGGCCCAGCTGCTGTTGAACAGCGATCAATTGCTCGGTGGTAGTCAGAGAAGCGACGACCTCGTTAAAAAGGGTGAGTGTATCCAGCAGTCCCTGCCAGCGCTGCGTCTGATAGACTGGATGCTCTTTAATGGTCAGGCAGCCCTGTTTTAAGGCCAGCAAACAACCGGCTAGATTCCCGCTGTCTACAGTGGAAATATAGCGAGGCGGCAGTGGTTGCAGCGTGCGCGTATCCAGCCAGTTGAGGAAATGGCCCCGGTAGCGGTCCAACTTGTCGAGCGTATCCAGGGTATCGTTGAGACGCAGCGAGAGGTTGAGCAGGCTAATGTAGCCCAAATCATAGGCAGCCAGGGTGGTGAGCAGGTAAAGGCCGATGTTGGTGGGCGAGGTGCGGTGCGCCACTACGCCACGCGGCGATTCCTGAAAGTGGTCGGGGGGCAGCCAATTGTCTTCTGGCCCAACATATTCTTCAAAAAAGAGCCAGGTGCGGCGGGCCAAACTGCGCAATCGCTGTTGTTCGGTGGGGGTGAGAACGGCCGTTTGCGCCGCTTGTGGCCGACTAATACGGTAGACAATCTCTGGCGAAAGCAGCCAGAGAGCGAGAACCAGGACGGCAGCCGACAGCGCGCCTGGCCGCCAAATGACCAATACGAGCAGAAGCACAGAGACCAAAATGAGGGAACGCAGCATTTGCCCTATCGTTTTTTCCGCCGAGACGTCTTTGCCCAGCAGCCGAACGGTGTGGGCAGCGGTGGTCCATTGCAGCAGATGGCGGTGGGAGACAAAGCGCCGCCAGAGGGTGACCCCAATGGCTTCGAGGTGGAGCAGGGCTTCGTAGGGCAAAAAGGCAATTTGCAGCAGCCAGCGGAGGGCATTGTCTCGCAGGTTTTGCCGCACATCATGCCAGGCTGCGCCGCCAATGCTGCGCCGGATGGCAATGGCCAGGGCGGTTAAGAGGGAAACGGCCGTTATAAACAGCCCAATCAGCGACCAGACCACAGGAGAGCCGGGCAGCCACAGCCAGCCAGCGATAAAAAAGAAAAAGAGGAAGGGGGCCACCAGGCTGCGACGCAGGTTGTCGGCTATTTTCCAGCGGGCCAGCAGAGGTAGATCGTTGCGGCGACGGCCGTTGGCCGCAGGCACGGTGGGCCACAGCCAGGGCAGCAGCTGCCAGTCGCCCCGAATCCAGCGCAGTGCCCGCCCCACGTGCACCAGGTAGTAGGGCGGATACTCTTCATACAGCACAATGTCGGTTACAAGGCCAACGCGCCCCTGCACCCCCTCGAACAGATCGTGGCTGAGCAGCGCGTTTTCCGGCACGCGGTCGGCCAGGCTGCATTCGAAGGCGTCTACGTCGTAAATGCCTTTACCCACGTAAATTCCTTCGCCAAACAGATCCTGGTACACATCGGAAACGGCCAGGCTGTAGAGATCCAGGCCAATATCTCCGGTAAAAATACGGGTAAACAGGGATTGTCCCACGCTGGCGGGCTTGATTTCGGTGCGAGGTTGCAGGATAGTGTAGCCGGCCGTCACCTGGCCTGTTTGCGGATCGCAGAAGGCCCGGTTGAGCGGGTGGGCAATCGCGCCAATCAGGCGGCAGGCAGCATCGGTGGGCAGGAGGGTGTCTGCATCCAGGGTAATGACATATTTGACTTGAGACAGCAGTGAGAGATCGCCCAACTGTACGGTGAAGGAAGTATCCGTGGCGCCGCGCAGCAGCCGGTTGAATTCGTGGAGCTTGCCTCGCTTGCGCTCCCAGCCCATCCATTCGCCTTCGCTCGGGTTGTACAGGCGGCGGCGGTGGAAGAGGTAGAAAGGTTGTTGGGGATAGCGCTGGTTGAGGGCATTCAGGCTGGCTTCGGCTAGCTGAACCAGGGCGTCATCTTCGGGCATTTCGGCTTCGGAGGCGTCGGCGAAGTCGGTGAGGAGGGCGAAGCCGAGGTGGGGATCGGGGTTACGCAGATAGTGCTGCTCCAGCTGGTTGGTGAGGAAGTGAAGCTCGGCCTCACTGGTGAGCAAGGCAGGAACAACGACCATCGTCCGGCAGGAAGCGGGCACGCCTTCGAAAAAGTCTAGCTTGGGCAAGACGCGGGGTTTAACGAGTGCGGTAACCAGCCAGTTAACCAGCCCTATGCTCACGGCCGTTAGCGGCACAAACCCCAAACCGGCCAGCAGCAGCTGCTGCCAGCCAGTGCCGCCTACGGTGGCAGCATAGCCCAACAGCCCGGCCAGCAGCAAGAGCGTGAGGAAAATGATGCCGCCCAGGTAAACGGCCGTTACCTGTTGGCCCAGCCAGCGACGAACCGGACGGGGACGATAGCCAACCTGCTGGGCCAGCTTTTCTCGCTGGGGGCCTAACAGATAGTAACCAACGTGGGCAGCGGGAGGCTGTTGCAGCCCCTCCCAACCGCTGCTGAGGTTGGCGGTGGCGGATTGGGCGAGATTAACGGCCGTTTGGGCAACGGCCGTTTCGGTCTGCCCTGTCTCCAGGGCCAGCTTTTCAATGATTTTGCGGTATTGGTCGCGGGTGTCGAAGGTCATACGGCCGTAAAGCTGAGCCGGATCTTGCCGCAGAATCTGCTCTACCTGGCTGACATCTTCAAAAAAGGTGGGCCAATCATGGCTGCCCAGCAGGCGCAGGCTGCGGATGCAGTTAGCAACAATTTCATTTTCAGACCCTTCTATTTCAGATAAGTACAGCGTCGGTTTTAGCCCGGTCTGGTTGGATAGCTGCCCGGTGACGTGCCCGGCTGCCTGAGCCAGACATTCCAGCAAACAATAACGAAGCATGATGGGCAAGGCCCACACCTCGCCCATGGTTAAAGGGGTAATCTCCTGGTAGGCGAGTGAGAAATTTTCCACCCACTCCATATCTATCTGGCAGTTTTCAAGTAAGGTGCATTGGCGGGCCAGGGCAAAGACACGCGGCAGGCCATGACAATCGCTGTTGTCATCTAATTTGGGTAGCTGCTTGTAATAGGCCGGGGGTAGATCTTGCTTTACCTGACGTTGGGCCTGCCGGATCACGTAATAGTTATCCAAAATCCACTCGGCGGCGGTCGAATAGTCGTGCTCTTCCTGGGAAGCGTGGACAAAATAATGGTGAACTGCCTCTAATAATTCTATTTGCCAGGATAACCGCTGCAGCAAAGATGAGGGAAAGGAGGCAAGGCTTGTCTGTTGATGCTGCCGGGCGAGGGAGCGGGCGGCCAGTCTAAATTGGTCTATTGTGTCGCCACTATCCCTGGGATGGTCTAAGGGCAGTGTTTCATTTTGTTGAAGACCAGTCTTGGGGTTGGGCATAAGCATTTGTCCGGGTTCTGCGGCCAGTGTCACCTGCAGCGGTGGCACTTATTTCGGCCTTTGTGGGTCTGATTTGATGCTGGGTTAAATCTTGAAAAATGAGCAAGGGAGTGCTGCCATAGGCAATGAAGCTGGAGACGATTGAGCCATACGGCCGTATCGTTTCACAAGAATAGCCATGTGCGCTCATCACAACCAGGTCCACCGCGCTGGCATCCACAAATTCCAGCAGCGTATCGGCTGGATTGTTGCCTGGGAGGTTGAATGTGTTGACCCGCGCTTGCATTTGCTCCGCCGTCTGTGCCAGATAGTGCTGGGCTTTTTGCTGGTTGCGTTCTTTTAGCTGGTTAATAACGGCCGTTTCTTCTGGCGTCAGCGTATGGCTTTGGATTATTGTTGGCATTACCTGGGCATGGATCAACCAAAGCTCCGCGTCGTGGGCCGCTGCCAAAGATTCGGCAAAAGGCAAAACGTGTTCGGCCCGTTTGGAGCCATCCAAAGGCACGGCAATGTGCCGGTAGCGCACTTCTGAAATGGACTTCTCTTGTTCCTGGTAGGCGCGTACCAGCATAAAAGAACAAAAGGCCCGATCGATAATCTTCTGGGCCATGCTGCTGACATTCCAGGCAGAAAGACCGCTTTGCCCGTGGCTGCTAAGCATGATCAAATCTGGGTGGGTCTCTTCAATATACTCAATAATGCGACTGGCAGGCGATCCTTCCAGCAACAAAGTGTCGTATATCACTGTTTCATCTGTTTCCTCCTGGGATACGGTGTTTAAGAATGATTGCGCCGCCAATTTTTGCAAATGCCAGTTTAGGGGATCCAGACGTCCCGTATCTGTTTTCACTTTTTTGGGTTCCAACACTTGCAGCAGGGTGACGTTGGCCTGAAAAACCCGGGCCAACGCGCGGGTATGGGGCAGCACGCATTGAGATAATGTTGAGCCATCTAGTAACGTTACAATTTTATCTATCATGGCTAAATTAAATCCTTTGCAAACAACAGGTAATTCTTGGTTGTTACGGCCGTTTCTGATCGATAGACACGATACCTGTTTATACAATATCCCAAAATCGCCCTGTTTTAAATCTATCGAGATATAGATTAAAGATAACAATCAGATATAAGTTGCTCCCGATGACAATGAACGCACGCTTTTGTGACGTTTGTTACTACGGCCGTTCCCACCCAAAACCTATACTCGTGACGATATACAACAGTTTTGTTCGCAACAGATCAAAACCACAGCGAGACAAAAATTCTCCTCCTCTGTTTCTCTGTGGCTAAAATTTTCCAAGGGGTGAAGGATGGATTTTGGCGTACCACGAGAAGTTCGTGATTTAGAATCCCGCGTGGGGTTGAGCCCCGCCGGGGTGTTTACCCTTGTCCGGGCCGGGCATGCCGTTTACATTGAAACCGGCGCCGGGCTGGCCGCAGGCTTTTCCGATGAAAACTACCGCACAGCAGGTGGCCAGATTGTGTATTCGGCGCAAGAAGCGTACGGCCGCGCCGATGTGGTGGTGAAAGTAACGCGCCCCACTGCTGCGGAACATGCGCTGTTCCGCCCAGGGCAAACCATCTTTTCCTTCCTGCACCTGCCGGTTTCCTCCCCAGATTTGCTGGAAGCGCTAACAGAACGGGAAATTACGGCCGTTTCCTACGAACTCATCGAGGAAGCCGACGGCACCCGACCTGTGCTGCTGCCCGCCAGTATTGTGGCCGGGCGAATGGCTCCTATTGTGGCGGGCCGCCTGCTGCGCAGCGATTACAACGGGCGCGGCATTTTGCTCAGCGGGCTGCCAGGCGTCCCGGCCGCTGCCGTCGTGATTGTGGGGGGTGGGGTGCTGGGCAGCAATGCCGCCCGCGCCTTTGTGGGGCTGGGTGCCGAAGTCACCGTACTGGACCAGGAACCACGCAAGCTGCAAAATTTGTACGATATGCTAAACGGCCGTGTCACCACCATGTTTGCCAATGAACTGAACTTGAAACGCGCCACCCAGTTTGCCGATGTGCTCATTGGGGCCGCTTCCAAATCAGGTCGGCGTGCCCCCATACTCGTCAGCCGTGATATGGTGAAGCAAATGCAGCGCGGTTCCGTCATCATCGATTACGCCATTGATGAAGGGGGCTGTGTCGAAACCAGCCGCCCCACCTCGCTGCGCAACACCACTTATGTGGCCGAAGGCATTATTCATCACTGTGTACCCAACATGACGGCGGCATACGGCCGTACCACCAGCTACGCCATTACCAACGCATCCCTCCCCTACCTGCTGGCCGTGGGCGAAGAAGGTATTATCGCCGCCAGTGAGCAGCTACCTGCCCTTAACCGGGGTATGACTTTGGTAAACGGCCGTTTGGTTCACCAGGAAGTTGCTCAGGCACTGGGCAAAACAATATAAAAATTTAACCACCGAGTACGCAGAGAGCGCCGCGGGATTATGAAAAAAAATCTCTGCGTACTCAGCGCCCTCTGTGGGAAAAACCACGAGATTTAGCATGAATTGGGAAACTATCTATCGTCGTAAAGTAACCGACGTTTCTACCGCCCTCAGCCATATCCAATCCGGCAACCGTCTTTACGTAGGCGGCGGGGCTGGCGTGCCTGTCCAACTGACCCAGGGACTGACCCAAAAAGCGCCCGAACTGCGCGATGTGGAGCTAACCCACATCCTCACCTTTGCCGAAGCCCCCTACGTGGCCCCGGAATACAGTGACAGCTTTCGCGTCAATGCCCTATTTATTGGGGCCAACGTGCGCAAAGCCGTGGCCGAAGGGCGCGCCGACTTCACCCCCATCTTTCTGTCGGAGATTCCCGGGCTGTTTCGCAGCGGCATTTTGCCCATCGATGTGGCCCTGATCTCCCTCTCGCCGCCCGATGAGCATGGTTTTTGCAGCTTCGGCGTAGAAGTGGGCACCACCAAACCGGCCGCCGAATCAGCTACTATAATCATTGCCGAAGTCAACCAGCAGATGCCCCGCACCCACGGCGACAGCTTCATTCACGTCAGCCGCCTGCACCACATCATCGAAACCAACTACCCCATCCCGGAATCCCCCCAGGGCGGCAGCTCGGATGAACATTTGCAGATTGGCGAATACATCGCCGAAATGATTCCCGACGGGGCAACGCTGCAAATGGGCATCGGCAGCATTCCCGATGCAGTGCTGCGCTGCCTGGGCAGCCACAAAGATTTGGGCATACACACCGAGCTATTTTCCGATGGTGTGGTTGAAATGGTGGAAAATGGGGTGATTACCTGCGCCCGCAAGACGTTCCACCCCGGCAAAATTATCGCAGGCTTCCTCTTTGGCACGCAGCGGCTGTATGATTTTATCCACAACAACCCGATGATTGAAATGCACCCAACGGATTATGTCAACGATCCGTTCAACATTGCTCAAAACGAAAAAATGGTGGCGATCAATGCGGCCTTACAAATCGATCTGACCGGCCAGGTTTGTGCCGATTCGATTGGGCCTCGCTTTTACAGTGGCGTGGGTGGGCAGCTGGACTTTATTCGGGGGGCGTCGCGTTCCAAGGGGGGCTTGCCCATCATTGCCTGCCTCTCCACCGCCCGCAACGGCGCGGTGAGCCGCATTGTACCGATGTTGAATGAGGGAGCGGGCGTTGTAACAACCCGCAACGATGTGCATTATGTGGTGACGGAGTATGGGGTGGCTAATCTATATGGCAAATCTATTCGGCAGCGGGCGCAGTCGCTAATCCAGATTTCTGCACCACAGTTTCGGGAGGAGCTAACGGCCGTTGCGCGGCAGTTGGGTTATCTTTAAGCAGCGTGAAAAGTGAAAAGCTGGCTGGTTTTCTTCAAAACCAGCCAGCTCTTTTTTTAAGCAGGTACGGCCGTTTCTGCCGCCGCCCGAAAACCAGCGTGCAAAACGTCCAGGTTCCCCTGTAGAAACTGCTGTTTACTCGCGGGCAAATGGTCTCGCAATGCCCGCTCCAGCGCGGCAATGGGCAAAACCTGGTTACGGGCCAGCATCGCCCCAATCATGGCCAGATTAAGCATTTTCGGGGTACCAAATTCGGCTGCAAGTTCATTAGCCGGAATCTGTATAACTTCCAGATCGGTTCGGGGCGCATCTGCCGCCACGATGCTGTTGTTGACAATGAGCAACCCACCCGGCTTAACCAGCGGTTCGTATTTGGCGTAAGAAGGCTGGTTGAATACCAGGGCAATATCTGGCTGAGCTACAATGGGAGCACCAACCGGCTCATCACTGATGATGACGGTGCAGTTGGCTGTTCCGCCCCGCATTTCCGGGCCATAAGAGGGAATCCAGGTAACAAAACGGCCGTTATCCATCCCCGCATAAGCCAATAATTGGCCGCCAAACAAAACCCCCTGGCCACCAAAGCCAGAAATGATGATTGAAGTTTCCATTTTGTGTTTCCTCTACTCTTACAAGAGCTAACTGGAATCAGAGCGAATCATATGCTCATCGACCATGGTTTTCAACATGTCGCGCCGGCCCTTTTCACGGAGCAGTTGAGCCAACACGTCGGCACTTTGCGCTTCGGGCTGGGAACTCATATCCGCTTCATGCTTCACGTCTGGCTGTGTAAACCAGACAGTCACCGTAAATAGGCCGCTTTCTGGCACAGACAGCTCGTTGATCTGGATGATCCTGTGATGTCCACTGGCCTCATTGATAAACAGTGCAAGCTGATTACGCACCTCATTTTGCTGGTGCAATACATCGTGGTCTTTATCAATTTGTCCGGTAAATGTTTTATAGACAATCATCTCTATCACTCCTTTGCAAAGACATCGCCACGAGTTTACAAAAACCAATTCGGTAGCAAGTCATTGCTATAAATTAGATACTGTCTATCGTCTGTTATACAGTAATTGGATCGAGTACTTTTTGCAATACCCTGCCCAACCGCGCAATTCCTTCCTCAATTTGGGCTGGCTGCGCATTAGAAAAATTGAGGCGGAAGCTGTTTTTCTGCGGATCGCAATCTGGATAAAAGGTGACACCCGGTACAAATGCAACTTTACTGGCAATCGCTTCCTGGAGAACGGCCGTACTATCCACTTCCTCTGGCAAACTCACCCACAAAAACAGCCCACCCTGCGGCTTGGTCCAGCGCACACCGGGCGGAAAATGCTCAGACATTGCCTCTAGCATAATATCCCGCCGTTCACGGTACACCTGCCTGATCTGGCGCACATGCTCAGTTAAAAAGCCATCTTTGGCCACCTCATAGACCACCATTTGCACAAAGGAGCTGGTGTGCAAATCCATCCCCTGTTTGGCCATGATGCAGTGTTGAATCACGCTCGCCGGGGCGACAATCCAGCCCAGCCGCAGGCCAGGAGCCAGCGTCTTGGAGAAGGTGCTCATGTAGATGACATTCCCCTTGAAGTAGCTTTGGGGTTCGCTGTGGTTGGTGTATTGACGGCCGTTAAACTTATCCGCATCCAGCACCACTAGCGGTGGCAGATGCTCCCCTTCAAAGCGCAGTTCACCATATGGGTCATCCTCAATGATGGGGACGCCGTAACGGTCGGCAATGTCAATCAGCGCCAGACGGCGTTCGTAAGAAAGCGTAACACCCCCTGGATTTTGAAAATTGGGCAGCACGTACATAAATTTGGGGCCACCGCACAACGCTTCTTCCAGCATATCCACGCACAAGCCATCATCATCGATGGGTACAGTGCTGAATTCAGCCTGGTAGGCTCGCCACGCCTGTAATGCGCCGAGGTAAGACGGCCGTTCCGTCAGTACCAAATCACCCGGATTGATCAACAGCTTGCCGATTAAATCCAGCGCCTGCTGCGAACCGCTGGTGATCAGCACATTGTCCACCGACGCCTCAATCCCGTAGCGCCCCATCTTTTCCACAATCAGCTCCCGCAGCGGCAGGTAGCCTTCCGTGGTGCTGTATTGCAGCGCCTGGCTGCCGTGCTGGCGCAAAACCCGGCTGCTGGCAGCTTCAAACGCCTCCACCGGAAACATCTCCGGCGCAGGCAGGCCACCGGCAAAAGAGATGATGTCAGGCTGCTGAGTCAATTTCAGCAGCTCACGAATCATTGAGCTGCCCATTCGTTGGGTGCGTTGAGCATAACGATGATGCCAAGGCGTACTCATTTTTTGGCTCCTTTTCTGGTTTGCAAACGATCATCAACTTTGTAATCACCAATTGGGTAAACCGGTACCATCTTCTCTTCTACCCAGGCGAGCGCTTCATTGGGGGTCATCCCCCAGTTGGTGGGGCATGAAGAGAGCAGCTCCACCACGCTAAAACCCAGGTTATCCAGCTGCGCTTCAAAGGCGATGCGGATCGCTTTTTTGGCTTGCAGCACGTGGCGGGCATCATGCAAACTGCGCCGCACGCTGTACACTGTGCCCGGCAGCTGGGCCAGCAGTTCTGCCATATGAATTGGCAATCCGGTCAGGCCAACATCCCGACCAAAGGGGGAAGATGTGGTTTTTTGTCCAACGAGGCTGGTGGGGGCCATTTGGCCGCCCGTCATGCCATAAATAGCGTTATTGACAAAAATAACGGTGATTTTTTCACCACGAGCGGCGGCATGAATAATTTCGGCCATGCCAATAGAGGCCAGATCACCATCTCCCTGGTAGGTAAAAACGATTTTGTCTGGATTGACCCGCTTGACGCCGGTAGCCATCGCCGGAGCGCGGCCGTGGGCGGCTTCGCAAGCGTCCACATTAAAATAGTTATACGAAAAAACAGAGCAGCCAACAGAAGAAACCAGGATGGTATCTTCGCGGATGTTCAGTTCGTCGATCACTTCGGCTACCAGGTTGTGGGCAGTGCCGTGGGTACAGCCAGGGCAGTAATGGGTTTGAACATCGCACAGGCTAGACGGCCGTTCATGCGTTATTTTTTCCAGGGTGGCAAAACCATTTTGCTTAAAAACAATCGTGTCCATTTTTTGCGTCTCCGTCATCATGATGCAGTGACCGCCAGCTGTTCTAACAACGCTTCTGCTTCCTGCTCTACTTCTTCAGGCAGCGGAATGCGCCCGCCCATGCGGCCCAGGAATTTAACCGGTTTGTGGATACCGGCGACCAGGCGTACATCGTGCAGCATTTGCCCGGCGTTCATCTCCACCACAAACAGCGCCTGGCTGTTTTGGGCCACCTCGGCCAGTGCTTCTTCTGGGAAGGGCCACAGGGTAATGGGCCGGAACAGCCCTACCTTTAGCCCGCGACGCCGCAGCCGCTGAACGGCCGTTTGCGCCACGCGCGCGGCCGTACCAAACGCCACCAGCACCAGATCGGCATCTTCCACCAGCTGCGTTTCGTACCGCACCTCGTCCCGTTGAATCTGGCTCAGCTTGGCTTGCAGCTGTTGGTTAAACGCCTCCAGGCTGTCTACCCCCATGTGTAGGGAGTTCACCAAATTTCGTTCGCGATTTTTAGCCCCGGTTAAGGCCCAGGACGGCCGTTCTAAAGGCAGCTCCCTCATCGGCGGCAGTTCGGCCGGTTCCATCATCTGGCCAATGGCCCCATCTGCCACCACAAACACCAGCGTACGGTATTTGTCCGCCAGGTCAAAGGCCAGCAGCGTCAGATCAATTGCCTCCTGCACGTTGGCCGGAGCCAACACAATGGGATGAAAATCGCCGTGTCCGGCCGATTTGGTCACCTGGTTATAATCCGACTGGCTGGGCTGAATATTGCCCAGGCCCGGCCCGCCGCGCATCACATCAATAATCACCGCCGGCACTTCAGACCCGGCAATATAGCTCAGCCCTTCCTGCATCAGGCTGATGCCGGGACTGCTGGAGGAGGTCATCACCCGAACGCCACAAGATGCAGCGCCATAAACCATGTTAATGGCGGCCACTTCGCTTTCTGCCTGCAAAAAGACCCGGTCCAGCTCAATCATGCGGCGGGCCATATGCTCCAATAATTCGGTTTGGGGGGTGATGGGATAACCAAAATACGCTTCGCAGCCAGCCCGAACGGCCGCTTCTGCAAAGGCAACATTTCCTTTAAGCAACTGCTTCGGCATGGGTCTGCGCCTCCTTAGATTCGTATTTGTGATGGGTTGTCTGTTTTTGGGGGTGATTTCGGTAAACGGTAATGCAGCCATCTGGACAAACCACCGCGCACAAGGCGCAGCCCGTGCAGCTCAGCGCCGGATCGACAAACGCAGCGGGTCGGTATCCATTTGTATTCAGGCTTTCAGCCAATTGGATGATAGATTGGGGACAAGCGGGGCGGCACAGTTCACACCCTTTACAACGTTCGGCATCTATGACAATTCGTCCAGTAGCCATATATAGAAACCTCCATAAATGTTGTATAGAGAAAACAGGAAATAGTGGGGGCAATTCTTGTTCTCGGAAATCAAAAAAGGGCCTCCCAGAGCATTGTAGACTGGTAGGCCCGGTGTTTTATTAACGTTCAAGGTAACTACTAAGTGGTGCGAGGCACTGGCCAAACGGTTCCAACCCATTAAAATGCCTGCGGCCAGTGCCTTGCACCTCAATAAGAGTATACAGTTTTAGCAGAAAAGGTTGAAGTGACTAAGTGCCCGTCTCACCATGAAGAATGTCATGATAGCGGCAAAATGGGTCAAATCATCGTTCGTTGGTGGGTTGAGCGCCCGTCCAGGTTGGCCGCAAGTAGATAAACCAGTAAACCAGGCCAACCATCAACGCGCCCCCAATGATATTGCCCAGGGTCACAGGCAGCAGGTTGCGCCACAAGAAATTACCCAGGGTGAGGTTTCCAAATGCCGCTGCATTGCTGCCAATCTGGCTCCAAAATTCGGCAGAGGCAGCCGACTTTATCAGCAGCCCAATCGGGATGAAATACATATTGGCCACACTGTGCTCAAACCCGGCTGCCACAAACGCAGTAATGGGGAAAATGATGGACAAAATTTTGTCGGTAGCGCTGCGAGCACCCATGCACAGCCAGACAGCGAGGCAGACCAGGGCATTACACATAATGCCCAACACCAGCGCCTGCCCCCACTCCAGATTCACCTTACTATTGGCAATATTGAGGGCATTTTGGCCCAAAACACCGTTGGCAAAGGTATATTGTTTGCTCCACAGCATCATAACGGCCGTTGCCACCGACCCCACAAAATTGCCCAGATACACAATGGTCCAGTTGCGCACAAGCTGCCAGGTGGTTACCTTGCCACCGGCCCAGGCCATTACAATCAGATTGTTGCCCGTAAAAAGTTCTGCCCCCGCGCCAACAACCAAAATTAGCCCCAGGCAAAAGGCCAGGCCGCCCAGCAGCCGGGTAAGGCCAAACGGCAGCATGCTGCCCGTGGTCACGGTAGTGGCAAAAATAGCCCCCAGAGCAATAAAAGCCCCGGCCAGTATAGACAGCGCAAACATCCGCAGCGGACCCAACGACGCTTTGGCTACGCCCGCCGATTCCGCTTTAAGCGCCATTTCCTTAGGCACCAGAGCGTCGGCATTAAAGCTGATTTTCTCTATCGCCTGTGAGATTTTATGCCCCATTTTTCACCCGAACCTTTCCTCAGGAACTAACCGTGTGAGCGTTTCCTGCCGGCAGCTCTTCCCGGCGGCTTTTGTGTCCGGCAATGAAGCTTGGGGCGCGATTCCAGGTTTCATGCTGAAATGTTTGCACTGTCTCTGTGAGGTAAATAATGCCTTTGGCCGCATCATATTCATCGATGTAATCCGTAGGAACGTAGCTGTGGCCACCAAATGCGGTGCTCCACACCTCCAAATAGCTGGCGTAGAGACGCAGCTCCGGGTTGACATCCTCTTGTCGGTGATGAATACGCAGTACTTCACCTACGAAGACCTCATCGGCAGTTACAACTTTGTCATATTTTTTGAATGGCACACTTTCTGACATTGAAAACACTCCTCTTTAATTGACTCTTCTAGTGAACAGTTGGTGCAAAACCATGTGGTACAAGCCGATTTTGTCTATTTTCTGAGCCATACGGCCGTCTGCCAAGTGACTAAAAGTAAATATTTCAGCGCACAATGTCACCGTTTATCCTCTTATCCGCAGACGCCAGGCCCGGCAATAATCCAAGCGATTTCGCCTGACGCACCCCGTTGCGAATCGCCTGCGCCACCATCTCTACGGCCAGATTGCCTACAAAATCAAACGGTGCTGCCACCTGGGACGTAGCCAGCGCGTACGCCGTGTCGCCGTCATGGGTTGTGTGTACCGGGCGGATGGCAATGGCCAGGCCATCATGCGCCCGCTGGGCCAGGCGATGGGCTTCTACCTTGCTCAATATGGCGTTGGTAAACAGCACCACCAGCGTGGTGTTGGTGCCCAGAGGTGTCTGCGACGGCCTGCGGAACTTACGGTACCGGTCTTGTTCAACCAGCCAACGGCCGTTTTCCCCTCGCGCCCCGGCCAAAACCGATCCATCCTCATTTACCACATCCCCGATGGCATTCACCACCGCACCAGCTCCCACTACCAGACCCTCTATTTCGATACTGCTAAGGCCAAAGCCACCCTTCATACTGTTTTGAAAGCCGCCCCATTTGCCAACCGTAGCGCCTGCTCCAGCGCCCACATTACCCTGGGGCACGCCGGTATCGGTGGCGTTTTGGCACGCCTGGTACCCCATCTCTGCATCCGGCGGTCGTTGGCCATCATTGATGAACAGGTCGTAGATAACGGCCGTTGGCACCAGGGGTATCAGCCGAATAGGCGTGGTATGACCAATTTCATGCTCGGCCAGATAGCGCATCGCGCCATCAGCCGTAGCCAGGCCAAAGGCGCTGCCACCGGTCAGCATCACCGCGTGAATAAATTGGATCGGCTTGTCTGGTTGCAGCAGCACCGCTTCCCGGCTGCCCGGCGCTGGCCCCCGTACATCTACGCTAGCCACCGTATTCGGTGGGCACAAAAACACAGTGCAGCCTGTATTAAACTTTTCATCTGTAGCATGTCCAATCTTTAATCCTGCTAAATTCATTCTTTACCTTTACCCGGGGATAAATCCCCAGGCTATAAATCATAAATCCCCAGGGTATGTTTATGTTGCCTTCGCACAAACTATTTCCATCGCGTTAAAATCGTTTCCCGCTCAAACAGGCGTATGGTGAGGTAGATTAACCCGGCGTCTAAAAACAGCAAGACAACGGCCGTTACCAACACCAATTCACTGCTCAACAAAAACAAGCCAAAAGATTGCCCCATAATCAGCAGAATAATTGGCAGTACCACCGCCCCAGCCAGCTGTTCGGCCGTGCGTGGGTCCGTTACCCTGGACGAGATCATCATTGCCGCGCAAACCGACAGCACCGCCAGCAGTGGCCCTACCAAAAAGACCGCCAGCAGCCACATCGGATCAACCACGCGAACAAAAACGGCCGCATTACTCATCAGCCTGGCCGCGAAAAGATAAATGCCAAACGAGAGCCACGTCACCACCACGGCAGGCAGCACAGCCGCAATCCCCTTGCCCAAAATCAACTCCGTCGTTGTGATAGGTGTGGCCAACAGCGGCTCCAGGCTGCGCGTCGATTTTTCACCCACAATACTGTACGCCGCAATTGTTACCGGAATCATCACCGGCAAAATCATGAACATTAGCGTAAAAAGATTCAACATATAAACCTGGGTGCAATCTATCTCACTCAGTCCCACACACAATTCACCAAAAAATTCATCCGGCGCAGATGATGTATCGACCCCAATTTCCTCCGGGGTAAGGCTTTGAGTGGCATACAGGGTGATGAGCGGCAGTGCGGTTAGCAGCAACGGCAAGAAGGCGACAGAAAAAAGCACCAGCTTGTTCTTAAACACTTCCGCCCACTCTTTGTCGATGATCGTCTTAATTTTGTCCATCGGCCCCCTCCTCTGCATCCGTCTGGTTGATGAGTTGCAGGTAGATTTCCTCCAGCGAGTAGCGCAGCTCCCCCACAAACTGGATATTTTGCCCCGCCTCGACCAGTCGCCGGATCATTTCCGGATTGTGCTGCTCGGGTTCGTCTACGGCCACCAGCAGCTTGTTTTCTACCGCTTCAATCTTCTTGATGTAGGGCAAGTTTTGCAGGACGGGCAGCCCCGCCTCCGCCGTATCGGCCATGTGGAAGACCACCTGACGGCCGTACAGCTGCTGCCGTAAACCCTCTGGCGTATCCAGCACCCGCAGGCGAGACTTAAACACCGCCACCCGGTCACACAGCCGGTCTGCCTCATCCAGATTGTGCGTCGTCAGGAAGATGGTGCGCCCCTGCCCCTTCACGTCGGCAATAAAGTCACGCACCAGGCGGGACGCTTCCGGGTCTAGCCCCGCCGTTGGCTCATCCAGGAACAAAATACGTGGTTCGTGAAGCAGGGCGCGGGCGATGGCCAGCTTTTGCCGCATCCCCTTGCTAAACGTGCCCGCCGCATCATCCCGCCGCTCCCACAAGCCCAGCAGGCGCAAATATTTCTCCACCTGCCCGGCGATATCTTTCACCTCATACAGCCGGGCATAAATGGCCAAATTTTTGTAGGCCGACAGCCTTTCATACATGCCGGGCGTCTCAGTAAGAATGCCCACGTTGCGTCGAATATCGGTATCCGCCTGCCCCAGCCGGTGGCCCATCACCACCGCGCTGCCCGCCGTCGGAGAAATCAGGCTGGTAAGCATGCGCACGGTGGTTGTTTTGCCCGCCCCATTTGGCCCCAAAAAACCAAACACTTGCCCTTCTGGAATGGTGAGGGTAAGACGGTCTACGGCCGTTAATTCCCCAAACTTCTTAGTCAAATTGTTTGTTTCTATCATAATTATTTATGCCTGCATTATTCGCTACACGAAGTTAACTTGAGTATTTGCTGCGTGTCAATGAGTCCGCAGATATTTCCATTGGCGCAAGCGGCTGCAATTCGGGAAGCGGTTCCTGGGGAACGGCCGTTGGCTCCGGCGTCCGCAGCCAGAAAATGATGCCCACACTCACCAGACTCATCCCGCCCAACACCAGCTCTGCTGTCACAGCTCCCCAAAGGACCACAACATAGACCAGCACGCCATCAATGAGCGCATGCCACGCAATCGCTGCCCACAACCAGCGCAGTTGGCCCCGTACAAACACCTGCATCACCAGCAGCGAAGCGGAAAGATGCAGCAGCAGGGCAAAAACACGCTCAACCGCCCCAAGTACAGCCATCCCTGGCGCAACGCCAAACAAAGCCTCAATTTGAAGATCCACCAAATAAAGCTGATCGTCTGGCACAGAAGCCAAAATGCCCTGAAAAGCGCCGTTTTTCAGGCCGAGCAAAATGACAAAATTAAGCAGCCCAAGAGCCCCCAGCAGGATCGCCTCAATGCCGCCGTGCCCCGCCCCCAGCATTAGCCCCTGCCCCCAGCTGCGGGCCTCTTTGGCCCAAAAGCGATAAGTGAGGTAGCGGCCGACGCTTTCAAAAGCGCCCGCCGAAAGTCCAAGAAAGAGGGCATAAACAATCAGATTTTCAGGATTGATCCAGGTCGCTGACCGCAAAACAAGCCAGTTAAACGGAAGATGACCTACCTGGGACAAAATAAAGGTAACGGCTCCCATGCCAAACAAACCCCATCCTACCTGTCGCCGGGCGGCAATCCAGCGCCCCAACAAAATGGGCAGGATTATCATCAATAGGAAGTTTATGGCCAGCAAAACGGGTACCATCTCGTGCTCCTTAGACGGCAGATTGTAACACGGTTCACTAGATTCTGGGTGGGAACACAGAACCTTTTAGTCACCGGCAAGCTGTCTGATTTGGCACGCTTCGTTATAATAGCTAGGCTCTCCCGATATGCTGCGAGCTGTACCAGATTATTTTTATAAAAACGGCCGTCCTCCCCCACATAGGAGTGTCTCAAATGGATGATGCTGCACTGAATTTCCCCCCAATTGAAGAGATCGAACAGATGGTGGCTGAAGGCAGGCTGGCTGAGCTGCAAAGCATGCTGGCACGCATTCACCCGGCTGATATTGCCGTGCTGCTAGACGAATTAGAGTCAGAAACGGCCGTTACCCTCTTTGAACTGCTCCCGCTCGGCATTGCCAGTGAGGTGCTGGACGAAACTGGCAGCCAGGTGCGCCAGGAGCTGGTAGATAAAGTAGACGACGAACGGCTGGCTGACCTGCTCGAAGAGCTGCCCATGGACGACGCCGCCGAGTTCCTGGAAGATTTACCCGACGAAATCTCCGACCGGCTCATCGGCCTTATGGAGCCAGAAGAAGCGGCCGAAGTCCAGGAACTGCTCGCCTACGAAGAAGATACCGCAGGCCGCCTGATGACCCGCGACGTCGTTGCCCTGCGGCGCCAATGGACCGTTAGCGAAACGTTCGACTACCTGCGCTCCCTGGAAGATGCCGAAACGCTGCATTACCTCTACGTAGTAGACCGGGACAATAAGCTAATCGGCGTGGTGCCGCTGCGCGTCCTCATCCTCTCGCAGCCCCAGCAAACCATTGACGCCATCATGAGCAGCGAAGTTGTCTCTATCCCGGTAACGGCCGATCAGGAAGAGCTGGCGGAGTTGATTGCGCGCTATGATTACTTTGTCATGCCCGTGGTCAATGATGAAAACGAGCTGCTTGGCGTCATCACCGTCGATGACGTCATGGACATCTTCGAAGAAGAAGTGACGGAGGATATTCAGCGCCTGGGTGGTTCTCAACCGCTCGACCAGCCCTACTTTGCCGTCTCGGCCTTCCAAATTGTGCGCAAGCGCATCGGCTGGCTGATGCTCCTGTTCATCGCATCCACCCTGTCTGGCGAAGTGATCCGCTTCTTCCAGAACGAACTAGATGTGGTCGTAGCGCTGGGCTTTTTCATCACGTTGATAACCGGCACCGGCGGTAACGCGGGCACCCAGACGGTCGCCACGATTATTCGGGCCATCACGCTGGATGAGGTGCGCCTGAGCAATCTCTTCCAGGCGTGGCGGCGAGAAGTCTCCGTTGGGCTGATGCTGGGGATAGCAATGGGGCTGGTTGGCATTGTCCGGGCGCTGCTGTGGCACACCGGCTTTGAAGTGGCGCTTGTTGTCGCCATCACCCTGCCCATCGTGGTCATCTGGTCAACTTCGGTTGCCACCGTCATTCCCATTCTGGCAGACCGCTTTCATATCGATCCGGCCGTCATTAGCGGCCCGATGATCACCACCATTGTCGATGCCAGCGGGCTGCTGATTTACTTTTCCCTGGCCAAACTAATTTTAGGGTTGTGACATGTCTGAAAAAGCTGAAATCTCCGAACTTTTGGTGCAGAAATTGCGCGAAGCCAGCCATGTGGCCGTGTTGACGGGAGCAGGTATTTCGGCCGAGAGCGGCGTGCCCACCTTCCGGGAAGCGCAAACAGGCCTCTGGGCACAATACGATCCGCAAGAGCTGGCGACGCCGCAAGCATTCCGGCGCAATCCCGGGCTGGTTTGGGAATGGTACGCTTGGCGGCGCGAAATGGTTCGCCAGGCCAAACCGAATCCTGGCCATATCGCTCTGGCAAACTTGGCGTTGGCCGTGCCCCGGTTCACGCTCATCACCCAAAATGTGGATGGGCTGCACCAGCGAGCGGGCAGCCAGGCAGTGATTGCCCTGCACGGCAACATTCTGGAAACAAAATGTTTTGCTCGGGAACATCCGGTAGAAGATTGGCCAGCAAGTGACGCGATTCCCCCCACCTGCCCAACCTGCGGCAGCTTGCTCCGGCCGAATGTGGTCTGGTTTGGTGAAAATTTACCGGCGGCGGCGCTGCAAACGGCCGTTTCCGCCGCCCAATCCTGCGATATTTTCCTCTCTATCGGCACCTCTGCCCTGGTACACCCCGCCGCCTCGTTACCTCTGATGGCCCTTGAGCACGGAGCAACCCTGGTGGAGATCAATCCCCAAAGCACGCCGCTCACCCGCTTAGCCACGTTTGCCCTCACTGGGGCAGCGGGCGACCTGCTGCCCGCGCTGCTGGCTCGATTAAGCGGAAAGATCCACGGCTTTACATAAGCCAGCTTGTGGTTTATACTGTTGCCGTAAACGGCCGTTTCCATCCACCCATTCGGCCCAAACAAAGCTATGGCAAAACAGGATTCTGATGAAAAAATCGTCCCTCTGGGTGTGGTCTTTATCACCATTGGCCTGATTGTGGTGGCCCTGGCCGCTGCTGTTTTTTTTAGCCAGCCCGCCGCACGCCAAACGGCTGCTGCCACCAGAACGCCGCTGCCCGTCATCACCGTTGTCATCACCCCTGTACCAGAAGATACAACAGGAGCAGAAACGGCCGAACTGCCCACAAACAGTACCGAAATCAGCCTGCCTGCCAACCTTGTTTCTCTGCAAGACGCTCCCAGGGGTAGTCTGGCCAAGCAGCCCCGGCGCATTGTCATTCCCAGCATCGATGTAGATGCCCCCATAACCACCGTGGGCCTCACCCCGTTTGAAAACAACGGGCAGATGTTTTACCAATGGCTGGTGCCAAGTGCTTATGAAGCCGGCTGGCACAACAACAGCGCCCCGCTGGGGCAGCCCGGCAATACGGTGTTAAACGGCCACCACAACATCTTTGACGAGGTATTTGGCAGGCTGGTTGATCTGGAAGTGGGTTCACAAATTATCGTTTATGATTCGGAAACACCCCACAATTACACCGTCGCCGAGATACAAATTTTGCCAGAGCGTGGCCAACCAGTGGAGGTACAGTTAGAAAACGCCCAATGGATTCAGCCAACTGATGATGAAAGGGTCACGCTGGTAACCTGCTGGCCCCACACCGACAATTCCCACCGGCTCATCGTCGTAGCGTTTCCAACCAACCAGAACTGAGTATGTCTATTTAGTGAAAACGGTTTTTCCGGCAAACGATTCAGCCAAAGGTCGCTTTCACGCCCATTTTTAGGAGGTTAATCATGAATCAAACAAAACGTATTGGCTTGATGATACTGTTCGTGAGCGCCATTTTGCTGCTGGCAGTGGGCGCGGTGCAGGCGCAAGAGAGCGACACGGGTTACATTACCGGCGCGGTAAATCTGGATGTGAATGGCGACGGCCTCTGCTTTGATAGTGGGGTCGAGGGTGAAACAGGGGTTGAAGGGGTCACCATCGAGTTTGTCAGCAGCGATGAGGCGACTGTGGTGACGCTCACCACAGCCGCAGACGGCACCTACGGGCTGGCAGCCGCCGGGGAAAGCTACTGGCGCGTCACGGCCAAGCCAGATGCCGCCAAATATTTTGTCACCTCAGAAAATCCACGGTACGCCCCCGTCTTCCCGGACACAGGACTGGTGCAAACGGGCAATAACTTCTGCATCAGCCAGGGGATCAATGCCGTCATCATTTTGCCAGAATCTGGCGCGGCGGCGGCTGGCAGCAATGGCTTGGTGGGGGTAACGGCCGTATTCGGTCTGGCACTCATCGGCGTAGGGCTGGTTCTGGAAACAAAACGCCGCACGGCGTAAGGCTTGTTCTTCAATAAGAAATGGGACACAGATTTTCACAGATAAACACAGATTTATTTCTTTTATCTGTGAAAATCTGTGTTCATCTGTGTCCGAAATTCTTCATCCTTTTAATCAGGAACAACTCCAATCTCCGGGCCGTCTTTTACGCCATAGCAGACATTATCCCACCAGCGACAGCGCTGCTTCTACCATCGCCTCTGGCGTCAGGCCCAGCTTTTCGTAAATAATTTTGTAGGGAGCCGACGCGCCGTACCGATTCAGGCCAATCGCAATACCCTCTAAGCCCACATACCGTTCCCAGCCCAGCGTCACCCCCGCCTCGATAGAAACGCGGGCGGTGATGGCCGCTGGCAGCACTGCTTCGCGGTAGGCGGCATCTTGCGCCGCGAACAGCTCCCAGCTGGGCATCGAAACAACGCGCGCCGCTACGCCCTGCGCGGCCAGCTGGGTCTGGGCAGCCAGGGCAATTTGCACCTCTGAACCGGTCGCCAGCAAAATCAGCCGAGGATTATCGACATCGCTGAGAATGTAAGCGCCTCTGGCAGCGCCAGCTGCGTCGGCATAGTGGCTGCGGTCCAGCGTGGGCACAGCCTGGCGGGTGAGAACGAGCGCCGTTGGGCCGGACAGATTTTCCAGGGCAGATTGCCAGGCAACGGCCGTTTCTGCCGCATCAGCCGGGCGAATCACGGTAAGATTGAGCATGGCTCGCAGGGACATCACATGCTCGATGGGCTGGTGGGTGGGGCCATCGGTGCCCAGGCCAATGCTGTCGTGGGTGAAGACATAGATGACGGGCAGGCCCATCAGCGCCGCCAGCCGAATAGAGCCACGCATGTAGTCGGAGAAGACGAGGAAGGTACCGCCATACGGCCGTATCCCCCCATGCAGCGCCATCCCGTTCATCATGCCGCCCATGGCGTGTTCCCGCACCCCAAAATGGATATAACGCCCGCTGAAATCATCTTTGGTCAGGGCCGCTTCCCCCTTGATGTCGGTATTGTTGGAGCCGGTGAGATCGGCCGAACCGCCCAGGAGGTAAGGTACGTGGGGCGCAATGGCATTGAGCGTCTGCCCGGATGAGGCGCGGGTGGCCACGTTTTTACCCGCCTCAAACGTAGGCAAAATGGCCGACCAATCGGTGGGCAGATCGCCATTGAGATATTGTTTAAACAGGGCGGCTTCTTCTGGATAGGCGGCCTGATAGCTTTCCCAGACCATTTCCCAACGGCTTTGGAAACGGCCGTCCATCTGCAAAAAGTCGCGGGCCTCATCGGGAATGTAAAAAAGCGGCTCGTTGGGCCAGCCCAACGCTTCTTTGGTCAGGACAATTTCAGCATCTCCCAGGGCAGAGCCATGCACCCCGGAACTGTCTTGCTTGTTGGGACTGCCATAGCCGATGTGGGTACGGCAGGCGATGATAGACGGCCGTTCCTCTTCCCCTTTCGCCGTTTTAATGGCCGCTTTGACGGCCAGTGGGTCGTGCCCGTCCACGTGCTGGGTGTGCCAGCCGTAGGGGGCAAAACGGGCCATCACATCCTCGGTAAAGGCCAAATCTGTGGTGCCGTCGATGGTGATGCGGTTGTCATCGTAAAGCACAATGAGCTTGCTCAACCCCAGATGGCCTGCCAGTGAAGAAGCTTCCTGAGAGATACCCTCCATTAAGTCGCCATCGCTGGCAATGACGTAGGTGTGATGATCGACTATCGCATGGTCAGGGCGATTGAAGCGAGCAGCCAGCCATCGTTCCGCCAGCGCCATGCCCACGCCATTGGTGATCCCCTGCCCCAGCGGGCCGGTGGTCGTTTCGACACCCACCGTGTGGAAATTTTCAGGGTGGCCCGGGGTCTTACTGTCCCACTGGCGGAAATTCTTCAGCTCTTCCAGGGGCAAATCGTAGCCGCTCAGGTGCAGCAGGCTGTAAATGAGCATGGAACCGTGCCCGGCGGATAAAATGAAGCGGTCCCGATCGGGCCATTTGGGGTCTTGCGGGTTGTGGCGCAAAAATTGGGTCCACAGAACCACGGCCACATCCGCCATGCCCATCGGCATCCCCGGATGTCCCTCCCCCGCTTTTTGCACCGCGTCCATGGTCAAACCACGAATCGTGTTGGCCGCCTGTTGATGAAACTCTAAATTGTAATCACTCATTGAATTCTCCATTTTTTGTACCTTATCAGTCAGCTTCTTGCACAAAGAGCAAGAATTTTTCCTGAAAATTAGCGCGGTGCCATGCGGATAGCGCCATCCAGGCGAATGACTTCGCCGTTGAGCATTTCGTTTTCGATGATGTGCTGGGCCAGGGCGGCGTACTCCTCCGGGCGGCCCAGCCGCGAAGGAAAGGGAACCTGCTCACCCAGCGACTGCCGCGCTTTTTCGGGTAAACCAGCCAGCATTGGCGTCTCGAAGATGCCGGGGGCAATGGTCATGACCCGGATACCGCTGCGAGCCAGGTCGCGGGCGATGGGTAAAGTCATGCCCACCACGCCCCCCTTGGAGGCGGCGTAAGCCGCCTGCCCCATCTGGCCATCAAACGCCGCCACGGAGGCGGTATTGATGATGACGCCGCGTTCACCCGCTTCGTTGGGTTCTGCTGCGGCCATAACGGCCGCCGCCAGCCGAATCACGTTAAAGGTTCCAATGAGATTAACCTGGATAACTTTACTGAATGCGTCCAAAGAATGAGGCCCGTCGCGGCCAATCACTTTGCTGGCGATGGCAATACCGGCGCAGTTGATGACGCCGTGTAGATTGCCGAAGTGGGCAACGGCCGTATCCACCGCCCCCTGCACATCCTCCTCCGACGCCACATTGGTTTGGACAAATTTGGCATTGATGCCCAGCTCATCGGCTAACGCTTCCCCCGCCTCGCTGTTGAGATCGGCAATGAGCAGGTTGGCCCCGGCCGCAGCTAAACGACGGACACAGGCCGCGCCCAAGCCGGAACTCCCGCCCGTGACTAAAAAAGTTGACCCTGATATTTTCATTAAATTTCACCTCGGCTGATTTTTATCTCGCGCCAATGGCCGGTTGGCCTATCGTGCCCGAGTGGTTTTTGTGGGTTGGCAATTGGGGGGATTGTAACAAGCAGTTACGGCCGTTCGCAACAGCAAAATCCCGGCAGCACCAAAAAACGGCCGTCTCTGCGAATCATCGCCATGAACAGCCGCCCTGAAGCAAAACCCCGCGTCTTGAAAGCCGGAGCTGCCGCATTTCTAAACAAAGGGTTAAAGCCATCTGCCCATCACGCAAACTCAAACGCCTGCCTAACGCCTGCCTAACGCAGCATTCTATATCCTGTGCCCATCAATGAAATTAATTGCAAGGATCATCATAAATAGGAGATTTATCTATCATGCAACAATTTTTGACACAGCGCCCTGGCGCAGTTCGTGTGGGACCGGCTTTGTTATTAGTCTTGTTCCTAGCCGCTGTTGTGACGGCCGTTTTTACCATGCAAGATGAGCCAACCACAGCGCAGGCGGCGGGGAGCCAGATGCTTTATCTGCCGCTGGTGGTGAATCCAGCCACCAACAGTCCGACACCTGCCCCGACACCGACACCATCACCCACGCCGCCCCCTTCTGGCGGCAGCGCAGGCGCACTTTTCCTGGACAAAACACGCCAGACAAACAGCGCTAACATGAAGGTAGACGATGCCGGCGGAATGCATATCGCTTATGCTGCTTTTGGCCTGGACAGCAGCGGGGAAAGCGCGGCTTATTATGGTTACTGCCAGCCGACTGCAACCGATTGCAGCCAGCCAACGAACTGGAGCGGTATCGCCCTTAGCGATGACGTGCAGGAGGTTCAGTTACAGTTAACGGCCGTTGGCCAGCCTCGCATACTGCTCAAAACCGGCAGCGGCGCGGGGCATTTCCAATACGCGGCTTGCGACGATAGCTGCACCAACCCGGCCAACTGGAAACTTATAAACGTCGCCTACCACGACGTGGTGGATATGAACCTGTGGGATTATGGCCAAAATTATTTCACCCTTGATCCGCAAGGCCGACCACGCTTCATCTACTTCGACAACCAGGGCAGCCAACATTGGGGCAGCTACTACGTCTTTTGCGACAGCAGCTGCACCAACCCAAATAACTGGTTTGAAGCCCGGCTGGACCAGGGCGGCGATGACAACTACGAACTATTCACTTACCCTTCGCTGGCCTTTACCGCCAGCGGGCAGCCGCGCGTCGTCAGCTACATCTCCACGCCCTTTGGCCCCAGCGCCGTTTACTACTTGCAATGCAACAGTAACTGCGACAACAGCGACAACTGGCAGCGTGTGCCCTTGTTTGATCGCGGCTCTGGGCATGCCTTCTGGGTGCTGCGCCTGGACAGCGCCGGGCGGCCGCGTCTCGCCTTCTACCAGGGTGCCTTCAACAATGGCGCGGGTGAGAAGCTGTACTACATCTGGTGTAACGGCAGCTGTCTGGAACAGGGCAATTGGGATGGTATCGACCTGGAGCTAAACCAGGGCATGGGCCAGCATCCTGACCTGCTGATTGATCCGAACAATCGCCCCCATCTGGTCTTCCAGATCACCGGCACAATTGGCCTGGCCTATACGCACTGCACGGCAAACTGCCAGAGCAGCAATGGTGTCTGGGAAGCAGTGGTAGCCGAATCATCTGAAGATTTGGATGCCGATTTCCCCATCACGCCCCCCATCGGCTGCCTTGCATCTTATTGGTACGGCGGATATCGGCCGTCGCTGGCGCTGGATGGGGCAGGCAATCCGCGCATCGCCTACGATGCAGAGCATCTTTATGGCGACGGCATTTGTGCCACTGACCGCGATTATAAAGCGGTACGACTGCTCTATTTTGACCGGCCATAACCGTCGTCTCGCCAAAACTGGTTGACTCTGGGGCAGACCCGACGCCTTGTCGGGACTGCCCCCTGCTTTCATACACCCTTCCTAAATTAATTACCCTCTGGCAGCAATGAAGCTTTCTGGTATGCTTTTCCCTAAAATAATTTAGAGGGGAGCAGGCGCGACAGCGCGGGAGGGCAAGTGAAAGAGGTTGTGTCGGCACAATCGGCCGCAGAACGGCTGGAGATACATTTATTAGGCACATTTCAGATCAGCCATCAGGGACGGCCCCTGACCGCTTTTCAGGCTGATCGCCCCCAGGCACTCCTGGCTTATTTACTGCTTCACCGGCATGCTCCCCAACCGCGTCGCCACCTCGCCTTTCTGCTCTGGCCCGACTCCACTGAATCCCAGGCCCTGAATAATTTGCGCAACTTGCTGCACACGGTACGCCGGGCGCTCCCGGACGCTGACCGTTATCTGGCGGTGGACAGCCTCACCCTGCAATGGCGCAGCGATGCTCCTTTTAGCCTGGACGTGGCGAATTTTGAGCAGGCCCTGGCGGCGGCAAAGCAAGCGTCCGAGCCAACGGCCGTTCGTAGTTGGCTGGAGCAGGCTATTTCACTGCACACCGGGGAACTGCTGCCAGCCAATTACGATGAGTGGCTCATGCCGCTGCGCGAGGCATTGACCCATCGTTATCAATCGGCACTGCTTCAGCTGGTCGAGCTGCTGGCAGGGGCCTGTGACTATCAAACGGCCGTAACCTACGGCCAACGACTGTTCCAGCAAGACCCGCTCAACGAAAGCCACGTCGTTCGCCTCATGCAGCTTCACGCCCTGGCGGGGGATCGCAGCGCCATTCGCCGGGTTTACCAAAATTGCGTCACGGTGCTGGCTCAAGAACTGGGGGTCGAGCCAGATAGCGCCACTCAGGATGCATATGAACAGCTGCTTAACCAGGTAGTCGTCAGTACACCATCTCTTACAGAAACAGCCGAAAGCCAACGCCCTTTGTCTCCAGCACCCCGTCCGCTGCCCACACCAGCCACGCCGTTCATTGGCCGTGAGGTAGAGCTGCATGAAGTGGGCCAGCTTTTGGCTGACCCCCACTGCCGCCTGTTGACCATCACCGGGCCTGGCGGAATGGGGAAAACGCGGCTGGCTTTGCAAACGGCCGTTGCCCAACAACCCAACTTCCGTGACGGCGTGGCCTACGTCTCCCTGCGTTCACTCAACTCAGCCGATTTTCTGGCTGCTACCATCGCCAATGCCCTCAACCTGCCCATGTCTGCCCAATTGGATACAACCGTCCAGCTCCTGCACCTCCTGTCCTCAAAGAAAATGCTGATTCTGCTCGACAACTTCGAGCATCTGCTAGATGGCGTCACGCTAATAGCCGACATCTTGGCTCAGACAACCGGCATAAAACTGCTGGTCACATCCCGCCAGCGGCTTGATTTGCAGGAAGAATGGAGCTTTGCACTGGGCGAACTCTCCCTACCAACCGCCGCTGCCCCGGAAGAAATAGACGGCAGCAGCGCTGTCGCCCTCTTTGTGCAGAGCGCCCGGCGGGCGGACAGCCGCTTTAACCTGACCCCGGCCGATTATGCAGCGGTAATTGAAATTTGCCGTCTGGTAGGCGGGCTGCCGTTGGGCATTGAGCTGGCCGCCTCCTGGACGCGGCTGCTTTCCTGCGGCGAGATTGCCCAGGAAATTGAACGGGGCATAGATTTCCTGAGCGTGACGACGCGTAACATGCCCAGCCAACATCACAATTTGCGGGCTGTCTTTGATCAATCGTGGGCGCTGCTCACGGCCGAAGAACGGCAGCTTCTGCAAACGTTAGCCATTTTCCCTGGCAGCTTTAGCCGCCCGGCGGCGGGCAGCGTGGCCGGGGCCACGCTGCCCACGCTGTCTGGCCTGATTGATAAATCGCTGCTGCGGCGCATGGGCACGGATCAATACAGCCTGCATGAGCTGGTGCGCCAATATGCCGCCGAACAGCTGCGAGCCAATGAACAAGTGTGGCGAGACGCACAGGAGAAACACGGCCGTTTCTACCTCGTCTCGTTGGCCGAAAGCGAAGTCGAGATCTTCAGCAGCCTGCGCGGCCCGGCACTAGAGATGTTAACGGCCAACATAGATAATTTACGCGTCGCCTGGGAATGGGGTCTGGAGGAGCAGCAGTGGCCGCTGCTCCTCCGCGTCACTCGCGCCTACCCCACCTTTTACGAACTGCACTCCTGGAGTCAGGAAGGTCTGCATATGTTAATGCAGGCTGTGGCTCAGGTAGAACCTATTGTTGAAGCCGAGCCAGACGATAGCATCGCCCGTCTGTTTTTCGGCGCAATTTTGAGCAGCAATGGCTGGTTTCATTTTCGCTGCGGGCAAATGGCCGCCGCCCGCGCCGCTATAGATAAGGCGATTCCCCTCATTCGCGTCGCCCTTGCCCATGAATATGGGGAGCGCTGTTTGCAATTTTCGCTTTATCAGTTGGGTATGGTCGCTTTTGTCACCGGCGATTATGCCGCAGCCGAGACCGCATCCCATGAAGCGCTTGCTATCAGCCAGGCGTTGGCCGACGATTGGGGAATGTCCTACACCTGGGGTATTCTGGGCATGGTTCGCTTTGCCCAGGGGGAGGCGGCAGCGGGTTATGAGCTGCTGCGGCAAAGCATTGCCGCCTGGGGGCGTAATGGCTCGCCCCGGCTGGGCGTCCTTTCTCTCTCTTTCTTTAGCGAAGTGGCGCGGGCGTTGGGCAAGCATGACGAAGCGGAAACGGCCATGCAGGAGGGGTTGACCCTGGCGCAGCAGGCGGGCGACCGGTATGGTGTGGCTACCTTTTTGCACAGCCTCGGCGATCTGCGATTGGGACAGGGAGCATATAACCGGGCGGTAACGGCCGTACAAGACAGCCTGGTTATCTTCACCGAAATTGGCGATTCCTGGCGCATTACCCAGGGGCAGGCATTGTTGGCCACCATTTTCCAGGCACAGGGAGACGCCGCCAGGGCAGAAAAAGCGTTTAGAGAGGCGTTTGCGACAGCCATCGCCGCCCGCGCCCTACCATACGCCCTGACTGCCCTGGCAGGGCTGGCCGAGCTGTACGCCCAAACGGGACGGGAGACAAGCGCTTACGCTCTGGCAGAACAGATAACAAGCCATCCCGCCAGCAGTGGCCCGGCCAAAGCACGGGCCGGGAAATTGATTGAGCATCTGCGGCAAAGCGGGGTGGAGGAAACGGCCGTCTACCCTGATGAAAGTTTGGAAACGGCCGTTGTCCGCATCCTGGCCGCTATAACCGCTTCGCCAACACCGTAAACAGTGTATCCTCCAGTTTGGTCGGCATGAATGTAAATTCAAGGATACCGTGATTGTGCCAAAACGGCCGTTAAGTCAGCGTTAGCCGGGTCATCACAAAGCTAAACGCTGGCCTAACGGCCGTTTTGCTATGCTCTCTTCATCCTGAAATCTACAACAGGCAAAGAAGAGGCAACCCATGTTTGTTCCCCCAAGGCAGTTGAACGGCTAAACCCTTACCACTATGAAACCAAACTCTCTCTCTTCTAAAGAAGCCATTGTCATTGGCGATGGGCTAACCGGGCTGCTGGCAGCACAGGCGCTGAGCGATTATTTTCGGCAGGTATACGTTATTGGCCAGCCCTACGCCACAGAAGATGCGCCGCCCGTTCTGCTACACGGCCCGGATCAGGCGGCGCTGGAGGCGCTGTTTCCAGGGCTGCTGGCTGAATTGGCCGCAGCTGGAGCTGTCCGCTTTAATTTGGGGTTACACATGGCCTGGTTTGTGTACGGCCGTTGGCGACCCCGCTACCGTTCTGCCCTGGAGAGCGTGGCGTGCAGCCCGGCACTGCTAACCGAACGAATACGTCATCGTCTGGCCGATTATCCGGCTGTCCATTTCCTGCCGCAAGAGGAGATCGTGGGGCTGGCAGGGGAGGTACCCTTACGCCAGGTAACAGGCGTTCACCTGCGCGAATCGGGCCTGTTGGCGGCTGACCTTGTGGTAGATGCCAGCGGTCAGTTTGAGCGCTCGCGAGCCTGGTTGGGGCAGCTGGTTGAACGGCCGTTACTCACCCCATCGTTAGTCAAAGTCGGCCGCATTTACCAACAACCAGAGCATCCCCAGGAAAGCTGGCAGGCATTAATCATTCAACCTACCGCCGAACAACCCCGGCGAGGCGCCGTCATCTTGCCCATGGAAGGGAAACGGCTGCATGTAACCTTGCTGGGTGCAGCGCAGGACGCGCCCCCTTTAACCGAGCCGGGCTTCCTGGCCTTTGCCCGCAGCCTGCCCACGCCGCGCGTGGCCGAAATCATGACCCAGGCCGTCCCGCTGTCGGCCATTCGCCGCCTGGGTAAGAGCAGCTGCACCCTGTGTGCCACGCCGCTGGCAGCTGTAGAGCGGTTCATCTTGCTGCCTGAACCAGACCAATCGCCCAATCCAGCTATGCAGCAGGCAGCCCATTATTATTTACAAAACCAGGCAGCCCTGTCTGAAACGTTGGCGGAAGGGCTGGACGGGTTGAACGACCGTTGGCAGCGACAAGTGGCAGAGCGGCTGCGCCCCGCTTGCATGTTGGCTCGCACTGAGGCGCAGCGCTGGGTGGGCTTTGTAGAAATGGGCAGCGCAGCCATGTCCCACTACATGGACAGGGTCATCGCCGCCAGTTTGGACAGCGCCCAGGTATTGGAAGCGCTCTACTCGGTGCAGCAAATGCTGGAGCCGCCCACGCTCCTTTTTCGACCCGACATTGTACTGCAAGTGGTAGCGCGTCAAAACCAGACAGGGAATGGCCTGTAATCTTTCCACGACGCTGTTCGTAACAGAGCTCAAAACGCCTCCTTGACTAGCCAACTTGTCAGATGGTCTGGACAGGTAAACGCTTACGCACAATCTCTGGTAAAATTCCAGGACGGTCGGCATGATTGATTAGAAACGGCCGTTTGTAAGCCAAAAGAAGGAGTTAACTATGTGTGGACGGTTTGCCTTAATGACGCCAACTGAACAGTTGGCCCTGATGTTTGATTTGCCGGAAACGGCCGCTGCCACCCTGCCACCCTCCGTTCCCCGCTACAACATCGCCCCGACCCAGCCGGTGGCCGCTGTGCGATTGGCAGAAGATGGCCAGCGAGAGCTGACTTTTTTCCATTGGGGGCTTATTCCTTCCTGGGCCAAAGAGATAAAGATTGGGGCACGGATGATCAATGCCCGCTCGGAAACCGTAACCGAGAAGCCCTCTTTCCGCACGGCGTTCAAGCGCCGCCGCTGCCTCATTCCGGCCGATGGCTTTTACGAATGGCAAAAGCAGGCAGATGGCAAGCAGCCCATGTTTATTCGTCCGGCGGAAGGTGAGGAACGGCCGTTTGCCCTGGCTGGCCTGTGGGAAGTATGGCGCGACCCCGACGGCAGCGCTCTGCAATCCTGCACCATCCTTACGACCACCCCAAATGAACTAATGGCTTCTATTCACAACCGGATGCCGGTGATTGTGGAGCCGGACGATTTTGATCTGTGGCTGAACCCGGAACCAGACCCCGAGCAGGGATTGCATTTGTTACGGCCGTATCCCACCGAAAAAATGGCCGCCTATCCGGTCAGTACCGTCGTCAACAACCCGCGCAACGATGTGCCGGACTGTATTCAACCAATTGCTTAAGACTGCCATTAAGCAATTGGGTAATTGGGTAATTCAGCAAGTAATTCAGCAAGTAATTACCCAATTACCCAATTACCCAATTACTCAGATATGCCAAAACAACCTGCTCTCTTCCTCGACCGTGACGGCGTTTTTATAGAAAACCGGGCTAATTACGTGCGCTGTTGGGACGACGTGGCCTTTTTCCCGCAGGCGCTGGCGGCGCTGGCGCGCATTCGGAACGTTCCCTACAAGATTATTGTGGTGACCAACCAATCGGCCGTCGGCCGGGGCATTATGAGTTTGGAGACGGCCGTTACCTTAAACAACCGTATTTTGGACGTGGTACGGGTGGAGAACGGCCGTATCGATGCCACCTATCTTTGCCCCGCCCCACCCGGCACCAACGATCCCTGCCGTAAACCCCGCCCCGGTATGCTGCACCAGGCCGCCAGGGAACACAACCTCGATCTCAGCCAGTCCTACATGATTGGCGATGCCCTGACGGACCTCCAGGCGGGGCAGGCGGTCGGTGTTAAGCAGGCGATTCTGCTGCTCACCGGGCGGGGCACGGCCCAGGTGCAGCTGCCCCGGGCCGCCGAACTGCCCCCCTTTGCCACCTTCCCCACCCTGGCCGATGCCCTCTGGCATTTGTTCCCTGAGCCAACCCGCTAAAACAAAAAGTGGCTCAATCCGGGTAAATTGAACCACTTTCATTTTTATGCTTCAGCCAGAAAATTTAGGATGATACTGCTTCCTGACCTCGCAAAAACCGTTTGCGCAGCTTGCTTTTGGGCTGTAGATCACCTTTTTCGCCATCGTCACCGGAGGTATAGTACGGGTCTCTGTAGTTGTAATAGAAGTTGTGACCCTCGCTGCCCACCTTGAGCGAGTTGAGCACGACACCCGCGATTTTGACATTCACATCTTGCAGCCGTTCCAACACCTGTTTAAACTGATCCTTACGGCTCTTGTTAGCCCGAACAACAATCAGGGTTGAGCCAGCTATGGCACTTAAAACGGCCGCATCGGTCACCGACAGCACGGGCGGGCTGTCGATAATGACAAAGTCGTACTGCTGATCCAGCACTTCCAGCAGGCGGCACATTTTGGTGGAGCCCAACAGTTCGGAGGGATTGGGCGGGATGGGACCGCAGGTCATGACCTGCATGCCTTCAACCTGGGTGGGCTGAACGGTATCTTCCACCAGGTTGCGCACTTCCGTATCAGAATTACCGGCGTTGAGTTTGAGCAGCAGGCTGGTGACACCCCGTTTGTTGTGCAGGTTAAAGATGGTGTGCTGCGACGGCCGTCGCAAATCCCCATCCATCAACAGCACGTTATGCCCGGCCTGGGCCAAAACCACCGCCAGGTTGGCCGCAGTGGTGCTTTTGCCTTCGCCTGAAACACCGCTGGTCATCAACAACAAGGAGTTTTTCTTATCCACGGCGGAAAACTGAATGGCCGTGCGCAGCACGCGGTAGGCTTCTGAAGTAGGTGACCTGGGGTCATTCACCGTGACCAACTTACTGTCATCTTCGGAGTCGATGAAGGCAATGCCAGACAGCGTGGGCAAATTGCCAAGCTTTGTAATTTGCTCCGGGGTTCTTATCGTGTCGTCCAGGTACTCTAGCAAATAAGCGGCCATACAGGCTAAAACTAAGCCAACAGCCGCAGCCGCCAGTATGCTAATCGTGCTCTGAGGATCCACAGGCGCTCGCGGCAAAGAAGCCGGCTCAATCACTCTGATTGTGTTTTTAGCCCCTTCCTGTGTACTGGCCAACAAGGAGGTGTAGTTTGTACGCAGCGTCAGCAAGCTGCTTTCTAGAGACGCCAGTTCAGTTTGAGCCCCGGCAATTTCCAGGGCACTCACCAGGGTACCCAGTTCTTCTCGTTTGGTGGCAATTTGATCTTCAGTTTCCGTTATTGCCGCTTCATAACTGTCTAGCTGGTTACGGGCAAACTCCTGGCGCTTGTTATTATCTTCGGCCGTTGGACTGCGGAGAATGAGCTGTCTGGCCAGTTCAGCAGCGACAGCCTGAGCACGTTCGGGACTCGTATCCGAGACCATAATGTCAATGAAGTTCGTACTGTTTACCTGTTGCACTGTGATGCTAGGTAGACTCTGTAAACCAAGAGCATCTCTAACGGCCGAACGAACTGAAGCGCGATTGGCAAAGTCAACGTATGTAGAGGCTAAAGACTGGCTCACAGAAAAATCTGAGGTAGAAGGATTGGGATCATCAATAGAGCTGCCAATCATCACGGTCGTTGTTGATCGGTAATAAGGCTGCTGCTGGCGCGTTGCATAATAACTCGAAGCACCGGCTATAAGTGTTGCGCCTAACAGAAGCCACCACCATTTGAGTAACGGAACAATATATTCTTTCAATTCCATAGTTCTATCCATTCAACAATAAATCGTTATTCAAGTTAAGCGAAATCTCTTTAAAGGGGCGTTTGAGATCACTTTTTCTCCTTTAAAGTCACCCCAAACATCTTCCACAGCAGCGATAGTACTGGATCAAGCTTACCGATAGCCTTAAGTGAGAGGCTGGCAAAGAAACGTTAAACGGTCCTTGTCCGCACGTTTCGGTATCGCTCGACCTTTTCTAGCAGCTCCATGATGGCCAGACCAGCAAATAAAACCAATATAGCATCAATAGGCAGGCGATAACGAATAAGTGTCCAGGTCAGAATATGTATGCCCGTATAGACAACAAGAAATAGGTATAGTAGGAAAAACGGGGACGCCACACGCTCGGTAGAAGGAAGAAAGAGATGGCGTACCGAGTGAACTAATCCATACAACATCCACGGCAAGAAAAGACCAAAACTTGTTACCCGCGAGATGTTACTGAGTAAGGTGGACTGGGACGAGGGCCAAAACATAAAATAATCGCTGATACGACTGAGAGAAAGCAACAGGTAACGCCGCGGATCAGCGAATATGTTTTGTAGAGCCTGTCCCAACAAAGCTGTATCACGCTCTGCTTCGTTCAAATGACTAAGCTCTTCGGGAACCAAGGAGTAATAGGAGCCCATTTCCGGTGTCAAAATAGGGACAAAGTTTGTGCCGTAAATAGGGTGATTGCCCCAATAGAAGGCGTAGCCGGCGTTGGTATTCAGTAAGACAAACTGGCCAAAAGCCAGGTAGTTACGCACCGTCCAGGGCGCAATCATCAGGACCACAACGAGGACAGGTAGAAGTAGATAGCCTGGTTTAGGCCGCACAGTCCACCAAAGCCAAAAGAGCAAGAAGGGGATGAAAAGCAAAAATACCTGGCGCAGCAGGATGGTAAGACCTAAGGCAACGCCGAGCCATATCCAGCGGTATATCTGCCGCCCCAAAGTAGGCCGACGCATTTGGAATGTCAGGTCAAAGAGCCAAAGAATGGTTGTGATGTAGAAGCTTTCGGTTATTAGAGCAGCGGCGTAATAAATAAAGTAGACGTAAATGGCCACGATACCTGCACCAAGCAAACCGATTTTTTCTCCTCGCCCTGGTTTTTCATTGCGGTCCAGCGACGCATCTGAGGGAAAGAGGTGAAGGGCCAAACGATAAACGAGCCAGGGCATGAGAATGCCCACAGCAACTGCCTGTATCAGGCGGGCAACCAGGGGATTTGCACCAAAAACGGCGTACACCGCTGTGAGGTAAAGCGTGTACAGGTAAGACCAGTGGGCTGTTGGTTCGTTGGCGGCCGTTCCTGGCCACCAAAATTCGCCAAAGGAAAAACCGTGTCCATCGAGAACACGTAAGGCTAAATTATGGTAAGAAATTTGGTCAAAGATACCCGGCAAGTCGCTGACGACATTGCCCATTACAAGAGCGCTGCCGACGCGGGCCAGGACCGAAAAGACAATAATAACTATCAAAATCCTGTGAGGGCTCGTTATGGAGTTATTAAGGAGATTGTTCTGTCGCTTGAGCATAAATTTGGTCCATTTTTTTCAAGACAATCTGCCAGTCGTATAAAGTGGTAGCCAGTAAACGGCCGTTTGCTGCCAGACGATTTTGCAGATCTTCGTTACGTAAAAGCTGCACCGTGGCCGCAGCGAACGCAGAGGGATCGTCGGCCACCAGAACCTCCTCACCATGAGTCGCCTCAATACCCTCCAGGCCAACCGTGGTGGTGACCACGGGCATGGCTCGGGCAAAAGCCTCGAGAATGCGCACCCGCATGCCTCCCCCGGCTCGCACCGGCACAACCATTACGGCCGATTCCTCCATGTAAGGCTGCAGGTCAGGCACGTAACCGGTAACAGTCACCACATCGGGGTTTTGTCCGGCTGCTTCCAGAAAATCTTTGGGCGGATTTTTGCCAATGATCGTGAGAGTCGCCTCCGGAATCTGTTGGCGGACCAGGGGGAGAACCTCGCGCAAAAACCAGCGAATGCCGTCAGCGTTGGGCGGATAGTGCAGTGTGCCTAAGGTGACGATTCTGGCTGACGGGAGCTGACGCTGAACAAGTTGCAGCTGCCCCGTATCCACAGCTATAGGAATCACACTGATGCGTTGGCGCAGCGTCTCCGTTGCACGGCCGCGCACCCCCGCAAGCAGCGCCCGGCTATCAGGTTCAATAACAACCATCGTGTGATCAAACTTTTCAACCAGCATACCCTCATATCGTTTTATCCGCCGCGATTCGAGTTCAAGGACAGGCTTTAAGAACCAGGGGGCAGATTCACCCATTCGCTCGGTGATCGTCCAGACTGCATTATGGGCGTCAAAAATGAGAAACGGCCGTTTCCCTCTCCCGGCCTCAAGCGCAAACTGGGTCATCGTCAATTGATCGGCGTGAATCACGTCGAACTTTTCCGCTGCCAGGATCTGGCGTATGGCGCGACGCATTCGCGGCAAATCATCCCGTTCAATGAGAAAGGGCCGGCCAGTAATATGGCTGCGCAGCCAGTAGCCGACATCATGAAGACGAGAACGACGAATGGGAACTGTATGGACGGCGTGGCAAATCTGCCGCAGATGGGCCACGTAAGCCTCTTCCTCCGGTCGAACAAACGAAAGCAAAGAAATTTCGTGGCCGCAGTCTGCCAGATAGCGCAAAACGTGCCACGTTTTCACCTTCGGCCCGGCGTCAGGGGGATAAGGAATAATTTGAGTGAGAAGAAGAACTCGCATAAATCAGGAAAGTGTCCTTGTGTCGAAGTGGCAGCAGCTTTCTTAACAACGAGCAGATTACAAAGTAGGTAAAGTTGTGAGCAGCCGCCGGTAGTTACTGGTCAGAATGAGATGCTGCTTACGCAAAGGCTCTTTTTGCAACCAGGCCAGGGGAGAGACTAAAAGACGCGCCAGCGATGCCCCCAGTAGAATAAGCTTGTAAGCAAAGGCGGGGAAACGGCCGTAATGTTTCCGAAAAAACTGAATCTTACTTTTGTAAAGCTGCAGGAACATTTCGGCCGCTACCTGCTTGGTGCTCTGCCCACCAAAATGAATCACTTTAGACCGAGGTGTCCAGTAAAGGCGCCACCCGGCTTGCTGCAGACGGTAGCACAGATCCACCTCCTCAGTGTATATAAAATAGCCTTCATCCAGCAGCCCGGTTTGGTCAAGGGCTTCGCGGCGCAAGAGAAGACTGGCACCTTGAATCACGTCTACTTCTCGTGGCTGTTCTTGGTCCCACGTGGGCATGTGATATTGGCCATACGGCCGTACCCTATCAAGGTGAAAAAGCCGCCACAATTCGCGAGAAAGCGTCGGCCTGGGAAAACATGAAGGTTGCAAACTCCCATCCGGATTAAGCAGCAGCGAGCCAGCAGCGCCCGCGTCTGGATGCGCCTCCATAAACTGCACCAGAGCTTCGAGCGCGCCCGGCAGCACCTCTGTATCCGGATTCAGCAGCAGGATGAAACGGCCGTGACAGCGCCGAATGGCCTGGTTATTGGCCGGCGCAAAGCCAATGTTCTCCTCATTGGCAATCAACTGCACCTGGGGAAAATGCTGCCGCACCATATTCACACTGCCATCACTTGAGGCATTGTCCACAACCCAAACTTCATGTTCAAATCCCGGCACGTGATCAAAGATACTCTTTAAGCAACCCGCCAACAGCGTCTTGATATTCCAACTGATAATGACAATTGAGAGCTTCATAAGCACTTACAAATAAGAAAACAAATAGGCTCCGCTCATCTTTGAGGCAGGAGTACCGTCTTATCCCACTCAAAACTTTGTTCGTAACCCAAATCGACAAGCTGCTGCCCGGCAACCTCTTTAAATCTCTGTATATGCGCCTCTTTCAGATAATTTCGCCAATCCCCCACAATTCCCTTGCGAAAATGAGAAGACTTATCCTCCTGGCCAGGCCGCCGCGAACGCCAGATTCGCCGCCCAACCGACAGGCGCTCGAACCGGTTTCGCGCCACAATGGTGCCTACCAGCTTGTTCGTCTTCGGAATGTTCAGGTAGGTCAACACCTGGTTCAAGCCCTCGGTCGGAGCTTCCAACAGCTCTTCATATTTCACTATCAGCGCCTCTGCCCTGGCATCGAGCCAGGTCTGGGTGAGCCCAATCATCTTGTCGGTTCCCGGCAGCCCTTCAGCTCCCTCGATACAGAGCATAAGCGCTTCATCATCACTCATACCCTTAAAGCGTTCGTGCCAGGCATGAGCCGGGCTGCGCTTGATGTGAAACATACGCGATACAAGTTGATCTCTGGGATCACGAACCATTAAAACAACTCGGATGTTTAAAGTTGATAAAATCTGGTCCAGTTCTGCTGAAAACCATTCGTGACCATGTAAAACCTGACCCGGCCGCACAGTACTATACTTGGCGTATTCACCCGTATAGTTGCCAACAGCCTTATAGCCCGGTACAGAGGTGATCATTCTCAGCATCCAGGTCGTACCTGTTTTGGGGCTTCCATTTACCAACACCTTGATCGGTTCTTTTTTGTCGCTCGCTGCCAGCTTATATTGCCAGCATGCCAGCTTGTAATGAAAGTCTTGACCTACATTCTGTCTAATCTGCCCAAGCATAAGTAAATCCTTTGCGCCAGTTATGCATACGAGTTAATTTGGATATTTTATCCAATCGGCAGAGCGAGCATCGGGGTCAAAGCGGCCACAAACCTGCTCTCCACAAAAATAGATATCGTAATCATCAAATTCCTCTAGAGGTATATTGCCCAACGGCACCCGGAACGAGCCGCTGCCCGGGGGCACGTTTTCCAGTATTAGCGGCACACACTCTGATCCGGCTGAGGTACACGTGGCATCAATGTTACCTTGCAAGTTGGTGTAGCCATTGAAGCTGACCGGACCGCTGTCAAGATCTTCAGGCACCCGAAAAATCATTTCATACATGCGCATGGTGCTGTGGTTAAACCGACAATCGGGCTCACCGGCACAAATAAAGTGAACGATACTCAGGTCGTCGGGATCCAGTACATCCCAGGCATCAGCAGTGTGCCAATCGTATTGAAATATCTGGTTGTGGGGATCAGGGTAGTGTGGCAGCTGTGCCGGGAGGATACCGCTGTTCCAAATTTGTTCATTTTTACCGTTGGTCAACACACGGGGTAGGTCCGCAATATGCATAGAAGCCCGGTAAGGGGGCATTTCGAAGCGATCGGCCGGTATCGGCGGGTCACTCTCAAGAGGGCAATACTGCTGCTTGTAAGGGCAGTGCAGAACGCCAAAGTCCGCCCAGCCACCGGTTTGAGCCGTACCGCAGTGGTTGCCATCGGGGTCACAGATCATTGCTATGGCGCGGAAGGAATGGAAACGTGTCTGCGCGCCCATGGTACTGCCAACGAGATGAAGCTGGACGAGGGCGTATTTGAGGCAGTTGTCTCCAGGCTCAAGGGTGGTGCACTCGGGATTTTGCACATAGACGTATTTGTAGCCGGCATGCTTATGTTCATTTTCGTGAGGCGTCTGCCAGGGGTAGGAGATAGATTGTTCCCAGCCTCGTATGTGGTCGGAGAAAACGGTTTCAAACGGATTATGGTTGTGGGTATGGTCATAGTGGCAACCGTGTTCCGCGTTCCACAGCCCATGCCAGAACGTTGACTCATGATCGCTGCAAGGAGGCGCATCAGGAAATGGTTCTATTCCTTCTGTCATTGTGTTTGACGTAACAGACGGAGTCTCTTGAAGAACGACGTCGCTAGTCTGCTCTTGTCTAACATCAGGTGGCTCCAGGGTGACTTGCGATGGTAAAGTCGCTGTATTATCGTCAATGCCACTATCCAGCTCAGCCTGTTTAGTCAGTTCGACGCTTGATCGAATATATAAGACTACAAGTGGAGTCAGCAACAGGATGACTGCCATGATTATAACGAAATATCTTCTTTTCATTTTGCATTCCTTAAACAGGCAATCTGCCAGACGTATAACAAATGGAAGGCTTGCGTAAGGGGCACGTTTATTCTTCCTGTTTGGTCTCAGATTTCAGGGCAAGTCGCCCCACACTTACCAATGCACCTGAAAAGAGCCAACCAACGGCCGCTGAACGAAATCCTGACATGCCCAAATTGTAGAAAAAGGGAATCACCCAGTCGGCCATTGCTGCCAGCATAACTGTGCCCACCGTGGCGCCGATTGTCGCGAAAACAAAAGCACGCGCGAAGCCGCCTGCGACACGATAGCGCAGTTTCAAGCCTAACCAACCCACCTCAATAAAAACCCATAAGAAGGAAAGCATGCCAATAAGGCCAGTTTGGGCCGCAATGTCGGCGAAATTATTGTGAGAGTTAAAAGAGACTTCGAAGCCTCGGATGGCGAAAATTGGTGTGTACCAGCGGTAGTTTGCAGGCCCTAAACCCAGAAACGGACTGGTTTTGATCATTTCGATGATAATAACTAATGCATCAATGCGTGTTAAATAGCTGTATTCATCTGTGGCAATTGCATCTGTTACTAAGTAAATGGCAGGGAAAGCACCCAAGAGAACCAAGGTGAGGAGGTTGCGCCAAGACTGCACTGCCCAAATAATTGCCAGGCTGGCAAGCAAAGGCATCCAACCTGATTTCTCAGCGTACTTTACAACAAAATTGTAGTACACAATAATCACCGTCAGAGCAGCCAATACCAGACGCCAACGCAAGCTCAGGTCTTTGTTAAAGTACGCCATAGCAAAAGCCAGGCAACCAAACCAGAGCATCAAAACGCCGCGATATTCGCCGCCTCTTAAAAACTGATTGGGAATGCCAAACGGCGATAGACGCACTAGCAGAAAAAATGTAGCTACCGCCAGAAAAGCCCAAACCATCCATCTCAACCAACGCATTTCATGAATCTGGTTTGCCCCCAGAAAAAAAGCAAAGGCCGCCAGAACAAACATGGACAGCGCTCCTAGCTGAGCCCCCATTGGCGCTGGCGTAAGGGGATCGAACCAGCGCAGCTGGCCGA
This sequence comes from Promineifilaceae bacterium (SeqCode), assembly GCA_041748655.1. GTDB lineage: Bacteria > Chloroflexota > Anaerolineae > Promineifilales > Promineifilaceae > Leptofilum. The sequence continues at coordinate 16,145 of JBGTCV010000094.1, read as the reverse complement.
CAAGGAAGGAAAGGCAGGCGCCTACCACCATGATGATTAAGGGCCGGTTGGTGCGAGAAGGCGCCCAACGAATCTCTCGATCCCGCACAATCATACCGACAATCCAAAGCAAGGTTAGAAGGGCCGTTAGACCCATTGTTGGATTCACACCACTGGGTCCCCTAAAGGGAATCATCATGCTGCTCAACAGGATGGCAATCAAACCCAAACCAGGGTGACGTATGGTAATGCTCACAGTCGCCAGCCCGACAATCAAAGCAAGCACGAGCGCTAAATGTTGGTAAGAAGCAAAAAAAGATAAAACAGCGCTGCCTAACAGAACGCCACTAATAAGCAGGGGGCGCAACCAAAACTCGAAGCCGTATGAAGTTTTTTGGCGAAACTGGGAAGTAATATCAAACATAAAACCTCAAATCACGCACAAATTTGCGATCAAATCTTTAGTCGATTAACGGGCTTGCAGCAAATTCACGTAATCCCGCCCGGTAACCGCGAAATATATGCCCGCCCAAGATCCAACGGTGTAACGCCTGAAACAGTGAGGAAGAAGAAAAATACCGGTTGAGTATAAAAGCAAACTGTTCCATGATCCACAAAACAAAAGTCGTGGACCCTAAAATGCGTCCGAGCTTGCGCACAATCAGGCGCGGTGAATCTTTTTGCCAATTAATCGGCGTCTTATCACTAAACATTGGCAGGTGTGCCGGTAACTCCGGGTATTTCTGGAAAAGCGCCACAGCCCGATAAGCTGTTTCTTTCATACGCCGTTTGTGGCTCGCCAGATCACGCTTTACGTAGTCGCGATGCCAACAAACAGCTTCCACGCTGCGGCGAAATTCAAAGCCCTGACAAAAGGCACGGTAGGCAAAGTCAACGTCACACCAGATGCTAGAACCGGGAAAATCCAGTTTTTGCATCATGCCTACCTGAAAATACGCCTCGCGCCGAATAGACATGTTATTGCTGCATACGTCTACGAAAGCTAACTCCGCGAACCCCTTGTTTGCCTCGGGAGTGGTTGACAGCAACGGGCGGCTAAAGAGCGGGTTTGTTTCTTCAACCCAAAGATACTCTGTACCGGTTACAATTCTATTGGCAGTTGCCTCGTGTGCTTCAACTAGGCGTGTTAAATAATCCGACTCTACAAGAATATCGTCATCCAGGAAAACCAGGATGTTGGCCTGACTCTGGTTCACGCCCAGATTGCGAGCTTCCGCATCTCCCTGGTTTGGCTGCCAAAAGTAACGCAAGGTGAAGGGGAAAGTTTCTGTTGCAACTGCTTCAGTTCCATCCACTGAACCGTCATCTACAACAATGACTTCAAAATTGTGAACCGGGAAGCTTTGTCGAGCAAGTGAATCCAGGGTCTCGTACAGAAATGCCCGGCGATTATAAGTTGGGATAATAACGCTAACCGTCGGTGTCATGTTTCTATCTCTCTAGTCACGGTACAGGCTTTAGCTTTCTTTGCCCCTTACAGTTTGGCGGCTTGTTCCAAGAAAGCCTCAATGGCATCCAGCATTTGAGTCACAGTAAAGTTATCCTGAACAGTCTTGCGCCCATTCTGAGCCAGGTGCCGACGCAATGGGGCATCAAGCGTTAGTTTGGCAATTTGGTCCGCCAGATCGGCCGCATTCCCTGGGGCGAACAGTAACCCGTTTTCACCCTGGCGTACGATTTCGGCCGTTCCGCCAGTTGGGGCAGCCACAACAACAAGACCGGCGGCCATACCTTCCAAAACCACGCGAGCAAAAGGTTCAGGCCAGATTGAAGGCACGAGCAATACCTCATACTGGCTGTAAAGTGTGGGCATTTCTTCAGGGGGAACACGGCCCAGAAAGGTAACAGCATCTTCTAGCTGCTCCTGAGCGATCAGGTGACGCAAGTGCTGCTCGTACTCTAAGGCGCCCGCCCCTGCCAGGCCAAGATGCAAATTGTTTAAGCCGTGTTCGCGCCGCAAGTAAGCCATCGCTTGAATGGCAGTCTCAACGCCTTTGTCGGAAGACAGGCGACCGGCATATAAGAGTTTGAGGCACTGCTTCCCACTCTCTAATTCGATATCTCTTTGGTCTTGCAAATATTGGGAAACATCAAGCCCAGTGCGGATAACCTGAGCGTGGTCAACGGGAACGCCTGCTTCCAACAACACATTCTTCGTTGCCTGGCTGACACACATTACGTGAGCAAAAGCTATAGGCGGCGGTTCTTGCTCCCTTTTTAATATCGCAAGGGCCAGGCGGCCCAGGAGCTGCTTCAGCAACCTTGCCGGTAGATTCCTTCCTGGCGCCTGCCAGTACATTTCATGCTGGCTGGGCAGGGTTGGCCAATATTCGGCAAAGCGATAAGCAACCCGCCCTGGACAGTGCGCCTCGGCTAAAGCTGCCAGTGAACGATCCAGGTTCCACATACCCCAAATAAAAACCACGTCGGGATTAAATTGTTGTAACATACTTTCCAGCAGGCGGTGATTTTGTTTTACTCGGGATTTGCGGCTGGTAAAAAAAACGATGGCATGACGCCAGGGGGAAAGTTCCATCTCTAGATAGAGGGAGCGGTGAACATCTGGATCTTTAACGGCCGTTTCCCCCACACCATGCCGACTTGTCAGGACCAGCGTTGTATGCCCTCGGGCCTGCAACCCCTGAACCACCTGTTGGCAAGAGCGGCCCTGTCCGCCAAGCTCATAGGGAGGATAAAAATTGGTAAGAAACAAAATACGCATAGTGGTAATTTTTATTGGGCGGCCGGAAGCATCGTGGCGGCAGGATCAACTATCACTGCCTGAAGATAGGCTTCAATCTCACTCACCATTCTTTCAATGGTGAAATGTTGTAATACGTAATCACGACCGGCCTGAGTCAGCCGCGCCCGTCGTTCAGCATCCGTGGCCAGCTGAGCGATCTGTGACGCCAATACCTCTGCGTTCCCTGGGGGAAAGGTAAGCCCTGTCTTACCTTCGATGATCAGCTCTCTTGAGCCCCCTGTCGTCGTGCCAATGACGGCCAAACCGCAAGCCATCGCTTCTTGGGGCATACGGGGCAGCGCCTCGGCGCTGATTGACGGAAAAATGAGTGCATCAAACTGGCGCAGCAGCTGCGGCATTTCCTCTCTGTTAACACGACCGCGAAATTCTACGTAGGGTTCTAGCCGGTGTTGTTCTACCAGGCGACGTAACGAAGCCTCGTACTCCGGCAAACCTTCCCCGACCACCGTCAACCGCACGTTCTCGATTTGGCCCTCCTCCATGAGCTTGATCATGGCCTCGATAACCGTATGCACGCCTTTGTCGAAGGTTAGACGCCCCGCATAAACAAGCCGCAAAGGGGTATCCGATAAACGGCCGTCCCCATCGCCTTGTTCTTTCGCAAAAAAATCCTTAATATCTATTCCGTTGTAGACTACGGTGGCATTTTGTACGGCAACACCTTTCTCCACCAGGCTCTCACGCAGCGCCTTACTGACGGACAGGGCGTGGGGAAATTGCAGTTGAGGCGTTTTTCCCTCCAGCCACAGCCCAACGCCGGCAAGCGCAGCAAAAAGCTTCTTAAACGGCCGCAGGTAGCGGCGGCGCGTAGGCAGGCGCCAGTACTCTTCGTGCGGTGTGGGCAAGGCTGGCCAGTGGTCAGCCAGATAGTAAACAACTTTGGGGCTGCCGAGCGCTTCGGCAACTGCCGGCAACCGGCGCGACATATTCCACATCCCCCAAATAAAAATAAGGTCTGGCTGGAAATTCTCGACCACCTCAAGTAATGCCGTTTTATTGTGCCGTTGGTAAAAAGGGCGGCGCACAAAAAAGGAAAAGGGGCTGTAAAAGAAAGGATCGCTCTCCAGGTGTAACAATCTGTAGACATTTTCTTCTGTGCCGGAAATCGCTTTACGGCCGTAGTTGCTGGTCAACACCGCCACAGTGTGGCCGCGCTCCTGCAGGCGTTCGCTGACCTCCTCGCACAATTGAGTATAGCCCCAGGATCTGGAAGGTGGATAGAAATTGGAGAGTATAAGGACTCGCATACACTTTACCGTTACCACTGATGAAAACCGCGCTTACTGCACGTAGCCTAAATCACGCAAGCGTCGGATGATTGCCTCGTCAAGATCGGGCTCAATGCCATCATGTACATTGATATTACTCTCGGCTACTCGCTGCCGGTGCTCGTCCACGTAAAACTGCAGTTGTGCTGCTTCCTGGGGGAAATCTTCATAAACGTTGTGTCGCTCACCAGGGTCAGTCTGTAAGTTAAAGAGACGCGGCTGCTCAGGGCTTTGGTTGTTCCAAATATATTTAAAGGCTTCAGTACGCACCGCAATCATATGCTGCCCACCGCGCTGCATCTCACTAATGGAAACTGCCGGATCGTACCCGTCCGCCTCGCCTGACCACAACGGCCGTAAGCTGGTTCCCTGCAGGCCATTGGGGGGCGGGCAAGCGCACAAATCAAGCACAGTAGGCAGGATATCCAACAGGCGCACCTGCCGCTCAATAACCTGGCCGTTAGACTGCCCAGGTAAAGAAATAATCAGCGGCACTTTCAATATCTCGTCGTGTAAATTGTTCTCAAAATGGCCCCAGTAGCTGCGTTCCATAAACTCTTCGCCGTGATCCGAAACGAGGATGACAACCGTGTCGTTAGACAGTTCCAGAGTGTGAATATAATCCAATAGACGGCCGATTTCAGCATCGGTATATTGCAGTGCCCGCTCGTAGAGTTGAATGTAATGCTGACGCTGCGCCGCAGTAATAGGCGCACCTGCCCAGTTAGCCTTATGCATATGATCCAGGTCGTGCCACGCCTGGGCAATCTCCCGCGGCTTGTTCAACTCGCTTTCGCGGTGATAGGGCCAGTGGACATCCATGTAATGCACCCAGGCGAAGAAAGGACCATCCACCCCTTCCAGCCAGCGACAGACCTCGTTGGTTAGTTCAGTAGCCGATACATAGAGGCTTGCCGGCCGAATCTGTTTGTTAAATACGGCCGCTAACCGGTGCGTTAATGGGTTGCGCAAGAAAAGTTGCCCTCCCTTTACGCGCCGTAAGAAAGGATCCGTCTCGCCAGGTACCAGATCAGCAAAGTGATGAAATCCTCGATCGTAAGCGTAGGTGCGGCTGAGAAGGGGGCTGGTGGAAAAACCACCGGTGGTATAGCCCTGGCCAGACAGCGCTTCAATGGGCGACGGCCGTTGCCCAGCTAGAGGCCCCAGGCACCCCCCGTACATCGAAGCAAAAGTAGATGTCAGCAGAACGGGAAATGCCGCCTGTGTCCAGGATCCACCGGTAATGGCCTGCTGGAAACGAATCCCTTTTCCCGCCAGCCGGTCAATGTGGGGCGATATCGGTTTTTGATACCCATAACAGCCGAGCATATCTGCTCGTAAAGTATCTATGGTGAGAAGAAGGACGTTTGGTTTGTTACTCATTTCATATCTTTCCATCAAACTACTAGCGGATTACCCTAAGGGAACGAAAAACCACAAAACCGCCGATCAAGAGCAGAGCAGCCACAAAGCCATACCAGAGCGCCTCGCCAGGATCTTGCGCGTCTGCTGGTGGATAATCTCCCTGCAAGTCAACCGGCAGAGGAGTAGGAGCCCCGGCCACCTCTGCGATCTCGGGCAAATCCTCGGCCTCTGGCGGCAATGTGGGTATCGGCGTAGGCGTTGGTGTAGACATGATGCTTGACTGTGGGATGTCTGTTAGCGTGTGGGTCGTAACAAACAAGCGGCGTTCCGGCTCTGGCGGAGAATCTGCAAATGTAAGAACCAACTGATTGCCCGCAAGAATAGCTGGATGTGTGTGGTGGGCATGAATGCGGTTACCGATCGGATCGGTTGAGTTGCGGCTGATCAGATAAATCAGATCCGGCTCCGTCCAAAGTTCACCATTCCACATGGCATGGTAGATCCCCTGCGGGTAACGAATCTGACCAAAGTAATGCACCCGCCCGGCACCGTCCACGGCCAACGCTTCGAACGCCTGACCATTGAGGCCCCCAAAGATGCGCGTAGGGCTGCTCCATGTACGACCTGCGTCCGTCGAATAGCGGTGGTTGCGCAGATGATTCTGCTCGCTGCCCGCCCAGACGACATGCACCGTCTGACCGGAAACGGTCATAACAGGACTGGCAGCGTTTAACTGCAGGCTTCCTCCCTCTTCACCCACCTTATCAATCGTAAAAGGATGCGACCAGGTCTGACCCCCATCAAGTGAGTGAGCATAGCGCACCCAATCACCGCTAACCACAACCAGCGAGATGTAAAACCAGACAACATGTATGCCATCGGCATCATCCAGCTCAACCTGCAGTGTACCTGGGCCTTGGTCCGCTGGGACGTCGGGATCAATCCAGGAAGGCAACGACCAGGTATCGCCCTGATCCTTCGAGCGCACGGCAAACACACCCCTTTCTGATCCGTTCAGATTCGTAAAAATCACATGGAGCACATCCTGGCTATCGACGACAATTTTGGATCTATCGGCCGCTACAGGGATTAGCGTGGGTGTCTCCCACGCTTGCGCCGAGATTGCATTATGCGCTGATGCAGAGGTATAGCGGATGGCACTACTCTGCCCTGTCGTCCAAACCAGATGCAAGCGCCCATTTTGGTCTACAAAAGGGGAAATTCCTTTTATTGGGGAAAAAACCGAGGCAATCTGAATATCGACCGGTGTCGACCATACCCAACCATCATAGCGTGCATACTGCAAAACAGAGGTTTGGCCATCAGCCAGGTCCTCGGTCCAGAAGGTGTGGACATAGCCGTAGGAGTCAGCAATGACCGAAGCCTCGCTTGCTTTTGTACCCGCAGCGGATAACTGGTAAGGGGGCGTCCATCCCGGCTGAATTTGCGCTTCGGCCGCTAACGGCCATAGCAATACGCTCAAGAACCCAAAGAAAAGAATAAGAAACTTTTGCCTAATCATAACGAATCACACAACTTATCTCGATAAAACAGTACGGTAGACTGTTTCTAGAGATTCAATATACTGTCCCCACGAATGCTGCGTCAACACCTGCTGCCGCGCATTGCTACCCAGGCGCTGGCGCTCCTGCGGCGCTTGCAGCAGCGCTATCAGCCCACGGGTGAAGGCAGCTTCGTCTTCAGAGCTAACCAGCAGACCGTTGTCTCCTGAACGAATAACCTGGGCAAGCTGCCCGGTGCCTGAGGCGACAATTGCTTTGCCCATGGCCATATATTCATAGAGCTTAAGGGGCGAGAACCACAGCTCTTGCGGCAAGCGCGGATAAGGCAAAACGGCCACGTCAATAGCAGCCAGCATCTGCGGTACACGTGCCTGAGGGATAAAACCGGTGATTTTTACGGCCGTATCAATACCAAGAGCCGCCGCTTGCTTCTCAATCTGAGCCCGGATAGGTCCATCCCCAACGAGCAAGAGCTGGGCCTCAGGCACTTCGCGCAAAACCTGGGCAAAGCTGGTAACAAGTCGATCCAGCCCGTGCCAGGCTTGAAAACCACCAACAAAGCCAACCACCGGGGCATTGCCAAGACCTAGTTCGGCGCGAATTGGCCTGGGGTCATAATCGGGATGAAAGAGTGCGGTGTCGACCCCGTTGGGCATGACAACAATCTTGCCTGCCTCAACTTGCCAATGGTTGATGAGGTGCTGCCGGGCAGGTTCAGAGACGGTGACAATTCGGTGGGCCAATCGGTAAGTGATTCTGGCCTCACGCGTCGCCACGGCGGCATGAATACCGCGCAGCGGTGTTCCTCTCACAGCATTTTCCAAAAGCGCGTCTGCTTCCACGGTTAGCACGTAAGGAATACGGAGGCGCCGACAGGCGAGCGCTGCGCCCAGGCTAAACAAGCCCCCATATTCATGGCACACATCATAGTCAGCCAGAAATCGGCTGCAGGCTTCGTAAAAGCGAAAAGAATCAATAAACGCAAAGTACGGCAACTTGAGTTCACGCTGCAAACGCCGCACGCCGCTTTCGGCAAACTTGAACGAGCGCGTATTGCTAAAACCGAGCGGGACTGTGTTGGCCTGGGCCAGGTTATTGAGATCATCAATCTTCACGACCGACCGGCCTCGCAGCCGAAAAATGCTGACATCATGGCCGGCTTTTTGCAAACCGCGAATCTTGTGCTTGATGAGGATAGCCTGCCCCACGTCCGCAGACAGGTCATTACCCGCATTCTGCATCACATAAGCGACCCGTAACGGCCGTTCTTTGTTGAGCGGCGGACGCATATTTAGTTGAGGGCTTACAGCAGATGTTGCAGTCACAATTTATCCTTTCAACTATCTGGTTCAGTAATTAATTTTTTCTGCCGGGAAGACCAACGCTCTCCCGGAAGCATGATCATTTTGCGCAGGGCACGCAGGAACATGACCTGTACGCCGTGGTTGCCTAGCCAGGAAAAGTCATAGCGAATGCCTTTGACAAGCGCATTTAACAAAGCAGGGCCGTGCATTTGATGCTGATTTTCAAAGCAATTCAAAATCGTTATTCGGGCCAACGTTCTCTTCTTCAAAGCGTGGAATCTTTCCGCGCCTGGTGGCAGATTATCAAAAACCAGTTCTGTAAACTCTTGGGAAGGTATGGTTGTACGTCGCGCCGTCGTCGCCAACAGATCCACCAGGTCTGTAGCTTCCTTCCAATTCTGGCTCCCACCGGTCAGAGCATCCGTAAGCAGGCGTTTTGCCTGGTCGAGTTCACCCCGTTGGAAGGAAATAAGGCTGCGATGCAGGCTGCTTTCCCAAGGCTGGCAGGGTAGAAAAAAAAGGGCGCTCTGCACGTAACGAGTCGTCATTCCTCGCAGTTGTCTCCAGGTGGGATTGCTTTTTATCTGTCTCCATACGTCAGCTGCTTTATGTCGCCGTACAAGCAGGCAGGGACCAAGGAAATAGGCTCTATCGGGCTTCTGGCCTTTATCCAGCCTTACCTTACGCTCAATGATGCCCTCCTGAGTAAGGAAGAAGCAAGCGTGGGCCACATTGACTGCCGCTTCTTCCTCCAGCGTGGCCACAAGCAAAGCCAACGCATCATCTGTAAACCAGGAGCCGGCCTCCAACCAGGTTATATAGTCACCTGTGGCGGCCCGAAGACCGGCCGTTACCCAATCTGCGCCATCCCCCGGCATTGGCAGCGTGCGCACATGCAGGTTGCGGGGGGACTGCTCCCACGGGCGTTTTCCCTTAGAGCGGGCAGTTATAATGAGCAGTTCGAGGTTATCGTAAGTCTGGCGCAGGCAAGAAGACAACGTCTGCTCCAGAGTGGCATCGGCATTGTTTTCCCGAATAATCAGGCTCACTTTTGGCTTTGTCTTTGCCGGCTGCGCCAGGGCAAATTGCCGTCGGGCGGCTGCTTCAATTATCTGCCTTGGCGCTTCAAGCGCCTGGTGCAGCCGTTCCTGCGCCGCGCTGGTATAGTCAAGCATCTGCTGCCGGATTACCTCTCTTTCGGCTAACGCCTGCTCGTAACAAGAGCGCAGCCGGTCCCACTCATCCCACTCCAACATATAGTGGCTGAGCCCTATCTCGTGCATCAGCCGGTAGACCTTGGGATCATAATTAATGGCGATAACGGGAATGCCCAGTTGAATGGCAAAGACAATGGAGTGAAAGGCGGCGCCAACGATGATATCAGCGGCGGCAAAATCGTTCAGGTCGAATCCATCAGGGCAGTTATGATCCAGTTCCAGAAGCGACTCACGATCGCCCAGCGCCGGATGAATGGAAAAGGGAAATACTTTTTTGGTGATGGGCAGATCAAGCAACGCACGTCGCCATTCGGCGACGGCATTGTGGGACGGCCGTAAATTGATCCCACAAACAATCTCTTTGCCCCTCCTGCCGGTTGCCGGCGCTTGAACCGGATTGTAGAATGTCAAATCCGGTGCTACCTGAACACGTGGATGCCCCAGAATGCGTCGGCTCTCCTCGTCGCGCACAAAGAAAAAGCTGGATTTATCAATCAGTTTATGCGTTGCGGGAAGCAGGTGAGGCGATAACTTTTCAACACCCAAGCCCAAAACACCAATAGGTGTTTGCAAGTCATCACTCCAGCTGTCGAAAACGCCAAAAGGACTTGCCGGCGCTTTGCGATACAGCCCCCCCCCTCCCAAAACAAGAAAGTCAAAGGCGTTCAGGCGTTTGATGAGATCCGGGCTTTTAAACAAACCCAGGGAAATAGGAATGACGCGATGAGGCGCAAGAAAACGCTGCAAATTCTCCAGGATAACCTCATCTCCCACATTTCCATAACCATAGTAGCCCATTACGCCGATGTTCATCATCTTTGTTCGCCTTTAGCTGCAACTTCAACCGGCGAACGCCAGCGATGTGGCATGCACACGCTTACTTCTCGGAAAGGACGCACCACACGGCCGTCCAGCTGACCTTCTTCTACGTCGAAGGTAACGGCCGCTTCTACATAATCCTGCCACTCACCACCCCCACGCAACAATACGCCTAACTGGTAACGCCCGGCAACCAGCAATAATCTGTCCATCTCGCAGACAAATCGGTTACCTATTACCGGATCATAGACATCCTGTGGCCCAGGGGCATCACTTTTAAAAGAGGCCACACGCTGGCCAAGTTGATTGAATATGGTGAAGGAACATGACAAACCGGCAATCGCACCCTCAACGTCAAACACAAAGCGCACCGGCGCACCGGTCGTTAAGGCGCCAGCCTCTCCATTTCCACCAAGCACCTCCACGTTTACCAGCTTCACCTGGCCCCGACCCTGACGGTCTGTCCGCAGCGCTAGGTCTTCCAATCCAGCCTGCTCTAAAGTATGCAGATAAGCTTGAATAGCCTCGACAATCGTACCGTCCGTATGCACTGCGCCTTGCTGCAAGAAAATCCCTCGCTGGCACAGGGCCTGTAGTAAACCCATGTTGTGACTAACAAAGAGTACGGTGCGACCCTGCTGGGCGACATCGTCCATCTTGCCAAGACATTTCTTCTGGAAAGAGACGTCACCGACGGCCAACACTTCATCCACCAGCAAAATCTCCGGCTCCAGGTGTGCGGCCACGGCAAAAGCCAGGCGCACATACATGCCGCTGGAGTAATGTTTCACAGGTGTGTCAATGAACTTTTCAATTTCGGCAAAGGCGATGATCTCGTCGAATTTTCGCTCGATTTCAGCCTTGCGCATACCGAGAATAGCGCCATTAAGATAGACGTTCTCTCGCCCGGTCAGCTCAGGATGAAAGCCGGTGCCGACCTCCAGCAGAGAACCGACACGGCCGTACAGGTCAATAAACCCTTTCGTCGGCTCGGTGATGCGCGAGAGAACCTTAAGGAGGGTGCTCTTACCCGCGCCGTTACGGCCAATGATCCCTACAACTTCACCAGCCTTGATCTCAAATGAAACGTTTTGCAGCGCCCAGAACTTTTCGTCCAGTTCTGCGGCGCCGCTAGCCTGGCCGCGCAGCAGCTTATTAACCCGCCGGAAAGGAGTGGCCAAGGTCTCAACAACCTGCTCACCCAACCGATCATAGGTGCGCTGGGGGCCACCAATATGGTACTCTTTAGCCAGCTCAACCGCTTTAATAACAATATCACTCATTCAAATCACCTATACAACGTCTGCAAACGTCTTTTCCATACGCCGGAAGTAAACAATACCGCTGAAAAGCAGCGCCAGCGCCACGAAAGAAGAAGCAATGATCATTGGACCGGGCGCCGTATCGGTGCCCAACAAGGCCCAGCGAAAGCCCTCGACAACGCCGGCCATTGGGTTGAGGCCGTAAAGCGTGCGCCATGGTTCGGACAATAGGCTGCTGGGGTAAGCAATCGGCGTGGCAAAAAGCCAGGCCTGAGTAAGGAAGGGCACCGTGTAGCGTACGTCGCGGAACTGCACGTTCATTGCCGAGAGCCACAGACCGACGCCGAGCGAGGTAACCAGGGCCAGCAGCAGAAACAGGGGCAGCCACAGGGCATTCACCGTCGGCGTAATGCCGTAATAGAGCATCATCAGCAGCAAAACGCCAAAGGCCAGGATGAAATCTACTACGCCGGCCAATACCGTGGCAAAAGGGAGGGAAAGACGCGGGAAGTAAATCTTTTTGAGCATGTTGGCGCCAGCAACGAGGCTGTTGGATGCCTGCGTCAGGGCATTGGCAAAGAACATCCAGGGAACCAGCGCAGCATAGCTAAAAATTGGGTAGGGCAGATCGTCAGAAGGAACCTGGGCCAGCCGACCGAAAAATAGACTGAAAATGACCATCGTAAACAGGGGCTGGATGATAGCCCAGGAAGCGCCCATGATTGTCTGCTTGTAACGCACCTTGATGTCACGCCAGACGAAGAAAACCACCAACTCACGGTATTCCCACAGCTCACCCAGCCCAAAGGAAGTCCAACCCTTTGACGCTTCGATGCGCGTTTTTGAAATGATTCGCGGCGCTGGCGACGCAGCGTCAATATGGGGCAGTCCTCGAGGTTCTGCGCTTTCTTGCATAGCCTTTGTCATATTATTCTTTCCATCTGCTAAGTTGTTTATTCGCAGGCACCGGCAGCTAGGTACCAGCATCGGGTAATAGGAGAGGACTTAAAAAACTCCAACAGCATCGCGGCAACCTTCGTTTGTCCGCTCGGATCAGGATGAACACCGTCCTCAGCCAAGTCACTCTGAGGCCAGATCAACCCATCAGAACGCGGATTGGTGCCGTCAGCCCAGAGGTAAGGCCCCCAGGCCAGCCAGGGCGCAACTGTGTTGTAGTTTAAGTCGCCGGTTAGCGGGTCTATCTCCCCACTCTCCATTTGATTAATCTGTGCTTCAATAAGCCACTTCACGGCAAAGCCGGATTCGTAGGCGTAAGGTTCCGGGTGGCGCTCTTCGCCACGTTCGTCGGCATAGCCGGCGTAGATGCGGCTGGAAATGAACACCTGCTGCAAATTCGGATAGCGCACCTTCAGTGACCGCACGATATCGGCCAGCGTTGCTGCCAGATTGAAGGCGTCGGCCTGTGGTGAAGGCAGGCTGGGACGGCCGCCAGCCGGGTTAACGACTTTGAGCCAGATTACCTGCACCTGCTGCTCGCTATGGCCAAGCGGCCCCAGCAGTTCATCCCGAATCCTGTCATAGTTATTTTCGTCAGGTGAATCCCAGTTCGTGCCCACCTGGCCACCGCGCGCCCCGCTGAGAATCACCAGTTCGTTATGGTTGACGGCCGTATCGACTGCACTCTGGCCCATAAACGAATAGGGATTGCAAGGCGTCAAATAGTCATGGCCGACACCCAGGCCACGGCAAAACTCCATGCCCGTGTTAGAAAGGCCGATAGAGAGCAAGATGTAGTTCCCGTCTCCATCGGGCCGTCCTTCTCCGTCCACAGGCTGGACCATCAATGCTCGTCTCAGACCCTCTGCGGCGTGGGCGGCAGGCATTTCGTTCTGGCCCCCAGGATATAATCCGCCCTCAAAGCCATAGTACGTCGCCCCGCCCATATCCGTCAACGGGACCATTGGCTCGGGGTCTACGGGAACCGTCGGCTCGAAAGTAGGCGTAACCGTAGCGCTGACTCTGGGCGGCGGCGCGCCGCCTTCAGCCATGGGCGTTCCTGTCAGGGTCATAGCGGCAATCAATGTCGCCTCACGAAATACCCGTCTCGTTGCCAGCCGCTCATCGGATGTCAGGATCTCCTCGGTGGCGGCTGGCGACGTCGGCGTTTCGATAGGCGCGGCGTTTGCTACGGCCGTTGCCGCCGGGGACGGCGATGCCGTCTCGATGACCGCCACAGACGTTTCGAGCTGCTGCGGCCCTGGCTGCTCACAGCTGGTCAAGATGGTGCCAATAACAAACAAGACGAGCAAGCCAATAAGGAAGAGCTTTCCCTTTTTTTGAGAAAAGAGCATATCCATCACTTTATCCAAACACATATCGGTACAGAGGTCGTAGTATAGATTTCCGCACAATGGCCATCAACAGCAGCGGTCCGCCTAAGCCAGCAGCAATAAGTATGGTTTGATATATCAACTGATTGTCAAGAATCCAGGGCACCAGATGGTACATTAGCACGGCGACAACATATATAGCAGGGATATTACCCATATAAATGCCCAACGACTTGGTGCCCAGTTGAGTCAATTCTTTAAAGAATGGGACAGAAATCCGGTCAAAAGCAATGAAGCAGAGGATAAAAGCAAGCCCGTACAGCGTCCTGGCAACACCGCCAAAGGTAGGCCCGAGCCAAACCTGTTCCGTATAGCGAGCAATCGTCTGGTATTCGAGTACGCTTAAGAACGGCAGCACAATCAGAGCGCCCAACAGCAGCCACTTTACGCGCACAAGTGGTTTACTGACTTTCTCCAGGTGTATTCCCGTGACAACACCGAATGGGAACCAGAAGGGCCACATAACGAAAAACCAGCGTGGGATACCCAGGATGAACTGCTGCCCCGGCACGGTTAACCCCAACTCTCGCAGCAAAGACAAAACAACCAGTCCAATTTGCATAGAGCCAGCAACCAACAGCAGCAGTTTCCATCTGGTTTTAGCCCAGGTGACAATCTGAGGTGCAAGAAGATAAAACTGCACGAGAACCGGTATAAAGAAATAGGGGCTAAAAACGTCATCCAACGAGGTTGGCACCTGTGGAATGATTGCCAGGCGTATAATCGTCCAAATGATGAAGGGGATGATGAGGACTTTGATCCTGGGCACCATGGTGGTCCACTTTAGTTGCGCCCTCTCTCCTTTACCTATAATGCCAATGAAAAAGCCAGAGACAAAGAAGAAGGCGGGCACAGCAAAGAAAACCAATACACGAATGAACATCGTGACATGGTAAGGTGTGCTACCTATAAGAGCATAATCCGGTTCATGCCATCCAAACATAGCTTGCAATCCATAAGCAGCAGCATGGTGAATGGCAATGCCAAAGGCCGCCAAACCGTTAAGTATTAACAATCGTCTCGCCATGCGGTTCTCCTAGCAACATCGACGTAAAAAATTTGTTATAGTTGGATGGAGACAATTTTCACCAGGTACGAGTATGTACCAGCATCCCCTTACTTTTTGACTGTCTATCTTAAAATTAAGCCTGATGCACCAACCAGCCCTGCTACTGCTGCAACTTCCCCTCAATAAAAGCTCTAGCGACGCGGATGTTCCTGAAATTATCGGGAACTACCTCACTGTCATCGACCATCACGCCAAACTGATCTTCAATGAAAGTGATGAGCCGCAGCAGCGTCAGTGAGTCCAGAATTCCGGCGTCAATAAGCATCTCATCGGGATCGATTTTTGTCTGACGATCCCCCAAAAGGACTTCACTAATCAGAAAACGTTCAATAGTTGCTTCAATTTCCATCTTAACCAGCCATTTTAGGTTTGCCCGTTTTCAACT
The DNA here is from genome assembly GCA_041748655.1 of Promineifilaceae bacterium (SeqCode). Taxonomy (GTDB): domain Bacteria; phylum Chloroflexota; class Anaerolineae; order Promineifilales; family Promineifilaceae; genus Leptofilum. The sequence continues at coordinate 818 of JBGTCV010000094.1, read as the reverse complement.
TCGGGTTGTGGTAAACGGGCAAAACTTGCGGATGCGTTTTCTTATTAAAAGTTATTTGTAAACGCATCCTTTGTATCTTAAAGTAAATTTGATGGTAGCTGCCCAGGCGCAAGAGGGTGGTCTGAGCAGCTAGCCACTTATCGATTTCTACCCGCAGGCTGCAAGTTTAATCCGCGCTTACCGCTTCTTCAGTCTGCGATTCAAAGTAGTTGACCAGTGCTTCGCCATCGGCCGTACGCACTACGGAAGACGCCGTATTCCAAATGGGCGCGCGTTCAGGATGGTAGCGCGAACCAATGGGAACCGAATAGATATCTTCGCTGTCGTACTGGCGGTCGCGCTTCAGCAGTTTTTGGAAGGCCAAAGCTGCCGGCGAAGGCTGACCCTCGTAAATGCGTCCGGCAAAGACATCAATCATAAATGGTCGGTGCAGGCTGTAGACGATTCTGGCAAAAGCCAGTGGTTGTTCCCAGAAAGCGTCCAGCGAATCTTCGAGAACATCAATCCCCTTCTCCACGTAGGCTTGATAGTCGGCAAAGGGGTTGGCGGCATCGCGGTTGGCGCCATTGAAGTATTCTTTGATTGCTTTGCTGGCCAGCTGTGCCTCTTTCATCGTCACGTACAGGCCAAACGAGAAGATGGGATCCAGGAACCGGTGGGCATCGCCGATGCAGATGTAGCCTTTGCCCGTAAATCGCTTCACCTGGAATGAGTAGTTGACCACACTGCGTGCTGGTTCCAGCAAGGTGGTATCGGGAACGCGCCGCGCCAGTTCTGGATTCAACTCGCGCAGCTCTCGTTTGATAAAGTCAGCCTTG
>JBGTCV010000093.1:0-21013 GCA_041748655.1 Promineifilaceae bacterium (SeqCode) | reverse complement strand
CCAGCGGTTTTGTTGAAGGAATGAACAACAAGATTCGGCTAATCAAGCGCCTTGCTTTTGGCTTGCCATCTTTTGCTCATTTCAGAGCGAGAATTCTGTGGGTCTGCGGTTGACCACAGAATTCCTCAGAGAACCACAAATAGGAGGGTGACTTACTACTACTGTACTTTCAACGGAGCAAAACCTGGGAGGCGTGTGGCGTGCCAGCAATTACAATTATGGAATTCACCCGTCAAGAATCGGCTCAATTTCATGCTGGATATACATAAATTCCAGCAAAAGCCGCTTTTACAATGTCGGCCACTTGATACTGGATATTTTTCCCATTATTACGATTTGTGCCAGTAGATGTCCCAGCCCAGGTAATAGTCCAGCGTCTCGGCCAGGATGTCGGCCACGTGGGCGTCGGTCATGGCGCAATGGTGGGCGAAGCCGTTTTTGGCGACGTAGCGCATCAACCCTTGCAAATCGGACACCTCCACAACGGCGCTGTTGCCGGGGATGCGGGAAAGCGGGTCGTTGGTGGTGCGCCCTTCGCCGAAGTACGCCTTGATGACGCCCTTGCGGTCGTCGGTATCTACGCGGGCGTAGGTGAGAGGGAAGGCAGGGGAACGGCCGTCTAACGCCCCCCAGGTATTCTCCGGCCCCAACGTCGTGCCCAACACCTCAGCCGTGCTGATGCGGATGTCCTTTACCAGACTCTTGGCCCAGTTGCCGCAGTGGAAATAGATGCATTTGTCCGGGTCGTCGTCGTAGTTGTTGTTCCAGTCCACCAGGGCCGCTGGTTTGCCGCTGGCCAGCGTCAGGGCGTACATCGAAACCGTCCCGGCGATGTCCGTCTCGCAGGCGCTGGGCATCAATTCGTCGCTCATCATGCTCATCAGAGTGCAGACGTTGACGCCATAATTCATTTGCAGCGATTCCCAGCATTGGATCGCTGTCGCCGTCACCCCATTGTCGGCCATCCAACCACGAATGACGGCTGCCAGTTTGGCGATTTTGGTCAGCGAGGCGGCAGGCACGGCTTCATAGGCGGCATATTGTTTGATGCGCTCAATTTCGGCCACGACTTTTGCGTCGCCATCATCTAAGCGGCGCACCCAGCCAAACACGTCAGACAGGTCCAGCGTTTGCACGCTCATGCCGGTCGCCTCCAGCAGCTTTTCGCTGTAGCGCACCGTTTTGAACGCGCCGGGCCGGGCCCCAATCGCCCCCAGGCGGGCGCTGGTCAGCCCTTTGCGCGTGCGGCAGATGGCGGCGAATTTATGGATTTCGGTAGCGAATTCCTCGCTGTCTGGGTCTACGGTATGGGATTGGGTAACACTGAAGGGGATGCCATATTGGTAGAGGTTGTTGGTGACGGAGAGCTTGCCGCAGAAGGCGTCGCGCCGCCCGGCGGCGGTGAGGGTGTCGCTGCGGTCGGGGAAGGCGTGGACCAGCACCGGCACGTTCAGCCGCGATTCGCGGATGGCGTCGGCGACGCCTTGCTCGTTGCCAAAATTGGGCAGCGAGACGAGGATACCGTCAATCTCATCCTGGTGGTGGCGGAACAGTTCGCAGCACTTTTGCGCATCGCCCCAGGTTTCCACCGCGCCCAGGGATGTGGTGGCCTCGTCCACGATGATGGTCTTGATGCCGAGTTCGGCCAGGCGGGCCAGGACTTTAGAACGGCCGTCCACCACCAGGTGGTCGGCGAAAAAATTACGGTTGGTAACAATCACACCGAATGTCGTCATGGTTCGCTCCTCAGGTAACTTAACATTTCCACTTCTGCCCGCGTGGGCATGGCTTCCTCCTGTCCGTAATCCGTGTTCCGTTTACCGATTACGGACAACGGCTTACGGCAGCACAAACCCCCACGCCCCCGCCACTAAGATGACGTTGGCGTAGGGGGTGAATTCGCCGGTGCGGATGATGGCGCGGGAAACGGCCGTTTCCCGCTTAAATGCCACATGCGGAATCCGCTCCATCGGAATATCGCCTAACAACTCCAGCACAGCCGTGTACATCTGCGGGCTGACCGACTGAAGTTCCTCGGCGATAATCGCCTTCTCCACGCACATCTCGCCCAACACGGCGCGCAGCGTCTCCAGAAAGGTGGGCACACCTCTGGTCAGGGCCAGATCAATGCGCTGCGTTGTGGCCGGGATGGGCAGACCAGCGTCGGCGATGGTGAGGGTGTCGGTGTGGCCCAGGGTGGCGATAACGGCCGTTACCGGTTGGTTGATCAAGTCGCTCTTTTTCATGCGTCCTTCCATTTGATGTTGCAGCCGATAGACGGCCGTTGCTCCGCCGCCACCGGCTCCCCGGCCAGGATCGCGTCCAACGCCGCCCGCACATCCTTGCCCGTCACCGGCACGTCGTTGCGCGGCCGGGCATCGTCCAGCTGACCGCGATAGGCCAGCTTCAGATTACCGTCGAAAAGGTAAAAGTCCGGCGTGCAGGCCGCCTGATACGCCCTGGCCACATCCTGCGTTTCATCATACAGATACGGGAACGGGTAGCCATGCTCCTCCGCCACCAACTTCATCTGCTCCGGCGCGTCGGCCGGATACTCCGCCACGTCATTCGAGCTAATGGCCGCAAACGCCACGCCGCGCGGCTGATAATCCAGCGCCAGCCGGGTCAGCTCCTTGTTGACGTGCTTCACATACGGGCAATGGTTACAGATAAACATAATCACCGTCGCCACATCCGATTTGAGCCCCGCCAGAGAGAGCGTCTCGCCTGATACCGTATCCGGCAGAGTAAAGTCCGGCGCAATCGTGTCCAGCACCAGCATATTTGAAGGGACCGCAGCCATAATAAAATCCTTTTATGAGGTAGAGACGTTGCATTGCAACGTCTCTACCTCATCAATTTACTGTTTCGGGGCGAAGCGTTCGTAATTGCCCGCGTTGGCAATGGTCAGCAGCACCATGTCAATGGACTGCTTCTCCGGCTGGCCTGTGCTGCCGGTGGTGATCAGTTGGTGCGCCTGCCGCACGGCCTGGATGGCCATCTCGGCCACCGGCTGGAGCGAGGTCGCTTTGAGTTCACCAGCGACGATAGAGGCGATGGCGTCATCGCTGCCATCGAAGCCGACAACGATGACATCGGGACGGCCGGCGGCCAACAGCGCCGCTTGCGCGCCCAGGGCCATCGTGTCATTACCGGCGATGACGCCCTTGATGTTCGGGTTGGCTTGCAGGATTGTCTCCATCACGCCAAAGGCTTCGGTCTGGCTCCAGTTGGCCGTCTGCTGAGCCACCATCACCATGTCCGGGAATTCGTCAATCACGTCGTGGTAACCTTGCGAGCGGACGTGGGCGTTGGTGTCGGTGTCCCGGCCGGTCAGTTCGACGTACTCGCCTTCTTCGCCCATCAACTCGACAAAGTATTCAGCCAGGATGGTCGCGCCCTGGTAGTTGTTAGAGACGATCTGGGCGGCGGCGATACCTTCCTGGGTGATTTCGCGGTCTACCAGGAAGGTGGGAATACCGGCATCGGCCGCTTTCTGCACGGCCGCAACGCTGGCATCTGCCCCGGCATTGTCCAGGACGATGGCCGCTGCGCCGCGCGCGATGGCGGTGTCGAACAGTTCGCTTTGTTTGTTGGCGTCGTCGTCGTGGACCAGCGAGAGGGTTTCATAACCCAATTCCTGGGCGGTGGCTACGGCAATGTCAGCCATCGCGCCAAAGAAAGGATTGTCATGCGATGGGGTGATAACGACGATCAATTTTGTGCCGCTGTCGGTGGCCGGGCTGTCTGCCGCCGGGACATCCGTCGGCGTCGCAGCGGGCGTATCGGATCCGCAAGCAACCATAATCAGCATAGTAATGAGCAATAGGGTGAACAACTGCAAAAACTTTCGGCTTGTCATGTGTAATTCTCCTCGTAAATGTTTTGAAATGATTGGTTTAGGGTGGTTGGTGGCTGGTGGCTGGTTTGTGGTTTAACAAACTTGTCTGACCGAACCAATGTGACCAACCTGCTGTGCTTCTACCATCCAGTAAAAACAGTTTGGGTTATACCTCTTCTTCTTATTTGCTCCTCACCTCCTATATCACTTGTTGCTGACGTTGCAAAGCGGCCCGTTCTTGCATCCGAACCTGGGCTTGATCGATGATGACGGCGAAAACGATAACGGCTCCTTTGATCACCTGCTGCCAGAAGGAAGAAACGCCCATGCCGATGAGGCCATCGCCTAACACGCCAATGACAAAGGCGCCGATGATGGTGCCGCCAATGCTGCCCCGACCGCCGGAGAGGGATGTACCGCCCAAGACGACGGCGGCAATCGCGTTCAATTCAAAAAAGGTGCCGGTAGCGGGATGGGCAGCGACTAACTGAGAGGCGATGATCAGGCCGACCATGGCGGCGCAGAAGCCGGAAATCATGTAGACAACGGTTTTGACGCGCTTGACGCGCACGCCGGAGAGTTCGGCGGCGCGCTCGTTGCCGCCGATGGCGAAGACGTGGCGGCCAAAGGGGGTTTTAGTGGCCACAAAGGCGGCTACCACCGCGAAGATGATCATGATCCAGATGGAGTAGTTGACGGAAAGAAAATCGCCGGAGCCGAGGGATGGAAAGCCGGTGTTGCCCAGTTCCGGCCGGCCGATCAGGTTGGGGAAGGTGCGTCCACCGGAGCGCAGCAAGGCCAGCCCGCGCGCCGCGTACAACATGCCCAGGGTGGCGATGAAAGGGGCGACGTTGAAGCGGGTGATGATAAAGCCATTGACGCCGCCAAGCAAGGCTCCCAAGACCAACGTGATTAAGATGACGGCCCAAACCTGGAAATAAACAATCACGCCAAACATGGGCAGGACCAGACCTTCGTTAATCAGCCCACCGGCGATCATCGCCGCCAGGCCGACGATGGAGCCAACGGAAAGATCAATGCCCCCGGTGAGGATGACGTAAGTCATGCCGATGCCCAGGATGGCGTTGATGGCGACGTGTTTGGCCATGATGATGATGTTGGCCTGCGTTAGGAAGTTGGGACTCAGGATGGAAAAGACGACGAGCAGGACGATGAGGGCGATAAAGGCGCGCCCGCGCAGAAGAAATTCTTGCACGTCCAGGCTGGTGATGCGTCTCTTGGCAGCAACAGCGTTGATTTCAGCTTGGCTCATAGTGGGGATCCTCCGTTTCCGTTTCCATTTCCATTGCGGTTGTTGGCCAGCCCGTGACCAACGGCCGAATCTCTGACCAGATGTTCTTCGGTTGCTTCTGCTTTGCGGTATTCGCCGGTGATTTTGCCCTTAGACATGACCAGGATGCGGTCGGCCATGGCCAGTACCTCTTTTAATTCTGATGAGATAAACAGGATGCCATAGCCCTCGGCGGCCAGACGGCTCATGATTTGGAAAATTTCCGCTTTGGCGGCAACGTCTATACCGCGCGTGGGTTCATCGAGCAGCAGCACTTTGGGGTGGGTGAGCAGGCTCTTGGCGACGACGACTTTTTGCTGGTTGCCACCGCTGAGCGAGGTGATGAGTTGGTTGGGGTTGGCGATTTTGATCGAGAGGTTTTTTACTGAGTCGCAGACAGCCTCTTTTTCCTTCTTGCGGGAGAGGGAGAGGCGATTGACGTATTGACGCAGGCTGGCCAGGAGAATGTTGTCGGCGACGGACATGGTTTGTACCAGTCCGTCGCGCTGGCGGTCTTCGGGGACGAGATACATGCCCAGGTTGATACGGCCGTTTACCGTCCCTTCCTGAACTTGCTCACCACCCAACCAGACCTGGCCGGCCATAGGTTGTCGCACCCCGGCCAGACATTCGAACAACTCAGAACGGCCGGCGCCCATCAGCCCATAAACGCCCAAAATTTCCCCCTGCCGCAGGGTGAGGGAGACGTGGTTCAGGGTAAATCCGCCACCGGCGCGGGGCAAGGTCATATCCTCCACGCGCAGCAGTTCGTCGCCGATTTCGTGGCTCTTGCCGCGGAAGAGAGAGGCGGGATTGCGCCCGACCATCTGCTCGATAATCCAGGGGACGTCAATTTCCGCCGCCGGTTTTTCAGCCACCAGGCGGCTGTCGCGCAGCACAGTGACGTAATCACCGATTTGCAGCAGTTCGTCCAGCTTGTGGGAAATGTAGATGATGGAGACGCCCGCCGCTTTCAGTTCGTCAATCACCTCGAAGAGAATCGCCACTTCGGCGGCGCTGAGGGCGGAGGTGGGTTCGTCCATGATGAGGATGCGGGCGTCTTCGGCCAGCGCGCGGGCGATTTCTATAATTTGCTGCTGGCCGATGCGTAAATCGGCGACCAGATCGTCCGGCTTGATGGGCTGGCGCAGCCGCTTGAGCAGTAGTTCGGTTTGAGCGATTTGCCCTTTTTTGTCGATGAGGAAACGGCCGTTTGTCATCTCCCGCGCCAAAAAGATGTTCTCCACCACCGTTAGGTTGGGGAATAGATTCATCTCCTGGTAGATGATGCCGATGCCGTGATGGGCCGCGTCGAGCGGGCTTTTCAGGTGAACTTCTTGCCCTTCCAGCAGCAGTTGGCCGTCGGTGGACTGGTAAGCGCCGGCCAAAATCTTCATCAGAGTAGATTTGCCCGCGCCATTTTCGCCTACCAACACGTTCACTTTGCCCCGATAGACGTTGAAATTCACGCGGTCCAGGGCGACTGTGCCGGGGAACAACTTGGTGATGTTGACGGCGCGCAGAATGATCTCATCTTGCGGCGGTGCGGCGGTCAGCTCAGTGGGGGAAAGGGTGGGTGAGGTTGCCATGTCGTTAACCGCCTACGTCCAACAGTACGGGAGTGATCACGATTTCGCTCAGGTCAATGTCGGTCTGGTTGGTGGTGCGGATGGTGAACACGCCGTTGAAGGCGACCGGCTTGCCAACCAGACTCTCTAGGTCGAGGCCGATGACCACTTCGTTGGCGATGCGCTGATTTAGCTCTCTGGCGACCTGGCCGAACTCGGTTTGCTCGCGAAAGTCGCCGAAGCTGATGAAGCCAACGCCATCGCGCACGCCATCGCCGCGGATGAGGGGACCGACTTGCAAAATAACGGTGATGGGGCCATTGTAGTCTTCGATTTGCAGAACGGCCGTTCCATTCCTTGACTCCGTATTCACCGATTGCACCACGCCCTGGCCGCGCACGACAAAATTGAGCGCGCCGCTCTGGGAAATAGTGGCATAATCTTCGCCCGCATCCTCCAAATTGTTGCCAATGGCCGTCAGAACAACGGGTAGATCAACAGCCTTCTCCAAAATAGTCGGCACAACTCGCTCTTCCCAGATGCCATCCACATAGCTCACCGGGTCAAAGGTTTCGCTTTGCCGGATCTGAGCCATTTCCTCAATCGGGACGATGGTGCAGGCGGTCAGCAAACCTATCAGGCAGAAGGTAAAAAAGACCCATGCTCTTTTCATACGCTCCTCTCTCCTATCCCTCTCCCCAACCCTCTCCCAGAGGGAGAGGGGGTTTGTTTTCCCCCCCTCCGGGGGAGGGCAGGGAGGGGGAAAATAACAATTAAACCGCCAATACCCGGCGCACGGCCGTTTCCCAGCCCGCGTACAATTGGTCGGCAACGGCCGTTGCCATTTGCGGCGTAAAGGTGTCATGCTGCTGCGGCAGGGTGGTCAGATCATCCATGCCGGTGTAGAGGCCGCAGCCCAGCCCGCCCGCCAGCGCCGCGCCCAGCGCCGAAAGCTCCGGTAATGCCGAAGCGCGCAGCGGAACCTGCGCCATATCGGCGACAAACTGCATCAGAAAGCGATTGCCCACCGCGCCGCCATCGGCGTGGAGCAGCTGCAGCGGCACGCCGGCTTCGGCGCCCATCAGCCCCAACACGTCGCGAATGGAGTAGGCGATGCTCTCCAGGGCGGCGCGGACGACGTGGCTTTTGCCGCTGCCGGGCGTCAGGCCAACGATGGCCGCTCTGGCGTTGGGCTGCCAGTAGGGGGCGCTTAGCCCAACGAAGGCGGGGACCAGGTAGACGCCGCCGTTGTCGGCAACGGCCATTGCCAACCCTTCTGTCTCTGCCGCCGACTGAATCAGCCCCAATTGATCACGCAGCCAGGCGATGGTCGCCCCGGTGAAGTTGATGATGCCCTCGAAGGCGTAGGTTGGCTGCCCGTTGATGACCCAGGCAACGGCCGTTACCAGCCCATTGCCGGAATATGCCATCTTGCCGCCGATGTTCAATAGGACAGAAGAACCAGTACCGAAGGTGACTTTGGCGCTGCCGGGGGTGTAGCAGCGTTGGGCGAACAGCGCCGCCTGCGAATCGCCCATCACGCCGAAGATGGGCAGCGGCCGGGGCAGCAGCCCGGCAAAATCCGTCTCGCCAAACTGGGCGTTGCTGTCTTGCACTTTTGGCAAAGCGGCCAGGGGTACGCCAAACAGGTCGCACAGTTCGGCATCCCAGGCCAGTTGGCCGATGTCGAAGAGTAAGGTGCGTGAGGCGTTGCTCTGGTCGGTGGCGAAGGAACGGCCGTTGGTCAGCCGGTAGAGCAGATAGGTGTCCATCGTGCCGATGAGCGCCGCGCCAGCGGCCACCTGTTCCCGAATGTCCGGCCGCTGGCGGAAGAGCCAGGTGAGCTTAGACGCCGGGAAGTAGGTGTCAATTTTCAGGCCGGTGCGCTCCTGCACCAGGGGACCATGCCCGGCTGCTGCTAATTCGGCGCAAATTGCCTCGCCCCGGCGGCACTGCCAGACGATGGCGTTGTGCAGTGGTTCCCCCGTCGCTTTGTCGAAGACGACGATGGTCTCGCGCTGGTTAGTCAGGCTGAGGTAGCGTAAGTTTTCTTGCTGCGCCGGGTGACGCGCCAGCAAGTCGGCGACAGCCTGTAAGGTGCTGGCGTAAATTTCGGCGGCGTCGTGTTCCACCCCGCCGGGCTGGGGGTAGAGTTGGCGGTGGGGAACGGCCGTTTTGCCCAGCAGTTCGCCCCGTTCATTGAACAAGATTGCCTTCGTCGCCGAAGTGCTTTGGTCAATCGCCAGAATCGTCTTCACAGTAGCTCCAGAACGGTCCGCAGATTTCGCCGATTGCCGCAGATTCAATCTAAAAAATCTGCGTGAATCTGCGAAATCTGCGGATCAAAAATCAATGATCGGGCGGTGGCGGCCAGGGCGGTGGGGGTGATGCCGTAGTGGGCGAAGATTTCGCTCTGGCTGCCGGTTACGGTGTACTCGTCGGGAATACCCACGATTTTGAAGGGTAGGCTGATGCGATTTTGCATCAACAAGGCGGCCACGGTGCTGCCCAGGCCGCCGTAGACGCTGTGTTCCTCGACGGTGATGATGGCCTGGGACGAGGCGGTGGCATGGAGAACGGCCGTTTCGTCCAACGGCTTCAAGGTGTGCATACTGATCACCCCGGCGGCGATACCCTTCTCCGCCAGCAAGTCGGCCGCCTGCGCTGCCCGCGCCACCGTCTCGCCGATGGCGATGAAGGTCACGTCGCTCCCTTCCATTAAAGTGATCGCTTTGCCGATCGCAAAATGGGCGTCTGGCGCGTGCAGGTGGGGCATGGCCGCTTTGCCGAAGCGGATGTAGAGAGGGCGGGGGTGGGAAACGGCCGTTTCAATCACTGCCTGTGTCTCAAAATTATCGGCCGGAACCACAATATCAATATTGTTGATCGCTTGCAGCGCGGCCAGGTCATGCAGCGAATGGTGGGTTGACCCCAACGCGCCGTAGCTCACCCCAGCGCTGATGCCGACCACCTTCACCGGATTGTCGGAGTAGGCCACGTCGTTCTTAATCTGCTCCAACCCGCGCGCCGTCAGGAAACAGGCAGGCGAGACGGCAAACACTTTTTTGCCCGCCGAAGCCAACCCGGCGGAGACGCCGACCAAATTTTGCTCGGCGATACCGATCTCCACGATTTGCTCCGGCAGCGCTTTGGCGAATGGCCCCAGTTTGCCCGACCCGCGTGAATCGCTGGTGACAACCAGGATGTCACGGTCGGTCTGGGCCAGCCGCAGCAGCGTCTCGGCGAACACTTCCAGGTTGGCTTTACCGGCTTCCATAGCTCTTCCCCCAGGCCTGTTCGGCTGCGTCTAGTTCCAACATGGCGGCGGCAAATTCGGCGTCATTCGGTACGTGATGGTGCCAGCCGACCTGGTTTTCGATGAAGCTAACCCCCTTGCCTTTGGTGGTATGGGCCAGGATAAGGTTCGGCTTGCCGGGAGTGAAGGGGAGTTGGTCGAAAACGGCCGTTAACTCCGGGATGCAGTTCCCGTCCACCTCGCGTACGGCGTAGCCAAAGGCGGCGAACTTCTGTGGCAGATGGGTGATGCCGGTGACTGTCTCAATCGGCCCGGTGATTTGCAGGGTGTTGTAGTCTATGATGACGGTCAGGTTGTCCAGGCCATAATGGGCGGCGCTCATCGAAGCCTCCCAGTTAGAGCCTTCCTCTAGTTCCCCATCGCCTAAGAGGGTGAAGACGCGGTAGGAACGGCCGTCTTTCTTCGCCGCCAGCGCCATACCCACCGCCAGCGACAGACCATGCCCCAACGCGCCGGTGTTCTGCTCCACCCCGTTCACCTTGCGCGTCGGGTGGCCGATAAAGTGGGATTGATACTGATTCAGGGTATCCAGCGCTGCCACTGGGTAAAAACCCTTGTCCGCCAGGACAACATATAACGCCTCCACTGAATGACCCTTGCTCTGCACAAAACGGTCGCGGTCTGGTTCGTGGAAGTTCTCTGGCGAGACGTTCAGCACTCGGTTATACAACACGTTCAAGATGTCTACGGCTGACAAGCTGCCCCCGGTATGCCCGGCCTTCGCCTGCTTGATAATAGACAGAATTTTGCGCCGATACTGAATTGACTTCAGTTCGAGTTCATGTGTCCCGGCTGATTGCTTCATGGATACCTTCCCTCACTGCTTGAATAATTATTCTGATGATAATAATGTTCCAAGCCTCCCAAAGATTACCGCATAGCACACCGGCCTGTCAACTGAAAATGAATAATTATTCTCGTATTGAAAAAAATTCACAACTCCATTACAATATCAGCAGGTTTTTATGAGCGAGGGTAACCACTCAGCCAGATTGGGCCAATTTTCTCTGGCAATTGGGGCAGTGGCGGTCACAAATTGGCCCAATCTTCAGAGAGGCTTAGTAGTTACGAGCGAGGGCGAAAGCGCAACGCTTCTCTCTGGTTCTCGTTCATCTGCGGAGGAAAATGGCACAATTAGACGAACTCAGGCTGATGGCGCGGGTGGCGCGCATGGTATATGAAAAAGAGATGCGCCAGGCAGATATTGCCCGGCAATTGGGGCTCTCCCAGGCGACGGTCTCTCGTCTGGTCAATCGGGCCAGAGAGGAGGGGATCGTCCGCATCTCGGTCAACGTCCCTCAGGGGGTTTACTCGGAACTAGAAGAGGCGCTGATTGCCGCTTATAATTTGCGCGACGCTATTGTGGTGGATTGCGTGCAAGAAGATGAACAGTCGATCCAGCGGGAAATCGGTGCGGCCGCCGCCTATTACGTCGAATCCACCATCAAACCCAACGAGGTAATAGGCCTTTCTTCCTGGAGCGCCACCTTACTGGCGATGGTGGACGCCATGCACGCTATACCGCGCAAAAACAACATCCAGGTCGTGCAAATTCTGGGGGGGATTGGCAATCCCGCGGCTGAACTTCACGCCACCCGCCTGACTGACCGCTTTGCCAAACTGGTCAACGGCACAGGCATTTTCCTGCCTGCGCCGGGTATCGTTGGTTCCGAGGCGGTACGTGAGGTGATCTTGTCTGACCAATATGTGCAGACAGCGATGTCGTTGTTTGGGCAGGTGACGCTGGCGTTAGTCGGTATTGGTGCGGTAGAGCCTTCGGAACTGCTGGCGGACAGCGGCAATATTTTTGGATCTGAGGAGTTGGCGACGTTGCGAAGAGAAGGGGCAGTGGGGGACATTTTGCTGCACTTTTTTGCCGCTGACGGCCGTCCTGTGCAAACGCCATTAGATCAACGTGTCGTCTCAATGTCTCTGGAGCATCTACGACAGGCAGATCGGGCGGTGGGGGTGGCTGGCGGGCGACGCAAGCAAGAAGCGATTTGGGGCGCGCTGCGCGGCGGTTGGATCAATGTGCTGGTCACGGATTGTTTCACAGCCAGGCGATTAATAGGTAGAATCTCGCAGTGACACATCCTGTGAATTCCCGTTGCTGCTCAAGTGGTTTCAATATGCCGGGCGGTTTCCCCAGCGGAAGCAGGAGATACCGTCGGCTGTGGTACGATTTTTAGCCCGTCAATTAGAGGTCAGCTGCTGCGCCAGTGTCTATTTGGGGAAGAGTCCTTCTATGCCCTGGTCGTGTACGGCCGTAAATGGCTGGTCATACAACAACCCTGGCTCGATGGTGCCGTTGGCGGTTAGGTGGTCGATGATGTAGTTCACAAAGCGGATTTGGTCGGCAGTGTAGGTGTGGCCGTCCAGGAAGGTGGCGAACTTTTCTTTGGCCGCTTTGCGATCCAGGCCAACCAGGCTGCGGATAAAGGCGGCCAGATTTTCCTGCTGGCCAAAAAAGCGCATAAACTGCTCGCGGCTGCCCACGGCTTCCGCTTGATAGAAAAATTCCTCTAGCGCGACCAGGTCGGTGGTATCCAGGGGGATGGCCAGGCGGATTTTTTGAATGACCCAATAATCTTTGTGCTGGCGCAGGAACTGCTCCACCTTTTTGCGGTATTGGGCCATGTTGACGCCGCTCGTGACGTATTCACCGCCGCCCTCATCCCTGAAGGCTGTGTAGAGTTCAACCCGCCGTGACTTGTCGGTGTGAACCGCCAGTTGGCGCAGGCGCAAGCGTACATCTTCCATAAGGGGGCAGTGTGATCTCCTGCCAAACGCCTCCGTTTGTATTTCCTGGATGAAGGCCAGTTGGGCATTCACCCTGGGGATGGCGCTTTTGCTTTCCAGATTATTGGCCAGCTCGATCACTTTGTCGCGCAGGGTGTTGAAGGTGGCGGCTCCTTCCAGCTGGGCCAGCTGCATTTGCAAGATGAGATGATCGAACCGTTTGGCGGTTTCGTCTTCTGTGGGCAGCTGGGTGGGGAGGCCGGAGACGTGCTGCGCCAGCTGGGCGGCATCGGTGCGGCTGAGGTTGTCCCAGCGGCGGCGATCCTGGAATGGTTCTACGTGCTGCCGCTGCGGCCGTACGATGAAGTTGTCGAGGTTCATGGTGGCGACGTGGCTGTGCAGGCTGCTGGCGAGGTCGGCCAGCGCCGGGTTGGTGCGGGCCATCTGGCGGGTTTGCTGCAGCAGGGTGAGCCGCTTTTTAAACACGGTTTGCCCCAGCGGTTCCGGCTGGCTGGTTTTGACGCCTTCCGGATTTTGGTTGAAGAATTCGAAGTTCTGGCAGGCGTCGAAAATGAGGAAGTAGGCTTTATCCTGGCCTGGGCCGAAGAGATCAGGGCGGAGGCGAGTGCCCCGGCCGATCATCTGGAAGAACTTGGTTTTGGAGCGCACCACCTTGAAGAAAAGCAGGTTGACCACTTCCGGCACGTCGATGCCGGTGTCTAGCATGTCCACGGAGATGGCGATGTGGGCGTTGCTGTCTGGTTTACCAAAGTCGTCGATAAGGTCCTGGGCGTAGTTGACCTGGTTATCAATGACGCGGGCGAATTCGCCGTTGTAATGGGGATAGTGGGCATTGAATCGCTGCTCGATAAAGACAGCGTGCTTGTGGTTTTTGGCGAAGATGATGGTTTTGCCCAGCCGGTCGCCGCCCGCCACCTTGAGGCCGTTTTCCATGAGGGATTTGAGGATGCGGTCTACGGTGTTTTCGTTGAACAGCCAGGTGTTCAGGTCGGCGGCGTCTACTTTGTTGGGAATTTCGTCACTGTCGCCCCAATCCAGCCGCTCCGGGTAGCGCTGGTCGTCCCAGAGCCAGGTTTTGTAGCTGTTGGTGTAGAAGATGATGGGACGCTGGCCGTGCATTTGCTCCAGGCAGTTGCGTACAGTTTGGCCTGCTGCTTGCCGATGTAGGGGTCTTTGCTAGTGCGCTTGGCTTCGACGAGAGCGAGGGGCAGGCCGTCGTCGCCCCAGAGGACGTAATCGATCTTGCCAGTTTTGCGGCCAAAGGGCATGCCGACGACGGGGTATTCGCTCACGTTGGGGGCGTGGGGGTCCCAACCGGCTTCGCGCAGCATGAGGTCGATGAACTTTTCGCGGGTTTCGGCTTCGGAGTAGTCGTGGGTGTCGGGAACGGCCGTATTCGCTGCTTTTTGTACGGCCGTTTGCACCTGGGCGGCGGCTAATTGGGCCTTGAGCGCCTCATTTTCTGCCTGGGCTTTACGCAGCGCTTCGTCCCGGGCCTGGAGCTGTTGGTCGAGGGCTTGCAGTTGGGCGGTGCTTTGCTGGGCAACGTGGGCGGCGGGCCAGGGCAGGCGCTTTCTCTTTTGGCTGCCGGTGACGCGGAGGGATGCAGATTAAATCCTGTTATCTTGACAGAAACTTTTTTTTAGTTATTATTCAAGTAATATATTGAATAGTAAAATACAAGGCGAATTACGATGACTGACTTAGAAAACAGCGCTGCCCGTCGGCACAACAAGGACCAACTTTATCAACTCTTCAGCCAGATTGCGGCCGCAATGGCCAACCCACACCGGTTGGAGCTGCTGGACCTGCTGGTGCAGGCGCCACGTACTGTGGAAGAGTTGGCCCAGGAAGCGCAGATGAGCATCGCCAATACCTCGCAGCACCTACAGCGACTCAAACAGGCGCGGCTCGTGACCAGTGAACGGGAGGGGTTGTACATGCGCTACCGGCTGGCTGATCCAGCCGTGGCCAACTTGTGGCTGGAGCTGCGCCAGGTGGCTACGCAGCAAAACGCCGAAGTGGAACGGGCTTTGGACGCCTACCGGCAGCGTCGCCATGAATTTGAACCAATTTCGGCGACGGAGCTGCGTCAGCGGCTGGCGCAGGACGATCTGGTGCTGTTGGACGTGCGCTCCCGCGTGGAATATGAGGCCGGCCACCTGCCGCAGGCTATTTCGCTGCCTCATGAAGAACTGGAGAAGCGGCTGGATACGCTGCCGACCGATAAAACCATCGTGGCTTACTGCCGTGGCCCCTACTGTGTCTTCGCCGACGACGCTCTGGCGCTGCTGGCCGAAAGGGGCCACGAGGTGCGCCGCCTGGAGGAAGGGGTAGCTGAATGGCGACAGGCAGGATATGCCGTCGCGCAGCCAATATAAATCTGGAGGATAAATATGACACACAACATCACACGCAGCTTTCTTTTTATTATCAACGACGGTCCTTACGGCAATGAGCGGGCCTACAACGCCTTGCGCCTGGCGCTGAACCTGGTCAAGCGACCTGGCGCTGCCGTGCGTATCTTTCTCACCGGGGACGGCGTGCAGTGCGCCCGGCGCGGCCAGCAGACGCCCCAGGGGTACTACAACGTGGAGCGGATGGTGAAGTCGCTGGCGCACCGCGGCACCGTGGCCACCTGAGGCTCTTGCAGCGAGGCTCGCGGGCTCGAGTCTGAAACAATGATCGAAGGCGTGATTAGCGGCAATATGGATTTGGAGGGGGAGTGGACGCTGGCCGCGGACCAGGTCTTGGTCTTTTAGCTGCGTGGTAGGTGATAAGGAGAAAAAGAGATGACAACAACAGATATTATTTCGGAAACAGTTAGCGTTACAGCGCTGCGCGATATGCTGGTGCAGGAACGGCCGTTAACCATCCTCGACGTGCGCCCGGCAGAAGAGTGGGCTGAATGGCGTATTCCCGGCAGCGTACACGTGGACGCTTACACCGCGCTGAAAGCCGGAGACCCGGACGCTCTGGCCGACGTGGATCTGCCCACCAATCAACCGATTGTCACCATTTGTGGTGCGGGCATTACCAGCCTGACAGCGGCCAGACAGCTGCGCGAAAAAGGTTACCAGGCGCACTCCCTGGCCGGTGGGATGAAGGCGTGGAGCCTAGCCTGGAACAGCGCCGACGTGCCGCTGCTAGCCAGCCAGGTCCAGGTAATTCAACTACGACGAACGGGGAAGGGCTGCCTCTCTTACCTCATCGGCTCTGGCGACGAGGCGCTGGTCATTGACGCTTCGCTGCCGCCAGACGTTTACGTGGCACTGGCCGAACAGCACGACTGGAGCATCACGCAGGTTATCGATACCCACATCCACGCCGACCACCTGTCGCGCAGCCGGCTGCTGGCTGGGATGACAGGTGCGACTCTTTACCTGCCGCAGAACGAGCGCGCCGCCCACTTCACACCGGTGCAGGATGGCGATGTGCTGACGGTGGGCGACGGCCGTTTGCAGGTATTGGCAACGCCGGGCCATACCGAGGAAAGCACCGCCTACCTTCTCGACAAAAAGGCACTCTTTACTGGCGATACGCTCTTTCTTGATGGCGTCGGTCGGCCCGATTTAGAGGCCAATCCTGAAGAAGCAGAGCGGCGGGCGCAGACGCTCTACCGGTCGTTGCAGCAGCTGCAACAGCTGTCCGGCGACGTGCTGATCCTGCCCGGCCATACCAGTGAACCGGTTCCCTTCGACAACGTGCCCCTGGCGGCGACGCTGCAAGCGGTACAGACACGGGTGTCGCGGCTGCAGCTGGCCGAAACGGAATTCGTCAACTGGCTTTTGGCCAATCTGCCGCCCACGCCGCCCAATCACAGCCGTATCGTCTCGCTCAACGAAGCAGGCAGCTGGCCAGTCGGGGACGTGACGGACCTGGAAGCAGGTGCCAATCGCTGCGCGGTGAGTTAAATTGTGGACACAAACAATGTAACTGCAAACATTCGTCTGGGTCTGCGCGCCAACTGGCAGCAGTTTGCGCTGCTAATTGTTATCAATGCTTTTGTGGGCGCGATGGTGGGGCTGGAACGCACCGTGGTGCCGCTCATTGCGGAAGCGGATTTTGGTTTGGTTTCGCGCACGGCCGTTCTCTCGTTCATCGTCACCTTTGGCGTGGTCAAGGCCATTGCCAATCTGTTTGCCGGCAGCATGGGGGACCGCTGGGGGCGCAAGCGGATTCTCATTGCCGGCTGGCTGGTAGGCCTGCCGGTGCCACTGCTGCTCATTTTCGCACCCAGTTGGGGCTGGATCGTCTTTGCCAACGTGCTGTTGGGCGTTAACCAGGGGCTGTGCTGGTCCACGACGGTGATTATGAAGATTGATCTGGTTGGCCCCAAACAGCGCGGCCTGGCGATGGGACTGAATGAGTTTGCCGGTTATCTGGCGGTATCGTTGGCGGCGCTGGGCAGCGGCTATCTGGCTGCTGCCTACGGTCTGCGCCCAGCGCCCTTCCTGCCCGGTTTGGTGCTGGCGGTGCTTGGGCTGCTCTTTTCGCTCTTTTTTGTACGCGAAACGCGCCCCTTTGCCGAACTGGAGGCGCAGCTTGGCGGCGTAGAAAAAACGGGAAACGAAGATGTTCCCTCTTTTGCCCAGATTTTGCTGCTGACCAGCTGGAAGAACAAAACGTTATTCTCAGTGAGCCAGGCGGGCATGGTCAATAACCTGAACGACGGCATGGTGTGGGGGCTGCTGCCGCTGTTTCTAGCTGGTTTTGGTCTTTCGGTGGAGCGGATTGGGCTGCTGGCGGCAGCGTATCCGGGGGTGTGGGGCATGAGCCAACTGTTCACCGGTGCGCTAAGCGACCGGATAGGCCGTAAGGGGCTGATTGCCAGCGGGATGTGGGTGCAGGCGGCGGGCATCGGGCTGCTGGTATGGGGACGGAGCTTTTCCTGGTGGTTAACGGCCGTGGCCCTGCTGGGGCTGGGTACGGGCATGGTATATCCGACGCTGTTGGCCGCCATTTCCGACGTGGCCCATCCCACTTGGCGCGGTTCAGCGGTCGGCGTGTACCGGCTGTGGCGGGACGGTGGCTACGCCGTGGGGGCACTGGCGTCCGGCTTCCTGGCAGACTTGCTAGGGATGAACGCGGCTATCGCCGCCATCGGCGTACTTACTTTGCTGTCGGGCGTGGTAGTAACGGCCGTCATGCGGGAGACGCTGCCCAAGCGTACACCGGCCATTATCCCGGGGGATGTGTCGAACATTAGCGAAGGGGGAATCAAGAAAAGGCATTTCTGATGCATCTGGATACCAGTCATCGCTTAACCTTAGCGTACAGTTTCGTCCTTTTGCTCCAAAAACGCCGGTTTCAACAATTGTTTAAAGTGAACATGAATTTGTTTTGACATATGCTCATGGTAAGTTACTTGCTGCTAACGAAAACGCTTTAGCTAATTGAAAGACACTGGCTCTCTTTTTGCACGCGTTTCTTGATGCCGGAAACTTGTCTGCATATTGAATTATCATCTTTGATATCGTCATGAAAACAAAAAGCCGCCTGATTTCTCAAGCGGCTGTGTAGAGTTGTGTGTAAACTGTCGTTTCCTTCTGCTGAATCCGCGACCACTTCGCCACAAACTCAGCTGGCGTCATTGTCTTAGCCATACTTTTCCAACTTGAGAGAAAATATCGTAATTGTCATCAGGGCTTTTGGAACACTCAACGCCCGCTTCTGCCGCTTCTTGCAAGTCTGACTGCTGACTGAAAGAACGCACGGCCGTTTTCCTGAGCACATCCTCCCCTTTCAACCAGCAAACCTAACCCGACCGCCTCAACGCCACCATAACCTGGCCCGCCTAACGCCGCCCATCACCGGCAGCAAAAAGCAGAGCGACGAGGAATGAAGTGGGGTACTTTTTGTTGTCCGAGTGCATGTGATTGTTATGCTGATTCTTCATCACGAGCCTGGGATAGTGCTGATGCAATTAAGCCTGTTGGTACAGCAACAATGCCCAGGCCAACCATTAGAACCAAAAACGTAAAAACCTTCCCTCCTGCAGTAACCGGAAACATATCTCCATAACCGACAGTAGTTAGTGTTGTGAGGGCCCACCAAAGGCTATGTAATACAGATTTAAACTGATCAGGCTGCGCTTCATTTTCAAAATAGTAAATACCAACAGCAGACAAATAAAGCATAATGATTGCAACGAAACCGAACAATATGAGTTCTTCTTTCGCTATAACCAATGCACGTTGAAATCTCTTTATTGCCTGGTTGTACCTAAACAATTTTAAGATTCTGACTAAACGCAAAAGCCTAAATATCCTGACCGCACGCAGATCGATACCAGCAGAAATATAAAACGGAAGGATTGCTACCAAATCAACTAAGCCATAAAAGCTAAATATAAACCCCGCTTTTTTTTCAGCCACAAATATCCTTAATATATATTCGATGGTGAAAATTGATACTGTAAGCATTTCCAATATAGATAATATTTCTTTGGTTTTTTGTGGTAAATCAGGAAGGGTATTAATAGTAAAAGTCACAAGTGATGTAACGATTAGTAACTGGATCGTATAGGCGAAGACCTTTCCAGGAAGATTCTCTGTGTCATCTATGAGCTTTCTGATTATTTCTTTGCTAATTATCAATGCTGTATTCTTTACAAAGCCCAACAATGTATTATGCTGCGTTACTAGAGTAATTCTTGATCAGGTCTATAGTAGTTTATTCAAGCTAGTCAGCCTGGATGCGACACCCAACAAAAAAGTCATCCGTTTGCCAAGAAGTGCGAGTTCAGTGGCGGCCACGGATGACCTTATAAATCAAATAATAGCTTGGTTGCTGTCACAAGTCACTGGCATTCTGGCCGCCTGCACCCTGAACTCGCGTCAACATAATAGCAAATTAAAACTTTCGTGACAATAGCTCCGCCTGGCTACGGCCGTTCGTCATGAAAACAAAAAGCCGCCTGATTTCTCAAGCGGCTTTCCCGGATTCGTCTAAGGCATTGGCTGAGGGGGGTGGGACTGTCCGTACCCTGGTTGTCTTTGTTCCAGTCGCGTTTCTCTCGTGCCAGTTTGGGGGAGGAGTCTTTAGCCAATACCCAAAACAACCAGCGCATATTTATTTTAACCAGCTTTGCTTTACAGGCAACTTTGCAAAATCGTATGTGGTGGGGGGAAACGGCCGTTTAGCCAGGCGTTCCGGTTGCGTTCGTTTTTCGTGACGCCGTGGGTTTCCCTGGAGTGCCCGACCGTCATGAAACTTCCGTGACACATTTTCGGATCGGCATCACCTGCCAGCGGCTGCGTCAAGAATCATCATCATTTAGCTTAAAGGGCAAGCAGCCAATCCTCAGCGTCTTCAATGTGATTAAAGATGGCAACCGGATACTTAGCCTTAAAGGTTTTTGCCATATCTTTAAGCAGCCCGGCTGTCAGAAGTTGAGTTTTGGTTTGGATCACGAAGGCCAACCCGCTAAGAAGCGTATTGGTAAGTAAGATGTGTTGAGCGTTAAAGGTGTATTCTACATGACGACCTTGAATTACAATAAGTCGGGCCATGCCGGAATCATCAAGTGCCCGAATGCTCTTAAGGTTTTCAAGCGCTGTGGCTTTGTCTATCGTAACGTTATCGGTTTTGTAGGAATAAATGAGCCCATTCTCTTGCCGAACGAAACGGCCGTGCGGCCCCAGAATGGTTCGCGAACTGTCGTTCATAACCCTTCCTCGAACTGCTTGTTGTTAACTTTGAGGTGAGATTTCACCTTTTTATGAGACAGAATCAATGGCAGATTGTAACAAATAGGAGGGTGACTTACTACTACCATACTTTCAAGGGTGCTTTTCCAAATCGCCCAGAGAACGATTTGGAAAATCGTTCTACGAATAAGGATGATATGAGCGACAATGAGATAAATGCCTCACGAGCGGATAATCAGAAACGGCCCGGCTTCTGGCTGCGGCTGGCGGTTCTACTTATCCTGTTAACGGCCGTCGCCTTCCTGGCCACCGCCGGACGCGCTTCGCTGGAGCGGTTCTTTCTCTTCTTCCCTACCCACCGCCCGCACAACAACGATCTAACCCCCTGGCGCAAGGGAGAGGAGATTATCGGGTACGCCCGCCTGGTCGAGTCGCCCCGGAATGTCTGGCTGATGCTGCACGGCAACGCCGGTCAGGCGTCGGACCGGCTGTACGCCATACCTTGTTTTGCCGAGGAGGACGCTGTTTTTGTGTTGGAATATCCCGGTTACGGCCGTCGCTCCGGCGTTCCGTCTAAGGAGAGCT
>JBGTCV010000092.1:0-4741 GCA_041748655.1 Promineifilaceae bacterium (SeqCode) | reverse complement strand
GGGGCTGATGAAGATAAACTTTTTAGATCGGTAATAAACTATCTGTCATTCCGAGCGGAGTCTTCGGAGCGAGGAATCTTTCACCTCGGCCAACGCGAAGATTCCTCGCCGAAGACGGCTCGGAATGACAATTTCAGGAATACCGATTTATTTTCATAAGCCCCCGGCTAGCTATGGAAGCCTCTGCGAGGCTAAAAGCCCCTTTGGGGCTTCCATAATTAGCCGGGCCATTTATGGCCCGGCGGGCTGGTGGTGGTACACTTGTGCCACGCTGATTACTGACCCCAAAAATGCTGATTACAAAAATTGGAGGCGAAAAACGATGCAAACAATCACTGCTACGAACGCAAAAGATGATTTTTTGGATTTATTGCGAGCGACGGTGCGTGAGCACAAGCAATATCGCATTGCTTTTGAGGAAGGAGGGGCAGTTCTCCTTTCGGAAGAGGAATACGAAAGCCTCCTGGAAACGGTGACCTTGCTTTCGCAGCCCGGCTTGTATGAAAGCATCAAGCAGGCTGATTTGGAAATACAAGAAGGCGACACGCTCAGCATGGATGATGTTTTTGCTGAAGGATTTTCGCCAAACTAAACACAGATTGCGCAGATTGCACGGATTTTCCCTTTAGTTCTCACAAGCCTCTGTGTGCTCTGTGGCCAAAAATCTAGGAGAAGTTGACACATGACATTTTCGATACGAAAAGCGGCCGTAATTGGGGCCGGTACGATGGGCGGCGGCATTGCGGCGCATCTGGCCAATATTGGCATTCCCGTGGTGCTGCTGGATATGGTTCCCCCCAATTTAAGCGAAGCCGAAAAAGATAATCCCAAGGCGCGTAATCGCATTGTGCAGAGTCTGTACGACCGCATGGCCAAGGCCCGTCCGGCCAACCTGGCCCGCGCCGACCGGGGCGACCTGATCACCCTGGGCAATTTAGAAGATGATTTTGAGCTGCTGGCAGATTGTGACTGGATTGTCGAAGTCATCATCGAGCAGTTGGCCCCCAAGCAGGCGTTGATGGAACGCATCGAAAAGGTGCGCAAGCCGGGCAGCATTGTTAGCAGCAACACCTCTGGCATTCCGATTCATGAGATTGCCAACGGCCGTTCCGACGAATTCCGCGCTCACTTCCTGGGCACCCACTTCTTCAACCCGCCGCGCTACCTGAAGCTGCTAGAAATCATCCCCACGCCAGACACCGCCCCCGAACTGATCGATTTTATGGTGCAGTTTGGCAGCGAAACGCTGGGTAAAGGTGTGGTGGTCTGTAAAGATACACCCAACTTTATCGCCAACCGCTTCATTGCCATCGTCGGGTCTTATTTGGCGGAGTACGCCCTGGAAAATGGCTATACCATCGCCGAAGTAGACGCCATCACCGGGCCGCTGGTGGGCCATCCCAAAACCGCCACCTTCCGCCTGACGGATTTGGTGGGGCTGGATGTGATGATGCACGTCAACAACAACCTCTACCCGGCCATTCCCCACGATCCGTACCGTGAAATCCTGAAAGGGCCCAAAAGCACAGCGCTGAACCAGAAACTGGCGGAAAAGGGCTGGCTGGGCAACAAAAGTGGCCAGGGCTTCTACAAGCAGGTGAGCGTCGGCGGCCAGCGCGAGTTCCATACGATTGATCCAGAGACGCTGGAATATGCCAATGCGCCGAGCGTGCGCTTTGACTCCATGGGCGCGGTGCGCAAGATTGAGGATTTGGGCGCACGGCTGCGCAAGCTGCTGGAATTTGACGACCGCGCCGCCAATTTTGTGCGCGACACGACCTACTACATGCTGGCCTACGCCGCCTACGTCACGCCGGAGATTGCTTACTCGATTGTGGATGTAGACAACGCCAACCGTTGGGGTTTTGCCCATGAAGCAGGCCCGTTTGAGATTTGGGACATGCTGGGCGTGGCCAACACCATCGCCAAGATGGAAGCGGCGGGGCTGGAAGTGGCTGGTTGGGTGAAAGAGATGGTCGCGGCTGGGCATGGCAGCTTTTATGAAAACGGCCGTTTCTACGACTTCACCACCAAACAGTACAGCCCCAAACCGATCGATAAAAAGATCATCACCTTAGCCGGGCTGCACGAGGCAGGCAAAGAAGTGGCCCGCAATGACAGCGCCAGCCTGCTAGACATGGGCGACGGCGTACTGTTGTTTGAATTCCACGCCAAGATGAACGCCATTGACGACCAGATCATTGCCCTGGGGCATGAGGCATTGGCCCGGCTGGACAGCGATTTTGACGCGATGGTGATCGGCAACGACGCGGACAACTTCTGCGTGGGGGCGAACCTGTTTGCCGTGGGCGTGGCTGCCGCCAGCGGCCGTTGGGACGATTTGAACCAGATGATTCATGGCTTGCAGTCGCTGACGTTTAATTTACAGCACGCGCCAAAACCGGTGGTAACGGCCGTTCAAGGCATGGCCCTCGGCGGTGGTGTGGAGATGGCTGTGGCCGGTTGGGAAGCCGTTGCTGCACACGAAAGCTACATGGGCCTGGTGGAAGTTGGCGTTGGCCTGATTCCGGCGGGCGGCGGCTGCAAGGAGCTGATGCGCCGCAGAATTAATCCCGTCATGAAAACCGATAACGCCGACGTGCTGCCCGTGCTGCAAGATGTGTTTACCCAGATTGCCACGGCTAAAGTAGGCGAATCTGCCTGGCAAAACAAGGGAATGGGCTACCTGCGCCACAGCGACATGATTGTCATGAACGCCGAGCACCGGCTGGCCCAGGCCAAAGCGCGGGCGCTCCAGCTGGTGGCCATCGGTGCGCGTCCGCCGGAGGTAGAGAAAATCTACGCGGCCGGTCGCGACGCGCTCTACGCGCTGAAGCTGGGCGTGCAGGGCTTCGTCTGGGGCAATTTCGCCAGCGAACACGATCAGGTGATCAGCAACAAACTGGCCCACGTACTCACTGGCGGCGATCTCAGCGCTGGCACCTGGGTCGATCCCTGGTACATCCTCGATCTGGAGCGGGAAGCGTTTATCTCCCTGCTGGGTGAAGAGAAAACCCGCGAGCGGATGATGCAGATGTTGCAAACGGGCAAACCACTACGTAATTAAGTAATTGAGTAATTGGGGTAATTGGGTAACTCAAAGGAACCAGATCAAAAATGATTTATCAACAGATTTCGCAGATTTAATAGATTTTATTTATCTGCGAAATCTGCAAAATCTGCGAAATCTTTGATTATTTTCTGGCTCGATTTAAGAGAATCTGGCTGGAAGCGGCTAAATTACTCAATTACCTAATTACATAATTACTCCTAAAAAGGAGACAAATTATGACACGAGAAGCAGTCATTGTAGCGGCCAGCAGAACGGCCGTTGGTAAAGGCAAACGAGGCACGACGCGCAACTGGCGGTCGGATGAGATGGCGGCGGCGGTAGTGGCTGAGGTGATGCGGCAGGCTGGCGGGCTGGACCCGCACGAAATTGATGATCTGATTATGGGCTGCGCCATGCCGGAAGGGGCGCAGGGGCTCAACTTTGCCCGCACCATCGCCCTGCGCGCCGGGCTACCGGTGGAAGTGCCGGGGATGACGGTCAACCGCTTCTGCTCCAGCGGCCTGCAAACCATCGCTCTGGCCGCCGAGCGCATCATCGCCAACGGGGCAGATGCGATTATCGCGGGCGGCGCGGAGACGATGAGCCTGGTGCCAATGACCGGCTTTCGGGTAAACCCCAACCCGCACATGGTGGAACATGCCCCGGAAGTGTACATGGGCATGGGGCTGACGGCCGAACAGGTTGCCACTGAGTTTGAGGTGAGCCGCCAGGCGCAGGATGAGTTTGCCCTGCGCAGCCACCAGCGGGCGGTGGCGGCCTATGAAAAAGAGCTGTTCAAAGGGGAGATTTTGCCCATCGAGGTGGAAGAAGTGACGCCTGGCCCCAACGGGCCGCAGCGCCAGACCATTGTGTTTGACCGGGACGAGCACATTCGCCCAGAAACCACGTTGGAAGGACTGGCCAAACTGCGCCCGGTGTTTAAGCAAGGTGGCACGGTTACGGCTGGCAACGCGTCGCCGCTGAGTGATGGGGCTGCGGCCATTTTGGTGATGGAGCGCAGCAAAGCCGAAGCGCTGGGGCTGAAGCCGCTGGTGCGCTTTGTTGGGTTCAACGTCGGTGGGGTGCGCCCGGAAATTATGGGTGTGGGGCCGATTTCGGCCGTACCGCGTCTGCTGAAGCGCACCGGCATGGCGCTGAGTGACATCGACCTGATTGAGCTGAACGAGGCGTTTGCGGCCCAGGCAGTGGCCGTCATTCGCGAGCTGGGGCTGGATGAGGAGATCACCAATGTGAACGGTGGCGCGATTGCGTTGGGGCATCCGCTGGGCTGCTCTGGGGCCAAGCTGACGGTGCAAATCATCAACGAGATGAAGCGGCGCGGCAGCCAATTTGGCATGGTGACGATGTGCATTGGCGGCGGTATGGGCGCTGCTGGTATTTTTGAGAATTTGAATTAGGCCAAACCAAGATTGGGCCAATTTTCGAAAATTGGCCCAATCTTTGGGGACAGGCGAAGCTGTGGTTAGCGCAGCATTTTTGGGCATGGTTCATTTCAGGCAATCTGTGCTTTACAAATCTGGCAAAAAAGCGTGTCATGCTGAGGTCCTCCGAAGCATCCCGTTCCTCTGTGTAAGCGGGATGCTTCGCTCCGAAGACTCCGCTCAGTCCTGTCCTGAGCTTGTCGAAGGAATGACAATCTTCGAACTAATTTGTAAAGGACAACTTCTA
>JBGTCV010000091.1:0-22603 GCA_041748655.1 Promineifilaceae bacterium (SeqCode) | reverse complement strand
TAGCTACTTTTTCTGTTAGTTCAGGTACTTCAAAGATTGGTTCGGGATACATTGACATTCAAATACCTCCAGCGTTTTACCGAAGAATTATACAAACTTGTCGGCAGAAACCCTCTCACAGTAATTCGCCAACAACATCTATCCCGAATTTACCCCTTGGAGGCAATGCTTTCCCGGTCAATTTATCAACACTTTATGCCTGAAGATCACCAGCGGTTTACTGAATTTATTCAGGCAGCCCAATCGCCGGAGAGTATTTACGGCGAGTTTACCTTACGAAATCAGCAAGGTGAGCCAATACCCGTCCACATTGGGGCGAATGCTTTGCAATTCAGTCAATTATTGATCCTGGGTCTGGTCGTCACTGATTTGCGTGAGCATAAGCGAGCCGAGGGGGAACTCGCCCGACTTGCATCCATTGTCACCTCTTCAAATGATGCGATTATTGGTGAGACGCTGGATGGGATTATTACAAGCTGGAATCGGGGGGCGGAAAAGATCTTTGGCTACTCAGCAGATGAAGTCATCCAGAAACCCATCACGATTCTCATGCCATCCGAAAATGTGGGTGAGGATATGGTACTTATGCAGAAGGTCGTGGCTGGTGAAACTGTGCGGAACTATGACGCTATCCGTCTGAAAAAAGATGGCAATGCGATTTTTGTTTCGGTCTCCATATCCCCTATAAAAGACGAGCAGGGCAATATCATTGGTGTATCATGTCACCGAGCGCAAACAGGCGGAGAAAGCCATCCACTTTCAGGCGCAGTTACTGAATACAGTTGGACAGGCAGTCATAGCTACAAATGTAGAAAACAAAGTGATTTACTGGAATCGCTTTGCCGAAATTCTCTATGGCTGGTCAGGCGCGGAAGCCATAGGCCGTAATATCACGGACTTAACGCCTGCGGACATCTCCCGCCAGCAAGCAGAGGAGATCCTGACTCGCTTGCAGTCCGGCAAAGGATGGAGTGGAGAGTTTATGGGGTCACAATATTTTTTCCAGGGATTGTGGCGTTAAGGACATGTCAACGCTCAATCCACCGGCTTACGCAACGGCCGTAAGGCATGTAACGGGTAAGCCTGTGTCAGGTCAAACTCATACCGGCCCAACAAATTGATGTGTTGCCAGCCCAAAGGCGACACATGAGCCAGATATTCATCGGGGATTTCTTCGCCTTTCGCTCTAAGCGTGTTGACAATCTTATCCAAGTAAACGGTATTCCAGGCAGACAGCATGGCTACCAGCAGCATGGTACTGCTTGCCCTGTTCATCTGGGCATCAAAGTCACGGTCATACATTTCTCCGTCACGGCCGATATTGAAGGCGCGAGCAGCGCCCCAAATCGCCTCCCCTTTATTCAAACCCCGCAAATTACGCCGCTGCAATGACCGGTCCAGTAAGTAGTTGAGGACGAAAATGGTCCGTTCCAGTTTCCCGACCTCCTTGAAAGCTAGAGCCAACTGATTCTGCTTGGGATAGGAAGCCAACTTACGCATCATCAATGAGGCCGACACCGTGCCATGCCGGATTGAAGCAGACAGCCGGCGCATTTCATCCCAGTTGGGGACAACCAGTTCAGACTCTACCGTTCCTTGGATGAGCGGCTGCAAAGCTTTGTCAGCGGTCAATGGCTCGACAGTGTAAAGATACTTTTTGGTTATACCGCGGATACGCGGCGCAAAGCGAAAGCCCAACATCCGGCAAAGGGCAAATACATGATAGGTAGCGCTGGCTGTATCAGTGTAATGTTCCTGGATGTCAAAGTCCGTTTCATGGTGGCAGAGGGCATCAATCACATACAGCGCCTCACTCGTGTCTTGCATCACCTGGGGATAAAAAGGCATCCAGATGTCGGCCGCATGAGCCACGATGGTAATGCCCCGCCGGTACCAGAAATGGCGGGCGTTGTAAACGGCATTGGGGGCATTGACCACAACCGGGACACGCAATCCATCCGAAGAAGAGGCGATGCCACTGCCCCAATGACTGGAAAAGGGGTGGTGCAGCACAAAGTTGTCTAATTCGGCGATAGCCTGGCGCAGTGTTTCCTCCCGAATGTGCCATTCGGCCGACTGCATCAGTTCTTGCTCCGAAAAGTCGCAAGCCTGAGCCATCTTGGTGGGGCCAATGTTCATGCCCGAGGCCATCAAAGTAGCAATGAGGACTGCCTGGTGATAGCCGGTTGGAGCCTCCCCCGTTAGCAAATGGGGAAAGAACTGGAGGGCACCCATCCACTCATTGACATCCACAATCACCTGGCTCATCTCGACCAGGGGCGCATAACTGTATAGTTGTCGCCGGAAAGCTTTGACTTCGGGTGGGGTCGCCTGTTCCAGTCGCTGCAAATGTAAGGAGCCATCATCCCCTAGCGAAAGATGACTATCTTCTTCGGCAATAACCTCAGCGACCTGCTTGAGAAGGTCAGCTATCTGCTCCTGGCTCTCCTGTAAATAGGCTTTCGGGTCATCAGAAACAGCCAGGCGCGTCTGTTCTTCTTTTTTGAGCCGCTCCCACTCATCGCGTAACAACAGATAATCATCAAATGGCTGGTAGCGATGGCTGCCGGCTACGGCAATATCACCAGAGCGCAGACCATCTTGCAGCCGGTCAAAAGCAGCCAGTTCATAGTAATTGGGGTTAATGCCATCCTCTGTCAAGGCGTGTCGTTTCCATCGTTTTCGTTTCAGGTGTTCCAGCGGCGCGGTCAACACCTCACCGTTAATGACGATTTCTTCGCTGCGGACCCGTTGGTCGTGTTCATCTAACAAGCGCAATACATATTCCAGCGCTTCAAGACTGGAGTGGGTCTCCTGAATGGCCTCAAAGGTGAGGGAGCGCATCATCTCCAGCATCGCTTTGCGCCGGCGGTTGAAGGTGTTTTCCACCAGGTCCCGAAAATCCATGTCGGCCGGCCGGGTATACGCCGAGGCCGAGGCGACCGTTTCCGTTAGAACATCCTCTGTCACGACAGCAAAAACAGCGTCGTAAGGGTCCACCCCTTTGACCCTGGCCTCCAGAAAAGCGGCCATCGCTTGCGCCAGGGTGTTGAGGTCGCGGTTAAGGACGGTGATATGGCGGTGCAAGTAGTGTCGTTGCTTATTGCGTCCCTTACGCATCAGGTCACTCAACCAGCGGTCAAACATATCCACCAGCTGGTCAATCAATGTCTGGTGCTGTTCGTTGAGATGAGCCACCAGCAGCGCATAGCGTTCACGCGGATTTTCCAGGTTGGCCAACGGTTGTGGCCGGTAACGTTCCCCCCGTTGCGCCAATTGGCGAAAACGAGCCGGATGGACGTTGTCCGGCCGGGCAGGTAACTGTAAATCATTGACGAAGGCAATGCGCTCCAGCAGATGATTCATTCCATCTGATGATGGTTTAGGGGCTGTCATCCGCAACCAGGTCAGCGGGGTTTGTCCCCCTTTATCGGCCGCCACCACCAATAATCGCTGCAAGGTTTCCTGTTGTGAAGCCGATAGCTTATGGGTGATACGGCGATAAACCCGCCAGCGAGCGATGCGCTGGATGTGCCAGACCAGCTTTTCAGTGACAAGAATGGTGGGGGCGATCAGTTTGTGCTGGCGCATCCAGGCCATGGCCCCATCCACCAGGGGCAGAGCCTCATCGTTTTCCATCGCAAAAGGCAGGAGATAACCGATGAGTGGTACAGCGTCATCTTTGTCGCAAGGACGATAGCCATACTGTTGGCAGATATTTTGTAAGTGATCGTAAGGTGTTTCCCGGCGGCGGCCGTATTGGGTAAATGGTTCGGCTGGCAGATTCAATTGTTCAGCCACGTAGCCGACCAGCTGCTCAGATATGGCCG
Organism: Promineifilaceae bacterium (SeqCode); assembly: GCA_041748655.1. GTDB lineage: Bacteria > Chloroflexota > Anaerolineae > Promineifilales > Promineifilaceae > Leptofilum. The sequence goes on along the minus strand of JBGTCV010000091.1, from coordinate 18,773 downwards.
TCATCTGCAGCAAGAACCGTCCCGGAAAACGGAGCGTGCAGAGTTGCACAGCCACCCCTAACCGGTTAGCTGGCCCCCGATGGCGGAAGATAAAGTCCTTGTCCTCTGGGCTTAACGTGTAATAACGAGCCAGCTCTTGAGCCGAAAGATCATCGGGGATGGTTGTAAAGAGGAGCTGCTCTTCGGGGCTAAGAACACGCGGGGTTTTGTCTGTCATAGCTTATCCTGGTAGATGTTGGAGTTTCTTTTTAAGCTGTTGCCGGCTGGGTAAGGTATACCGGACGGTGGTGGCAATGGCGGGTAGACCATCGCGAGTTTGGTGGCCGAGATAGACGGCAATTTCTTCCAGTCCCCACCCCGCTGCTCGCGCCCGGTGGGCAAAGTCGTGGCGTAAATCGTGGAAGGTGATGTCGGTAATGAGGTCATACTCATCTTGTCGCGCCTGTTGTTTCACCGTTGTCCAGATATGTTCGATACCGCGCACCGTGAGATGATCCGGACGGTCTTGTTGCCGCAGCCAGGCCGCTCGCTGGCTGGTGAAGACATAGGCGCTCCGGGTCACGGGCATCCCGGCGCATGTTGTCCGCCTCGTATATATAGTTGTACAATGCCCGACGCGCCTCGTTGTGTAAATCAATCGTTCTGGTTTTGCCGCCTTTGCTGTCCAAAATGGTGATTTGCCCGCTCCGTTGGTTCACAGTGCATTGTTCTAATTGAAGCTGTGCCACTTCGCTAATGCGTAATCCCGCCCAATAACCAAGCGCGAAAATGGCTGCTTGTCGTGGCGATTGTTCAGCCTCAATGCGGTTCTTGAGTACATACCGCTGTTCTGGTGTGAGTTCGCGTGGGGCTGTATTCACCACCGTTGGCCTGACCACTTGGCTGGCCGGGTTGCGGGTCATATACCCCTTGCCTATAGCCCACCGGCAGAAACGCCGTAAGGCGGTGAGGGCCTGACTCCGGGTGCTGGGGGATCGTTTCTTCTCCTTCAAGTAATTCAAGTATCCGCTCACGGCCGTTTCTGTGATGATTTCTGGGGTAAATGGATCGCCGCCGGGTTGATCTGCCAACCATTGAACAAAACCACGTAAAGCCGACAGGTAGGCTCTGACCGTTTTGGGGTCGCGTGCGGCCAATGATTGAGTAAAGTCTTGGAAGATTTCAGGGTCTGAGGACATAGCCACCTCCTCTCCAACTATCTACAACTCACGGGGGAAAAATATTATCCGACGAGATTATGGGTGAAACTTTGTCGTATTTACCTGCGTCACAGGGGTTACGAGTGCAAATTGCACCCTGTTATTGCTAATATTTATAGATATAGGCAGAAAATTAAACGACGAGTTTACACGAGTAGAAACACTTCAGCAACCGCTTAGCGCAACAATCCCTGGAAAAAATATTGTGGCCCCAAGAAGGTGAGATTCTTCTATTTGAAACCCAAGATTCTGTTGATGAAGTGCTACAGTTTTATGATCAGCGATTAGATGCAATTTTGTTGAAAGGACCGGACGATACTGAAAACTGGCTTTTGAGTAGATGGGTAAGATTAAAGCTTGAGGGAAACAGCTACATGTATCAGTGTTTAGCTACAGACATTAACCGATTGACCCAGGAGGAGGGATGTATTTATATCAATGAAATTTCTGATGGCTCAGAAGTCGAAATTGTTTTTCATCGGTTTGAGGAAGCTGCTTTTGATTGTGACGATCCGATAATAAGACCCTAATCCCTTGCTGTGTGAGGGTCTTCACGGTGGGTTGTGGCACGGGGTCTCGCCGCGCCACTTTCCTCGCCCGTAGCAGGTCGTTATTCAGCAAGCAGGGGTTTATGTCGTATGTGCTGGAAAATTTCCGGCCTCATTGACATAAGCCACTCGAGGTACATAGACTTTCTGTCAGAAATCGAGTAGTCTCTAGCAAAGCATAGCACAAAAGTTGGAGCTTGCTCCGGGTTGATTTGCCAACATTGCAATCAAAATCTTGATTTCTTTGACAGAACCAGCATTGTTTTTTGAATTACGCCAGAAAAATCATCAAAATATAGTCTTTTATGTTAACCCCACCGTAAAATTTCCGTCAGTTAGGACTCGTACCCCTGTATCAGTAATGTGGGATGGGTTAGAATTGGGAGAAATTGGAGGTGACAATTAGCGGCCGGGCGGATAGAGTTTTCCAGAAACTTTTTCTCTTAGCGGCTCTCAGGCTCATTTTGCCCCCGTTTTTTTCTGGTCTCCAGGCTCGTCGAGCTGCTGCAACATGGCAACCGCTTCTTCCAGCGCCTGATCCAACACCCAACCGGCCGCAGTTCCCCAACGGCCCTCGACCGTCTCCACATCCACTTCCACAAAGCCGTCATAGACGATCCGAATCGTCACAAATAGCGGCTCACCGACGGCCGTCGCCAGTCGCTCCTGTTGGTCTCGGAGCCAGGCTTGGGCTTGGGGAACGTCGGGAATAGGAAGCGGTGTTTGCATAATGGCCATATTGACAGAACTTCCGTCTCATCTTCGAGTCGTGTTTGCCACTGATTCTAGCACACCCGTTCTGATTACGAAAGAAATTGAGCTCGACGGCCCGTCGCAGGTCATGGCGGTCTAGACATATCGTGACCCGCTCTCAAAGCGGTGCATATACCTTCTTGATAAGGCTTCCCGAAGGAATGGTCTTCAGCAGAAATGATGGGAATGGGTTATAATTTAGGCAGCGATTTTCAAGCAGTCTCAACGATTGGCAAGTTTTGAGGACAACATGGATATGGTGACACACTCTGTAACGGTAAACTTACCAGACCGCATTTACGAACGGGTACAACAACAGGCCCAGAACAAAAATCGTTCTGTGGAGGATGAGTTGACGGCCGTGGTGGAAACGGCCGTTTCCCTGGGAGAAGAATGGGCCGGTATTCCGCCCGATCTGGCGGAAGAGGCGGCCCAACTGGCGCTGCTAGATGACGAGCATCTTTGGCGTGTGGCGCGCCTGACCGTACCGGCGGAAAAGTCAGAGCGGATGCAGGCGTTGACCTGGAAACAACAGAGCGAAGGTTTGACGGAGGCTGAACAACAGGAAGCGCAACAGCTGCAGCGCCTGGCCCACCGGGTCATGTTGTTGCGAGCAGAAGCGGCCGTCTTGCTCAAGGAGCGGGGCTTCGATATTTCCTCCCTACGCCAGACATCGACCACTGAATGAGTCCCACTTCTTTTTCTCCCTCTCAACGTCAGGCCGTTGCCGAACGCTCGCGTTACCAGTGTAGCTATTGCCAGACCCAGGAGGAGATCGTTGGGATGCAGTTCACCATCGATCACATCATTCCCGAATCGTTGGGAGGTACGCACGAACTGGATAACCTTTGTCTCGCCTGCTGGGACTGCAACCTTATCAAGCAAAGTCGAATTGCGGCCATGGATCCGGAAAGTGGGGAAACCGTACCCCTTTTCCATCCTATCCAACAAGAATGGCATGAACATTTCCGTTGGGTAGATGGTGGCAAACATATTGAAGGCCAGACCGCAATTGGCCGGGCGACAGTCAACTTGCTTCGCCTGAATCGTCCCTTGTTGGTGCGGTCGCGGGAACGGTGGATTAAGGCTGGTTGGCATCCCCCAACTGATTCATAACGAGACCGTTTGGGGTATTAAAGTGGGCGGGCTGGATGAGGCGCTGTCAGATTAGCTGATGCTCCCAGTCCTTCAATCCAGCCAGGATATTATCCCGTGGCCAGGGCCAGCTCAATTTGAATGAAGTCCCCGGCCGTGACCTGTAAGCTGCGCATCGGCTCCAGGTAACGTTCGGTCGTGGTGATACTGGCATGGCCCAACATCTGCTGGATTTGCCGCAGGTCGGCGCCGCCTTTGAGGGCCAATGCCGCGGCCGTGCGCCGCAAATCATGCGCAGCAAGGACGGCTTCTCCTTTCCTATTATAATAGCCCGCAGCCAGCACATGTTCCTTGACCACATTGTAGATCGCCTGCGGGGTCAAAAACCCATTGGTGCGATGGCCGCCTTTCGTGCGCACAGACCCAGCCAGGCTGCCGTCTTTGTTCAACGCGAGGAAGATGCGACCGTTATATTCCGCCGACGCTTGCGCCCATCTATCTAGTGCCACCTTCACCCAGGGCGGGATCCCTACCGAGCGCACGCGACCGCGTTTGCCCACCAGGTCAATGATGGCCCAACGGCCGTCTCGCTGCTGGACCATCTCCCAGGTCAGCCCGGCCACTTCAGAGCGCCGCAGTCCGGTGCCAATCATCACCGCCAGGATCGCCTGATCGCGGATCGCCTTGCGCAGCGGGATCTCCTCTCGCCGCCAGCGGGTGACGGGCGCGTTAATCAGCTTCTCGGCATCCTCCTTCGCCAGCCAGTTGCCGGCGCGCACCCCTTCCTGCTTCACGCCTTTCACACGTTCCACGCCATAGGCGAGGGTGGGGGGGACCAGGCCGTTGTCGGCCGCCTCGGCGGCCAGCTTGCGGATAGCGGAGAGTGCCTGGTTGATACTTGAGCGGCTTTTACCAGATTGCAGCATTTCCTCCCGGTAGGCGTTGATGGTAGCTTTGGTGAAGCCGGGACGGCCGTTCCCATCGTACCAATCCAGAAAGTCAATGAGGGCGCGGCTGTAAGCGCGCTTGCTGTGCGGGCTGTCCACGCTCTGCGTCACCAGATCAATGATGGCGTACCAGTCGTCCTGAGGAATGAGAGCCGTGCTTTGCGCGTCCATGCCTCTATATTATGTCAACTTCCCTTTCTTGTCAATAGCTTTTGTTAATAACGATTATCATAAGCTAATCTGCGCACAAAAAACGGCCGAAAATTGATTCTACTTTGTTATCGCCCTGATTTTTCCTAACAAGTGGCGTCTCATGGCAGCTTCGCTAGATTTAGACCTGCTAGTCGATTAGGGAAATAATCCGTATCAGCGGCCTACAATTGGCGGAATGTAGAACGTCAGAGTGTAACGGCCGCTGCCGCTCACGATGATTTTGTAATCGCCCGTTTGGGGGATAAACGCCTCCCATCTTGTACTGTTACCCAAATCGGGTGTTAACGGCACACCACGGGAATCCAAAATCTTCACTACAGCAGATTGGTCAGAAAAAACGTAAAGCGTCTGTCCTGCCATGATGCGCAGCACATACCCTTTTGAGACGCCTTGAGTCAAATCAATTGTCAAATCCTGTGAAGTACAACCACCACAAAATTGAACCTGTTCAAATAAAGCAGGTTCGAGCAATGACGGAGTGGCTGATGGAAGTGGGACGGCCGTTGGTGATTGCTCTGTTGGCGGAGCAGTTGCTGCCGTCATGACTGCCGTTGTGGTATCAGAGGCATCCACGCCATCTGTGATTTGAACAGGTTCAGAGCTTTCCTCCAGCATGCTATCGTTCTCTGGATTCACATTCCCGGCAAAGAGTGGAGTGGCATAGAGAAGTGCACCACAAAATAACAACAAAACGCCAATAGAACCGGCAAATACGGATTTAACTTTCTCTCCTCCATGGATAATGGCCCCAATTCGGCCGCCGGCAGCCACAAACAGAAAAAGGATTCCGCCGATGACCAGGATGTTGGGAATTTTCGCTTCATTTAACAGCTCAACCAGGGTAAGCAAATCAGAAATGGACATAACCGTATACCTCTGCTAATAATTACCTTTGATAGACACACGGGCGGAAATAAGATGAAAAAGGCCCCAATCAGAAGGTTTCCAGTCTAAATTGGGGCCTCGGTAACAACATCAGGTAATGTCAAACGTCATGTTGCTACAAAGTTCACATCAATCTAACAGCTGAACTTAGATTATTCATCTGAAGGTGCTGTCAACGAAGCGTTTGACTGATCCGCTGCCGCATAGGGATGACCATTATGGCCACGGTGTTCGTTGTAGAAATGCAGGATTGGACCCTCGACAACGCCGGTCAGGTAACCCGGACGCCCACACACGTCGTGGAAGGTAACAGATACCACCAGCTTGTACGGGATGCCGCAATGTTTTGCCTTAACGGTACCGGCAGGTACCTTGAGACGGTAATGGTATAGACCGTTGCCGCAGGGGTCTACTTTCACGTAAACTTCATGGCCGTTGTGCGGAAAATTGAACTCTTTCCCACGACCCATCGATTCCATGTGCAGGCGGACACACCATTTGCCGTAAACCAGAGGCATCAGCATACCCTTCATCGACCAGTAGATATCGACATACCAATCATCCCCAACTTTGATGATGGTGTTCGGAGCAACACCACTATCGTAGATGCTGGCTTCGATGTGGCCATACAGATAACGCGATTTCGGCGGGAAAGGCGTCTGAAATTCCCCGCGATAACGCTTTACCCACGGCCGGAACTCGGCATCTGTCGGATCAACGGAGACGGCCGTTTCCAGATCATCTTCAAATTGTTCTACTTCTTGTACAAAAGACTGCTCGGACATTGTTTAACTCCTTATTTCAAAACTGACTTTTACATTATCGACTGTGACTACCGTTCTGTTTACTTGAGCAATTGCGCACCTCCTTTGCCAGGATCTGAACCATTGTCGTTTGGGCAACTGTCTGCATTGGGCTCGTCAACCTCACGCTTGCTTTTGATTTTTTACAATCTAAAAGCAATAACGCAGCTGCTCTTAAAATTCCGCTATTTGGTTTCAAATTGGAGAAAAGGCAGATGAATAAAGATCCACCCAAATAAAAAAGCCCCCGATTTTGGCGGAGGCTTTTTCATTTGATGTAATAAACTTAGTTTCAATAAACTTAGTTTCTCATGGTGATCTTAAACTTACCACTAGAGCTACACATGGTTCGATTTTTGCCACATTGATAATACCCACACTATCATCCTTTGCGGATCGGTTACTATTCAACAGCTCCTCCAAGTCATTTGGAATTTGCTGTCTGGCCTGTGCTATTTCCATCAGTTCCTCAGACTCACGTTCTACGACCGTACAGTAAACAGCAGATCGAACCTCATCAACGGATAGATATTCCTCTTGTGCAAAACCAACTTCAATAATAGAAACTGCCAATCCGCTTACAAGAGGTGCTGCAAATGAGGTGCCAGCCCACAGCCCAAGTTTATGTGTGTCTGTGAAAACATGCCCAATGAGCGCGCAGTTGGGGCAATTTGCAAGATCAAGAATACATGGTTCACTCGAATAAAGTTCCGTTAATGAATTTGGTATCGGTAAACCTCCACCGGGGGCAGAGATATTCCCTCTATTAGAAAAGCAGGATCGAAGTTTGTGTACATCAACAATGTCACTAATCCTGGCGGCGTCTGGATTGCCTGCAATATTCACATATGGCACTGCCTGAACGCCAATCACATTGGGATAACTGGCCGGAGCCTGGGCACGATCCTGATGGTCGTTGCCAGCAGCTGCAACCAGTACGTAACCGTTTTTCTCAAGATAGGCGGACATGACCCCAAGAGATACAACCGGCATGTTCACGAGGGCGTCCCCACTTTCAGTTTCGAGAATATTTTTCAGATAATCCGGTAATGCCGCATCTTGTCGAATTGATGTGAACAAACTTTCCTCTTGCTCTGGATCAAGCGTGAAACCCAGACTCATGTTAACGACAGTATGGGCCACATTACGTTCAGGCAAATCAAGACTGTCGCTAATCTCAATGCTTCTTGCCTGACCAATGTGCTGCTGATGCTGGAATAATGCACTGAGTACAGTTACAAGATCTCCCTCTAAATGATTTTGGTCATTGGCTTTTAAAACCTCAATAAGATGAATGTTACCTTCATATGCCATCGACCCTGCCAGACTGGCTACGAAGAGGCCATGACTGTCCGCAAAACGTACAATGGGTGAGTGTGGAAATAGATGTTTGATACACAATTGATCATCTGTTAAATCAACATTTGAGCTTGGCGCTGAATCAAGGATGAGCAAATTTGCTACAGGCGGCGTATTTTTTATTTGTTGTTGGTTGGGAACAAAATAACTGGTGTCAATTTTGCCCGTCATCGTAAAAGCCCATTGGGATTCAAAAACCCCTACATCTAGATTTTGAAGTATAACGGGAGCCGCACCCGGAGCACCTTCTGCACCCGGTGATCCTGGAAAGCCTTCCACCCCTAACGGATTAGCAATTGAATTTTGAAAGCGATCAACAGGATTGCTGAGAATGTAATTTGGCTCTGCCCGCCCAAGTTCTAACTGGTCTTCTGAAGCGATATTATTAAATTCTTCGGCCAAAGCAGCTACATTCTCACCCGCAGCAACTTGATAGACATCTATAATTACAGTCTTGGAAATGATGTTTGGGTCTTGAAATTGTACTAACTGCATACGTAAAGGGTCTAATCTTCCGTTGAAATCGTCATCCACAATTGACCTTACGTCTCTTGCTCCCACATCCTCATTTAAATACCCGATAACGACTAATTGATCCCGGAAGTATTCATTCCCTGGATTTATAACATCAATGCTCTCATTAATCGCATTAGAAAAATCATCACAGGGTGTAAATCCAAGAATGCTGGGAGGTGGGGTAGGTGTAATGGCCTCTTCTGGGGGTATTGTTAATGTTACTGGTATAGTGGTCGTAGGTGTAAGTGGATCATCTGAGGGTGTTTCTGTTGTTGTAGCCGTTCCCCCTCTATTTCCACAAGCAACAACAAAAAATACAGACACTAAAACCACCAAACTGTACCCTGAAATAAAAAACAAACGGCTAGTACGCGACATGATATTATCTCCTTCCATGACATAGGCTAGGCTGCATCAAATCGATGCTCAAAAATAAAAACGTCTGTTAACGGATAATTCCGCCGGCAGAAAGATTTTAGAGACGACCTGGATGACCAAGGAGATAAAAAGGTGCCCAAAAATAAGGGTGTGTATGATAGGGTTCCCAAAGGCTAGCAGGTAAATGTTCAAACCCTGTTCCACGGCTGAGGTTGCGTTGCGCCTGCTGAAGCGCCGCATCTTTGCGAGAGCCCGCCGCCAATTGGGCATACAGAAACTGCATCAGACAAGCTGTACTCACATCTTCTACAGCCCAATGGCTGATTATTAACGAAGATGCACCAGCGCTGAGAAAGGCACGCGTTAAGCCTAAAAGTTCATCGCCTCCACCTATAACGTGACGTCCTGTATTACAGGCACTAAGCGTCACCAGCGAAGCTTGCAGCGAAAGGTTGAAAACGTCGAGCGTTGTCAGCAAACCATCAGCCAGCGTTAAGCCAGAAAAGAGAGGATTGTCAGATCGAAACTCACCGTGTGTCGCCAGGTGGAGGAGGCGGTGGTCACCCGCGTGGTGTTGCAGATTGATCAACGACGCTTCATCTTCGAGCAGTAAGGTATGCGGCCAATGTGGGGCAATCGATTTGGCTTCATCAACTGCATAAGGGAGATGGCCATTCAGTGAATGAGCGACCGACAATAAACGAATTTCACCTGTTTTTGGGCGGCGGCAAAGGGGCAAAAAACTGCTGGCGGGCAAGTAGCTGATCGTGTGTGAATCAATTAGATACTTTTCTCCATCAAACAGAGCGTGGAAAGGGAGATAGTGCAGCCGGCCATGCGGCACGATAATCAGACGTGAAAACCCCTTGAGAATCAGTTTGATTGGGGCCAGCAGCATTTGGTAAAGTTGAAATAGGGTACTCTGGGCGTTAGGTAAATGAGACAATATTTGGTCTGGCTTACTGCGAGCAACCACTTGCATATTAAGCTTTAGCGCCCTTAACCGTCGATCCACTTCTCCTACGGTAACTTCCAAATGGTGGACGCGCATTTCGCTTGCTTTCTCGCCATCTGGCCGATTAGCCACAAACACAACAAAGCGATCTTCCAATATAAAAAATTCCAGAAGCATCGTATTGGCATCAAGATACTCTGTCGGATCAACAGTTTCAACCTGATCCAGGGAAGCATCGGTCAGATATTCCGCATTGTGTATAAGCAATCGATGCCACAGCTGGGTCTGTTCTTGTTCAAGCTCACTTAGTTGGGTTAAGGTTTCAGGTGTTCGTGGACCATTTTCAAACAGTTGCTGACGATATAACGCATTCCTTTTCCTGCGCAGCTGATTCAACTCATTAACCATAAGCTGATCAGAGCCTACGCGTGGCTGGACCGGCACATCAACGCGATAGCTGAGCAATGATAATAAAGCCCGTGACTTGGTTCGCTCAACAAAATCAAGCGCCTGTGATACTTGATTGGCTTCAAAGCTCAACTTGACCAGCGCTTCAATCAATTCCTGCTTGTCTGCATCCGCTAAGAAATCAGGGCGGTGCTCTATCATTGTATGTGACTGTAATTGCTCCAGCGCAGCCAATGAAGCTTTATAATGATCCAATGCTGAATTAGTTTGTCCATGTCGCTGCGCCAGGCACCCCAACAAAAAATGGCCTTCGAAAATTAGGACATAAGCCTTGTGAGGTTTTGCCAATGTCAAAGCCCTATCGAGCAAAGAACGCGCATCTTCTGTCTCTAACAGTAAAATTGCCGATCTGGCCACCAGCAAACATGCGGCCGCTTCATCCAGTGGGCTTTCAAGCTGCTCAAATTTATCAATACAGGCCACCGATTGCCGATAGCTGGCAGCAAAATCACCACGCAGGAATAAAAGCGTCGCCTCAACCAGATCTAATTGAGCTAAATCCCAGGGGCTATTTTCTGTCTGGATAATCTGGCGTGCAGCCTCAAATGCATCAATCGCTTGGTTATGGTGGCCCAGGGCGCTTAATGCCCTCGCCTCATTGAGAAGGGAAAATGGCGTTTCTGGTAACAAGCCATGTTGGGTAATAAGCTCTCGCACATTCGCGCAGCGAGTCAGCACGTCACGAAAACGCCGTAATTGGAGCAGGCAGTAGGTTACAGTCAGGTCAAGTTGAATGATTTCCTGAATACGGTTATCAGATTGCCAAATAGTACGTGCTTCATCAAATAGCTTAAGCGCATGATTGTAATGGCCCAGCCCATAATAAGTGAGACCAAGGTTTTGTTTGGCGCGTGCTGTCAGAGCCGTTTGTTGATTTTGTTGGGCCAACGCTAAGGCTTTTTCCCCGGCAGCAATCGATTGTCGATATTCACCTAATGCATAAAGGGCAAATGCTCGGTTGTTCTCCACGTTAGTAAGAAACGGCTCCCCTTTTTGGCCAAGGGCTATGTAAGCAGCTCTGGAAACGTTTAGTGCATCTAACGCGGACTGAAAATGACCAAAGCGATTGTGAATAATAGCGAGGTTATTGTGCAAGGTTGCTACATCTCGCCATCGTTCTTGGGACGCCAGAGTATTTTTTGCCCATTCAGCATCAGCGACGACTTTGTCATACTGTTCAACGTGTGATGCTGCCCAAATTCTGGTTACCTGAAGTAGGGCCTGGCTTTCAACATCATCGAGCTGTTGAAAGATGGCCATAGCTTCATCATAGTAACCAAGCGCTTCATGATGCCTGCCAAACCCAAGGGTGTAAACCATTGCCTGTAATCGGAGCCCTAATCCGATATGGTGCGGCTGGTTGGTAATGCTCGCAAATAATGCGACCGAAGCAGCACAATCAAGCGCCTGTTGCGCACTCACGCGAAGCAGGCGAATCGTATTTTCCTTCAGCGATTGGGCCAGTTGTGCTATGGTGATTTCATCTAATTTGGGGAGAGTTGATAGCAAATAGTGGCGCTGTGCCGCTTCACTTGAGGCGGAAAGTAATGTTTGAACGATGCTTTCCGGATTCAATTTGGTTACACCTTGATGTTACCGTGTGAACTGTTCTGTCGTCAGATATATTTCAGGGCTTTTGATTATGAGATAGTAGGTTCCTGGAAGTAACCCCGAAAATTCAAAGTTATTTTCTGGATTAAGTACGGTAGTTTGTATTGGATTTTCGCCCATCCAGAGATCTATTTTCACTGGTTTTTCCTTGAGGCCATTGATGTAACCAGTTGCGATAAAGGAACCGGTTTGATCATCCTCGAAATCCAGAATAATTTGAATACTGGCACCTGATTCATCTTCAAAAATGATAGGCCCTTCCTTGCCTCCGGTATTAATGTCCCGTTGAGCAAAGGCCGGATTCAACTGCCCGCTTTGAAAATCAAATTTAGAAAGCTGCCGAGCAATCAGGATCCGAATCTTTTCCATAAACGATGGCTCGCTTTTCGGTTCACCTATAAAGCTTTTAAATGAAATAAGTTCCTGGGTACAGTATGGGCAGTCTAGAAGATGGTCTTGAATGATGGCCCGTTCTGAAGGGGAAGCCAGACCATGATAATAATCTCCGAGTAATTGTGTGCTGAGGCATTCGAGACGAAAGAGCTGGCCAGATAAGGAGTTCATATTACGAGCCAGCAGTTGTACACGCTGTTGATATTTTTCGGATTGTTCGATGCGTTTTGTTAATTCAGCATCAGCGTCACCATATAAGTAAGACAATAATTCATGATCTGCTATTTCGGGCGCTGCTGAATTTTGATTTGCCATTTTCTATCCTTAGAATTCTAATATTAATAACGTTTTGCCGTTGTTATTTCCGATACGAGTTTTTTCTACTTGGTTCGTTAAGACAGCCGATCTCGAGAAGGGGCATTTCGATGTAATCGCCTGAGAATATTCTCCAGTATACGATAAATCTCATTAATACCCTTTGGGAAAAAGTCGGGATAGGATGCATAAATATCACGGGGGGTCATGTCGAATAAGAATTTCTGACGAATGACAAGCGTTTCCCGATCATTATTCAGTTCGCTTTGTACCCATTGCCATACAGCTTCTTGACTCATTTGTCGTGAAACAAAATCCTCAGGCTGTATATTGGATGTTTCCAGCTCGAAAAATTTTTGTTTTTCCAGCTGCCTGACATGGTCAATAATGGCACCGGCCACACAGGTTTTTAGATATTGCAATAGATGACCAAGTGTAGAAAATCTTGGAAATTTTTCAGGTGTGACCGCCTGCCAAAATTTGGCGAATGACACATTAACAAAATAGTCAACATCTTCTTGGCAATAGTTAAAAGAAGGGTGTGCGGTAACCCATCGGTGTACCTGACCTTCGAAACAGTCATAAACAGCATGCCAGGCATCTTCACTGGAAAGAACGATTGCGCGGCGGAAAAGTTCAAAGCAATACTGTGCATTATGCTCAAGATTATCGAGAAAGCGTTGATTTTCTTGCTGACAACCGAGAGCAATTTCTGATACAGGCAACTCTTTGTAATTCATTCAAACAACCTTAGCAGGTATTGAGCATCAATTGGATTGCCGTAAATGACGATGTGAATTTCAGATATAGGTGGCTTGCGATAATGATACACAATTATACTCAAAACTACCTCAACAGGTAACAGCCCATTTTTGCCTATGGCTGCAAGATGCACGCGGCCTGGTGACATTGCGCACCTTGAAACGCCTCAACGACCAGCATATCAACACGCCCAAATTAGAATTGGCGACACGCGACATTATCAACGAATATGCCCGTTTTCGTTTACCCTTTTTCTCGGGACGGGGCAAAGCAGTCATAACCGACGGGACGCAATTTGATCTGCGCAAAAACAGCCTGCTGGCAGAACGACATGTGCGCTATGGCGGTTATGGCGGCATTGCCTATCACCACATCTCCGACACGTACATTGCTCTCTTCAGCCATTTCATCGCCTGTGGCGTCTGGGAAGCTGTCTACATTATTGATGGCCTGCTCAAGAACGAATCAGACATTCAGCCGGATACCGTCCATGCCGATACTCAGGGGCAATCTGAGTCAGTTTTTGGCCTGGCTCACCACCTGGGTATCCAACTGATGCCCCGGATGCGAACCTGGAATAAGGTCGCCTTTTACCGCTCGGACAAAGAGGAGATTTACGAGCATATTTATTCGCTCTTTACACGCACCGTCGATTGGCCGTTAATTGAAACCCACTGGCAAGACCTGATGCAAGTGATTTTATCCATCCAGGCCGGTACGATATTACCATCCACGCTCATGCAGCGCCTGGGCTCCCATAGCCGGCAAAGCAAGTTGTATCAGGCATTCGCCGAGGTAGGACGTGTTGTGCGGACTCTCTTCTTGTTAGAGTACATCTCCAATACGCCGCTGAGAGAACTATTGTTGCGGAAACAACGATTTTCGTAAGTAATTGTAAAACAAACACGCAAAGGGAAGCAAGAGGCATCTTCATATACCTCTGTGTTATACTTTCTTATGTGTCAAGTTAACCCTAGCTACCATTAACATGGTGCCAACGGAGAGTTTAATTTGAGGCAATGGAATCGCTCAAAGTAAGATTATTTTTGAGTCAATGCGCCCACGACGTGGTGCAGGCGGAGAAGGAGACGGAGCCGGAGCTGATCGTCCCGCCGGAGGCGCAAGGGATGGCCTCCCCTCACCGAGCTTTTCCACGAGGAACAAAATGGGGATACGCCGAAAATGGTGGAGCGCATTGTCACCGACATTGACTAGATTGTGCGCATTGTGCGTTTCCCCGGCTGGCAGGATACAACGGCAGGCAAACGGGAAGTTAAAGTTGCCCTCCGTAAAACGCTGGCAAAGTATCAGTTGCACACAGAAAATGATTTGTTTGACCGGGCGTATGGGTATATTGCGGCGTATTATTAGCCGCTGTCCCACCCGCCCTTGATCTGGATAAGATACAGGCCCATGACCCAAGATGAACTACTGCAACTCATTAACCAGGCTGCCCGCGAAGGCTGGACGAAACTGGAATTGCGCGATCAGGAGATTACTGAACTACCCTCGGAAATCGGCCAACTGACCAGCCTGACACACCTTGACCTCGGCGGCAACCAGTTAACGGCCGTGTCGCCGGAAATCGGCCAACTGACTAACCTGAGAGCGCTTAACTTCGCCAGCAACCAGTTAACGGCCGTGCCGCCGGAAATCGGCCAACTGACCAGCCTGATATACCTCAACCTCAGCCGCAACCAGTTAACGGCCGTGCCACCGGAAATCGGCCAACTGGCCAGCCTGGCATCGCTTGACCTCAATAGCAACCAGCTAACAGACATGCCGCCGGAAATCGGCCAACTGACCAGCCTGGCATCGCTTGACCTCAATAGCAACCAGCTAACAGACATGCCGCCGGAAATCGGCCAACTGAACCGCCTGACATCGCTTAACCTCAGCAGCAACCAGCTAACAGACATGCCGCCGGAAATCTTCCAACTGAACCGCCTGACATCGCTTAACCTCAGCAGCAACCAGCTAACGGCCGTACCGCAGGAAATTGGCCAACTGACCAGCCTAACATTGCTTAACCTCGGTTTCAACCAGTTAACGGCCGTGCCGCCGGAAATTGGCCAACTGACCAGCCTGACATCGCTTAGACTCAGCGGCAACCAGTTAACGGCCGTGCCGCCGGAAATTGGCCAACTGACTAGCCTGACAAAGCTTCACCTCGGTTTCAACCAGTTAACGGCCGTACCGCCGGACATCTTCCAACTGACCAGCCTGACATCGTTTGACCTCAGGAGCAACCAGCTAACGGTCGTGCCGCCGGAAATCGGCCAACTGACCAGCCTGACACAACTTGACCTCTGGCACAACGAGCTAAGGGCTATGCCGCCGGAAATCGGCCAACTGACCAGCCTGACATCGCTTCACCTCAGCGGCAACCAGCTAACGGCCGTGCCGCCGGAAATCGGCCAACTGACCAGCCTGACATCGCTTCACCTCAGCGGCAACCAGCTAACGGCCGTGCCGTCGGAAATTGGCCAACTGACCCGCCTGACATCGCTTAACCTCGGTTTCAACCAGCTAACGGCGGTGCCGCCGGACATCGGCCAACTGACCCGCCTGACAGAGCTTGACCTCGGCGACAACAAGCTAACGGCGGTGCCGCCGGAAATTGGCCAACTGACCAGCCTGACAAAGCTTGACCTCGGCGACAACCGGTTAATGGCCGTGCCGCCGGAAATCGTCCAACTGACCAGCCTGACATGGCTTGGCCTCAACGGTAATCAGTTAACCGCCGTGCCGCCGGAAATCGTCCAATTGCCTAGCCTGACAGAGCTTCACCTCGGCGGCAACCAACTAACGGCCGTACCGCCGGACATCTTCCAACTGACCAGCCTGACATCGTTTGACCTCAGGAGCAACCAGCTAACGGCTGTACCGCCCGAAATCGTTCAACTGACCCGCCTGACATTACTTGCGCTCAGCGATAACCAGTTAACGGCTGTACCGCCGGAAATCGGCCAACTGACCGCCCTGCAAAATCTTTACCTCAGCGGGAACCAGTTAACGGCCGTGCCGCCAGAAATCGTCCAACTGATCAGCCTGACATCGCTTAATCTCCGCAACAACCAGTTAACGGCCGTGCCGCCGGAAATTGGTCAACTGTCCAGCCTGACAAAGCTTGACCTCGACGGCAACCGGTTAACAGCCGTGCCGCCGGAAATCGGCCAACTGACCGCCCTGCAAAATCTTTACCTCAGCGGGAACCAGTTAACGGACGTGCCGCTGGAAATCGCCCAACTGACGAGTCTGCAATACCTTAATCTCAGTGACAACCAACTCGCCATGTTGCCGCCGACTATGCGCCGCTTAGCTAAGCTGAAAACCCTCCGCTTGTACGGCAATCCATTACCTCTGCCCCCCGAACTCCTGGGCAATAAGGACAATCCTGGCAATCCCCAGGCCATCCTCGACGCCTACTTCCAGGCCAGCCAACCTCTGCGCGAAGCCAAGCTGCTGCTCGTCGGTGAAGGGGACGTGGGCAAAACCGCTATCATCAACCGGCTGCTGCACAACCGTTTCTCTGAGACCAGGAGCAAAACCGTCGGTGTGGACATCCACCGGTGGAAAGTAGGCAGTAAGCAGTTGACAGTGGACAGTGAGAACTCGGCAGAGGTGGATGAACTGGAAAGCGAGCAGCTTCCTTTACGGGTCAACGTCTGGGATTTTGGCGGGCAGGAGATTTACCACGCCACCCATCAATTCTTCCTCACCCATCGCAGCCTCTACCTGCTGGTCCTGGACGCCACGCAGGATGAAGCGGCCAACCGACTCAATTACTGGCTGCGTCACATTCAAAGCTTTGCCGGGGAAGCGCCCATTCTCCTGGTCATCAACAAAACCGACCTGCATCGCCTGTCCCTGGACGAACGGGGCTTAATGCTAAAATACCCGGCCATCCGCGCCGTACTGCACGTCTCCTGCAAAAGCGGCGACGGCCTGCCCGCACTGCGCCAGGCCATTGAAGAAGCGTTGACCGCTCTGCCTCACGTCAACGACTGGATTCCCCTCGCCTGGTTCGCCGTCAAAGAAAAGCTGGCCGAATCGGGTAAAGATTTTCTGCCCTATGAAAGCTATGAAGACCTATGTGTCGCTGAAGGCATCACCCATGAAGCGGCGCAGCAAACCCTCGCCCGTTTCCTCCACGACCTGGGTGCGGCGCTCCACTTCCACGACGACCGCCGCCTGGCAGGCACCCACGTCCTCAACCCGGAATGGGTGACGGGCGGCATCTATGCCATCCTCAACGCCCCGACTTTACAAGAGCGGGGCATTCTGCGCCTGGATGAGCTAGACGCCATTCTGGATCGTCGCCGTTACCCCCCGCACAAGCACACCTTCCTGCTCGACATCATGGGCAAATTTGAACTGGCCGCGCCGCTGGCGGGCGGGCAACGTTACCTCATCCCCGGCCTGCTGCCCAAAGAACGCCCCGCCTTCAAATGGCCCACCAACGCACCTGTGGCGCTGGAATACCACTACGCCATTTTGCCCGCCGCCGTGATCTCGCGTATTATGGTGCGCCTACACCACCACACCTGGCAGCCGAACGGCCAGCCTGTGCGCTGGCGCAATGGCCTGGGCGTGGCCCGCGACGGCTGCCGCGCCCTCTTCGTCGCCGATCCGGAGGCGGCCCGCCTGACCATTGCTCTGGACGGCCCCGCGCCCCATCGCCGCCACCTGCTGGCCGTCATCCGCGCCGAACTGGATGAAATCCACGCCTCCTTCGCCAAACTGGAACCGAAAGAATGGGTTCCCATTCCCGGCCATCACCAGGCGGCCATCCCGTATCGCGCCCTGCTCAATCTGGAGGCGCGGCGTATCTTCACCCATTATGAGCCAACCTACGACGTTGAAATTGACGTTCGGGCGCTGCTTGACGGCATTGAATCGCCGGAGGAGCGGGATATTCGCCCTCTGGTAACTACCCTGCATCAACGTTTCAACGAGCCGGAACTGCGCCAGCTTGCCTTTGAGGTGTTGGTAGACCATGAAGATTTGCCCGGCGAGACGAAAAGCGACCTGGCGCGGGAATTGGCGCTGAGATGTCAGCGGCAGGGGCGGTTGGCGGAGTTGGAGGAAAGGGTGCGGGGGGAACGGCCGTTGCTCTCGTAAGGGTGCTTTTCCAAATCGCCCAGAGAACGATTTGGAAAATCGTTCTACGAATAAGGATGATATGAGCGACAATGAGATAAATGCCCCACGAGTGGATAACCAGAAACGGCCTGGCTTCTGGCTGCGGCTGGCGGTTCTACTTATCCTGTTAACGGCCGTCGCCTTCCTGGCCACCGCCGGACGCGCTTCGCTGGAGCGTTTCTTTCTCTTCTTCCCTACCCACCGCCCGCACAACAACGATCTAACCCCCTGGCGCAAGGGAGAGGAGATTATCGGGTACGCCCGCCTGGTCGAGTCGCCCCGGAATATCTGGCTGATGCTGCACGGCAACGCCGGTCAGGCGTCGGACCGGCTGTACGCCATACCTTGTTTTGCCGAGGAGGACGCTGTTTTTGTGTTGGAATATCCCGGTTACGGCCGTCGCTCCGGCGTTCCGTCTAAGGAGAGCT
>JBGTCV010000090.1:0-19381 GCA_041748655.1 Promineifilaceae bacterium (SeqCode) | reverse complement strand
AAACGATCACGAGACGTTCTTATGGTCTCACGCGCGTTGATAGCTTGTTTCGCCGTCTGTGGCTTGACCTGAATGGGTATCAGCATTTTATTGCCTGACCCCATATTTGCTGTCAACCCCATGAGATCCCAAAGAACCATTATTTTTTATCGCAAAGAGCGCAAAGGGAGTAAGGTCGCAAAGTTTTTGCCCTATTCAAATTTCTTTGCCTCTTTGCGCCTTTGCGTCAAATTTTTTTGGAAAGAAGTAGGTGGAGAACACAATGACACTCGTAATGAAATTCGGTGGAACGTCCGTGGGCAGTGCGCAGGCGATGCGCGAAACGGCCGTTCTCATTCAACGTACCAAAAAACAGTGGGGCCAAACCGTCGCCATCGTCTCGGCCATGGGGTCCAAACCGGTGAAAGTGACCGATTTGCTGCTGCAAGGGGCGCATTCTGCCGCCAACGGCGACGGCGAAACCTACCGCCAGCTGGCGGAACAGCTGCGTCAGATTCATTTTGAAGCGATTGACGGCCTGCTGGCCCCCGACGGCGAGCGTCAGCAGATTTTGGTGGAAAACGGCCGTTTCATCGACCGTTTTGCCGCACTCTGCCAGGCGGTCTACGTGCTGGGCGAACTCAGCCCTCGCGCCCTGGACGCCGTTGCTGGCATGGGGGAGCAGATGAGCGCCCGCATTTTGGCGGCGTACCTGCGTCAAACCGGCGTTCCGGCTGAATCAATCGACGCCACCGAGCTGATCGCCACCGACAGCAATTTCCAGAACGCCACGCCCCAGTTTGAGCTAACCAAAATAAAGACAGAGGGGCGGATACGGCCGTTGCTGGCCCACGGCGTCATCCCCATCGTTACCGGCTTTATTGCTGCCAACGCCGACGGCATCACCACCACGCTGGGGCGCGGCGGCTCAGACTACACCGGGGCCATTCTGGGCGAAGCGCTCGCCGCTGATGAGGTTTGGATTTGGACCGACGTGGATGGCGTCATGACGGCCGACCCTCGCCTGGTGCCGACCGCCAAGTCGATCCCCCAGATGAGCTACCGCGAAGTATCTGAGCTGGCCTTCTACGGAGCCAAGGTATTGCATCCCAAAACGATGCGCCCCTGCGTAGAGAACAACATCCCGCTGCGCATCAAAAACACCTTCAACCCGGAACATCCCGGCACCGTCATTGTGCCCGACACGCCCAACGGCAACGGCGGCATCAAAGCGGTCACAGCCATCAAAAATCTGGGGCTGATCACGGTGGAGGGCAAGGGCATGATGGGCATTCCCGGCATTGCTGCCCGCACCTTTGGCGCGGTGGCGCGGGACAACCAGAGCGTGCTGCTCATCAGCCAGGCGTCGTCGGAGCAATCGATCTGCTTTGCCGCGCCAGATGACGCGACGGACAAAATCATTCACAGCCTGGAAGATGAGTTCAAGGTGGAGCTGGCGCGGAAGGATATTGACCGTATTTGGGCGCAGGAGCCGGTGTCGATTGTGACGATTGTGGGGGCAGGTATGCGCGGCACGCCGGGCATTGCCGGGCGCATCTTCATGGCGCTGGGTGCGCAAAATGTGAATGCCATCGCTATTGCCCAGGGTTCATCCGAGTGCAGTATCAGCGTGGTGGTGGATGATGGGGAAACGGCCGTTGCCGTCACCCAAATTCATGAATTGATCCAGTAGCCGTGGTTTCTTACCGCGTCTCCTTTGGGTGCACGAACACTCTGTCGTTCCCCCGCCTTCGTGGGCATGGCATTGACCGACAGGTTGTTTGTAGACCCGCAGCCCCTCCTTTGTGCAATTCCACATTTCTGCTGTATATTTCTGGGTTCTGGCGTATTTTTCAATATTCTCTATTGGCCCCCTACTCTAAGCTCGACATAAGTGAACAAAGTCGAGCTTAAAGTTTGCCCGTTTTCAACGTTGGGTTTTTGGTCAACGGGCAAACCTTGCAGAACAAAGCATTCTCAGAGCATAAACCATAAATGCGATTCGGTACCGAGGTACAAAGCTTATCTCTACTTTGCCGGAGGAGCTGGCATTCATGCATACCAAAACCCACTCAATAAATCCCAACAGCGCATTAGAGCGTCTGACACGACCCTCTGAAAACATGACAGATCAAGTACAACGCCAACAGGCACGTACCCTGGCCAGGCTGTCCCTCGCTTTACTGTTGAGCTTACCCATTACGCTGCCTGTCTGGATTATTTCCATGCGAGAATTTACGGCCGTTCCCTACATTTCAACAGGCATTCTACTAGCCACTAGCCTGATGTACGGTCTAAGCCGCACCCGCTTCTACCGTGCCGGGGCGGGCACGTTGGTTTCAACCATTCTTGTTGTCGTGGTAGTCAGCTTGTTAACAACCCCGCCAGGCCCCATAACAGCAGTACGCTTACTGCCGTTGAAGTTTCTCGCAGCGGCCGTTTTGGTTTCCAGCATGTTTTTACGCCGACGAATTACATTGCTTGTCATTGGTTTCAGCCTGACTCTCATTGCCGCCTTCTTCTTCGTGCCAGAAATCCCCTATATGATTACCTATGCGTACCTGATCTTTTTTCTGGTAATCACGGCCCTTGGCATCATTGGTTTTACTTTTGAACAATACAGTAAGCGGCGATTGATTGATAGCGAGAAGCGCTACCGATCCTTGATTGCTGCTCTATCTGAAGGCGTTGTTTTATATGCACGGGATGGCACTATTGATGCTTGCAACGCAGCGGCTGAACGCATTCTGGGCCTTACCGCTCAGCAAATGATGGACCGTAGCTCGGTAAACCCACGTTGGCGTGCCGTCCATGAAGATGGCTCTCCCTTCCCTGGCGAAGACCATCCGGCCATGTTTACGCTGCGTACAGGCCAGCCCTGCACCGATGTGATCATGGGCGTTCATCAACCAGATGGTCAGCTGCGCTGGATTTCAATCAATTCACAGCCGTTGATCCAGCCTGGCGACCCTTTACCCCACGCTGCGGTCATCTCATTTAGCGACATTACCCAACGTAAACAGCGTGATCGGCAGCTGCAAGAAGCGCAGCACCGCTACTACGCCCTGTTTGAACAAGCCCATGAAGCCGTGTTCATACTGGACCTAGAAGGCCAGCACCTGGAGGCCAACCAGCGGGCCGCCGAGATGCTGGGGTATACCGTCGCTGAAATTCAACATCTTGTAACCAACGACCTGACGGCAGAACCCGTCGAAAGCCAGCACATTCATGAACGACTGCTGGCTGGTGAGCATGTCCCTATGTACGAACGCTTCTTTCGCAAAAAAGATGGCACGCCCGTTCCGGTTGAAATCAGGGTGGAACTGGTGCGCGATCTGGCTGGCAAGCCGCTGCACATTCAGAGCGTGGTGCGCGACATCACGGAGCGTAAACAAGCTGAAGAAGCGCTGCGGCAAAGCGAAGCGCGCCAATATGCGATGCTCTCAGCCATCCCCGATTTAATCTTCCGCAACCACATTGATGGTACCTATCTTGATTATCACGCCCCAAACCCCAGTTTGCTCTTTATGGCGCCAGAGCTGTTTATGGGCAAAAAGATCACCGATGTACTACCAAAAGCGCTGGCACAACCTTTGATGGCTCTTAATCAGCAAGTTGCCCAAACAAAACAAATGGGAATATACGAATATACCGCCTTCCTTGACGGAAAAGAGCACCATTTTGAAGCACGCATTGTCCCATTAGGTGTGGATGAGGTGTTGTCCATTTCCAGCGATATAACCGAACGCAAGCAGGCGCAGGCACGCGAAATTGAGCTGGCGGTAGAAAAAGAACGGGTACAGCTGCTCACTACCTTCATCCAAAATGCGTCGCATGAGTTCAGAACGCCACTCACCATCATAAACACTACAGCCTTTGTCATGGCCCGTCTGCTAGAGCCGGAGAAACGCCAGCAAAAATTGGCAGTCATCCAGAAACAGGTAGAGCGCATGACAAAATTGATCGATATGCTGCTGGTGATGACCCGGTTGGAAAACAGCGTCGCCACCAGGCAAACATGGGTGGATATTGGCACAATTTTTGACACAGTTTGCCAAAATATGGCTGTGCAGTACAGTGGCGGGCCAAAAATTCAGTGCCAGGAGCAAATAAATCTGCCACAAGTGCGGGGTAATCCGGAAGATCTACAAGAGGTGCTCAGACAGGTTTTGCACAATGCTTGCCGATTTACGCCGAAGGACAGCGCAGTTCATGTGTCTGCTGGTGTGGCAGAGACTCATATCTGGCTGGAGATACGGGATATGGGGCCAGGCATTCCTCCAGAAAAGCTGTCGCGAATTTTCGAGACATTTTGGCGAGAGGATGAGATGCACAGCACGCCAGGATTCGGCTTGGGATTGCCAATTGCCCAGAAGATCATAACCAGGCATGGCGGCAAAATTAAGGTAGAAAGCAAAATGGGGCAGGGGTCTACTTTCCGCGTTATTTTGCCCATTAGGAGCGAGAATTAAATAACTTACGGGTCTCCCCCTCCCTAGCCCTCCCCCAATTGTAGTTTAATAAAATAATCAGGTAGTCGAATTGTCATTACTTCGGCAAGCTCAGTACAAGCCTGAGCGAAGCGAAGAATCCCGCAAGGAGCAGATGGCAGGCACTTTGGCAGAAACAAAGCCTCACTGGTTCTCAAGCGAGCGGGATGCTTCGGAGGATACTTCGGCAGCCTCAGCACAGGCTCTCAGCATAACAAGTTGATTACCCGAATTAGTTTTTAATCCACAAAAGGGGGAGGAGAGATGCGCAAGTTATTTAATGTGCATTCCTCAGTGGCCATTCGCAAACAAGTTAGAAACGCGGATGAAATAACCTACAGGAATAGGTTATTTCATCCGCGTTTCTAATCAGCCGCTTTACCCAAACGTTGGCCGTAAAAATGTTACGGCCGTATCACAAACGGCAAATAAACAAACCGGGTCGTCTGGTTAAACTCGTAGGCGCCGCGGTCGCAGCTGTCGCCGAAGGGGCGAGCAATGCCCCGCTGGTCTGTGGCGGGGCAGCCAATGCTGCTGCCACTGTCGATGGCAGGGGAGCCAAGCAGCAGGGCGTGGGTCAGCGTGCCGCCGCCGTTGTTTTGCAGCGGCCCTAGCAGCGGGTTGGTATTGGGCAAATCGGCCGTACTGTTCAGGCCGCAGCTGCCATCGCTGGCCAGGTTGTGGCCGTTGGAGGTAACAGTCCCGCTGCATAGCGGCGTGGTGGAACCAGTGATGATGCTGTTTCTTGCTGTTAATGTTCCCCCCGCGACGATGATGGCACGGCCGTTCACTACCGCTTGATTATTGGCAAACGTAACGTTTTGCAGCGTGGTGGTGGCAATACCGGCATTACGCAGGCCGCCACCGGCACCACCTGCACTGTTGCCGCTAATGGTGCTGTTGGTAATAATAAAGTTATTGGCACCAGCAGCGGGCGCAACATTGTGCAAAATACCCCCGCCTGAACCAGATGCGTTGTTGTTGTAAACGGCCGTTTCCACCACTTCTACACTCCCCGACTCCGAACTAATACCCCCACCACCACTGGAACCAGCCTGATTGCTGTAAATATTGCTGGTTCGCACCGTCAGGTTAAATGCGTTGTGCAGGCCACCCCCCTGCAAGGCGGCAACGTTGCCGTAAACCGTGCTGTCGCTCACCGTCATGGTACCCAGGTTGGCAATGCCCGCGCCCACCCGCGCATTGTTGTGGCGCACCACGCTGCTTGTCAGGGTCATATTGCCCAGGTTTTCAATGCCGCCTCCACTGCTGAGGTTATCTGGATCATTTGCGGCCGTATTTTCGTAAACCTCAATATCCGTGGCGGTAAATGTGGCGTTGGTAGCATTATCTATACCACCGCCAAACTGCGCCGAATTGTTGTGAACCATGCTGTTGGTAATTGTCATGATGCCCAAATTAGAAATACCGCCGCCTACACAATCCGTGCAGACCAGAACATTGCCGATGAACTCTTCTGCTGCATTATTACGGATGATTACATCATCAATAATCATCACGCCGTCGTTAGTAATGCCAGCGCCAATGGGAGCAATATTGTTTTGCACCACGCTGTTAGTTAAGGTGACATTGCCATTTTCATTCAGCAAGCCGCCGCCATCCAGGCTGGCATCCCCATTTTGGATGGTTACGCCAGAAATAGTGACGGTGACAGGGCCGCTCACAGAAATAACCGTGTCGGTAATCTGGCCATCAATAATGGTTAAACCAGCCCCCGCTCCGGCCAGGGTAACGGAACGGGTGATCGTTACATTTTCAACAAAAGTTCCGGCAGAAACCGTTATTGGCGTATTTTCCGGGGCTTTGGAAACGGCTTCTTGAATGGTGCTGTAGCAGATGTCGGCACAAACCGTACCACCCCCGGCCTGGGTACGGGTAGCAAAGAGCAGAACGGCCGTTAGCAGCAGCGGCAGCACGGCGGTCAACAGGAGGGAAAAGCGTCGATTCATAAGAATATCCTTTACAAAATGTGTCGTAATACTCTTTTTCTACGAGAATTACGTTATAAACTTTGTTTTGCACTTGCCTGATTTTAACACGCCCACAGTTTGGCAGCCTAACTGTCGAATGAATAAGTTACCGGATTGATATGGATAAACGGCCGTTCACGCTAAAATCCAGCCCCATGTGGATAAACAAAATAAAACTCACGCTCTGGTTCATCTTGCTCACCGGGCTGGCTGTCTCTTGTGAACGGCCGTCTGCCGCCGACACCAGCACCATTACCCAACTGCAAAGCAATCTAGCAGCCATCGTAACAACACCCGTGGCCACGCCTACCCTGGCCCACACCGCCGAACCCGGTCCGTTTTGGGCTGAAACAGCAACGGCCGTTCCTCCCACCGCCACCCCAACCGCCACGCCGAACCCCCTGTTTAGCGAAACAACCGTGCCTTCCTGCGGTCTCCTGCTGCCCATCCTGCCAGAAAACGCCGCCCCTGCCATAACCAACCGCGCCCCAGACCCGGCTGCATTAGCGGCTGTGGCCGCCGCCATGCCAGAAGTGGCCCGCCCCGCCTGGGAACATCTGCTGGCCGATCCCGGCAGCGTGGGGCTGGTGGCCTACCGCGTGGGGGATGAGGCCAATGGCGTTTACCACAACGCCGACAAGCAAATGCCCCTCGCCTCTGTGGTTAAACTCATTCATCTGGTGGCCTACGTTGAAGCGGTGGCAGCGGGCGAGCTGGACCCCACCAGCTACGTTACCCTGGCTGAACTGGAGCGCTACTACCTGCCCGGCTACGACCTGGGGGCGCACAATCGGGCCGTGGCTGAACTCGTCGAAGCGGGGCTGGTTTTGGCCAACCCAGACCGCATTCGGCTGGAAGATCTGCCCTGGATGATGATCCGCCACAGCGCCAACGCCGCTACCGATTATTTGCACACTTTATTGGGACAGGCGGCGATTGAGGCAACGGCCGTTTCGCTCAACCTGACCCAGCAAACCGCCCCCTGCACCTTTTTAGGCCAGTTCATGGCCATGAGCAACCAGACGCGCCAGGGCAGCAATGATCGGGCCGCCATCGAAGCGTACCTGGCAAACCCGGCCAGCTATGGTGCAGAGGTGGCGGCGCTGGCCGATGTCTACGCGAATAATGCGGCTTTTCGCGCCGCTGAACAGCTGTGGCACCAGGATGAAAGACGGCCGTCTTCCCAGGACCAGCGCTTCTTCAGCCAAAACCTCAATGCCCACGGCACCCCGCGTGAATACGCCGCCCTCATGGCTCTCATCGCCCAAAACGGCCTGAGCAACCCGGAAAGCAGCTTTTTAGCCCGCCGCTACCTGGAATGGCCCATGCGCTTCCCCGCCAACCAGGCTCGATTCAGCAACCTGGGTTATAAAAATGGCTCCCTGCCGGGCATCCTCAATACCGCCTATTATACCTACCCCACCGGTGAGGTAACACCCACCGTTGTCATTCTTTTCTTTCAGGATCTGCCCGGCAGCAGCTACCGCCAGTGGCGCAGCAGCCTGGCGCATGACGAATTAGCCCGCTGGCTGCTGGATAACCCGGAAGCCATAAGATTGCTCCGCACAGCATTGGTTCCTGCGCCATGAATTCTGCCTTAGCGCCCTATCTTTTTACGCTCTACATCTCGGTATCGGTTTGCTGGTTCATGGCATTTTACACCTGGCGACGACGGCCCATTGCCGGTGCGGTTCCGTTTGCCATTGCCTTTTTTGCAGCCGGTTTTTGGGCCTTTTGCTATGGAATGGAGCTGATCACCCCGGCTTTGTCCGCAAAATTGATCTGGTTCAATCTAAAACAGCTTGGCGCTTCGGTTTTAGGCCCGGCCATCTTGATCTCGGCCTTAAGCTTTACAGGCAAAAAGCTGCAATTCCCTCGCATCATTTATCCTTTGCTGTCGCTGGAACCTATTGCCACCCAGATGATATTTTGGAGCAACAGCACGCATGGCCTGGCCGGCACGCCAGCACTTGTTACGGATCAATTTTTATTCCCGGTGCTCCATTTTGAATTTGGACCCTGGTATTGGTTCAGTATTTTTATTGGGTATTTATTGTTGACAATGGCCCTGTTCATCTTACTGGCCCAATTGACAGAAGCAAACCAGCTCTACCGCAAACAGATTGTTTTAATTTTAATGGGGCTGCTGCCGCCGTGGCTTCTGGGCAGCGTGGCGCTGTTTGATGTGGGCAAGCTGGCTTATCTCGACGCCACAACTTTTGTTTTCCCGGTTTCTGTTTTTTTTATTGGAGTAGGCTTATTCCGCTACCAGATGTTCCAGCTAACACCGGTGGCATATTCGGCCGTTTTTGCCAGTATCCGCGACGGCATCATCATTGTAGATGACGATTTCCATATTTTAGAGGTCAATCCAGCCACGCTGCATCTGCTAGGGCTGCATGAACGTTCCCTTATTGGGCATTCGCTTTCCGCAATTTTCCCTGAGGCGAATATAGCCAATCTCAAAGCAGCCCCCTTCAACCAGAACCTGACCCTGGAAATTTTTTACGAAAACGGTGAGCAATCCCGACACCTGGAACTGCACAGCGGGGCCATTGTGAGCAATATCTATAATGCGTCTGGCCATGTGCTGATTTTATACGATGTCACGGGCCGCAAGCTGGCAGAAAAGGCCAGCCAACTTTCTGAAGATCGATACCGCACCATTTTTGAAACGGACAGTGCCGCCACCATCATCATGGAAGCGGATATGACCATCTCATTGGCCAATGACCGGTTTTCTGTGCTTTCCGGCTATGCCCGGCAGGAAATAGAGGGAAAAAAGAAGTGGCCGGAATTTGTACACCAGGATAATTTGCCAGAGATGGAGGCGTATCACAAAGCGCGGCGCACCCTGGCGGAGGATGTGCCAAATGAGTATGAATTCCGTTTTGTGGATCGATACGGCCGTATCAAAGACGTCTATATCTCCGTGGCCCTGGTGCCCGATTCAACCATCAGCATTGGCTCTATGCTAGACATCACCGACCGCAAGCTGGCGGAACAGCTGCTAGAACAGCGAGCCTCCGCTTTGGAAGTGGCCGTGCGCGGCGAACAGGAGCGCAGCGCCATCATTCTGCAAAGCGTCAACGACGCCATTGCCGTGAGCGATCTCGCCTACAAAGCGGTTTATGTCAACCAGGCGTTTGTAAACTTAACCGGGTACAGTCAAGATGAGATGTTGGGCCGAGGGACGGGATTTATTTTAGACGGCCGTATTCCCCCACAAACCTGGCATTCCCTGCAAGAAGCAATTATCAACCAAACTGTTTGGGAAGGGGAGCTGCCATTCAGGCGAAAAAACGGTGTGGCATACGATGCGGCCGTTCTGATTGCCCCCATGCGCGACGGTTATGGCCAGCTCGTTGGCTACGTTTCCAGCCACCGCGACATCACCGAGGCCAAACGGCAGGAAGAGTCACGGCGTCGCTTTGTAACCAACATTTCCCATGAGCTGCGCACCCCCCTCACCAACATCAAACTGTACACCGATCTGCTCAAACGTAACATTCATACAACCCGCGGGGAACAATATTTTTCAACCTTGGATGGGCAAATAGCGCGGCTGGAAAATATCATCCAAAGCAGCCTGGAGATTGTTTCTTTAGAAGACAGCCAGGACCATCTGCGCCGCGAGCCCATCTATTGGGGCGCCTTGAGCCAAAATTTGTATATTCAGCTGCACCCACAGGCCGTAGCAAAAAACATCTCTCTCCAATTTTCACCTGAGTTAGACCAGCTTCCCAGCATCATAGGCGATCCGCAGCGGATTTCTCAGGCACTGTATGAATTGATCCACAATGCTATCGCCTTCACCATGCCAGGTGGCCAGGTGTCGATAATGGGGCAGATACAGACAGAATCGGCTACCAAGTGGCTCATGCTCTCGGTGCAGGATAATGGGCCGGGCATAGATCCAAGTGAACAAGAGCGCATTTTTGATCGGTTTTACCGGGGCAAACAGACAGAAACGGGCCATATTCCAGGCACCGGATTGGGCTTAAGTATGGTGACATTGATTGTTCAGGCGCATAACGGCCGTCTCACCCTCAAAAGCCAACCGGGGCAAGGCAGCACCTTTACCCTCTGGTTTCCCCTCAACTAACGCTTCACAAAAACAGTTCTCTTCCATTGCCAACTGCCACAATTCATTTATAGTTGTCCCGGCTAAAAAGCTTTCGAAGCCGCTAAAATGAATCATAGCCTGGGGATTTATCCCCAGGTTTTCGATGGTTTATCTGCGTCATCAGCATTCTATTTAAAGAAGGAGATAATAAATGGAGTTGCTAGAACAAGCCCAAGAGCTTACTTTAATCTATGGCCTCAATATGATTGGGGCCATTGTGATTCTTTTTGTAGGTCGTTGGTTCGCTGGCCTGACCTCAAAATTTATTAGACGGGGTTTATCAAAAACCAGCACCAATGAAG
Source organism: Promineifilaceae bacterium (SeqCode) (assembly GCA_041748655.1). Classification (GTDB taxonomy): domain Bacteria; phylum Chloroflexota; class Anaerolineae; order Promineifilales; family Promineifilaceae; genus Leptofilum. The sequence goes on along the minus strand of JBGTCV010000090.1, from coordinate 8,493 downwards.
CGCTGCTGCGCTTTTTGAGCAGAATTACCTATTATGGCATTCTGGCCTTTGCCGTAGTGGCAGCGCTGGCCCGTTTAGGCGTGCAAACAGCCTCGTTTATTGCCGTATTGGGGGCCGCCGGGCTGGCCATCGGCCTGGCGCTGGAAGGAGCGCTGGCCAACTTTGCCTCTGGCGTCATCATTTTGCTGTTTAAACCGTTTGGCATTGGCCATCTGGTGGAAGTGGGCGATGTATTTGGTAAGGTAGAAGATATTCAAATCTTTAGCACCATTATCGTAACGCCCGATAATAAAACCGTTATCATACCCAACGGACAAATCACCAGCAGCCACATTGTAAACTACACCAGGCGGGGCACGCTGCGGGTAGATATGACGTTTGGCATCGCCTACAGTGATGATTTGCTAAAGGCCAAAAAGCTGTTGGAGCAAATTGTAACGGCCGATGAGCGCGTTTTGGCAGACCCGGCCCCCATGGTGGCTGTTTCTGAACTGGGAGACAGCAGCGTTAATTTTGCGGTACGGCCGTATGTCAACGTAGAAGATTACTGGGCCGCCTACTTCGCCATTCACGAAGCCGTCAAGCTCCGCTTCGATGAAGTGGGCATTTCCATCCCCTTCCCCCAACGAGATGTGCATCTATTCCAATCCAACTAGCAGCCTGTCGGAGAAAGAAAAAATAGGGCACAGATTAGCATAGATTTTTATCAAGGAACCTTCATGGACAAAAAAGTCATCGCTTACTTTCTCGCCTTCATTGCCCTGGGCATGACCTCAGCTGCATTAGGGCCAACGCTGCCTGGGCTGGCAGAACAAACCGGCACCCAGCTCAGCGGCATCAGCTTCTTGTTTGCCACCCGCTCTATGGGTTTTCTGGTGGGCTCGATCATGGCCGGGCGGGCCTACGACCGCCTGCCAGGCCACCCGCTGATTATCGGTTTGCTGCTGCTGATGGGGTTTTCGCTGGCGTTTGTACCGGTGGTCAGCCAGCTGTGGCTGCTCATCATCATCATGTTTCTGGCTGGTTTTGTGGAATCGGGCGTCGATGTGGGCAGCAACACGCTGCTCGTCTGGCGCTTTGGCCAGAAAGTTGGCCCGTACATGAACAGCCTGCACTTCTTTTTTGGCGTGGGCGCTTTTTTGTCCCCCATCATCATCGCCCAAACGATGCTGATTAGCGGCGGCGGTATTCGCCTGGCATACTGGGCACTGGCGTTGAGCGTGTTGCCTGCGGCTTTGTTCTTTTTGCGCTTCCCCAGCCCACCGATTCGCCTGCGCGATACGGCCGTTCACGGTGGCAAAACCAATCTCCTGCTGATCATCCTGGTGGCCGCCTTTCTCTTCCTCTACGTCGGGGCAGAGGTGGCCTACGGCGGCTGGATCTACACCTACGCCACCACCCTAGGCCTCAGCAGCATCACCGCCGCCGCCTACCTCACCTCCTTCTTTTGGGGAGCGCTCACCCTAGGGCGGCTGCTTTCCATCCCACTCACGGCTAAACTGCATCCCCAAAAACTGCTGGCCGGGGCACTGGCTGGCTGCCTGCTGAGCATGGTTGTGCTGCTGACGGGGCAAAGCAGCACTGCGGCGCTGTGGATAGGCACCATTGGCCTGGGGCTCTCTATGTCGGTCATCTTCCCCACCACCATCTCCCTGGCTGAACACACCCTATCGCTCAACAGCCAGATGACCAGCTACTTCTTTGTCGGCGCAGCCCTGGGCAGCATGTCGATTCCCTGGCTCATCGGCCAGCTGTTCGAGCGGATCGGCCCAATCGTGACCATGTTCACCATTTTTATCACGCTTCTGGTGGCTGTGGCTGTCTTTGGCCTGCTCATCTGGCAGGCGCGGCTGCACCAGGAGGCGAAGGCAGCCAGATCGCTGGCCTGAGGATGGGCAGATCGTTAAGATATGGGGTAATTGTGTCATTGCAAAAGGTATTGGTGAAGTAAAACAATGCAAATTGGGCGATTTTTAGGCGGAATTATGGCTCTGGTGCGTGAATTGGAAAACGGCCGTTACCTTCTCCTGCAACGCGCCAGCAGCAAAGACGTGGGCGCAGGCAGCTGGGAATGTGTTACCGGGCGGGTAGACCAGGGGGAAGGGTTCGAGGAAGCGCTCTACCGCGAACTGTGGGAAGAGATCGGCGTTCGGCCCACCGTCGAATTTATCCTGGGCACCACCCATTTTTACCGTGGCCCCGCCTCGCCAGAGACCGAACTGCTGGGCGTTGCCTACGCCTGCACCATCCCCCGCGCCAGCGACATCCAGATCAGCGCCGAGCACGACGCCCACCATTGGCTCACCCTCGCCGAAATCGACGAATTTTTGCCCAGCGGCCACTGGCTGCTGCCCGTCATTGCCCGCGCCGAATGGATGCGGCAAATGTGGCCAGATGAACTGCGCTCTTATTTTGCGGAACGGCCGTTTGATTTAAGCTAAAACAAGGAGTCACGCATGAAACAAAAACAGTTTGGCCGCACCCAATTAACCGTCACCCCGCTAGGACTGGGGCTGGCTGCTCTGGGCCGCCCCGGCTACATCAATCTGGGGCACGGCCGCGATTTAGACCACAATTACGACATCGACGCCATGGAAGCCAACGCCCACGCCGTGCTGGATGCCGCCTGGGAAGCCGGGATTCGCTACTTCGACGCCGCCCGGTCTTACGGCCGTTCCGAAGCCTTCCTCGCCAGCTGGCTAAACGGCCGTCAAATCGACCCCGCCAGCGTCACCATCGGCTCCAAATGGGGCTACACCTACACCGCCGACTGGCAAGTCACCCTACCCGACGGGCAAAACCACGAAGTTAAAGACCACACCCTGCCCGTCTTGCAGCGCCAATGGCAGGAATCGCAAACCGTGCTGGGTCAGCAGCTCAACCTCTACCAGATTCACTCCGCCACGCTAGACAGCGGCGTGTTGGAAAACAGCGCCGTCCTGGCCGAGCTGGCCCGCCTGCGCAGCGCAGGCACCGTCATCGGCCTCTCTCTCAGCGGCACCGGCCAGGCAGAAACCCTCTGGCGCGCCCTGGAAATCGAAGTTGATGGGCAGCGGCTGTTCGGTTCGGTTCAGGCCACCTGGAATATTTTGGAGCAGTCGGCAACGGCCGTTCTCACCGCGGCCTATGAAGCAGGCGTCGGTGTCATTATTAAAGAAGCGTTGGCCAACGGCCGTCTCACCCCGCGCAACCAATTCCCCAGTGATCAGGCCAAAATACACACCCTCAGCCAACTCGCCCAGCAGCGCCACACCACCATCGATGCCCTCGCCCTGGCCGCCGTCCTCAACCAACCCTTTGCCGATGTCGTCCTCAGCGGCGCAGCCCAAACCGACCACCTCCTGTCTAACGCAGCCGCCCTTCAGGTGGATTGGGCAACAGATTTGGCAGATGCTTTACTGGGGATGGGGGAGGAAACGGCCGTTTACTGGCAAAACCGCAGCAACCTTTCCTGGAACTAAATTTCTAACACAATTCAGACATAGGACCATTGTTTAACCGGTCAGACAGCCTAAAATACTATAGACCTATTGTGGACCAAACACGGTCGGTTAATACTGTAAAAAGATTGTTTGGAAAGCGACAGAATCGAACCGTAATGCCGGGCCTGACAACCATCGTGTAAGCAAACCGGATAGAAACGCTAAATGTTACAACTCAGGCAGCAAGGCTAAAAGATTAATCAAGATTCGAGTCGATAAAGGATAAACTCATGGAAAAAACAGCCCATGTCACCGTACCAATCGTCCCCCTGCGCGGCGGCGTTGTCTTTCCCGGCGTTACAACCACCATCTCCATCGGGCGACGACGCTCCCTGGCAGCCGCCCAGGCCGCTGTAGAGCGCGGTGGCGAACTGCTCATTCTCGTGCAATACAATGCCGAAGTGGAGCTGCCCAAAAAAGAAGATTTAGTCCCCGTTGGCATCCTGGCTACCGTCAGAGACGTGCTGCGCACCCCCCACATGGGTGTGCAAATGCTCGTTGAGCTGCATCGCCGCGTCAATTTTGAAGGGCTGGAAACGGCCGAACCGTACCTCACCGGCCAATACAGCGAACTTACACTTGTCCGCGACAATCAAGACAGCCCAACCATCACCGAAGCCATTGCCTACCTGGAACAATACGCCGACGCCCTGGGCGAAGCCAACCAGCAGGTTATGGCCACCACCCGCAGCAAAAACAGCGCGGGCGAGCTAGCCGACTACATCGCCGGGCTGCTCAACCTCCCCTTCGAGACCGAGGTTGAACTGCTCGCCTCCATCGACGGCGAAAGACGGCTGCAAATCACCATTGAATTCCTGAAGCAAGAACTGCGCATTACCGAAGTGCGCAACAAAATCCAGCAAGATGCCCGCGAAGGGGCCGACAAAGCCCAGCGGGAATATCTACTGCGTGAACAGATGCGGGCCATTCGCAAAGAACTGGGCGAAGATGGCGAAAGCGTCCCCGACGAGCTGCGCCAGAAAATCGAAGATGCCCAAATGCCCGAAGATGTTCAGGAACGGGCCTTGAAAGAGCTAAAGCGGCTGGAATACCAGGGGCAGCAATCGGCCGAAGCCAGCGTCATTCGCACCTACCTGGAATGGCTGGTTGAGTTGCCCTGGGCCAACGCCACCGAGGACAACCTGGACATTCACCACGTCCGCGAAGTGCTGGATGAAGACCATTACGGCCTGGAAGACGTGAAAGACCGCATTGTGGAATACGTCGCCGTACGCAAGCTGGCAGGCACCAAAATGCGCGGAGCCATCATCAACCTGAACGGCCCGCCAGGGGTTGGCAAAACCTCTATCGCCACCTCCGTTGCCCGGGCCATTGGGCGCGAGATGGTGCGCATCAGCCTGGGTGGCGTGCGCGACGAAGCCGAAATTCGCGGCCATCGTCGCACCTACATCGGCGCCATTCCGGGGCGCATCATCCGTGCCCTGCGGGATGCCAAAACGCGCAATCCGGTCATCGTGCTGGATGAGATCGACAAAGTGGGCACCGACTGGCGCGGCGATCCGTCATCTGCCCTGCTGGAAGTGCTTGACCCAGAACAAAACAGCAACTTCACAGATCATTATCTGGAAGTACCGTTTGACCTGAGCCAGGTGATTTTCATCACCACCTCCAACCAGCTCAGCACCATCCCCGCGCCCCTGCTGGACCGCATGGAAACAATTACCATGCCCGGCTACATCGAAGAAGAAAAAGTCGCCATCGCTGAAGGCTACCTGCTGCCCAAACAGCTGGAAGGGCACGGCATTGGTGAGATAAAAGTGACGCTGGCCAAAGATGCGCTCCAGCATCTGATTCGCTACTACACGCGGGAAGCGGGCGTACGCAACCTGGAGCGCAGCATTGGTTCCGTCGTGCGCAAAATAGCGGTAAAGGTTGCCGGTGGCGAAACCGGTCCCTTTGCGGTAACGCCAGCAGAAATCACCGAGCATCTTGGCCCGACCAAGTTCCGCTACGGCCTGGCTGAAGAAAAAGACGAGGTGGGCGTGGTCACCGGGCTGGCTGTAAACAGCTTCGGCGGTGATACGCTGCCCATCGAGGTGAGCCTGAGCGAAGGCAACGGCAAAATCACCCTCACCGGCTCGTTGGGTGACGTGATGCGCGAAAGCGCCCAGGCGGCCCTGACGTATGCGCGTGCCAACGCCCGTTCCCTGGGGCTGGAACCCACCATCTTTGACAAGGTGAACATCCATGTCCACGTGCCGGATGGCGCAACGCCCAAAGACGGCCCCAGCGCAGGCATCGGCATGGCCACGGCGATCATCTCTGCCTTCACGCGACGCCCGGTGCGCCGCGACGTGGCTATGACGGGCGAGGTGACGCTGCGGGGCAAGGTACTGGGCATCGGTGGCCTGAAATCAAAGACGATTGCGGCCCATCGAGCCGGGGTAAAAACGGTGCTTTTGCCTAAAGAAAACGCCAAGGACATCCCGGAACTGCCAGACTCCATCCGGGAAGAGCTGGAGCTGATTCCTGTTGGTCATCTGAGTGAGGTGTTGGCCATTGCCCTGCTGACGGGGAATGAACGGCCGTTTACCGTTGACACCAGCAGCGAAGGCATAAACGTCCCCCTGCCCCAAACATCCAGCGGGTCCGGCATTCCCCCGCTGCGCGCCGACAAAAGTTAAACACTGCATTTGACACAATCACAGCGCCGCTGCCTGAACAGGTAGCGGCGCTTTTTGTTTTCCATTAAACAGTTTCAACCAAACGTGATGTGGAAACACCCCGCAAATTGTCAAAAGGACCGGATAGTTTTATACTGCTCATTCGCTTTTTTATTTACTCGACAGGTTTACCATGCAAGCGTGCATAATACTTGTGGGCAGTGGGAAGTGTTTAAAGCAAAAATATGTCAAGAGATGGCAAGAATAGGGATGCATTCTTTCTTAGATTTTGGACAACATAAGACCTTGGAGGTGAAATATGCAGCCCTTGAAAAACAAAATCGCAGTTGTTGCAGGTGCAACTAGAGGTGCCGGTCGCGGTATTGCTTGTATGCTTGGTCGGGCCGGAGCCACAGTTTACTGTACTGGACGCAGCGTGAGGAATAATCGTTCCGAAATAAATCGACCAGAAACGATTGAAGAAACAGCAGAGTTGGTCACGAGCTTAGGTGGGATTGGCATCTGGGCAAAAGTGGATCATAGAGAGCCAGAGCAAGTACAGACCTTATTTGAGAAAGTGAAACAAGAACAAGGTCGTTTAGACATTTTAGTGAATAACATGTCTGGCGATCAATTTCTCACTGTCGGGATGCTTTCTGGCAAAACTCCTATCCCTTTTTGGCAATATCCGATTGAAAAGGGGATAGCCACTCAGCAGAACGGTGTCCATACCCACCTGATCACAAGCTATTTTGCTGTCCCGCTAATGGTCGAAAGTCGCGCAGGGTTAATCATTGAAATTAATGATGGCAATTGTTTAGGATACAACAATGTCGGTGTGTACTATAGTCTATCGAAAACCGCATTAGTGTTATTGACTTATTTTATGGCTGAAGAGTTGAAAGCCCATAATGTTGCGGTTATCTCCCTTACCCCTGGCTGGTTGCGTTCAGAATCGATGTTGGATGGGTTTGGCGTTACGGAAGAAAACTGGAAGGATGCACTTGAGGATACTCCTGATTTTGTTAACTCTGAAACGCCTTCATACATTGGACGTGCGGTAGTTGCTCTGGCGTCTGATCCCAACATCATGGATAAAACGGGACATGCATTGAGCGCAGGTTATTTAGCTCGTGAGTACAACTTCACGGATATCGATGGTCGGCAGCCGCCTGGATATTGTAAAGAGGGAATGTTCAAAGAGGGCTATTTTATACCAGTCGAGAAGTAGAATGCACCGCCCAACAAGGTTCGCGGAGCGGCGAGAGTTGGGCTTATTTGATTCCTTCCGTTTGCCTCACCTGACCGCCTAGCCCGCCGCCCGCTGAAGCTGGCATTAGGCCGCAGGACGGTAGCGCGTGCAGGAATCAAAATGATGTACATACAGACCAGAGCATGAACTACGGCCGTACATTAAGGAAAAAACAGTGACTGTTATAATAAGACCAGCTCAACCCAAAATCGACTTTCCTCAAATTGCCGAACTGCTATCTATAGATATCGGCGAACCCTTACCTGTAAAGGAATTGTTTGAAGAAGAAGAAGAAATGTTGCCAGGAGATATCCGGCAACATCTCGTTGCCATAGGTGCGAACCAGCAGGTCGTTGGTTATGGTCGAGTGGAGCGTAACCGCAACGAGCCAAAAGGCTATTATCATCTCATTATCCTCGTTGATCCTCAACATCGAAGAACGGGGATTGGGGCAGCACTTTATAAGCAAATCGACCAATTTATCCAGGCGCAGCAGGCAACCTGTTTATTTGCCAAAGTACGTGAAAAAAGTGACGATTGTTTGCCCTTTGCCGAACAACGTGGTTTTGTGATCCGCAATCAAATGTTTATGTCAAGAATTGACCTGGCCAGCTTTGATGCAAGCAAGTTTCCCGGTCTCATCAAAACGGTTGAAGAAACGGGTATTCGCTTTTCGACACTTGAAGCCGAGGGCAATACTCCCCAGGCTCGCCGCCAACTCTATAAAATTAACCGAATTGCCTCAACTGATGACCGCGCCGCAACCGATACGGGGTTTGCCACTTTTGATGACTATGAAAAAACAACCCTGGACGCTTCTTGGTTTCAGCCAGCGGGGCAGTTCATCGCTTTTGATGGTCACAGGGCTGTTGGCTTGTCTGCAGTTAGCTATTTTGCTGAGATAAACTGCGTATGGAGTATGCTTACTGGTGTAGCGCGAACGCATCGTGGCCGCAAAATTGCCCAAGCCCTCAAGCTGCTAACCATTCGGTATGCTAAGGGTTCAATCAAAAATAACTTTGGACATTAACAATCGAATATCATCCAGAATAAACATGTGGTTGAAGGATGTAGTTCCAAGTAGGACAAGTGCGACAACGCTGTAAATTGAGTTTGTCCCGTTCTTGAGGGTCAT
>JBGTCV010000089.1:0-107365 GCA_041748655.1 Promineifilaceae bacterium (SeqCode) | reverse complement strand
AACGATCACGAGACGTTCTTATGGTCTCACGCGCGTTGATAGCTTGTTTCGCCGTCTGTGGCTTGACCTGAATGGGTATCAGCATTTTATTGCCTGACCCCATATTTGCTGTCAACCCCATGAGATCCCAAAGAACCATTTTAACATAATGGTTTGGCAATTCATAAAAATAAAAAAGCGGCCCCTGCCAGTTGCCATGCCCATCTCTCCATGTTATCCTACTGCGGCATCACCAGTAAACGGTAAAAATGAACATTGTTTGATTCATTAACGGCCGTTTACCTTCTATTATCAAATGCGTGCAAAATCGTTTATCTGTGTCAGCAAAAGGAGTTGGGTATGGTGCAAAACAACGGTGACGGCCGTTCCCCGCTGCAATTGATTCTCCTCTTCCTCATCGGCATTATCTTGCCCCTGGTTGGCGGCCTTTATCTGGCTCCCTGGCTTGTGCCTAAACCCCAAATTGGCGTCATTCGGCTCAATTATGAAATTTCTAATTTTACCGCCTTTGAATTTCGCCAACAGCTGGCCTATGCTCGCAATGATCCCGCTATTCAGGCGGTGGTCATCATCATCAACAGCCCCGGCGGTACGGCGTCCGACAGTGAAGATTTATATCTGGACGTGCTCAATGCCCGCCAGGATTTGCCCGTGGTAGCCACAGTAGACTTTTTGGCCGCCAGCGGCGCATACTACATCGCCGCCGCCGCCGATGCCATTTATGCCAAGCCCGGCTCCGCCATCGGAAGCATTGGTGTGATCAGCTCTTTGCCGGATACACCTTTCCTGGAAGAGGATATCCTGACCACCGGGCCGTACAAGTCGTTTGGCGGTACGCAGGATGGCTTTGTGCGACGCGCCGAAACGCTGAAATTTGCCTTTTTGCAGGGTGTGGCCAATGGGCGAGACGGCCGTCTTACAGCCGATCTCGATCTGCTCTCTCGCGCTGAAATTTTTGACGGCGTCCGTGCCCTGGAACTGGGGCTGATCGATGGCATTATTTCTACCAGCGAAGCGTTTGACAAAGCCGCCGGGCTGGCTGGCCTGCGCAGCTATGAAACGGTTGAGCTGTATCCCCTGACCTTTGGCGACAATGGTCCGGTCAATTTTGGCACTTACCAGGTACCGGTCATCGACCAGGAAAAATTGTGGGCCGCCCCGGCCGATTTGCCGCCGGGCCTTTACTATCGCTACATGGAAATGCCCGCCAACCGGTAAAACGTCTACTGCAACCTCTGTGGCAAAAATTTTGCTCAAGGATTTGATTATGCGTCGAGGATTCATTTTTCTACTTGTTTTTATTTTACTGCTGCTGGGGCCAACGGCCGTTCGCTACCTGCAACATTATCAGCTGGGTGGCGGCGACAGAATCATCCCTACCCCCTACGACGTGGCTGCCGTAGTGGAAAGCGTGCCCACTCCCGCCGCTTCTGCTTTTGTAGATAACCCCGATATGCTTGGCGGTCTGGTGCTGCTGGATCAGGCGCATGACAACGCCTTCACCCTGGATGAGATTGGGTATTTAGACGGCCGTCTTGCTGCCCGTGGCGTTGAGCTGGTTTCCTATACCGGTGGCGATTTGGCCGCCGCCCTCCGCGCCGTTAACGCCTTTGTTGTCATCACCCCGCTTCAGCAATTTTCCGCCGAAGAAGTGCAGGCCGTAGAAAACTTTGTGCGGCGTGGCGGTCGGCTGCTGCTGCTGGGCGACCCCACCCGCTACAATATTGTGGTGGAAGACAATTTTTTTAGCTTTAACATCTTTATAGAAACCAACAAAATCCCGCTCAACAGCCTGGCCAACAGCTTCGACATCATTTTTAATGGCGACTATCTTTACAACACGCTAGAAAATGAAGGCAACTTCCGCAATATCATTTTGAACGATGTCGGTTTTGCCAGCAGCCCACTCACGGCCGATTTGGAGCAGGTGGTGCTGTACGGCGCCCATTCGCTTCAGGTAGGTACCCGTGCCAAATCGCTGATGGCCGGGGACGACAACACCTGGTCTTCCGCTACGGACCGGGCTGGCGGGCTGACGCTGGCGGCAACGGCCGCCGACGGGCAGGTTCTGGCCATTGGTGACATTCAATTTTTGATGGAGCCTTATTTTACGGTGCTGGATAACGGCCGTTTCATTGCCCAAATTGCCGATTTCTTAGCCACGCCCATTCAGCGAGATTACACCGTGGCCGATTTCCCCTACTTCTTTGGAGAAAATGTCGATCTGGTGTACGTAGGCAGCCCGCAGCTTGGCCCAGACGCCTTTGATACAATTATCAGCCTGCAAGCCAGCCTGCGTACAGCCGGTAAAGAGCTTCGTCTGACGACGCCAGAAGGCCAGGGCGACACTGTTCTCTACCTGGGTCTCTATAATCAGGCCGAAGACGTCGCACAGCTGCTGGACGATGCGGGCATCAGCCTGATTATCGACCCGGCGATTTTGACCGAAAAAGAAACGGCCGTTGCAGAAAATGGTGAAGAAACAGGCGAAGAGATCGAACCTGAAGACGATAATGCCGAAGAGGTCGATGACAAAGAACCAGCTCCTGAAGAAGAAAGTTTTGATCGTCTTATCCGGTCTGAGTTGGGCAACGTGCAAATGTCTGGCACGGCTCTGATTTTGCTGGACGAAAGTGACGGGGAGCGTCGTCTGGTGGTGTTGGCTGCCAGCAAGGACGGGCTGGAAAACACCGTCAATCGCCTGCTGGACCTCATTCCGTTCAACGCCAGCTATGCTTTGGCCGACTGTTTGCTGCAAGAAAATCTGGCTCTTTGCCCAACCAATGTGGCTGGCGAAGAAGTTGAAGCTGAACTGTTAACAGGTGGTTCGCTAGATGTGGAGACAGAAGAAGCGGATGATGATGAGGAGACGGCCGTTGACGATCCAGACGAAGACGATAGGCATGAAATTGACGCCATCGATCAAGGCCCCATTGGCCTGGATGAAACCGTGGAAGGCACCCTGCCAGAAGGTGAATCCTACAGCTGGACCTTCCAGGATGGCCCCATTGTCATAGATATTACCGTGGTTAGTGGTGATGATTTAGACGCCGTTTTGCAGCTGTACGACGCCGACAACAACTTCATCGCTGGTGCCGACTCTGGCTTTACCGGCGACGATGAAACCATCGTGGGTGCTTACATCCCGGACGACGGTGTCTACACCATTGTGCTGAAAGACTTTTTTGACAATGGCGGCGATTTTGCCCTCACCGTTACCGAATCCAGTGAACCCCCGCCCGTTGATGACGACGAAACCGGCAGCGCCGATGAGACCACCATCTTCTTGTTTGTTGATGATGATGGCGACCCGATTAGCACAGGTTTTACCAGCCAGGCTGAACTAGAAGCTTTATTAGCGGACAACTTCACCGTAGAAACCTGGGTTTCTACGGTGGATGGGCCATTAACGTCGGAAGCGCTGGAAACGGCCGATTTGCTCATCTGGGATTCCGGGGATTATCAAAACTCGGCCGGCTTTTTCGATGAAGACACCTTTGTCATCTTTGAATACCTGGATACAGGTCGCCCCATCCTTATTACTGGTTCCTCTCCTACCCTTTTGGGCGAAATGGCGCTTTCGTCGCTGTCTGATGTAGCGTTTTTTGGCGAAGATGAGGTTTTGCTGGAAGGGTTCACCGCTGGGGATGTTTTAACGCTAAGCGACACCTACGATATTGTTTTTGCTGATTTTCTGGTGGCAGATTTAGAACCTGGCTCTGTGGCCTTTTTACTGCAAGGGCCTGAAAGCGCAGACAGTGGCAATATCGTTGGCCTGGCCTCCACCGATGAGTTTAATAACGACCAGCAAACCATTTTGCTGCTGCTCCCCTTATCTGTTTTGCCAGAAGCCGCGCAGACACAGCTGCTGACCAATATGCTGGCCTGGCTCGGCTTTACCCTCTCCTGATAGCTGATTGACGGACAAATCTCAGATTTCTACCGCAGAGAGCGCGGACGACGCGGAGATTTGTCCTTCATTTTTCTCTGCGCTCTCCGCGTTCTTTGCGGTTAAACAAGTTTTGTTACTCAACCAGCTCCTGATATTCTCTTTAGATCCGGTTGGTTCTGCTGCGCGGTATGGATAGAATAGAGCGCTATGACGCAACCTGACATCATCTTCATTGTCCTGGACACGCAGCGAGCCGACCGGCTGGGCTGTTACGGTCATCAAAAAGCCATCACCCCCCACCTGGACCAGTTTGCTGCCGAGGGGGTGCTGTTTGAACAAGCGATTTCCCCCGCGCAGTGGACCATTCCCAGCCACGCCTCCATGTTCACTGGGCTGTATCCCACGGCGCATCAGGTGACCCAATCGTCGCAGAGCCTGTCGCCAGAACGGCCGCATCTCGCCGAACTTCTGCAACAATCTGGTTACCAAACGGTCGCCTTCTGCAACAATCCCCTGGTGGGCATCCTCAATAACGGCTTCAAACGCGGCTTCCAGACCTTTTTCAACTACGGTGGCGCCATCCCCAGCGTGCCCAGCGATTCGACTGTTTTTCCACGTCCACTGCGCCGCTTGCTGGAAACATACACCCAATTTTTGCGCCGCATCTCCTACCCCATCCAGAACTTTTTTGGTCAATCAGACCTGGCCTTTCGGCTGTCGCTCAACGCCTGGTTTACGCCAATCTGGTCGCGGGTGGCCAACTTTAAGGGGCAAAATGAGCGCTCCGTGCGGGATGTCACCCATTATTTGCAGGAGCGGGAAGAGAAGGGGCAGGGAGCGGAACGGCCGTTATTCCTCTTCCTCAACCTGATGGAAACCCATCTGCCCTTCACACCCCCGGCCGAATTTATCGATCAGCTGGCCCCCTACCTGCGCGGCAGCAAAGAAGCCCGCACCATCATGCGCCGCTGGAACCGGGAAGCGTACCGCTGGGCCGCCCCGCTGGCCGAACCGCTGGGCGAGTTGGAAGCGCAGGTGCTTAGCGACCTGTACGATGCCGAAGTGGCTTACCAGGACGCCTACCTGGGCCAGCTGCTGACGCTGCTGAAAAACCGGGCCAACGCCGAAAATACCCTCACCATCATCGTGGCCGATCATGGGGATGGCTTGGGCGAGCATGGTTTTATGGGGCACGCCTTTGTGGCCTACCAGGAACTGCTGCACGTGCCGCTGCTCATGCAGTGGCCGCAGCAGTTTGCCGAACCAACCCGCATCCAGACGCCCGTGAGCACCCGCCGGGTGTTCCACACCATGCTGGATGCGGCGGGCCGTTTGCCCCAAACGGCCGTCTTGGACCCGGTTCAGGTGCATGGCCTGACGCTGGCCAACACCGTCGCCGGGAACGACCCGGAGCAGGGGACAGCTTACAGCGAAGTGTACCCACCGCTCACCTTTGTGAAGGCGATTGAAAGGCGACAGCCAGAACTGCTAGAAATGTTTCGCTGTCTGGCGGTGCGGCGGTCGGTGGTGCAGCAAACAGGTGAGGCTGAGGCCATGTCTGCTGCCCACAAACTGATCCAGGTCGATGAAAAGCTGGATGAACTTTTTAATTTAGCCGATGATCCGTTAGAATCAATGAACTTGTTGGCAGAACGGCCGTCTATCGCAGAACCAATGCAGCGCGAGTTGACGTGGTTGGTTACGGCCGTGACCCAACAAAAAAACCAGGTAACCGCTGGCAGCCAAATTGAAATTGATGAAAATATGGCCCGCCGCCTGCGAGCTTTAGGGTACATCGACTAAATGTCACTGTTCGCTGTGCCCTCTGTGGCCGTTTAAGATATAGTCCCGTAATTCGTTTATTCGTCTGATGCATGATACAAAATTCAGCAACGAACCTAACAATAAAAAGAGAGAGGAAATAACAAGATGTTTGATGCAATAAATATTGATCGGGTCGCATTTGAAATTCCGCTGCCCGGGTTTCTCCAAAACTGGTTCCCCAACCTGGGGGCGACCCTGCCAATCTTTTGGTACGGCATCATCATCGTCATCGGCATCGCCCTGGGCGCCTGGTGGGCCGCCCGCGAGCTGCAAAAGCGAGAGCTGGGCGTCAAGGCAATTGACGAATTTTACAATGGGCTGATCCTGGTGGTTTTTACCGGTTATCTGTTTGCCCGTCTCACCTACGTCGTGTTGGATGTCATCGACGGGGCGCAGTACAGCACGTTTGGTCAGGTGCTTAACTTCCGCGCTGGCGGCGTGAATATTTTGGGTGGGTTTGCCGGGGCCGTGCTGGTAGCCTGGTTCTACGTTACCTGGCGGCGGCTCAAATTTTGGCATTATGCCGATGTGGCTGGCCCGGCGCTGCTGCTGGCCCAGGCGATTGGTCGTTGGGGCAACTTTATTAACCAGGAGCTGTACGGCCCGCCAACCGGCAGCAGCTGGGGCTTGCTCATCGAACCCCAGTTCCGCATTGCCCAATACAGCGATTTGTCGGTCTACCCGGCGGCTACAACCCGCTTTCACCCCACCTTTTTGTATGAATCGATTGCGCTGTTTGTTGGCTTTTTGCTGCTGGCGTGGTTAAACGGCCGTTTCCGCACTAAATGGGAACCGGGCACCCTGTTTGGCATCTTTCTCATCTGGTGGGGCGGTAACCGCACCTGGATCGAATTCTTCCGGCCCGATCAAACCACCATTGGCGGTTCATTCATCACCTACTCCATGCTGATCGCTTTTGTCACTGCCCTGGTCGGCGTCTGGATTGTGTTGCAAAAAATGGACAAGCTGCCGCAGGCCATGGTCAGCAAGCGCCGTCGTCCCGCCAAGCCCAAGCCCCGCCGCAATTAGAATCGGTAATCAGTGACCAGTGACCAGTAATCAGTGACCAGTAACTGAATGCTACGTCTGACAACTGACAACTGACAACTGATTACTGACAACCGCTCTCCCACGGCGACGCATTTCAAAACAAATCAGAACGTTAGCAGCCGAGTTTGTTAATTGAGCCATCTACGCGATGGTCCAATTTAGCAAGCTCGGTTTTTGTTTATTCATTAAAAGTTTATGATGGTCAAGAATTGGCTGAACCGCAAAGCACGCAAAGCACGCGAAGAATTTAAGAAAAACTTGGCGTCCTTCGCGTCCTTTGCGGTAAAAATAAAATGAGGAGCTCAAAACGATGGAAATTGCTGAAAAAGTAGGCGCTTTGGCGCTGACGTTTGATGATGTCCTGCTGACCCCAGGCTATTCTGAAGTTTTACCGGCCAACGTGGATTTGAAAACCCGCCTGGCCGGTAATTTGACGCTCAACATCCCACTGCTGTCGGCGGCGATGGACACGGTGACCGAAGCGCGGCTGGCGATTGGGCTGGCCCGGCTGGGCGGCATTGGCGTTATCCACCGCAACCTGTCGCCGGAAGAACAGGCGGAAGAGGTAGACAAGGTAAAACGCTCCGAAGCGGGCATGATTGTGGACCCTGTTACCCTGCGCGCCGACAACACCCTGGCCGATGCCGAACAGCTGATGAGCCGCTACCACATTTCCGGGGTGCCGATCACAGATGGTGAGGGGAAATTGGTGGGCATCCTTACCAATCGGGACACCCGCTTTGTAGAACCAGGCCCGCAGCCCGTTTCTGAATTTATGACCAGCGACGGGCTGGTGACGGCAAAAGTGGGCACCACTCTGGAAGAAGCCAAAGAGATTTTGCACCGCCACCGCATCGAAAAGCTGCCGCTGGTGGATGAAGAGGGTTATCTGAAAGGTCTCATCACGGTAAAAGATATTCAGAAGAAGCTGAATTTCCCCATGCAGGCGTCGGATGAAGACGGCCGTCTTCTCTGTGCCGCCGCCATTGGGGTAGGGGATGCTGGCCTGGCTCGCCTGGAACTGCTGGTGAAGGCCGGGGTAGACGTAGCCGTGATCGACACCGCCCACGGCCACTCTGCCCTGGTGCTGCAAACGGTGCGCGAAGCCAAAAATCGGTACCCCAACCTGCCGATCATGGCCGGGAATGCCGCCACCGCCGAAGGGGTGCGCGATTTGGTGAAAGCTGGAGCCGATGCCGTCAAGATCGGCATTGGGGCTGGCTCGATTTGCACCACACGGGTAGTGTCTGGCGCAGGGATGCCGCAGTTTACGGCCGTTCTGGAAAGCGCCGCCGAATGCCACAAACACGACGTGCCCTGTATTGCCGATGGTGGCATCAAATACAGCGGCGACATCGTCAAGGCGATGGCCGCCGGGGCCGACGCGGTGATGCTCGGTTCCATGCTGGCTGGCCTGGAGGAAAGCCCCGGCGACATTATTTTGTACGAAGGGCGGCGCTACAAAGTGTATCGCGGCATGGGCAGCCTGGGGGCGATGCAGGGACACGGGGCCGACCGGTACGGCAGCGGCGTCACCGCGAGCCGCGCCGTCCGCGCCGACCGGGACAAGTTGGTGCCGGAAGGGATTGAAGGGCAGGTGCCGTATCGCGGCAGCCTGGCAGACGTGACTTACCAGCTCATGGGCGGTCTGCGCTCCGGCATGGGGTACGTGGGCGCGGCCAACTTGCAGGAACTGCACGAAAAGGCCCGCTTCATCCGCATCACCAACGCGGGGCTGCTGGAAAGCCATCCCCACGGCGTACTCATCACCAAAGAAGCGCCCAATTACCAGGTTCGGCGGTAGTTTTTAGATTGGTCCAATCTTGAAGATTGGACCAATCTCTGTACAAACTATGAATTTTACACACGACACCTTCATCTCACCCTTTACCTGGCGCTACGGCAGCGAGGCGATGCGCCACATCTGGTCTGAGCAGCACAAGCGGCGGCTGATGCGGCGCGTCTGGGTGGCGCTGGCGACGGCGCAGCATCAGGCCGGGCTGGTTACGGCAGCGCAGCTGGCCGATTTGCAGGCTCACGCCGGGCAGATCGACATCGAGCGTGCCCTGGAAATTGAAAAAGAGACGCGCCACGACGTGATGGCTGAAATTCGCACCTTTGCCGAGCAGTGCGCCGTTGGTGGCGGCATCATCCATTGGGGGGCGACCAGCGCGGACATCACGGACAATGTGGATGTGCTGCGTTTGCGGGAAGCGGCCGTTTTGCTGCAAAATCAGCTCAAACAGTTACTCATCCAACTGGCGGATCGCATTGAGGCAACGGCCGTTTTGCCCACCATGGCCCACACCCATATCCAACCCGCCGAACCGACCACCCTCGGCTACCGCTTCGCCGTCTACGCCCAGGATTTGCTGGAAGATTACCTCAATCTCCAATCGCTAATCGCTAATCTCCGGGGCAAAGGCTTGAAGGGGGCCGTTGGTACTCAAGCAGGCTACGACGAGCTGCTGACCAACACCGAGACGGACGCCTTGCAGATGGAAGCGGCCGCGATGGCTGTTCTCGATCTGCCCTACTTTCCCATTGCCACCCAAACCTACACGCGCCAGCAAGATTTGCGGGTGCAGCAGGTGTTGGCCGGGATTGCCGCCTCGCTGCACAAATTTGCCCTGGACTTCCGTATTTTGCAGTCGCCCCCCTTTGGCGAATGGGCCGAGCCGTTTGGCAAAAATCAGGTTGGCTCGTCGGCGATGCCGTTTAAGCGCAACCCGATCAACACGGAAAACATCTGTTCGCTGGCACGGTACGTTGCCGGGCTGCCCGCCGTGGCCTGGGACAACGCCAGCCAGGCGATTTTGGAGCGCAGCCTGGACGATTCGGCCAACCGGCGGCTGTTCCAGGCGGAGGGCTTTTTGGCCACGGATGAGCTGCTGCGCCGCGCCACGCGCCTGGTCGCCGAGATGGTCATCGACGAGCAAGCGATTGCCCGCAACATGGCGATTTACGGTCCGTTTGCCGCCACGGAGCGGGTGCTGATGGCCCTGGTGGCCTCCGGAGCCAGCCGTCAGGACGGCCACGAATGGATTCGGGAGGCGAGTTTGCAGGCGTGGGGTGCTTTGCGCGACGGCCGTTCCAACCCCCTGCTAAATTTGCTGCTGGCCGATGGACGAATCGGCGCATTTTTAGGGGCTGAACAGGTGACGGAATTGATGCGAGCGGAGGGGCATGTGGGAACGGCTGTTACCCGTGCCCGCACCTTCGCCCAAACCGTTAGAGACACAATCGGCGCCTGACAAGATTGGTCCATTCTCCGAGAATGGATCAATCTGACACCGGCACTTGCGCTCTTGTTCCACGCTCTGCGTGGCATGAAAGTTGCAGACGCTCCGCGTCGCACGGAACGCAGAGCGTTCCGAAAAGCATTCCCACGTGGAACGTGGGAACGAGGTCAAATGGACCAATCTGATAACGTGATTTAAGAGCCATGACTATTGAAATTCAAGGGCCGCTGCTAGACCAATCCCACCTGTGTGAGCCCATTTTGCGGGCGCTGCCGGATTGGTTTGGCATTGAAGAAGCAACGAAGCAGTATGTGGCAGATACGGCCGTTCTCCCCACCTTCCTCGCTTTTCACACCCACCAGCCGGTAGGCTTCCTCACCCTCAGGCAGCATACGCCCTATGCCGCTGAAATTCACGTCATGGGCACCCTGCCCGAATGGCACCGCCACGGGGTGGGGCGGGCGCTGCTGGCCGCCAGCGAGGCGTATTTGCGGGCGCAAAACGTGGAATTTTTGCAGGTGAAAACGCTTAGTTCCCGGCACTCCAATGCTGGATACGGCCGTACCCGCCAATTCTACCTGGCTGTAGGGTTTCGGCCTCTTGAAGAGTTCCCCAACCTCTGGGGCGAAGCCAATCCCTGCCTCCAACTCATCAAACGAGTGGAATAAACTGCCACACCGCTCCAACAACGTATATAGTCCGATCTGTATCCCTTTTTTGTATCCAGATACAAAACAAAACGTCAGCTTTTTTGCTAAGGTGTAGCCATATTGAGCTGCCTGGCCTCGGTGCTCATTTTTATCTAGACCAGCTTGGTGGTTATATTGTATTAGAGGCGGGCAGGTTACCTCCCTGAAGCCAAATGATTATCAAAGCCAAGTAACCACCCCTACACAAGTAAGTGGAGGTAGTAAATGGACGAGTTAACATTCAATTTTGGCACAAAAGTTCACTGTTTAGATGACAGTTTCGGCTCCCTGGCCAAGCTGGTTGTTGAGCCAGAAAACCTGCGGGTTGTGGATCTTATTGCTGAAAGTGGTTTTTTACTTAAGCGTGCTCGGGTAATCCCCCTGTCTGAAATTTCCTCCATTGCCGAGGATGGCATTTATCTGTCGCTAACCAGCGAGGACATGCAGGCGCTGCCAGAATACCGGGAAACAAAGATGGAAAGACCGGCCGATAACGCTCAGAGCGGCTCTTTTGTACCGCCAGATGGGATGACGACTGCCCCTGTAGTGCCTATGGTTCAAGAAACGATTCGTGAAGGAGTTTCGCCAAAAATGAAACTGTTGACGAACCAAACGGCCGTCGAGAACGAAGGTGCCACGATTGGCAAGCTCCAGGCTGTTCAGATTGGGAGTGCGGATCACCAAATCAACAGCATTGTCGTGCGCCACGGTCTTGTGTTTACTGAAGTCGAATCGATTCCCGTTCACGAGATCGAGCATTTTACAGAAGAAGTTATGGCTTTAAAATCGCCCTACACTGTCCCCCCCACATTTGCTCAAAAACACTAAACGCTTCAACGAAGACCCCTCAATTCCCAAATTGTGCTGCCTGGCTGGCTTTGTTTGTTTAAGATGAAGCCAGTCAGGTACGTTTTACAGACCACTCAGTCGTTGGTAAATCAAAATTAATCGAGACAACAAGAGGTAGGGCCGTGACGCTAGCTGCATTAACACCCCAACAAATAATCTTGCTGCTCATATTGGCAATTGTCTTTGTGTTGCTATTCACCGAAAAGCTTCGGATTGACATTACGGCCGTTCTCGCCATTGTCGCGCTGGCAGCGTTTGGCATTTTGGAGCCCGAGGAGGCACTATCCGGGTTTAGCAGCGAACCGGCCATCGTCGTGGCGGCTGTTTTTGTACTGAGCGGTGGGCTTTACCACACGGGTCTGTCCGAGAAGTTGGGCAGCTTAATCGGTAAGCTGGCCGGGCAAGGTTACAATCGGATGATTGTTGTCATTATGACGGCCGTATCCGCCCTTTCTGCCTTTACCCACCACCTGACAATAACGGCCGTGATGCTGCCCGTCACCCTCAGACTCAGCCGCGAACATAATATCCCCGCCTCCAAACTCCTCATGCCCATGTCTTTTGCCGCTTCGCTGGGCACAACCATCACCATCATTGGCGCGCCCGCCTTCCTCATTGCCGATCGTTTGCTGCGCCAGGCCGGTCATG
Organism: Promineifilaceae bacterium (SeqCode); assembly: GCA_041748655.1. Taxonomy (GTDB): domain Bacteria; phylum Chloroflexota; class Anaerolineae; order Promineifilales; family Promineifilaceae; genus Leptofilum. The sequence goes on along the minus strand of JBGTCV010000089.1, from coordinate 95,171 downwards.
CCGGCCTGAGCATCTTCTCCATCGCCCCCGTTGGCCTGGCACTTTCACTTGTTGGCGTGCTCTACGTGCTGCTGGTTGGCCGCTTTCTGTTACCGGAACGGCGGAAGGATGACAACGGTAAAGATAATTTTCGCCTGGAGGGCTACTATACCGAGATTGTGGTGTCGGAAGAATCTTCAATTGTGGGCAAGACAATGGACGAGGTAGAAGCCGATGAGGGTTTGCCATTTCAAGTGGTGGGCTGGCTGCGACGCGGCCATCCCCGGAGCAAGCCATTTGGCCAAAAACGGCTAAAAGCTGGCGACGTGCTGCTGGTACGCACTACTTCCGAGGGATTTGCCACCATTGAACAAGCCCGAGGATTAAGCCTTTTACCTATCACCAAATACGCAGATGGCACATTGTCTGTCGGCGAAAATGGCGACGAGGAAGCGGAAAAGATGGTGCAGGCAGTTGTGGCTCCTGGTTCTGATCTGGTGGGGCGCACCATCAGCAAGGTTAACTTTCTGGAACACTATGGCATGATTGTAGTGGGGATCTGGCGGCAAAAATCCTGGCTGCGTGCCCAACTTTCCCGCGTGCGCCTGCGTGCCGGAGACGTGCTGGTTCTTTTGGGAGATAATGAAGCTTTTCGACAGGCAGCCGATAACCGCTCCTTCCTGTTGTTGGTCCCCTTTCGCAGTGAAACGCTCCTGCGGCATAAAGGGCCGCTGGCGGGACTCATTATGCTTGTCAGTGTGCTGCTAATCACGTTTAATATCTTGTCGGTGGAGATTGCCTTGCTGGCTGGGGCTGTGGCTATGGTTTTGTGCGGCTGTTTAACAACTTTGCAAGCTTACCGCTCTATAGATACCCGCATTTTTGTGTTCATTGCGGGTGCAATTCCTCTGGGGTTGGCGATGGAAAAAAGCGGCACTTCCAGTTTGCTGGCCAGCGGTTTGCAACAGTTGGTCGGAAACTGGCATCCAGGTTGGGCCCTGGTGCTGTTGTTCCTGGCCGCCGCGCTCATTACGCAGCTCATGTCAGATGCGGGCACGACAGCGCTAATTGGGCCGGTGGCTATTTCCCTGGCGCAAATAATGGGTCAGCCGCCAGAACCGTTTGTTGTAACGGTGGCTATGGCGGCTGTCGCTTCGTTTCTCACGCCCATTGGTCATCACGGCAACTTGCTTATCTACGGCGCGGCCGACTATCGATTTTCGGACTTTCTGCGAGTCGGGTTGCCGCTGACGTTGTTGGTAGGTGCGGTAACGATCGTTCTTGTGCAAGTTCTCTGGCCGGTCTAATAGCAAGATTGGTCCATTCTCGCAGAATGGACCAATCTTCACTACCCTTCCAGCAGCAAATTCTCCGGATCTTCAATCAATTCTTTCAGCCGCACCAGGAACTGCACCGCCTCACGGCCATCGACAATGCGGTGGTCGTAGGTCAGCGCCACGTACATGATGGGCCGGATCGCCACCTCGCCGTCAATAGCCACCGGGCGCTCCACGATGTTGTGCAGCCCCAAAATGCCCACCTGCGGCGGATTCAGAATCGGCGTGCTGAGCATGGAGCCAAAAACGCCACCGTTGGTGATGGTAAACGTGCCGCCGCGCAAATCCTCCAACGTCAGCGAACCATCCTGCGATTTTTGGGCAAACGCCTTCGTTTGCTGCTCGATTTCGGCAAAGCTCATCCGGTCGGCGTCTCGCAACACGGGCACCACCAACCCTTCTTCCGCCCCCACGGCAATGCCGATGTCGTAATAATTTTTAAGGATCATCTCGTTTTCTTCAATCTCGGCATTGAGGCGGGGGAACGCTTTCAGCGCCCCAATCGTCGCCTTGACGAAGAAGGAGGTGAAGCCGACTTTGACACCGTGCCGCTGCACAAACGCTTCCTGCCGCCGCTTACGAAGTTCCATCACGGCACTCATGTCGATTTCGTTGAAGGTGGTGAGCAGTGCGGCCGTTTGCTGCGCTTCGACCAGGCGGGTGGCGATGGTGCGGCGGCGGCGGGACAGGCGTACCCGTTCTTCGCGGGGGTCGCGCGCACTGCCGGAAGTGGCGGGCGGCGCGGCTGGCTTGCGGGTTTGCGTTTCGGCCGGTTTCGCTTCTTTAGACACGGGTTTGGCTGATTGCAGCAGGGCGGCAACGTCGTTCTTCGTCACCTTGCCGCCGGGGCCGCTGCCTTTGACCTTCGCCACATCGACCCCTTTTTCGCTGGCCATGCGCTGGGCGACGGGGGTGATTTTTTCGCTAGCGGTTTTTTCGGCCGTTTCTTTTTCTTCTTTTGCCGGGGTCGCTGCTTCTTCTGCTTCTTGCTTTGGTTGACCGTTCTCCGTAGCTGATTTATCAGCAGCTGATGGATCAGCAGCTGATTCATCAGTGGGCGCGGCGCTGCCGTTGGGGTCAATAAAGCCCAGCACATCCCCCACCTTTACATCATCGCCCGACTGCACGGCAATTTTTGTCAGCACGCCAGATGATTCCGCGCCGACTTCCACATCTACCTTGTCGGTTTCCAGCTCCACCAGCACATCACCCAGGCTGACGCTGTCTCCTTCCTGCTTGAGCCATTCGCCCACGGTCGCATCCACAACCGATTCGCCCATTTCTGGTACTTTAATTTCGATACTCATTGTTTCCTCGTTTTTGAGCATAAGGGCGAGGCAGGTGGAGAAAAGATCGTTTTGGTTGGCAAACGCATCATCCACCTGCCTCGCCCCTACTTTTCACTTCTCACTTTTTACTTTTCACTGCCTTCTCAAATTGAAAGGCAAACTCCGTAATCGCCTTCTGATTCCGCCGGTGCCAGGCGCTGGAGCCTTCGGCGGGGCTGGCGCGGCGGGGACGGCCGATATAGCGTAAAGGCCAGCGGCCATCAATCAGCTCTTCCAGCCGCCAGCGCATAAACTCCCAGGCCCCCATGTTGGCCGGTTCTTCTTGCAGCCAGATAACTTCTTCGATGTTGGGGTAGCGCGTCAGCACCGCTTCAATTTCCGTTTCGGGGAAGCTGTACAGCTGCTCTACGCGGGCCAGGGCCACGCCGAAATCGGCCTGTTCCGCCTGCACTTCAACCAGATCGACATATACCTTGCCGCTGCACAGCACCAGGCGGCGCACTTCGGCTGCGTTGTCATCGGTTGTTTTAGGGTCGTCTAGCACCGCTTGCCAGCTTTGCTCGGCCAGCTCGGCTGGGGTGGAGGCAGAGAGTGGGTGGCGCAGCAGGCTTTTGGGCGTCAGCACAATCAGCGGCAGCGGATCGGTTTGCAGCAGGGCTGCCTGCCGCCGCAGCAGGTGGAAATATTGCGCGGCGGTGGTGGGGTAGGCGATGCGCATGTTGGTTTTGGCCGCCAGCTGTAAAAAGCGCTCCAGCCGGGCCGACGAGTGATCCGGCCCCTGGCCTTCGTAGCCGTGAGGCAGCAGCAGCACCAGCGACGGCGTCTGCTCCCACTTCGCGTAGCCACTAACCAGGTACTGGTCAATAATCGCCTGGGCGGTGTTGATGAAGTCGCCGTACTGCGCCTCCCAGATCACCAGCCGCTCCGGTGCTTCGATGTTGTAGCCGTACTCAAAGCCAATCGCCGCATTTTCAGAAAGAGGGCTGTTGCGCACTTCAAAAGCGGCTTGGGCCTGGGGAATGTTTTGCAGGGGAATGTAGATACGGCCGTCTTCCCCATCCCGTAACAGCGCATGACGGTGGCTAAAGGTGCCCCGCTCCACGTCTTCCCCGGTCAGGCGGATGGGGGTGCCGTCGGCCAGGATGGAGGCCAGGGCCAAATCTTCAGCCGTGGCCCAATCGATGCTGCGCTCGCCTGGTTCGTCCAGGGTGGTGTGCCGCTTTTTCATGGCGCGAGCCAGCTTGGCGTTGACGTTGAAATCAGCCGGGGTTTCCAGCAGGGATTGGTTGAGGTCGCGGAGGGTTTGGGCGGAAACGGCCGTTGGTACCTTTTTCGCCGCTCCTTTTGGCGGCAGCTCTGCCTGTGGTTCCAGCTTGTCTGCCACCTCGTCTGGTTTCAACGACTCATAGATTTTTTGCAGATGCCCCATCTTTTCGTCAATCAGCTTTTGTGGTTCGGCCTCAGCCATTTCGCCCCGCTCGACCAGCGAGTTGGCCCACTTTTGGCGCACCGTGGGCAAGGCGTCCACTGCCCGGTACATGCGCGGCTGGGTGAAGCGGGGTTCGTCCCCTTCGTTGTGTCCGTACCGCCGGTAGCCCACCAGATCGATCAGAAAATCTTCCTGGAACTTCTGGCGGTAGGCGATGGCCAGCCGGGCCACCTCGATACATGCTTCCGGGTCGTCGGCATTGACATGAACGATGGGGATTTTAAACCCTTTGGCCAGATCGCTGGCGTAGCGGGTGCTGCGGGTAGACCAGTAATTTGTCGTGAAACCGACCTGGTTATTGGCGATGATGTGAATGGTGCCGCCGACACGGTAGCCGCGCAGCCGGTGCATGTTCAGCGTCTCCGCCACAATTCCCTGACCGGAAAAAGCGGCGTCGCCGTGAATGAGGATGGGCAGGGTGATGGAATGGTTAAACTGCGGCTTGCCTGGCTCGTTGACCAATGTGCCAGCCGCCCGCGCCATGCCCACCACTACGGGATTGACATGCTCCAGATGGCTGGGGTTGGGGGCCATTTTGATCACCAGATCGACGATGTCGTCGGCTTCAAAATCGACTTCGCGGTGCGCTCCGGCATGGTACTTCACGTCGCCGGTCCAGCCGCGATAGTTGCGCCCTTCGTACCGGTTGTGCTGGGCGGGGTCTTTGAACTGGGTGAGGATTTCTTCATACGGCCGTTCCAAAATATGGGCCAGCACGTTTAACCGACCCCGGTGGGCCATGCCGATGAGCACGTTGAATACTTTATCCTCAGCCGCGCCGCCGATGATTTCGTCCAAAATCGGCACCATCATGTCCAGCCCTTCAATGGAAAAGCGGGTCTTGCCGGGGAAGATACGGTGCAAAAACAGCTCAAACGTCTCGATTTCGGTGAGACGGCTGAGCAGAGCGTGGTTGTCGATGAGGGTTTGCGGCGGGCGGAAGCGGCGCGTTTCCACCATCTCTTGCAGCCATTGGCGCTCTTCCGGCACGCGCACATGAGCATAGTCAAAGCCGATGCTGGCGGAGTAAATCTGCCGCAGGGCGTCGATTGCTTCTTTGGCATTCGCTTTGTTGGCCGCTGCCGGGCCGCCGATGAGGCTGGCGGGCAGCGCTTGCAAATCAGCTTCGCTGAGGTCGTGGGTGTCTAAATCGAGGTCAGGATCGCCGGGCGGGTTGAACAGACCGAGCGGGTCGATTTTGCTGCCCATGTGGCCAAATTTGCGGATGCTTTGGGCCAGATTGACGACGCCCTGGATTTTTTCGGGTTGGTATGTGGGGGTGGTGGGAGCCTCTCCTGAGCTTGCCGAAGGAGCCGTTTCCCTAACCCCATGCCCATTTTGCTCAATCTCAGCCGGAGGGGGCCACTTCTCAAACTGCGCCCGCGTCGCCGCATCCACCGCGTTAGGGTCTTGTTGATATTTTTCGTATAGTTCCAGAATGTAGCCAGCGTTTGGCCCGTGGAACTGCTGCCAGATATTCATAAATTTACCTGTTTTTGCACCTGGCCAGGGAGCCAGACGGCGATAAAAATGACGATCAGGGGAAGCAGCGCCAACCCTTGCAGGGTGGTGGCCAGGCCGATGCTGTCGGCAATCAGACCGACAAAGTAGCTGCCTACGGCTCCGCTAAAAAACATAAATCCCAGCGCTAACCCAGACGCCATCGCTTGTTGTTTCGGTAATAACGATTGTACCATGATCACCAAAATGGTGTGGGGCATGCCGCCAAAGAACCCGGCCAGCAGCAAAAAGAGGGCCTGAAAGGGGACGCTGGTGGGCACAAAAAAGTAGATAGGCAGGATGGAGCCGAATAGCCCCAACAGGATAACCCATTTGCCGGGAATGCGGTCGCCCAGCGTGCCGCCCACCAGCCCGCCCACGGCCGATCCCATCATAATCAGCCCAGACAGCCAGCCGATGAGCGTTGGTTCGTACCCTTGCGCGGTGAACAGGATGGGGGTGAAGGTGATGATGGCGATGCTGGCGGTGCTGCTGGCCAAAATGATGAGCGATAGGACGGTGACGCGCCGCCAAAAGTGGGGTGGGCGGGCAACGGCCGTTTTTACCACGGCCATCACCTTCGTTTCCAGTTTGGGTGGGCGGGGTAGATCGACCAGCCAGCGCCAGCTGCTGCCAAAAGCGGTCAGCGCCAAAATGGGCAAGAGGATGTAGCCGGGACGGCCGTATGCCTCCAGCAAAATCCCGGCCAGCACCGGCCCCATAAACAGCCCCAGCTGCCCCGCCGTAAAAAAGAGGGCGGTCAGACGGCTGCGGTAGGTGACGCTGGTGCGGCTGGCGACCATGGTGCCGGTGGGGTGAAACGCACCGGATCCGATGCTGGCGACCGTCAGGGCAATCAGCGCGGGCCACTCCCCGGCCAGCGAGGCAATGGTATAAAAGATAATCATCCAGCCCAGCCCGCCAATCACCAGCAGCCGCGCCCCGATACGGTCGGCCAGCCAGCCAAACAGCGGCTGCGACAGGGCGTTGCCCACGTTGTACAGCAGCAGGGCGATGCCTACCTGGGCGTTGGTGAGCCCTAAACTGACGGCGAGCAGGGCCACCAGCAGGTTACGGCCGTTGTTCAGCACATCGACAAAAAAATGGGTAAGGGAGACGGCCAGGAACGGCCGTTCGCGCAAAACTGCTGCCTGGCTGGTGGCCATAGGCAAGACTCCTCTTCTAAAGTAGGGCACAGATTAACGCAGATAAAAACTTTGTAAATCCAAGGCAAAAATCTGCGAAATCTGCGTTAATCTGTGGAGCAATTCTTGTTTCCGATATTGTCTAATTAACCTTTGATGTGCACATAGCTTTTATTTTCGTGTGCAAAAGTTGAAATCTTACAGCGTTGTGAATCTCAGCCCACACATTCTAACAAAATGCTTACGCCACGGTAAGATGCAGGTAAGAACCGCTTTGTATACTGACTCTATTTGCTATACTCAAACTTGCAAACCAAAGATTTCCCCGGAAACCTTTTTGGATTAAAAATTAATTTGGGTAATAAACTTGTCATGCTGAGTGCCTGTGCTGAGGCTGCCGAAGCATTCTCCGAAGCATCCCGCCCGCTTGATAACCAGGGAAACTTTGGTTCTGCCAAAGCACCTGCCATGTGCTCCTTGCGGGATTCTTCGCTCCGAAGACTACGCTCAGAATGACACGTCACTTACCGGGTTATTTTCTTAAACCCCAATAAGTTTCCGGGGAAATGATTACAAGGAGACCCGAATGTTTAATAAAGTTTTTGGACGACGCGAAGAAGAAGCGCAGGTGAAGGGGATGAATCGGCTGCCACCGGGGCAGTCGCTGACGCAAAAGTTCCCGGTGCTGCATTATGGCCCCATGCCGCGTACTGATTTGGCCACCTGGGATTTGCGTCTGTTTGGTCAGCTAGAAGAGGAAGTGGTGTGGGATTGGGAAGCATTCAACAAGCTGCCTCGCACCAGTCGGACGATGGACATTCACTGCGTCACTCGCTGGTCGAAGTTTGATACCCATTGGGAAGGCGTCTCGCTGAAAACGTTGGTTGATGAAGAGTTTATCAAGCTCAAGCCAGAGGCCAAATATGTGATTCAGCATTGTGATGGAGGATACACCACCAACACTCCTCTCGAACTGGTGATGCAGGATAACTTTTTGCTGGCAACCCATTTCGACGGCCAACCGCTGACGTTGGAGCATGGCTGGCCCCTGCGCGGCGTCATCGGCGCGTTTGCCGACCGCAGCGAGGCCAAATCGGCCTACTTGTGGAAGGGGGGCAAATGGCTGCGCGGCCTGGAGTTTCGGGCGGATGATCAGCTGGGCTTCTGGGAAAATGCGGGCTACCACAATGAGGCGGATCCGTGGCAGGAGCAGCGCTTTGCGGGGGGACGGTGGTTTTAGTGTTCAGTAATCGGTAATCAGTGGTCAGTGAGGCAGTTACTGATTACTGACCACTGATTACTGTTTACGGCCGTACGACAACCGTAATTTCAGCAGTGTGTACTTTGCCGCCGCGAACGAATTGGGCGGAAACGGCCGTTCCCACCACATCCCCCGCCAGCAGTGCCAGCAGATCGTCATGCGACTGTACCGGGCTGTTGTTGAACGACACCAGCGTGTCGCCGAGGGTGAGGCCAGCTTTAGACGCTGGACTGTCGTTCTCTACAGAGACGATCAGCAAACCCCGTTTTTGACCCAATTCTGCTTTCACATCATCAGGCAAATGGACCCGCTGGGTACTGACGCCCAGGTAGCCCCGCTGTACCCGCCCGTGCGCCTGCAAGGCGTCAGCCACGCGGGCCAGGGTGGCGGTGGGGATGGTCAGGCTGACGCCGCGCCCCAAGGCTGAGGTGTTCAGCCCGATGAGCTGCCCGGCGGCATCCACCAGCGGGCCACCAGAGAAGCCGGGGTACATCACCACGTCGGTTTGCAAATAGCGGTCGATCTGGCCACCCAGGCGGGTGCGCCAGCCGTCGCCCAGCGCAGAGACGACGCCTAGGGTCGCCTGGACGGTATGCCCAGGCCGCCCCAGCGCCAGCACCAGATTCCCCACACCCAAATGTTGCTTGTTGCTTTCGGTAAGCGGCGTCAGGCCGCTGGCCTCTGCTTTGAGGACGGCCAGGTCGGTGGACGGGTCGCGCCCGATCAGGCTGGTATTAACGCTGCTGCCGTCTGGCAGGCCAATTTTGAGACTTTCATCCCGCGTTACCACGTGGTTGGCGGTGATGATCAGGCCATCGGCTCCCCAAACGATGCCGGTTGCGCCGAGGCGCCGCCGCCCTTCAATGCGCACGATGCCGCTGTCTGCCTGGGAAACGGCCGTTGCCAATGCCGCCGAAAGTTCAGTCAATACGTTGCTCATGTTTTCTCCTTTTTTTCGCGGAAAGAATCCGCGCCTATGGTTTGTGATGGTTAGCAGTTTAGGGGGAAACAGTAAAGTCGGAATCAGCCATTTCGGGAGTGGGATACCTGGAAGAATGGGTAGGTGGGGCAATGTTTTAGCCTGGGGCTTCAGCCCCAGGTCTTCGATTACAACAACAAAAGCCCCAACCGCGTCGCCTGCACCACCGCTTCGGTGCGGCTTTGGGCGTTGAGCTTGCCCAGAATGGCGTTGACGTGAAACTTCACGGTGTGGTCGCTGATTTCCAGTTGGTGGGCAATCGTCTTGTTGGTTAAGCCTTCGGCCAGCAGATAGAGCACTTCGCTTTCACGAGGGGTGAGTTCGGTGAAGTCGGGCAGCGTTTCGGCTGGCAGGTTGGTGGCGGGCAAGACGGCCGTAACAAATTCCGGTTCCAGCGCCGCCACGCCGTGCAGCGCCGCCTGTAAAGCCGCTACAATGGCCACCGCTGGGGCGTCCCGCCGCAGCATGGCCCGAATGCCGAGTGACCAGAGATGGGGAACGGCCGTTTCATCCGGCAGTAATGCCACCACAGGCAGGGGAAATGGCTCTTCCTCTGGCAGCGTTATGGGCAGCGCCCAACCCACATCCCAAACCACGCCATCCACCTGTGGCTCAGATGCCAACAGTGGCCATTCTTGTAGATCGGCCAGCCAATCTGCCAGACTCATCTGGGCTATGATGTCGCAGGCAGGGTCATTCCTCAACAGCATGGCCAATCCAGCCCGCGCCAGCGGATCATTGGCCACAATGGCCACAGAAATTGTTGGGGAATTTTCACTCATAGCGGCCAAGCGTAACACAACTGCCTATGAGGAAGGTAAGAATTGTACCGTTCGCAAAAATGGCGCAATGCGGTAACATTCGCCTCTTTTTGACAGCTCGAAACGCATAAAGGAACTTTATGACCACAGCAACCATTTCCCACGGCACCCGCCAGCGCCTGACCGGCGCTTTGTTTATTTCCCAAAGCCTCTTTTCCGCAGCGATGATTGCCGCTTTTACGCTAACGCCCATTTTAGCTGCGAAACTGGGCGGCAGCGACAGCGCCGCTGGCGTGCCCAACACCCTGACGCTGCTGGGGCGGGCCGCTGCTGCTTATCCCATCGGCTGGCTGTTCGACAAGGTGGGTCGGCGATTGGGGTTGACGGTTGGGTTTGCCCTGGCGCTGGCGGGTGCGGTGCTGACGGTTTGGGCCGTGATGAACGGCTCTTTTGTTGCGTTTTGTGCGGGTGCGGCGTTGATGGGCATGGGGCGGGGCGGCACCGACCAGGCACGCTACGTGGCGGCGGAGGTGCAGCAGCCGGAGCGGCGGGCTAAGGTGATTGGTTTGATGGTTTTTGCCGGGACGGTGGGGGCCGTGGGTGGTCCGGCGCTGGTGGGGCCATCGGCCCGGCTGGCGGAGCTGTGGGGCTTTTTGGGGGATACGGGGCCGTATCTGGCGGCGATTGGGCTGTACGCCATCGGTATGCTGACGATTTTTCTCTTTTTGCGGCCCGATCCCCGGCAGATAAGCCGGGCGTTGGATGCGGCCAATCCGGCGGAAGATGTGCATCTACCTTCACGGCCGTTTTCCAAAATCTTCAGCCAGCCAACGGTGCTGCTGGCGGTGGCGGCGATGGCGATTGGCCAGCTGGTGATGGCGCTAATCATGGTGATTACGCCGCTGCATATGGATCACAACAACCACAGCACGGAATCTGTCTCGCTGGTGATTATGGCCCACACGCTGGGGATGTTTGGTTTGTCTAGCGTGACGGGCTGGTTGATTGACCGATACGGCCGTATTCCCCTCATCGTCGCTGGTTCCCTCATCCTCATTATTTCTGGCATCCTGACACCGCTATCTATTTCTATGGCGAACCTTGTAGTCGCCCTCTTTTTGCTGGGGCTGGGCTGGAACTTCTGCTTTATTGCCGGTTCGTCGCTGCTGTCTGATGCGTTGGCGGCCAACGAGCGTGCCAGGGCGCAAGGAGCCAGCGAGGTGCTGGTTTCCCTGGCGACGGGCGTGGGTAGTTTGGGTACGGGGGCTGTGTTTCATCAGGGGGGCATGACGGCCGTTGCCGCCGTGGGGATCGCTCTGTCGCTGCTGCTGGTGGCGCTGCTGGTCTGGTTCAACCGCTTTCAGCGGCGCACGGCATCACCAACAGCAGCTTAGTCAGTAAATATCGATTAATTCCTGGTCAGGTTCAGCGAGTAACCGGAGGCACCCGCTTCAAAATCGAGGACGCCAATGAGGTACATACTGTTTTCTGCGAGCGTTATGTTTGTGATGGTGTCGTCCTGAAAGACAGAGCCACTGGCTTCAAAGTTGGGCGGACCAAACAAGCCAAGTACAAAATCACCGCTGCTGCCAGTTGGGCTGACCATAATGGAAACATTGTGTCCACTGCTGCCTAAAAAGCACCAATAATCAATGCCCAATACGTCAACCTGGCTGGTGACAGTTTGATTGTAGTCGATACGTCCCCGGATCATATCCGGGAAGCCGCCCCCTTCGTTGAAAATGAGGCAGTAATCTCCCTGACTGGCGTTGAGGTCGTAGACGCGAATTTTGTAGTTGAGGGCCACGTTCAGCTGGGCATTGATGATCATTTCCAGGCCGCCATTGCCGGTGTTGTTGGCCTGCTGCACCACGCTGCTGTTGGGGTCGATGATTTCCAGTACCAGATTCATGGTGGGTTCGGCAACGGCCGTAATTGTAATCGCCCCGTCGTAATCAAATGAAATAGGCCACAGATGGATTTCATCGGCGGCCAACAGCTCTAAAACAGGTGTTTCTGGTGACAGCGGATCAAACTCCACGCTGCCCGACTCATTCGGGTTGCGCGTGGCGGTGGAGAGAGAGGAGGGTGTGGCGGTTGTCGTGCCGCCATTGCCACCACTGACGCTGGTGGGCGTAGGTGTGCCGTTGCCCACTGTGGGCGTGGCAGCGGCCCCGTTGGTGGGGGTGGCTGTCTCTTGCTCATCATCTTCGTCGCCCGGAGGAGAAGCGGGGGCGGTGGGGTCGCTGCCGTCTGCTGGTGGGCCTACCGTTGCGGTTGGGCCACCGCTGCCACCGCCGGGTGTGGCTGGGCTGGGAGGCGTCCCCGCCAGGGCGTCATCTGTTGCTTCTGGATCGGGGGAGGGGGGTTGGCTGTCGTCGCTGCCTGGGGTGGCAACGGCCGTTTCCCCGTCCACTTCCGCAATTTGTATGCCTGAGCCGGTGGGCGTCAGCGTCACCTGGGCAATGGGGCTGGGCGAGAGGATATGGCTCACCTTCAGGTACCAGATTTGGGCACCGGCGGCATTTTTGCCACAGCCGACAGGGCCTTCAAACAGCTGCCACACGCCTGCCACTGTCATAGTAAGGTCGTTGGGCAGCAGAGAGCGCACCTGGGAATCGAGGCCGCCGACGGCGATGAAGCTGCCATCTTCTGCCTGAAGCTGCCAGGTAGCTGGCGCTGGGTGCGGGTCGCTGTTGCACACCAGCAGGGGCAGACGTCGGTAGCGACCACTGATTTCCAGGAAAGTGTTGGCGTATGCTTCCGGGTCGGTAGCCAGATCGGTAATGCTGATTTCTTGCGGCGTGGCGGTAAGCAGAGCTTGTTCGGTGGCGTCGTTTTCGGCAAATGGGGTGGGCGTTGGCCGAGTGTTGCCGTTGCAGGCAATCATAAAGGTTAACAATATGGTTAAAAAGATGAGGTTACGTGGTTTCATCATAAATTCCAATTTACTTACAGATTCGAGCCTGCTGTGGCAGCCAGACTGCCGTATGATACCAAAATTAGCGGATAAAGTGTGTAATGGTTCATAATTGTTCAGGATATGGCGTGGGAACGGCCGTTTCTAACCAAAGTACAGAAGGATTTTTATGAAGTATAACGATCCCATTTACGGGACAACAACGATTGATGAACCCGTGCTGCTGGATTTGCTCCGCTCTCAGGCGATGCAGCGGCTGCATGGGGTGTTGCAGCATGGCATCACCGGGCTGATTGGGCTGACCCAGCCAATCACCCGCTTTGAACATTCCCTGGGGGCGATGCTGCTGGTGCGGCGGCTGGGCGGCTCGGTGCGGGAACAGATTGCGGCGCTGTTGCACGATGTGAGCCACACCGCCTTTAGCCACGTTATTGATTATGTGATCGATGATCACGATGGACAGAGCTACCATGATGAGATGAAAGAAGCGTACATGATCACCACCGATCTGCCGGACATTCTGGCGCGGCACGCTTACGGCTGGACTGACTTTGTGGATGAGACAGCGTTTCCACTGCTGGAACAGCCCTCCCCCCGGCTGTGTGCCGACCGAATCGACTATTTTTTACGCGATTGTGTGGGGCTGGGTTTGGCGACTCAGGCGGATATTGATCGGGCGGTAGCGGATTTGGTGGTGGGAAACGGCCGTATCGCCCTCAAAAATGTAGACATTGCCCGCTGGTTTGGCGACACTTTCATGCAGGCCGACGATGCCAGCTGGGCCAACTTTCGCGAGGTGGGGCTGTATGAACTGACGGCGCAGGCAATTCGGCGCGGTCTGACGCTGGGAATCATCAGCCAGGCTGACTTTTGGTTGACGGATGGGCCATTGTGGCAAAAGCTGCACGCCCAGGCCGATACGGAACTGCAAGCTTTGCTGGCCCAGGTATCGTTGGAGACGCAGTTTGTCTGGGACGCGGCCAGCCCGACGTTTGCCGTCAGCACCAAGCTGCGGGCGATTGATCCGGACGTGTGGCTGGAGGGTGAATTACGGCCGTTATCCACCCTGGCCCCCGATTTTGCGGCACGACGAGACGCTTACCTCAGCCGCAAGCAGGGCGTCTGGCCCATGCGGGTTGTGCCGCCAGCTTAAATTTATTAGGTGGATTTTATTTAATGGAGAGGTTTTATCTGTACCAATCCGTGAAGCGTGACCAGAGAGACATCACGTTTCACGCCAAAATCCGTGGCAAGAAAATTGGAGAAGAGATGCGATTCAATCCAGATGATTTGACGAATAAAGATCGATACAAGTTGATGATTGGCTCGATTGTGCCGCGGCCGATAGCTTGGGTAAGCACGATTGATGCGGCAGGACGGCCGAATCTGGCCCCGTTTTCATTTTTTACGGCCGTTTGTTCCAACCCCATGACCTTGCTCTTTTCCCCCGGCTGGAGCGACGCGCGCGGCCGGATGAAAGATACGCTGTACAACATTCGCGCCGTGCCGGAATTTGTCATTAATCTGACGGATGAGGCGACGGCCGAAGCGATGAACCTGACGGCGACGGAGTTTGAGGCGGGCGTGGATGAGTTTGCCTGGGCGGGAGTGACGCCTGCCGCCAGCGAAACGATTCGCGTGCCCCGCGTGGCGGAAGCGCCGATTGCGTTTGAGTGCAAGCTGCAACAAATTGTGGTCGTTAACGAGGGGCCGGGTGGCGGGGCGGTCGTGTTTGGCGAAGTGCAGTCTGTTTTTGTGCGGGATGATCTGTATGAAAACGGCCGTATTGCCCCAGAAAAGCTGCGGGCGATTGGCCGGTTGGCGGGTAATACCTATGCCTACGTCAACAGCTTCTTTGAGATGCAGCGCCTGCCCCCGCCCCCTACCGATGCGTAATACTTTAAAGTTTGAGAATCGCCTGGGGCAGCGCCTGACGCTGTTAGAGATGTTTTCGCTGTCACTTTGCGTGGCGTTGACGTTTGTTTTTGCCTGGTACCAATCTCAGGGCGACGCATACGCTTACGATTTCACCACCTATTTGTGGGCTGGCAGGGGTGATTTGCAGGTTCATTATTATGCGTATTGGATTTTGCCATTTTTCAGGTTGTTAACGGCCGTTTCCCCCATTACAGCGTTTATCCTTTGGAATTTGGCCAACATCGCCGGGCTGTTTTTCGCCACCCGCGTTTTGGGTGGTGGGGAAAAAGCAGCGCTTGCTCTGTTGACTTACCAAATGTTCTACACCCTATACTACGGCAATATCATCGGGATTTTGTTGGGGGGGCTGGCTCTCTGTTGGTGGGGCATGAGCCATCGGCGTTGGTATCTTGCGGGGTTTGGCCTGCTTGTTGCCCTCACAAAATACCAGCTGGGCCTTTCATTCGGACTGATTTTACTGTTTATGGCGGATATTTCCTGGCGCGAACGGTTTCAGGTGCTGCTGGTTCCCTGCCTGGTGCTGGTCGCTTCGCTTATCGTATATCCTGGTTGGCCCGTTGACTCCTGGCAGACGATTGTCGGCAATCCGCCCAACAGTTTAGGCAATATCTCCCTCTGGCAATGGGTGGGACCATTTGCCACCTTGCTCTGGCTGCCGCCGCTTGTGCTGCCGCTTACGCCTGGAAGGCGGTTGACGGCGTTGGTGGCAGCGGCTACGTTGGCCCTGCCTTATTTTCAACAATCGGATTTGCTGGCGCTGTTCATCTTGCCGGTTGGCTGGCTCCCTCTAGCTGGCAATCTAGGCTTCTATCTCTACCTGAATAATGCCTGGGCGGATTTGTGGGTGCTGGCGATTATTCCGTTGGGTCTTTATTTGTGGCTGCTGCTGCCGCCTGGCATTGCCTGGGCGCGCCGGAAGGTTTGGGGCTAAGGTGGTTATTCCAACTTGCACAAGGTTTCGCTCACTTGCCATAGTTGGCGGGCAACGGCCGTATCGTATGAAATTTTCGAGGATTTAACGGGCTTTTTCTTCTCGAAGTAGAGGCCGGTGACGCCTTCTACTTCTGGTGAACTGGCCAGGTAAATTTGGGTTTCGGCCCCTTGTTCGGCGCTGAGGAGAAACGGCCGTAGCAGCTTGAAACCCCAGCCCATTACCCCTTCGCCCGACCCAAAACCCGTAGCCACGCCACCCGGATGCAGCGCGTTGGCCGTCACGCCGCTGCCCTCCAGCCGCCGCGCCAGCTCGTAGGTAAACAACACATTGGCCAGCTTCGACTGGCTGTAGGCGGCAAAGCTGCGGTACTTCTTCGTAAACATCAAGTCGTCAAAATTGATGCTGCCTCCCTGGTGCGCCTCGGAAGAGACATTGACAATCCGGGTCGGTGCGGACGTTTTGAGCATATCCAGCAGCAAATGAGTGAGCAAAAAGTAGTTCAGGTGGTTCAGGGCAAAGGTCATCTCGTACCCATCTGCCGAAACCTGCCGATCTTTAAAGATGGCTCCGGCGTTGTTGATGAGGATGTCGAGACGGCCGTAATTCGCCCTAAACGTGTCTGCCAGCTGTCGTGTAGCTGCCAGGCTGGACAGATCGGCCAGCAGCAGGTGAACATCCTCGCTGCCGCTCTCCTGCCGCACCTCTGTCAGCGCCGCCTGCCCCCGTGCCGAACTCCGCGCTACCATCACAACGGTCGCTCCCATTTTGGCCAGTTCACGCGCCGTTACTTTGCCCAACCCTGAGTTGGCTCCAGTGACCAGACAGATTTTTCCTGTCAATAAATTGTCAGATTTGTTCATAAATTGAGACAAAGCTATTCGATCCCAATGGAAAACATGCTTTCCAGATCGTGCTGGGAGAAGACGCGGAAGGCGATGAGTGTCTCTGAGTTGGTGATGCCGGGCACGGTGAGCATCTTTTCCGTTACCAGCTCGGCCATCGTGTCGTTGTCCGGCACGCGAATGATGGCCACCAGATCAAAACGGCCGCCGACCGAAAATACCTCGCTGATTCCTTTCAGCTCTGCCAAACGGCTGCCTACCTCGTTGATTTTTCCGGGTACCACGTTGAGCAAAACAACTGTACTGACCATGATCGACTCCTTTTGTGGGAAATAAACAGCATAACCTTATCTGCAAGACAGCCGTTCGGCAAAAAGTAGGTGGTGGGGGTAAACGGCCGTTTGCCCCCCCATCATTTCCGCTATAATACCCTCCTGAATCACAATCGTAATCCAGACCAAAGAGGTATTAACAATGAACAAATCATTCGACCACTTCGGTGCCCGCGCCCAGCTGCCCGGCACCGACGTTTATTACTATCAGCTGGCAAAGCTGTCCCAATTTGGCAACATAGACCGCTTACCTTTCTCCATTAAAGTGCTGCTGGAAGCCCTTTTGCGCACCTGCGACGGCTACGCCGTCAACCCCCAAGACGTTGAAAAATTGGCCAATTGGAACGCTAAAAATCCGGTCAAGGACGAGCTGCCCTTCAAGCCGGGGCGCGTCATTTTGCAGGATTTTACCGGCGTGCCCGCTGTTGTTGACCTGGCGGCGATGCGCTCCGCGATGGCTCGGCTGGGCGGCGATCCCAAGAAGATCAACCCCATCGTGCCTGTCGATCTGGTCATCGATCATTCGGTGCAGGTAGACCAGTTTGGCTCCGCCGCCGCGCTCTTCTTTAACGCCGAGCGCGAATTTGTGCGCAACCGGGAGCGGTACGAGTTCCTCAAGTGGGGCAAGGAAGCGTTTAAAAACTTCAGCGTGGTGCCACCGGCCACCGGCATTGTCCATCAGGTCAACCTGGAATATCTGGGCAAGGTCGTGATGACCCGGTCAGAAGGGGATGATACCGTTGCCTTCCCGGACAGCCTGGTGGGCACCGACTCCCACACCACGATGATCAACGGACTGGGCATTCTTGCCTGGGGCGTGGGCGGTATCGAAGCGGAAGCCGTGATGCTGGGCCAGCCCATCTACATGCTCACGCCAGAGGTCGTAGGTGTGCGGCTTACGGGAGCCATGCCGGAAGGCACCACCGCCACAGATCTGGTGCTGATCGTCACCGAGCTGCTGCGCCAGAAGGGTGTCGTGGGCAAATTCGTGGAATTTTTCGGCCCTGGCCTCAGCAGCATGACCCTGGCCGACCGGGCCACCATCGCCAACATGTGCCCCGAATACGGCGCAACCGTCGGCTACTTCCCGGTGGATGATGAGACGCTCAACTACCTGCGTAACACGGGCCGTCCAGAAGAGCTGGTTGATCTGGTAGAGAAGTACACCAAAGCACAGGGACTGTTCCGTACCAACGACATGCCAGACCCCGAATTTACCGACGTGGTGGAGCTGGATTTGAACACGGTTTTGCCCAGTTTGGCCGGGCCAAAACGGCCGCAAGATCGCATCCTCCTCTCCGACATGAAGGCCAAGTACCGCGAATCGCTGCTGGCGCCGCAAGGGCCGCAGGGGCTGGGCTTGAAGGAAGAGGATTTGGGCAGAACGGCCGTAGTCGGCGGTGATGCCACCGCAAATGGCCACGACGTTGAAATTGGGCATGGGTCGGTGGTTATTGCCGCCATTACCAGCTGCACCAACACCTCCAACCCCAGCGTGATGCTGGGCGCGGGTCTGCTCGCCAAAAAAGCGGTCGAGGCTGGCCTGAAAGTACAGCCCTATGTGAAAACCAGCCTGGCTCCCGGCTCCCGCGTGGTGGAAGATTATCTCAAGAAATCTGGCCTGCTGCCCTATTTGGAGCAGTTGGGCTTCCACATCGTCGGCTTTGGCTGCACCACCTGCATTGGCAATTCTGGCCCGCTGCCGGAACCGGTGAGCCAGGCGATTCAGGCAGGCGATCTGGTTGTTTCGTCGGTGCTGAGCGGTAACCGCAACTTTGAAGGGCGCGTCCATCCGCTGACCAAGACCAACTACCTGGCCTCCCCGCCGCTGGTGGTGGCCTATGCCCTGGCAGGCAGTACCGACATCGATCTGATCAATGAACCAATCGGCACCAACGAGGCGGGCGAACCGGTTTACCTGAAGGATATCTGGCCCACCAGCCAGGAAGTGAGCGAAACCGTTCTGAACACGATGTCGGCCGATATGTTCCACACCCAATACGGCAATGTTTACGATGGCAACAAGGAGTGGAACCAGATTCCGGTACACGGCGGCGAAATTTATGCCTGGAACGAGGAATCGACCTACATTCAGGAGCCACCCTTCTTTACCGATCTGACGCCAGAGGTGAAGCCGATCCAGAATATTGAAAACGCGCGTGTTTTGGTGAAAGTGGGCGATTCGGTGACAACAGACCACATCTCCCCGGCAGGAGCCATTTCCCGCAACAGCCCGGCGGCTGAATATTTGCTGGAGCGGGATGTGGCGCCGCAATATTTCAACTCTTACGGCTCGCGGCGGGGCAACGACCGGGTGATGACGCGGGGTACCTTTGCCAATGTGCGGCTGCGCAACCACATGGCTCCCGGCACGGAAGGGGGCTGGTCGAAATATCTGCCCACGGGTGAGGTGACGACGATGTACGACGCCTCGCTGAAGTACAAGGCAGACGGCACGCCGCTGGTGGTGCTGGCGGGCCAGGATTATGGCATGGGCAGCTCGCGTGACTGGGCGGCCAAAGGGGCTTTGCTGCTGGGCGTAAAGATGGTCATTGCGGAGAGCTACGAGCGGATTCATCGCAGCAATCTTGTGGGGATGGGCGTGCTGCCCCTGCAATTCAAAGAGGGTGAAACGCCGGAAACGCTGGGGTTGGACGGTACGGAATATTACTCGACGGTCAATTTGACGGACGAGGTGAAGCCGCTGCAGCAGATTACGGTGAAGGCGGTGAAGGTAGACGGCCGTGAGGTAATCTTTGAAACGCTTTGCCGAATCGATACGCCGGTTGAGGTGGATTACTACCGCAACGGCGGCATCTTGCACACCGTTTTGCGTAATTTCTTGAAAGCTGAATGATTCATTCCTGAGGATGCTTTGCACGATTGTGTATAATGCTCTTGGAGGTGATACCAATGACTGTAGCGGAACTCAAACAAAAGCTCATAACTGGTGAAGAGCTCCTGGAAATGGAGGACATTGGACCTTGTGAGTTGGTAGCTGGGGAAATTGTTAAAATGAGCCCAACAAACGTAGAACATGCTTATTTGGAAAGTGAAATTGGCCGAATTTTAGGTAATTTTGTGGTTGAGCGGAAAATTGGCTGGGTCTTTACGGGCGAAGCTGGTGTTTACACGCAGCGAAATCCTGACTCCATTCGTGCTGGGGATGTGGTATTTATCTCCAAAGAACGTGCGCCAAAACGGCCGCGTCACGGGTTTCTGGAAATTGCGCCCGAACTGGTGGTAGAAATTGTGTCCCCTTCCGACCGTTGGGCAGATTTGCATGACAAGATTGAGGAATACTTTGGCATTGGTGTGCAGTGGGTGTGGGTGGTTGAACCCACCCGCCAGGTTATTCGTGTTTACCGTGCGCCCACAAACGTGGAAATTGTGGCTGACCTGCTGCGTGGTGAAGGCATCTTGGCTGGGTTTGAGTTAGCCATTCCAGAGCTGTTTGCTGAGTAACGCGCTAATTATTCACATTTGGCACAGGAGATGGCTGGAAACGGCCGTTTCCTGTGCTTTTTTTTGTTAGACTTGTTCCTCAAATAAGAAATGGGACACAGATAAACGCAGATTCTCACAAATTTTTATCTGCGTTTATCTGTGTCCTATTTACAAGGAGTTCTATGCAATTGAACGATCAGATTAGCGAGATTTGTGAGGGATTTAACGGCCGTATCGGTCTCGCCGCCACCAATTTTCAAACAAAAGAGTGTATTGGTTACCGGGCAGAGGAAATTTTCCCTACCGCCAGCGCCATCAAGCTGGCGGTGCTGCTGACGCTGATGCAGCAGGTGGAAGAGGGTCTTTACAAGTTGGAAGCTCCGCTCATGCTGCGCCGGGCGGACCATGTTGGCGGCAGCGGCTTGCTGCAGCATCTTTCTCCTGGCCTTACCATGCCCATCCGCGACTGGGCGTTCCTGATGATGAACATCAGCGACAACCTGGCCACCAACGTGCTGATTGATCACGTGGGCCTGGCCAATATTCAGACATGGCTGGAGGAGAATAATTACCCGGATGTGCATATTCATCGCAAAATTGACTTTGCGATTTTGAACGCCGACCAAAATCGTTTGGGGACCGCTGCCCCCACTGGCTTAACGCGGATGATGACGGCCGTTTTCCAACAAACGCACCTCACCTCCGCCGCCTGCACCGAAATGCTGCGCCTGATGAACAAGGTGGGTTCAGACAGAATCGGCCGGTATCTGCCGTTTGAACCGTACGGCAGCGAAGTGCCGGATGAAGAAAAGTTGCAGTTGGCGGGGAAAACCGGTTCATTGAAGGGGATACGAACGCAAACGGCCGTTATTTATCGGGGTAAACCAGCCGAAAACCGGGGCTTTGCCCTCACCGTCATGAACGAAGGCAACCCCGAACCCGAGCTGTGGACCCCAGACGCGCCCGGAACGCTGGTAATCGGCCGTCTGGCGCGGGCGGTTTACGATGCGTGGTTGGGAGGGGAAGGTAATTGAGCAATTCAGCAATTGGGTAATTGAAGAGCCAAATTGCTCAATTGCTCAATTACCCAATATTTATTCTTCGGCAAACCAGCCCAACGCCTCGGCATTGCCCAAATAACCTGCATCAATTTGCAGGCGGAAGTGGGCGCTGGTGGGGCAGCCACAGGCCATACAGACGATCAGATCGGTCATCTCAGACGCTTCAACGGGGATGCCAAACGCGATCATATCGGCAACGGCCGTTTGCAGATCAGGCGTTGCGGGCGCTTCGGCACATTGCTCACCCACCGGCTTCAAAATCCAGACCAGGCTGCCGACGGCTTCCGGATAAGGGTTCAGCGCGGGGAGCCCCGTGGGAACCGCATACCCTTCCGGCAGCGTTACGGCAGGTGGGGCTGGGTAGCCAACTTGCCCACCGGGGACAGCTTCTGGCTGGCTGGGGTCGCTTACCGGGGGTGGCGTAAGGGTTGCCCTGGGGAAGATGCCTGAGTCATCCTCCGGCGCTGCATTTAACCCACCCCCGCCGTTGTCGCTTGCGGGTGGGGTAACGGTTTCTACTTCATTGGATGGGCCGCAGGAAACGGCCGTTACCACCGAAATTGCTGCTAAAAGCCATATTAATCGTTTCATAAAACACTCCTTTACACATTGCGGTTGTTACGAGATTGTAACAAAATGCGCTATCATACGGAAACGACAGGGTTCAGGATTAAGTTCCAACCCTGTTTGTTCATTTAAGTTTGTTGCTGCATGATGTATGGAAATTTTTTAGGAGATTGAGAATATGAAGAAAGCCATCTGGCTGATTTTGCTGGCATTTTTGCTGGCTTGTGGGCCTAGCGCTACAGACACGCAGACTACCAGTACGACGGTTGAAGATACGGCCATTGCCACAACCCAAGAAATAATAGAACCAGAAGAAACAGAAGAAATAGAAGTAGAAGTTGAAAAAACCTTAGATACCAGCAATGAAATCGCCCAAAGCGCCCCTGCCGCTGCAAATCTGGACGACTTCTCCCCAGCCAGAACGGTAGCGGAAGCGGCCGTTGTGCGGCAGCAGGATTGGCGCAATGGGGCCCCAGACCCCATCGTTGTCATCATTGAGTATGGCGACTTTCAATGACCGGGCTGCGCGGGCCTTTCGCCCGTGCTGGCGCGTCTGGTAGACGCCTACCCCGAACAAGTACAGATTGTATATCGCCATTTCCCATTGAACCGCATTCACGCCAACGCTCAGAAAGCAGCCGAAGCGGCCGAAGCTGCCGGGGCGCAGGGAGCCTTCTGGGAATACCATGACGCCCTGTTTGTACAGATGCAAGAATGGGCCAACCTGGATACCGGGGCAGCCCGCAACTATTTCGCGGCCCTGGCCAGTGAGCTGGGGTTAGATGGTGACGCGCTGGGGGCCGATCTGGATAACGACACCTACGCGGTTTATGTCACCAACATGGAAACTGAATCAATCGCCATCGGCTTAACCGGCACACCCAGCGTCATCGTGGATGGCTTTTTGATTCCCAACGTGCCGTTTGAATTTGGTGTCTGGGACAGCTACGTGCAGCAGCGCATTGTCATGTCCGAGGCGGAGGCAATTTTGGCCGACAAGCAGTATGATGCCGCGCCAGCCATGACCATCGACGTCAGCGCCAGTTATTTGGCCACCATTCTGCTGGAATCTGGTGCGGAGATTGTGATTGAACTTTTGCCCCAATCTGCCCCAGAGACGGTGAATAACTTCGTCTTTTTGGCGCAAGAAGGCTGGTATGATGGCGTGACGTTCCATCGCGTCATCCCCGGCTTTATGGCCCAAACGGGCGATCCTACCGGCCTGGGCATCGGCGATCCGGGCTATGCTATCAACGATGAATTTGATCCCGAACTGTCGCACAATGGTCCCGGCATCGTGTCGATGGCTAACTCTGGACCAAACACCGGTGGCAGCCAATTCTTCATCACTTACGCCCCTGCCACCCATCTGGACGGGCTGCACGCCATTTTTGGCCGCGTTATCGAGGGTATGGATGTTGTTGAAGGCATCACCCCGCGTGATCCACAAGACCCCAATGCTCCGGACGGCGACCGTATCATGACGATTACGATTGAAACTGATTAGAAAGTGAGAAGTGATAAGTGAAAAGTGGTAAGGAACAGAAATTTAATAACTTACGGTTTTCCCCCTCCCTAGCCCTCCTCCATTGGGGGAGGGGGTTAGGGGGAGGGTAGATGTGCAAGTTTTTAATGTGCATTCCTAAGAGGGAAAAATGAGGCATTCATTTAAAAGTCTGGCTGGTTTTTGGCTCGTTTTGTGTTTGGCGGCGCTGGCTTGCACCATTCCTGGTACCGGTTCGGACGAAACGGCCGTAACCCCAACCCCCGCTGGCGATACCATGACTTTTTTGATTCCAGCCTACTCCTACAGCCTGGAGCCAGGGAATATGGTGCCTGGCTCCCAGCTGCAATACGTGGGCAAAACCGGCGACCTGCACGACGTCAAGATTGATGGCGAACCGGCCCAAAAGCGGGTCGGTGATTCCTTCATCTGGAACGGCATTGTCGCCCCCAGTGTCTTTGCCAAATATAACCTGCGTCTGGCCCCCGATTTTCTGGGACCGCTGCCCGTTGCCGGCCCGGTGGAAATAACGGTGTTGAATCCGGTGGCGGCACCGCTGCCGTTAATGCCCGATTGGCCGAATGCCATTCGGTATAACAATATCGTGATGGCCCACAACGTGCCGGTTGGCTGGACAATTCCCGGCACTACGTTAGTGTACGATGGTATCTCGACGCAGGGCCAGGTAGATTCGGCCCGGCTGACGGGCCTGACCGGGCATCCGCTGTTTGCGCTGGGGGATTCAATCACCTGGATTGGCTCCTTGCAGGAAAATGTGGCTATTCGCTACACGTTTCGCGTTGTGAATTTCAATGAAAACAGTCTCCAGCTGGGCGGTACGGCCGAACTACTGGTGAATCGTTAGCCAACTGCAAACCCCCGGTGAAACCGGTGTGCTTTTCTCTGCGCCTCTCCGTCTCGGCGTTGAAAAACTTTAGTGGAGTATCCCATCATGCCGCAGCCACATCCTAAATTTGAACGGCCGTCTGAGCCCCTCGTCGCCCAAAACAAGTTTCGACAACAGACGTACGCCTTGCAAGCGTGGCCATCCTTTGCCGAGGCCAAAGCAGCGCTGCCGCAGCCCATCCTGCCGGAACACAGCGCATGGGTGGGGCTTTACTGGCGAGCCTGGGAGCTGGCCTGGCACCATTTGCGCCAGCCCCGGCCGGAGTCTGGCTTTGTGGCCAACTTCCTGGACGCCGCTACAGACGATTTTCTCTTCATGTGGGACAGCGCCTTCATGACCCAGTTTGGCTTATACGGCCGTCGCGCCTTCGACTTCATGGGCAACCTGGACAATCTGTACGCCAAACAGCATAACGATGGCTTCATTTGCCGCCAAATCGACCTGACCACCGGCGAGGATTTTTTCTATCCCTTCGACCCCAACGCCACCGGCCCCAACATTTTGGCCTGGGTGGAGTGGCGCAATTACCGGTTTACGGGCGATGATAGCCGCCTGGAGAAAGTGTTTCCGCCGCTGGTGGCCTATCATCGCTGGTGCCAGGCCAACCGCACCTGGCCCAACGGGCTGTATTGGGCCACCGGGCACAGCAGCGGGCTGAGCAACCAGCCCCGCGTGCCCAGCAGCCGCTTTCACCATCGCCACTGGAGCTGGGTAGATGCTTCGCTTCAGGCAGCCATCAACAGCCTGGTTTTGGCGCAGATGGCCGCGCTTTTACACCAGGAGGCGTTGTCGAACGAACTGGAGGAAGAGCACGCCCGTCTGGTGGAATTAATCAACAGCACCCTTTGGAATGAAGCGACCCAATTTTATCAGGATGTAGATGCAAACGGCCGTTTCAGCCAGATCAAAAGCATCGCCGCTTACTGGGGTCTGCTGGATGCTGGCCTGATTCCGGAAAAGCGGCTGGAGCCGTTTGTGAAGGCTCTGCGCGAAAATTGGGCGTTCAAGCTGCACCACCGCATTCCCAGCCAGTCAGCCGACAGCGAAGGGTACAACTTTGAAACAGGCAACTTTTGGCGCGGCGGCGTCTGGCCCTGCACCAACTTTATGGTGCTGTGCGGCCTGCGCCAGGTGGGGCAGCATGGCCTGGCCCATGAAATTGCCGTCAACCACCTGGCTAACGTGGCCGAGGTGTATGATCTGACCGGCGCTTTTTGGGAAAATTATGCCCCGGAAACGGCCGCTCCCGGCGATCCCGCCGCTAAAGACCCCGTGGGCATGGCTGGCCTAAGCCCCATCGCTATTTTGCTGGAAGACGTCATTGGTATTTCGGTCGATTGGCCGCAGCGGCGCGTTTTTTGGGATCGGCGGCTGGCGTCTGAGTTGCCCTACGGTGTGGAAAATTACCCGCTGGGGCCAGACGGCACGCTGTCTATGGTGGCCGATGCCACTAAATTAAGGTTGACCACCGACGTTCCCTTTACCCTGACGCTGCGGGATGCCAACCAGTCGATTCAAACGGCCGTTCCCAGCGGCACCACCGAAATCGACCTTGAATGATGCGTGACACGAAGAACAATATTTGGATGCAATGCCACAGATAACAGCTGCGACTATTAATTTACGTAATCGGGCAGACCGCTGGCGCGAACGACGTCATTTGCTGGTGGCCCAGCTGCTAGACGTGCTGCCCAACCTGATCAGCCTGCAAGAGATTAGCTTTCCCATTGCCCAGGGGCGCTGGATTCGCAACCAGATCAATGCCCGGATGCCGGAAGGGAAACGGCCGTATCGTCTCATCCAAATCCGCAAGCAGCACCCCATTTATGGCTACCTGGAAGGGATTGGCGTGCTGAGCAACCTGCCCATTTTGTACACGGACAGCCTCAATTTGGGCTACGGTGGCCGGGTGGCCCTGCGGGTCAACGTGGAGCTGAGCAACCGCCAGCCGCTCGATTTTGTCTCCACCCATTTCCACCATCCAGCCACCGACAAGCAGGCCCGGCAAGAGCAGGCGCTTATGCTTACCGGCTGGCTGGCCGACAGCCGCCCCATCCCTGCCCAGGTGGTCGCCGGAGATTTCAACGAGGTTCCTGATGGTCCCGCCATCCAGATCATGAAGCAGCGCTTTCGCTCTGCCTACCAGCTGCGGCATGGCTTTGAGCCGTTGGCCACCTTCCCCACCGCCCTGCTGCCACCGTGGGATTGGTCTGGCTGCCTGGATTACATCTTCGTCTCCTCCGGCATTCGCCGCGTGCCCGAAGCCCGTATTTTTTGCGATCTGCCCGCCCCGGACGACGATACGCTCTATCCGTCGGACCATGTGGGGCTGTTGGCAACTTTAGAAATTTAGAGGAAGTAATTGAGTAATTAGGTAATTAGGTAATTTAGCCAATTACTCAATTACCTAATTACTTAATTACCCACTTACCAATCAGGAAGGACCCACGATGAAAAATGTCACTGGCTTGCGCTGCGTCATTTGCCACAAAGTTTACCAGCCCGATGAGCTGCTGTACGTTTGCCCCGACCACGGCAACGAGGGTATTTTGGACGTGGAGTACGATTACGACGCCATACGCGCCGAAATTGGGGATCATCTGCCCGCCGCCAGCGGGGGGATGTTTGCCTATCGGCCGTTTTTACCTGTCGCAGAAAACCTGCCTGCCCCGCCGCTGATCGTAGGCGGCACGCCGCTGCAAGAAGCGCCACGTCTGGTCCAGGCGGCGGGCGTGGCCGAATTGTGGCTGAAGGATGACGGCCGTAATCCCACCGCCTCTCTCAAAGACAGGGCCAGCGCCGTGGCCATCATGAAAGCCCAGGAGCTAGGGGCCGAGATTGTGACCACCGCCAGTACGGGCAACGCCGCTGCTGCTTTGGCCGGATTGGCCGCCAGCGTGGGGCAAAAAACGGTCATTTTTGTACCCGCTTCCGCCCCCGCTGCCAAAATTGCTCAGCTGCTCGTTTATGGCGCAACGGTGCTGCTGGTGGAAGGCACCTACGACGACGCCTTCGACCTCTGCCTGCAAGCCACGGAGCGGTTTGGCTGGTACTGCCGCAACACGGGGTACAATCCGTACATGGCCGAAGGCAAGAAAACCGTCAGTTTTGAGCTGTACGCGCAACTTAAACAGCAGCGAGCGGCCAATGTGCCCCCCATCACCCATCTCTTTGTCTCCGTGGGTGATGGTTGCATCATCAGTGGTGTGTATAAAGGGGTCCGGGATTTGATGGCAGCGGGCTATTTGCCTGCCGAACGGCCGTTGCCCGAAATCATCGGCGTGCAGGCAGAAGGCTCGGCCTATTTGCACGATGCCTGGGCCAACAATGAGGATGTGCTGACCAAACCGCCCATTGTGGCCAACACGGTGGCCGACAGCATCAGTGCCGGGCTGCCCCGCGACAGGATTAAGGCGTTTACGGCCGTTCGCCAGACCAACGGCGCATTCATCACGGTGACGGATGCGCAAATCCTGGCGGCGATTCCCGCCCTGGCCCAGGGCAGCGGTGTTTTTGCCGAACCCGCCTCGGCCGCTACTTACGCAGGCTTCCTGAAAGCGGCCCAAACCGGCCTGATTGGCCCAGACGCCCGCGTGGTGCTCATTCTGACGGGCAGCGGGCTGAAAGATGTAAATTCAGCCATGAAATCAGTGGGCCAGGCCGTGACAATTGCGCCGGAGATTACGGCCGTAGAGCGTATTTTTAATAAACAGGGGGATTAAGAGTAAAAAGTGAAAAGTGAAAAGTAAAAAGTGGGCTTATCACTTATCACTTCTCTCTCCCCAATCTTTCAAGTAGAAAAATGGATCAAACAAAACCAACTATCTCCATCGTTTCACCTGTTTACAATGAAGAAGCGGTGCTGAACGAGCTGTATCGCCGCGTGAGTCAGGTGCTGGACGCCTTTGGCGAGCCGTGGGAACTGGTGCTGGTCAACGACGGCAGCCGGGACCGCTCGGCCGAGGTGATTGCCGAACTGCACCAGAAGGATTCGCGTGTCAAAGGGATCAGCTTCTCGCGCAATTTTGGCTTCCAGGTGGCCGTCACCGCCGGGCTGAACCACGCTCAGGGGGATGCCGTCATTCTCACCGACGCTGATTTGCAGGACCCACCCGAACTGTACCCGAAGATGATCGCCAAATGGCGTGAGGGGTACGAAGTGGTGTACGGGGTGCGTGCCAGCCGGGTGGGGGAAACCTGGTTCAAGCAGTTTACCGCCAAAGTTTTCTACCGGCTGATTCGGCGCATCACCAATATTGACATTCCGCTGGACACAGGGGATTTTCGCCTGATGGACCGGCGGGTGGTGAATGCCATCAACAACATGCCAGAGCGCAACCGCTTTTTGCGCGGCATGATTCCCTGGGTGGGCTTCAAACAAACCGGCGTGGAGTATGAGCGGGCCAGCCGCTTTGCCGGGGAGTCCAAATTTGGCAGCGTGCGCCAGATGCTGCCCTTTGCGCTGGATGCCATTACCAGCTTCTCCTATTTACCGCTGCAATTGGCTACTTACCTCGGTTTCATCATTGCCATTATCAGCGGATTGTCGATTTTGGCAGTGATCTTGATTCGGCTTTTTGGCCCGGAAAATCCGCTGCTTGGCCAGGCCACCACGCTGGTGTCGGTGCTCTTTTTGGGCGGCGTACAGCTGATTAGCCTGGGGATCATCGGTGAATATTTGGGCCGAATTTATGACGAGGTGAAGGGACGGCCGTTGTACCTGGTAGACAAAAAGTGGGGCTTCCCCGACGAAAAATGAGGCATGTAAGATTTCCTGTGGAACTTTTCTAATGCGTTACGGCCGTATCATCACCATCCCCAGCGGTACGGCCGTTTCTCCCTGGCCAAACGATTGCCGCTCCCCCGTTGCAGCATCATACATCCCCACCAGCAGCATCGCAGACTGCCCCGGTGCATTTTCTGGGATTACCAATTCATACCGGTCGATGAACCGTTCCCCAGGCTGCCAACCTGTTGTCGGGCGTGTGTTGAATAAAGGCATATTGTCTTGTTGTGTTACGAGCTGGCCATCTTCGCCCATTAAGTGGACGAAGATGGTGAAATCGGCCGGAACGCTCTGCTGTGTTTGCCAGACGAGCGTGAGGGTTATGGTGTCGCCAGGCGCAGTGATAAATGATTCTACCTCGATAGGACGGCCGTTTACCGTCAGGTAAAATCCCACCAATGTCAGCCAATCGTGCAGATTTTTGTCGAGCGGCAGCAGAACCGTATCCACGCTGCTGATGGGGCGGAACGCCTGTAAATGTAGTTTATGCAAAGTCAGATCCAGCTCATGCAGTAGATGATAATCCAGCCAGCGTGGGATAATGGCCGTTGGGTCCACAATATTATCGTCTACTGGCACAAACCAGATGCGGTCATAGCTTGCTGCCAGATCGGCGATTTTAGCTTCAAGAACGGCCGTAGACATCCCAAACGTTTCTGGCTGGCGTGTTTGGGGCAGATTCAGGCTGCGCAAGTAATAATCAAAAGCAGGGTCCGGTGAATGCAGCAGCAGTAGATCTTCCGGTTGTTCTGTTGCCGACAACACGTCTGCTACCTCCCGATACCCCAAAAACCGCTGGTATTCCTCTGGTTGGGCGTAATAATGAACCAGGCTCAACAAATTAGCGGCTAATAAAATGGTCAAGCCACCAGCAGCCAGCAAGATTCGCCGCTGCTGCCACAGGGAGACCAGACCAATGGCAATTAGCAGCCACCAGCCGGGGGCAATGACCGACAGGTAATAATCATTGAAGATAGAGCGGCGGAAGCGCAGAAGATAGATTATCCAGGTCGCGCTGCTCAACCAGACGGCCGTGGTCCAGGCCCAGGCCGGCTGTCGGCGGTAGCACCACAGCCACCCTACCAGCAGTGGCCCAATGGCTGCCAACACCACCCACCGGGCCAGAGGCAGATCAAAAGCGGGGCCTACAGTCAACATTTCCCCAATGCTTAGCAAATGGTTGAGTAAAGCGATGTGGAGCGTTTCGGAAAGATGTTTGGCGCTTAACTGTGACCAGGTAATGATTGGCCAGGGCAAAAACAGTAACGCTGCTACCGCACCTGCTGCCATCCAGGCAAGTAAATGCTGCCAGCGTTTGGGTTGAAACCAGATGTAAGCCCCGTGCGCAACCAGAGCGAAGATGGCGTAATAATGGCCATGTGCCGCTGCGGCTGCCGCCAGCGCGTAACCTAGCCACAGCCAAAATGGTTGTGGTTGTTGGCAGGCGCGGATTAATAAAATGCTGGCCAGCACGGTGAAGCAGATGGCGACAGCGTATTGGTTGCGCACGTCTTGGGAGAGCCAAATGAGGGATTGAGAAACGGCCGTTAACAAAGCCGCCACTCCCCCAACCCGCCGTCCAGCCACCAGCCGCCCCCATTCTGCCATCAGGGGAATGAGCAGCACGCCGGGAATAAGAGCGGGCAGCCGCATAACAAACTCGCTTTGCCCGGCGATGGCCATTAATCCATGTAGCAGCAAGTAATGCAGCGGCGAATGTGGTTCACCTACGGGAAGCAGCTGAGGAATAATCTGGTTGAAGGGTAAGCTGGCGAACATAAAGCTGAAGCCTTCATCACCGCGCAGCTCCTGGCTGGCAGTGCTGAAGAGGCGAACAGCCCAACTGGCTAGAGTTAGCAGCAGCAAAAACCAGCGCCAGGATCGATTTGAGTCGGTTTGGTGCAGATTAAATCGTAGGAAAACGGGCTGGGGCAGCCGTATAGCTCGCCGAGGGGTAGCTGAAAACGTGCGGGGTTGCTGGAGGAAGACGGCCGTTCCCCCCACCATGAGCAGTGAAACAACAATGCCCGCCGTTACCTGCCACGGCTGATAGCGCCAAACAACGGTGTGCGTACCCGGCGGCAGCCACACGCCCTGAAAAGCGTAGTTGACGGTCAATCTTTCGCTGGTTGTGCCGTTCACCCGCACCTGCCAGCCCGGCATATCCCATTCGCTCAGCACCAAAATGCCAGCCGTTTGGGTTGTGACTTCCAGCTGGGTAAATCCGGCGCGACGTTCCCGTATGACCACCGTAGGCGGTTCGGTAGGTAGCTGTACCCCCGCAACATTTGCGTTGATGATAACCACTCGTTGGTTGAGATCAAATTCTGGCGCGGCGATAAGGTCGAAGGCGGTTGAATCATCCGGCGCGGTCAACAGCTCATAGATCATCCAGGCGTACGGCTGGGGTGCATCCAGGCGGTACAGCGTTGCTTGCAGCGGTTCATCTGGCACAATAGATTCGGTGATCGTACCCAAAGGGGTCAGCGCTACGTCCGGTTCTGGATGTTTCTGCAAAGTATGGGTAACGTTGAGCAAGGCCCAACGCTGGGGCAGGGGCAGGTTTTCCAGCTGGGCCAGCTTTTTATATTTCAATGGGCTGATACCGCGAATATCGGCCAGATTGTATATTTCGCCAACATTGCTCCAAAAAATAAGGCGGGAATCGATCCGACCAACGGCCGTTTCGTTTTGCAAAACATCGAGCCAGGCCGGTTGCGGCCAAAATACCTGGGGCGACTGCCGCACCCGGTTCAGGCTGGCGTGGGTAGTCAGATACAAATCACTAGCCAGCAGTAGGGCAATCAGCCAGAATTGCAGCCTGGGCCAACGCAGCTTAAACAAGAGCAGAGCAAAAGCCAGCAGCAGGGACAATCGTTGCAGCAGGATGGGTTGCCAGTCGCGTGAGGTGAGGGAGGGAGCCAGCAGGAAGCTAACGGCCGTTCCCAACAACAGCAGCAGCAGCACCATAGCCCAGTGCCGTACGGCCGTTTTTAGCCGGGCTGCCGTCCAGTTTTGCCATATCACCAGGCCAAATCCAGCCAGCAGCGCCAGGCTAAAGCTAAAGAATACCAGCCAGCGCTCTTGAGAGCGGAACAAAGTCATGCCAGGTAGCAGCTTGTAAAGGATGGCAAAAAGAAAGCCTTTGTCTCCCAATGACAGGATAGCGGCGACAACGGCCGTTCCTGCCCAAAATCCAGCCTCTGTACCGCGCCAGCTGGCCCGGCCATGCCAGGCCAAAAGCACCAGCAGCAGCGAGCCCGTCCCTATGGTTACAGGGGTCCAGAAGGAGATTGTCCCCGGGAGAAACAGTTGGAGAAAATCTTCCAAAGGCAGTCCCCCGGCCACAAAACTGTAATCGACGGCGGCGCGGGAACTGGCCTGGGTGTAGGCCGCTATCGGCAGCCAGGTGACTGCTGTGCCCAGCGTCACGGCTCCGGTGATAACGCCTGCTTTTAGGATCGTTCCGGCTGACCAACCTCGCTGCCAGGTCAGGTAGAGAGCATAGACCAACGTAAGGTAGCTTATTTGCAAAAATGTTTGCGGATGACCCGCTGTGAAGGCGATTCCCAAAACGAGAGCGGCGATGAGTAACGGCCGTAACTGAACAGCCGTCTCTTCAGCCAACGCCCGGCGCACCAACAGCAAAACCAACGGCAGCCAGGTGATCGTTTCTAAAATGGCCAATTGGAGGAGTGGGTAAGAAGTAAGGTAGCCACCCAGCCCAAAAATGATGCCGCTGACAAGCGCTGCATCTCGTCTCCGCAGGAGGTCATAGGCCAGCAGATAGGTAAACAACCCGGCCAGCCAGATATGAAGGATGGCTTCTAACTCGAGCAAATAGTAGGAGTATCCCCAGGGCAGAGAGACAAGAATGGTCAGCCAGCGCAGAGGATAAAAAACGGCCGCTTGCGGATCGGCCACAAAGGGAAAGCCGCCGTAGCTGCCGGGGGACCAAAGGGGTAACCGTCCCGCTGCTATTTCACGCGCCTGAAACAGAGCGAAGGCGTGGAATTGGCCGGAGAAATCGCCGCCAGGCAAACGATCGATCCCTAGCAAAATGGTGCTAAAGGTGAGCAGCACGAGCCCCGTCCAAAGAAGAAAATGCCGTTTGTGCCGCTGCCAAAATTGGGTCAGGAGACGAAAAACAAGCAACATGACAGCTTAATTTTACACATCCTGAACAATGAGGCCACCCAGGGCGAGGGAGGGTCAGATTGGCCTACAAGTCGTTTTTAGTTACCCACCCAACCGGTACATCTCCGCGCCTTTGGCGGGGAGGCGGGTGAAGGAGGTGCGCAGCTCAGAGTAGCGGTCGGTGCGGCGTTCCCAAACGCCGCCGATGCGCTGGAGCATCTCGTTATCGCTGGCACCTTCGCGCAGCGGGGCGCGTAAATCGGTGCCGTTGTGGGCAAAGAGGCAGGTGTAATACTCTCCGGCGCTGGAAAGGCGGGCGCGGGTGCAGTCTCCGCAGAACGGCTTTGTTACCGAGGCGATAACGCCAATTTCGCCTTCACCGTCCAGGTAACGGTAGCGGTTGGCCACTTCTCCCTGGTAGTTCGGGGCCACAGGCTGGAGGGGCATTGCGGCATCGATTTTGGCCAGAATTTCCTCGGCTGTCACCACATCATCCAGCTTCCAGCCGTTCAGATTGCCCACGTCCATGTACTCGATGTAGCGCAGGATGTGGCCACTGCCTTTGAAGTGCCGGGCTAAATCGACCAGGGTATGGTCATTGACCCCTTTTTTGACGACGCAGTTAATTTTTATCTTTTTGAAGCCGGCAGCTTCGGCGGCGGCCAGGCCATTTAAAACGTGGTCTACGGTGGAGCGACGGCCGTTTAACACCTGAAACACCTCATTGTCCAGCGAGTCCAAACTAATCGTCAGCCGGTGCAGGCCCGCTTCCTTCAGCGCCACGGCCTGTTTGGCGAGGTAGTAGCCGTTGGTCGTCAGCGCCAAATCTTCGATGCCAGGAATCTGGGCCAGCCGGGCGATGAGCGCGGGCAGGTTGGGCCGAATCAGGGGCTCGCCCCCCGTCAGGCGAAACTTGGTGACGCCCAGTTGGGCAAACAGCCCCGCCAACCGCACAATTTCATCATCGCTCAGCAGCTGGTCGTTGGTGAGGAAGTTGTAATCTGCGCCGAAAATTTCGGCGGGCATGCAGTAGGGGCAGCGGAAGTTACATTTATCAATGACAGAAATGCGCAAATCCCGGATGGCACGGCCGAATTTATCTACAATTTTGGGGGTTAGTGGATTCATAAGTTTCTCACAGTCCTTGAAATCAGGTATAAGGCAAATCTATCGTAAAACGGCCGTAAGTCAACGTTTTTTAACTACATTTTCTATTTTGTTAACATCTTTCAGCCAGATAAAATGAGGGTAAACGTAGGGAAATCACCACTTTTTTGCCCTGCGAGACGGCCGTTTCCGTGTATAATGCAGCCTGTTTAAAATAATTTATTGGCTATGCTATCTTTAGGAGTTTGTATTGCGAACCTCACAACCTATTTTACCTAATTGGCTGACCTATTTGCTTTCCATAGCCTTCGTCTTTTCTGGCATTGCGGTCGTTATTTTTGCCTACTTCACCTTTCAGGTCATGTGGAACCGACCACTGAACCCGCTGGAGCAATCCGTTGCCGCTATTGCCGGGGTCGATTTGTCGCTGGAGCAGACTGGCCCATCCGACGTACCCACCCTGCCGCCAGGCCAGCCAACCCCCACCCTCATTCCTACCAGCGAACCGTGGGGGGGCAGCGAACGGGTTAACATCCTGCTCATGGGCATCGACCGCCGCCCCGGCGAAGCGTTCATCTCTCGCACCGATACCATGATGCTGATTTCACTCGATCCCGTAACCGAATCCGTTTCGATCTTGTCTATTCCGCGTGATTTGTATGTCCTCATTCCCGGACGAGGGCGGGACCGTATTAACACCGCCTTTGTTTATGGATCGACGGGAAACAATCCGGCGGGCGGCGCGGCGCTGGCCATGCAAACGGTTGAATACAATCTTGGTGTACCCGTCAATCATTACATTCTGGTTGATTTTAGTGCTGTTACCAAAGGGGTCGATGCATTGGGCGGCATCGATGTGTTTGTGCCGGTGGCTATTAATGATCCAACCTACCCTGACATGAATTATGGCTTTGATCCCCTCTTTATTCCGGCCGGTTTGCAACATTTTGATGGGGAAACGGCGCTAAAATATGCCCGCACCCGCCATCAGGATAGCGATTTTGGCCGGGCTGCCCGCCAGCAGCAGCTTTTACTGGCCGTAAGGCAAAAAGTGACCGCGCTTGGCTTTACCGGTATGATTGCCCAGGCTGGCAACCTGTACCGGCAGGTGGAAAATGGCGTCCGCACCGATCTTAGCCTGGAGCAGATGATTCGTCTGGCCACAGCCGCCAACAGTGTTGATTCAGAAAATATTCGTAACGATGTGTTGGACTATGATTATGTATCCAGCTTCCGTACGGAAGCCGGGGCGGCGGTGCTGGTTTTGGATAACCAGAAAGCTGCGGTGCTGATTCAGGAGCTGTTTTACAACGGTGGAAATTAAAGAACAGGGAAACGTGAAGCGTGAAACGTGAAGCAACCGGGGGTTGCCAATCACGTTTCACGCATCTTCCAAAGAGTTAATTGATGGATAGAAAAACGTTTGTTTCTCGGCTGCGTGAGCGGCCGTTTTTGTTTGATGGGGCAATGGGCACGCTGCTGCACAGCCGGGGTGTTCCCATGGATACCAGCTTCGACGGCATCAACCTCACCCGGCCTGCCATTGTGGCCGATATCCACCGCGCCTACATCGAGGCCGGGGCCGACATCATCGAGACGAACAGCTTTGGGGCCAACCGGTTTAAGCTGGCGGAATATGGCTTGCAGCAGCAGGTGCGTGAGGTTAACCAGACGGCCGTTAACATTGCCCGTCGCGTTATGAACAGCGCCTTTCGCGAAGTGTGGCTGGCGGGGTCGGTGGGACCGCTGGGGGTGCGATTGGCTCCGCTGGGGCGCGTCACCCTGGCCGAAGCGGCCGACGCCTTTCGGGAGCAAATCGAGGCGC
Organism: Promineifilaceae bacterium (SeqCode); assembly: GCA_041748655.1. Classification (GTDB taxonomy): domain Bacteria; phylum Chloroflexota; class Anaerolineae; order Promineifilales; family Promineifilaceae; genus Leptofilum. The sequence goes on along the minus strand of JBGTCV010000089.1, from coordinate 59,124 downwards.
TGCTAACGGCCACTGTCGCAGGCTCAGCGGACGGCGGCATCGATCTGCTGGTGCTGGAAACGATGTCTGATTTACACGAAATGGAAACGGCCGTTGCCGTTGCTCGCGAACTGGCTCCCAATTTGCCCATCGTTTGCCAGATGACCTTCACTCGCGACGACCGCACCCTGCTGGGCCACACCCCCAACGTGGTGGCCCAGCGGCTGGCGGCGCTGGACGTAGACGCCATTGGCGTCAATTGCAGCGGCGGCCCGGCCCAGGTGCTGCGCCTGCTGCTGATGATGCGCCAGATCGTGCCAGACAAGCTGCTGGCAGCCGCGCCCAACGCCGGTTGGCCAGAGCAAACGGAGCGAGGGCGGGTGCTCTACCCGGCCACGCCAGACTATTTTGGCCAATACACCCACGCGCTGGTTCAGGCTGGGGCGGTGCTGGTGGGTGGCTGCTGCGGTACCAACGAGGCCCACATCGCCGCCATGCGCCACGCGCTGGACCATCCCGGCCCGTCGCCTATCGAGCTGCCGGTGATTCAGGTGATGACCCAGGCGGAGCAGACAACGGCCGTTCTCGATCCGCCTACCCAGCTGGCCCAAAATTTGGCAAACGGCCGTTATGTCATCACCGTGGAAATGAGCCCGCCCAAAGGCATTGCCACCCAGCGCCTCATCGAGGGGGCGCACATGCTCAAGGAAGCCGGGGCTAATCTGCTGAACCTGGCCGACAGCCCGCTGGCCCGGATGCGCATGAGCGCCTGGGCGGCGGCCCACTTGGTGCAAAAAGCGGTCGGGCTGGAGACGGTGCTGCATTTTCCCACACGAGGGCGCAATTTATTGCGCATTCAGGGGGATTTGCTGGCGGCATATGCCATGGGCATCCGCAACCTGTTTGTGACGATGGGGGATCCGACCAAAATCGGGGATTATCCCGAAGCGATGGACGGCTACGACATTGTGCCGACGGGTCTTATTCATTTGATCAAGCAGCAGTTTAACAGCGGGCTGGATAAGGCGGGCAACTCCATCGACCAGCCGACCAATTTTATGGTGGGCTGCGCCCTTAATTTGACGCCCAGCGATCCGGAGCGGGAGATGACCCTGCTGCGCCGCAAAATCCGCAACGGGGCAGATTTTGCCCTGACGCAGCCGGTGTTTGACCCGGCGGCGGCCAGGCAGTTTGTCGATTTGTACGAAGCCACTTACGAGGAAAAGATACTGCCGTTAATTGTGGGGGTGAAGCCGTTGTACAACGGCCGTAATGCTGAATTTCTCCATCACGAAGTGCCCGGCATGTCTATTCCCGAGCCGCTGCGCCAGCGCATGGCCGAGGCCAGCGATCCGCCGCAGGAGGGGGTGGCCATTGCGCAGGAGATTTTGGGGGAATTACGGCCGTTTACCCAGGGCGTCTACCTCATGCCCGCGTTTGGGCGGTATGATCTGGTGGCGAATGTGATGGATGTTTTGGGGGGAGATTAGAGACTAGAGATTGGAGATTTGCTCAATCTCTTCTCCAGTCCCCAATCTCAATAATCTGTGGGGGGCGAAACGGCCGTAAACGACCATTCGATCGTCTCGCCGTTGACCGTGACGCTGGCGGTGTAGGTTTCGCCGACGGTAAACGGCCGTGCCGGAATCAATACAATCGCGTCTTGCTTGTCCAAAATGTTGCGTCCTTGATCCTGCTGGAATTGGTTGCTGTTGACGTAGCGCGTCTCGTCGATGACGCAGTGGGTTAGGGTGGTGCCATCGCTGCTGGTGAGCGCGGTTTGCGTGACGCTGGGCACCAGGCTGCCATCCCCAATCTGCAGGATGAGGGGTGGGCCGGTGGGTTTTTGTAGGCCATTACATGCCGTCAGCGGATTGGGGAATTCGGGCAGGGTATAGTTAAGCACCCAAACTTCGCCACCGTCTTGAGGATAGGTGACGGGGTAGGTGATGCCTGCAGGCATCTCGCCTAAATCGCGCTTATTGGAAACATCAATTGTGGCCGTCATCTTGAAGCTGTGGCTGGCATCACGAAAAACGCCAAAGCCAGTCTGGGTGAGGCGGGGATTGAGCATGGGCACAGCGTGGAAGGGGGCCGTCATCCAGTAATCAATGAACCATAAATCAGACGCACCTTCCCAACCGCTGATGGCGATGTTGCCATTTTGTCCCGCATCGTTGCCGGTGGTGGAATAGCCTGGCTTATTGGGGTCCTGGGCATGGATGCTCAGGCTGTTGGACATCATATATTGGCTGTGGGCCAGGCTGCCTGCGGACCAGGTGCTGTTTTCAGACAATTGCGGCAGGCCAGACTGGGTGCGGAACTGGTTGTAGTAGCGCAGCCAGTCGGGGCCGGGTACGTTTGTGGGTTGAACTGTTGGCGTTGGGGGTATCGTTGCGGTGGGAGCGGGTGGCTCGGTGGGAACGGCCGTTGGCTCGTCTGTGGGCAAAGGTGTGGCCGTACGTATCAAGGTTGCGGTTGGTGTGGGGAGGCTGGCTGCCGTTTCGGTTGGTGAGGGATTTGTGGCCGTGGCGCTGGGCAGGGCGGCGACTTCTGGGCTGCTGGTCGTGTTGGGGGAAACGGCCGTTTCGCTACCACTGCTCCGGGAAACCAGCAGCAGTACAATCAAAACGACATTTAACAAACCTGAGGCGATCAAGCCCAATCGATATTGCTTAAGCTGGTTTTCCAAAGCTGACATGGGTTTACCCCTGCGATCTTTGCGCCCCCTGCGGTAAAATTTTCATTCTAAACTTTTTGCACAAACCAGGCCGCTACGTACCCTTTACGCCCGGTAACTGTTTGCACGTTCAGCCACTGGTTTTGCTGGCCAATCTTGCTGGCGTCGCCATCTTCAATCACCAGCAGTTCGGTGCCAAAGGGCAGGTAGGTAATCAGCGTGCTGCTGGCTACGCGGGGTTCGGTGCGCAGCGAAACGCTGGAGCCGCTGGTTTTGACGACCAGTTTGGTGGGGGTGGAGGGCTGATGCGCCTGGCTGGTTTTGTGAGCGCCCAGGGCTGGGTTGGAAACGGCCGTTACATACCACGCCGCCACATATCCCTCTTTCCCTTCAATCTCGCGCACCCGGAACCAGTTGTTGCGCTTGCCAATTTTTGTTTGGGTGGTGGCGGCATCCTCCAGCACCACCAGCTTGCTGCTTTGGGGCAAATATTTCAGCACGTTGGAGCCGGAAATTTTGGGCTGGTCGCGCATTGTTAGGCCGTTGATGGTGGGGGCTACAATGAGAGCGTCAGTTTCTGGGGTGGGGGTGGGAACGGCCGTACTGACCGTTGGCTGTGGCGCGGGTTTGCTGCTGCTGCTCGGCTTGGATTCAGCCAATGTCCCTTCGCCAAAAAAGATGATTTCCTGGATGATTTTTTCGGCCGTTCCGGCAAAGCCAAAGCGCCCTACCACTGTCGATGGCTTGTCTGGGCTGTTATGCGGGTCCCACATTTTGTAATCGCTGCCATCTTTTTTATGTACCACTACCCAATGGCTTTGAATACCCGGCGCGGGCGAATAATCCACCCGCACCACGGCCAATGATCCGGCTTCAAGGGCGGCGTCAATTTCAACCAGCGGCGCATCCTGGTTGTTGCACTCAATTCGCTTTTGGTACCGGACGTTGGGAAAAACCGAGGTGATCTGAAACGCCTTCACCCACGGCCCCTGGAAGCCGTTATTTTGCTTCATCTTCTCGTTAAAAGAGGCCACCGTTTCGTTGCCGCCAAAATGGTTGCCCACCATCGCCAGGCTGGTAACCAGGCAGCCCAATTTGCCAATCGTTTCCGTCTTTCCAAAACCCATAATGCTGTTTTCCCAGCGCGGATCATTCTGAAAAAGGGGTGCCTTTGCCATGAAATATTCTCCTAAACTGGACAAGCCAGAAAAAAATTAACGCAAAGGCGCAAAGTAGGTAAAGATGCCAAGAAAACCTTTTGCGGCTTTGTTCCTTTGCATCTTTGCGTTAAAAATTCTTGTTCAGCGTGCAAGCATCTGACTTGTAAGGTGATAAAAGTGGTTAATAATGATATGGAATAGGTTATCAGCTAACCTAACAAAACGCCTAACTGCTGCAAGGCGAGTGGCAAATCCAGCCCTGGCTGAAAGTGAACGGCGGCCAGCCCCACTGCCTCGGCCGCTTCGATGTTGTGCCGGAAGTCGTCGATGAAGACCGCTTCTTCCGGGGCGCGACCCAGCCGCCGCAGCGCCCGGTGAAAGATTTCAGGGTCTGGCTTCATCACTTTTTCTTCGCAGGAGATGATGATCTCATCAAAGGCGTCGGCGATGCCGAACAGGTGGGTGAGTTCGGGGCGTAAATTGCTGGCGTAGTTGCTGATGATGGCAGTTTGGTAGCGGCTTTTGAGCTGACGAATAAAGGCGACAAGGCCGGTGTCCAGTTGATCTCCAGCCCAGAAGCCGATGCGGAAAGCGGCCGTTTCATCCGGCGACAGGTTCAAGTGCGAGCCAATCCAGCCCCACAGCTCAGGCTCGCTAATCTCGCCGCGCTGCGCTTTTTGGCCGATTTCACTGTCAAACACCAGCGCTGCCGCCCCGCCAGGGGCCAGACCCAACCGGGCTTCCCACTGCTGCCGGGGAGCACGATCTTCGGTACGCAGCAAAACGCCACCCACATCAAAAATTACTGCTTGAATCATTCAACGTCCTTTTATTTTGCTGCTGATGGTTTTGTCGCATGGATGGTGTAAATCGGACTTCACGATAATGATAATGAAGGACAGGGAGGAAACGTAGCATAGTTCGCATATACCTGTCAATAGGTAAACATAAAAAAGCCGGAAAATCTGATTTCCCGGCTTTTCACTCCATTTTTATCTTACAAAGGCCAGGCAATACCAATAACCGTATGCCGATAACCGATTACAGGTTTTAGGCGCTTTGGGCTAAATATTCATCCACGTTGCTGAACAGCTCTTCCATGTCCGATGGCTGCATGTCACCCATGTGGGCAATGCGGAAGGTGACGTTTTTCAGGCGGCTGCCGTAACCGTTGGACAGAATCATGCCCCGTTCGCGCAGGAAGCTGTTTAGGGCCGAGATGTCGATGCCCTTGTTGTTCTTGATGCAGGTCACGGTGGGTGATTCGTACCCTTCGGGGGCCAGCAGCTCAAAGCCGTGGCTTTTGGCCCAGGCGATGGTCATGTCGCGCATGGCCAGGTGGCGGGCAAAGCGGCCTTCCATCCCTTCGACCATCATGTCGTCCAGCTGGCGATCCAGGGCAAAGAGCAGGGAGATGGCAGGCGTGGCCGGCGTCTGGTTTTTGGCCATAGACTTGTCCAGGGTGATGAAATCGAAGTAGTAGCCGCGATTTTTGACGGTGGCGGCTTTGGCCATGGCCCGTTCGGAAACGGCGCAGAACGCCAGCCCGGCTGGGAGGGCAAACGCTTTTTGGCTGGAGGTGAGCACCACGTCCAGATCCCAGGCGTCGAACGCCAGGCGCGCCCCGGAAAGGCCGCTGACGCTGTCTACCAGGATCATGATGTCGTTGCCATCGGGCAGGCGGCGAATGGCTTCGGCAATCTCTTTGATGGGGCTTTCCACCCCGGCGCTGGTTTCGTTGTGTACCAGGGTGACGGCGTCGAAGCCACCTTTGGCCAGACGTTCGACGACCATTTCTGGCAGGATGGGCTGACCCCATTCCACTTCCAGCACTTCGTTGTCCTTGCCGTTCAGCTCGGTGACATCGCGCCAGCGGTCGCTGAACGCGCCGTTGACGCAGTTGAGCACCTTCTTGTCGGTGCAGTTGCGGATGGCGCCTTCCCAGAAGCCGGTACCGGAGGAAGCGCTGATGAGGATGCGCCGGTTGGTGGCGAACACTTTTTGCAGTTTGGGCTGAATGCGGCCGACCAGATCGATGCATTCAGGCATCCGGTGGCCCACCATCCATTCGGTTTGGGCGTCTAGAATTTCTGGCCGAACTTCAGTCGGCCCGGGAATGTACAGCTTGACATGCTTGTTGGAATTTCTCTTTGAGTCGCTCATGGTTAAAATCAATCGCTCCTATATTGTTTAGGGTAAATGCTTTTTGGAAAACGGCTTCATGCGGTGTGCCTTTTACCTGCCGGATAGCAGCTGGGCCTGCGGCCAGCAGCAGCAGGGGGGCGAGGCTGGGGGTATGCAGGAAGGCGGGTGATTCTGCCTTGACGCGCTGCCGCTGCACCACGCCGCCATAGCCCACGAACAGGTCTACCGTGTGGCTGGCGAGGAGATCGCTGCTGCCGTCGCCGATGAGAAGGGAACGGCCGTTTTGCGTTCCCAACAGTTCTTTTACAATTTGCGCTTTGCCATCACTCACCGTCAGCGCCCCGACTTCGTAATCGATGTACCGTTCGCGCCTCGGCTTTTGGAAATCAGTTTCAGCGTACCACCAATCCCCTGCCAGCCTGTCGTAATCCACCTGTACAGCGCGGATATTTTGCTTGGGTACGCCCAGAAACAGGCCAAACTGTTCCACTGGTTCGGCCAGACCGCCGCTGATAATGTAAACTTGATGCCCTAAAAATTGCAGGGCGGTAATGACGGCCTGGGCGTCTTCGACGATGTTTCGTTTGTAAACGGCGCGAATTTGCTGGATTTGTTCGTGGGTGGGGCGGACGGCCTGCAGCCGTTTGGCGTAGACGTCTTCCAGGTCGAGCTTACCGTCCATGGCGGCATTGGTAAGGACTTCGACACGCCACTTTTTACCGGCGGTCTCGGCCAATACATCGATCCCTTCTACGGTGGTAAGGGTGGAGTCGCAGTCGAAGAAAACGTGTTTGTAGGGTGGCCAGCGCATGAGTTGGATTGTACTCTATGCGGGGGCGTTGACAACTGATTTTTGTCTGGAAACGGCCGTTACAAATTGGACATTTTGCCTAATCGTGATGGAGAAGAGATTGGAGATTGAAACAATCTCTAATCTCAAATCTCTTAATTCTGAGGTGACGCTAGATTCAGTTGAAGACGGCCGTTACTCGCCACACACGCCATCCCCGCCGTATCCCACACAATTGGCTCGCCGCCGGGCTGCACAATCGTGCCGCCGCTTTCTTGCAGCAGCAGCAGGGCGGCGGCCACGTCCCACGGACGCAGCCGCAGGTTCAGGTAGCCATCCACCCGGCCCGCAGCCACCCAGGCCATGGCCAGCGCGGCCGTGCCGATGGCCCGCAGCGTAAACGAACTTTCCGCCAGCTTGTTGATCAGGCTCATGATGTCCACCCGCGACCGGCTCGAAGCGCTCCAGTCGATGGCCATGACCGCTTCGTTCGTGGCGGCGATGGCGCTCACTTGCATGGGCGTAGGAGCGGCTCGGCCAATTTGCAGCGTGGCGCCTTGCCCTTTGGCGGCGCTGAACAGCTCGTCGCGCATTGGGTCGTAGATGGCGGCGGCCAGTGGTTCGTAGCCGCCGGGGGTGGGGCGGCAGGCGGCGATGGAGATGCAAAATTCGGGTATCTGGCGGCTGTAGTTGGTGGTGCCATCAACCGGATCGATGATCCAGATGATAGGCCCGGCGGCGGGCAGCTGGCTGTCTTCCTCTTCGGTCAGGAAGCCGTGGTCGGGGTAGCGTGCCTGCACGGCGTCGGTGATGCACTGCTGGGTGGCGATGTCGGCATCGGTCACCAGGTCGCGAAACCCTTTCTGGCTGACCTGGCGCGGCTGGGACCACATCTCGCGGGCCAGTTTTCCGGCGGTGACGGCCGTTGTCACCACCATCTCGCGCAGTTGATTCAGTTCGGCAAAATCCATGAAAAGCTCCCAAGAAATTTACCGCAGAGGACGCAGAGAGCGCGGAGATAAAAGAACTTTGCGTTCTTTGCGCCCTCTGCGGTAAAAACTTAGATTATGCGGCGGCGCACGCTGGAGCTAAGGTAATCCAGCAGCGAAACCACGATGGCGATGGCCAGCATCATGACGCTGGCTTCGCGGTAGCGCAGCAGGCGAATGCTCTGGCTGAGCAGAAAGCCGATGCCGCCGCCACCCACAAAACCGATGATGGTGGACATGCGCACGTTGATGTCCCAACGGTAGAGCGTGTAGGCGATGTAGGGGGGAATAATTTGCGGAATCACGGCAAAAACAATGGTTTGCAGCCGATTGGCGCCAGTGGCGGTGACGGCTTCGATGGGGCCTTCGTCGATGCCTTCAATTTGTTCGGAGAACAGCTTGCCCAGGGCGGCGATGGTGTGCAGCGTCAGGGCCATCACCCCGGCAAACGGCCCCAGGCCAACCCAGACCACAAAGACGATGGCCATGATGAGCGGCTCGATGGAGCGCAGGGTGTTGAAGATGCCGCGGGCCAGGGTGTAGATGGCAAACCCGATGCGAAACGGCCGTTTCGGGGCCACAAACAACGAGCCAACTGCTGCTGCACCACCCAGCGCCAGGGCGGGAATGGTGGTCCAGTTGGCCGGATTGTCGAACAGGTACAGCCAGTTCAGGATGGTGCCAATGCCGTAGACAAGGACGGCCGTTCCGACAAAGGTGCAAACGGCCGTTAACGTTCGGGCGGGCGTGCCGCTAAGGCGCAGCACCGCTTCTTGCCCGTACCGGCTGCCAAACAGCATGGCCACAAAACCGGCCAGCAGCGCAGTGAATACCGGTAAAACCAGGCTAAGAAAATCGGCGACAATATTGAAGAAGTTGCCCACAAAGCTAAAGTTCACCGTAAAGCTGCCCAGGGGAAAGGCTGCGGCATTCAGCTGGGCGGTGAGCCAGGTGCCTGTGACCTGACCCAGCGTGACCAGGAGCGCCAGACTAAAGAGGGTGAGCAAGATAAACAGGATTAGTTCGCCGATGGCAACGGCCGTTTCCCTCGTCGAGCGTTTTTGTTCCGTAATGATGGGTGGCCCAAAGCGCCGCAGCCCCCAGATGATAGTCACGGCTACCAGCAGCATGGCCAGCGCCGTGGTTGGCTGCTGGTTAAAGTTAACGGCAAAACTCACCATTTGTCGTGCACCCAGCAGCCCCAGCGCCCCGCCCAACGGCAGCAGCGCCAGACCGAGCATAAAGCTGGCCAGCGGGGAAGTGACTTCCAGCATCAGGTTGCGAGCGGCTAAAAAGGAAACGGGAATGGCCAGCAGCGTACCAACCGTCGTTGCCAACAGCGCCATAAAAATTGTTTCTACAATGAGGCTTAATGTGTTGACGCTGGTTTCGGTCAGGCTATAGGGTTCCGTTTCCTCTACAAACAACGGGTCGATGAGGTCTGGTTGGGTAATCGCCGGGTCTGCCAGAAAACGCAGCACGCCAACCAGCTGGGTCTGCCGAGTCTCTGATCGCAGCCTGCCCAGATCGATTTCTGTTACCTGCACAGCAACAGCGTAGAGCAAAAATAAAAGCACAAACGCCAAAAAGGTTTGCAGCGCTTGTCTGGCTGGTGTTTTCTCGTCCTGTTTCCGCTTGGTCATACAATTCCTCTAAAAATAATCCGCACATTAACGCAGATTTCGCAGATTTTTTGCCTTTAATCTGCGTTAATCCCAATAATGTCTATTTTAGATAATGCGGCTGCGTACCTTGGCGCTGACGTTATCCAACACGATGACAACAATGGCGATAGCTATTACCATCACGGCCGCCCGTGAGTAGAGCAGCTGGTTGATATTCCGTTGCAGCACAAAGCCGATGCCCCCGCCGCCCACAAAACCGATGATGGTGGACATACGCACGTTAATATCCCAGCGGTAAAAGATGTAGGCGATGTAGTGCGGCGTAATTTGAGGCACAACGGCGTAAACGATGCGTTGCAGCTGGCTGGCTCCGGTGGCGGTAATTGCCTCCACGGGCCCTTCATCGATATTTTCTACTTCTTCAGAGAACAGTTTGCCCAGGTCCGCCATGGAGTGCAGGGTGAGTGCCATGATACCGGCAAACGGCCCCAGCCCTACCCAAACCACAAAGACAAAGCCCATCATCAACGGTTCAATGGAACGGACGGCGTTGAAGATGGTACGGGTGATGTTATAGATGACCAGGCCGATGGGGTAATGGTGCTTGGCCGGAGCACGTAAGGTCCACAACGCTGCCAGCAAGCCCAGGCCAAGCCCAGGCAGGGCAAATTGGGCGATTTGTTCCTGAATTGTTTCGGGGAAAAATTCACGAATGCCGAGCAGATTGATCCAGATCAGGCAGTAGGAGATGAGGATGAAGAGTACGGCCGTTCCCAACAAAGTCGTCGCAAAGGTCAAAATGCGGACCGTCGCTTCTGGCAGCCGCATGGTAACTTGCTCCCCAAACCGGCTGCCTACCAGATTTGCCAGCAGTGCGCCGGCAAATCCCAGCGTCAGGGGCAGCAGCAGAATGATCAGCTCAAATAGCACAAAAATAAAGTTGCCGACAAAGCCCAACGGCGCTAAACCAGTTTGCATAGAGGATAAAACCGTACTGTCTGCACTCAGCAGCGGCCCCACCAGCAGCCGCCCCAGCCAGAATGCCAGTCCGCCAAAAATGGGCAGCAAAATAAGCCCAGACATGATGCTCGTCATCGGCGCTTTCACGTTTTGCATCAAATTGCGGGCAGCAATGAAGGAAAGGGGTATAGAGATCAGTGTGCCGATGGTGGAGGCCATCAAAGCCATTAGGACGGTCTCGACGATTTTATCCAGCGCTTCATAGGTGGTGGCGCTTAGCCCTACAATGCTGCGGTCTACGATTTCAACAACTTCCAGCCTTTGTGCTTCTTCGCTGGGGCGAATATCTGGCATGGTGAAGGTGACATTGAAGTCACCGGCAGCACTTGCCTTAAAGGACATAATGCGGCGGGAGGTGGTGGCACCGAGCGGGATCCAGGCAATGATTATTTCTGCATTGGGCAGGAAACCGCTGCCAATAATGGTGATCGGATCCTGGGTGGTGGTGGCGCAGTTGGGCGTCATCAGCAGCTGCCGCCCCTCAAAGGAGACCTGGGAGCCTCTAATTGTTTCAGGGCAGGGCATACGCAGGGAAACGGCCGTACGCCGCGTCTCCGTTTCATAGTCAAACAGTTCTGGCCGGGCAAAGCTGCGCAGCAAGCTCACCAGATTTTCTTGCCGCCTGGGCTGCAAGGGTTCCCGCAGATTAACCTTTGTTACCTGAAGGCCATAGGCATAAAGCAAAAAAATCACCAGGATGATAGCGGCCGTTTTCCACCATTGAGGGAAACGGCCGTTGTTTTTCTCATTTTTCATGGATCGCTCTTTAGAGTTCTTGGTCGGTAATTGGTATGCCGTAATTCGTTATCGGCAATATCTCCATGCGCCATTCACCGATTACCGATTACGGTTAACCGATCCGCTCTGCTTCACGGCCGTAAATCTCAATAAATTTCGCGTCATCAATTTCTTTTGGCGTGCCGTCGAAGACCAAACGACCTTCATTCAGAGCAATAGCCCGTGTGCTGTACTGCTGCACCAAATCCAAAAAGTGAAGGCTGCATAAAACCGTGATTTTGTCTTCGCGATTGATCTGCTGTAAATGGCGCATAATGCTGTGCGCCAGCGCCGGATCCAGGCTGGCTACCGGCTCATCGGCCAAAATCATTTTGGGCTCCTGCATCAGGGCGCGGGCAATACCCACCCGCTGCCGCTGGCCACCGCTTAGCTCATCGGCTCGATTTTCCGCCTTGTCGCGAATGCCTACGCGGTCCAGGCTGGCGTGGGCGCGTTGAATATCGGCCGCTGGGAAGCGTCCCAAAACGCTGGCGATGGGATTGACGTAACCCAGCCGCCCACTGAGGACGTTGGTCAATACCGTGGAACGGTTGACCAGATTGAAATGTTGAAAAATCATGCCAATCTGGCGGCGCGCCCGGCGCAGCTCTTCGCCAGACACTTCCGAAAGTTCGATGCCATTCCACCACATGTGGCCGGAGGTGGGTTCAATCAGCCGGTTGATGCAGCGCAGCAGCGTGCTTTTACCGGAGCCGCTTAAGCCGATCACGGCCACAAATTCACCATCTGGCACTTCAAAACTAACGTCTTTGAGCGCTACAGTGCCATCTTCGTAAACTTTTGTCAGATTCTGGATTTTTAACATGAGAATTTAAGGCCTTAAGGAACGAAAATGAGATTCCTAGAGGTGCGACGCACTTGTAAACGACATCGTTGTTGCGCATTACTCTGGAAAAAGTGCGTTGCACCTGAACACTTACGTGTTGAGATTAGAGAGTGGAGAATTAGAGAGGGATTGCTCACTCGCCTAATCCGGGAAGCTATTCTTTTAGAGACCCTTGGGGTCTAGAGCAAGTAACACAAGTGAGTAAATAAAGAAGCCGGACGAACAGTGCTGCCCGTCCGGCTTCCATTAGAAGCTAATGATTTGTTTAGCCTCCCAGAATATCTTCTTCGGTGATGCCGAGGAAGTCCATAGCAGAGCGTACCGGATCATAGAAGCTGTCGGTAACCGCTTCCAGGCCGGTCCAGCTATAGAAATCTTCAGAGCAGATTGACTCTGCACACGCTTCAGATGCCGTGAACTCGATCAAAGCGTTGACAATTCTATTGGCGGTGTTAAGCGGGAATTCTGGGCCAAACGAAACCGTATCATTGGGGATGCGGTCTGTAATGGCCAGAATACGGGTTTGGTCGAAGATGTCTGGTGCAGTTTCCATAACGGAAGTGCGTGCGTCCAGAATACGATAGCCACCGTCAGCCGGATCACCACCGACAAAGGTACGACCTGCGTCATTCCGTACCGGGCTCTCATCAATCTCACGCCAGATTTCTGGATCATCTACGCCATAGGCCCATTCACGAGCATAGTTGGGCAGCAGCGGCGGGCTGAAGAATGCTGTACCAAAATCACAATCGCCATTCACGACGCCTAACATTGAACCATTGTGTCCGCCAGCCTCGATAACCTCACCCGTCTCAACGCCCAAAGCGGCGAATTCAGCGCTGGGGTAGAGATAGCCGGAAGTAGAGCCGAAGTCAGGAATACACCAGGTGGCGCCTTCCAAATCTTCCAGAGATTCAGCTGGACTATCGAACGGCACAACATATTGGGCAGCATACCAGGAGAGGCCAAAGCGAACGGCCGCGCCACCAACGGTAACACCACAGCGGTTATTGGCCAAGACGTAACCCTGAGCGGGAATAAAGCCAATGGTGTCGTCGGGGGAGGCACACATTTCTTCAATGGTGGCTGCGTAGCTGGTAGGTACGCTCACGACGAAGTTCATTCCGGTTGCTTCATTGAGGGCATTGGCTAAAACTTCACCACCAGTGATAATCTGGTCAACGTCTACTGAAGGCACAAACAATACCTTGATGGGGCGCTCTTCAGAGCCAAGCACTGCTTCTTCGGACATGACTTCTTCTACAATAGTTTCTGTTTCGGTAACGACGCGGGTTACTTCAACGGGGACTTCAACTTCAACGGGGACTTCAATTTGTTCTGTTTGGGTTACGACGCGGGTAACTTCAACAGATTGGGGTGTACAGGCTGCAATGATGAACAGAAGCGCAGACACACCGACCAAAAGCTTCAACATATGTCGTGTTTTCATCGATTCCTCCTTAAAAAACACAAGGGAAAGCCCAAAAGCTTGCTAAAAATTGTAACAATGGGCGAAATGACAGTAACTACCCTGAGATTATATCATGGGGCGAAATGGTGACAAATGGGTAGATTCTGGTGGTACATAACAGGGCAGGATGATTGTTGGTACCCTGCCCTGTTATTTGTTTCGCAACTGCTGGTGGGAAACGGCCGTTTCCCATCAACCTCATTATCCTAACGACTAATTACCAATTTCTTCCAACAGCTCAGCTTGCAGCTCATTCGCTAGCTCAGTCAGATCATCCAGCGTAGCCTGAACATCGCCACCCTGAATAATGACATTGTAAGCCTGCTGCGCTGCATCGCGCACAGATTGATAAGAGATCAGCTGTGGTTCAAACGCGCCATATTGCAGCAGCTCCAAAGCCTGGCCATAAACCGGATTTTCTGCCGTGTAATCACCGAGGAATTCAACACTACCGGAGTTGGTTGGGAAGTAGTTGCTGGCAACAGCCCAGCGCGCCTGAATCTCTGGAGAGGTAAACCATTTCACAAACTCCCAGGCAGCCAGCTGCTGTTCTGGTGTGGTACGCACAATCATCACATCGCCACCGTAGATATTCATAACCGGGTCTGGCGTGGTGTGGGGAATAGCTGCGACAGCATACTCGTCTACGTCGCGGCCAGCTTCGCTAGCTACCGTTGCAAAGTCACCCTCGTAGAACGGGATACCCGAGCTGGAGCCCATCGCGAACAAAGCATTCCGGTTGGCAACCTCAGGGTTGGGGAAGCCATCAGAGAAGTAAGCACAAACCAGGCCATCTTCACCTGGATTGGCCAGTTCTTGCAGCATTTCCATAGCCGCAACGGTAGCGGCACCATTGTAAACATACTCAGTGCCATCTGCATTCAGGATGTCGCCACCATAAGCATAGGTCCAGGCAGCCATTGCCGAAGCATCATCTCGCAGTACATAGCCACCAACACCGCTGGCGCTGGCCGCAGCGGCCGCACAAGACATCTCTACAAATTCTTCTGGGGTTGCTGGCGGCGCATCGTAGCCCAGCTCTTCCAGGTAAGTTTTGTTGTAGTGCAGCAGTTCAATCGAACGATTGGGCGGGAAGCCTAAGCGTTGATCGTCAAAAGCGACGTGAATGCTCTGGTTAAAGAAGCTTTGGTAAAAAGCTGCTTGCTCATCAGACGAAAGCCCCCAGTGTGGATCGGTCAGATATTCATTCAGGTCAACCAGGGTGTTGTTGAGTTGGTAGAAAGCCTGGTCGTTCTGGTACCCAACGACGAGAGCGGCAGGCACTTCACCAGCCGCGACGCTGGCGTTTACAGCGTTACGAATATCATTGTAACCACCCTGATTCAGTGGTTCCAACGTGATGCCACATTCGTTGTCTGCATTGAAATCATCAATGATCTCAATCAATCTGCCTTCACGGCTGCCACTGTGATTGTGCCACCAGACAACCGTTTGGCCACGTGGATCAACACCGGCAAGCGGTCCATCGCTGGCTGGCGCACACGGCTCCATCACCTCTTCCATAACCTCTTCAACTTCTTCAGCCTCTTCCATGACCTCTTCAGCCACTTCTTCAGTCTCTTCCATGACTTCTTCAGCTTCTTCAGTTACATCAGCAACTGTCTCTTGGACAGTTGCGACAGCATCCTGAACTGGTTCTTCTGCAGCGCCGCCACAGGCAACCAGGAACATGGGCACAATTAAGGCCAGAAGCATGAACCATTTCACATATTTTTTAGACATTTGTCTTCTCCTCGAAACTAACTCATTTTAAAAAAAGTTAATTACAGATTGGTAACTATTCTTTAATCTGTAATCATTGATGAAATTTTCCAGGCAAAAAATAGTACTAACTAAGGGCGTATCGTGATTTTTTACCCGCAGCGAACGGGTTATAAATTCACCTTAGTCAAGCTATTTTGCCCAGCTTTTACATTTACCGATAGCATCACCTCCTTGCAAAAAATTTTGGTCAACAATAGGTTTTCAATGATAAATTGGGTGATGGTTACCCTTTTAAACCAGACCGGGTCATCGCCTCTATGAATTGGCGCTGGGTAAAGAAGTAGATGATTAAAATTGGTAACATCGTAATAACAGCTCCTGCCATTTGTAAATGGACAAAACTGCCAGCTTCCTGCAAGAAACTTTGTAGCCCATATGAAATTGGACGCCATGCAAGCGAGCGAGTCACCAGAATGGGCCAGGCCAGGCTGTCCCAACTGCCTAAAAAGCCAAAAAGCGCCAGGATGAGGATAGGGGCTTTAGAGAGCGGCACCACAATTTGCAGCAGGTAACGCAAATGACCCGCGCCATCGATTTGGGCAGAATCCCATAGTTCATCTGGAATTTGCTGGAAAAATTGGCGCAGCAAAAAGATGCCGAAAGCACTGGCCATAAAAGGAACCGTTAAGGCTGGCCAGCTATCAATCCACTGAATTGGCGTGACTTTACCCAGCCAGGCGACTGTCAGGAAGTTCGGTACCCAGGTGATGGCCTGGGGCAGGGTAAGCGTGGCCAAAAAGAGACCAAAGAGCAGATTTTTACCGGGGAACTCCATGCGGGCAAAGGCATATGCGGCCAAAACCCCAAATACCACTTCGCCTGCGACGGTAATGAGGGCAATTTTCAGGCTGTTGAAAAAGAATCTTGAAAAGTCTGCTTCGTCCCAGGCTTGAAGATAATTGCCCCACTGCGGTGTTTTGGGCAGCAATGTCTGGCTTGTGGCCTCGGTCAGGTTCATAAGTGAGATGCTAACCGTGGCCAGAAAAGGGATGATAGCGACGGTTGCGCCCAGGATGAGTATCAGATAGGTGAAGAACCTTGCCCAGTTGAAGCCAGTGCGAGCGGCTCTGGGTGTTTGCTGGGTGGGGATCATTGTTTCGTTAGCCATAGAATACTTTCCCTTTTGCAAAGCGGTCTAACAAAGCAGTGGCGCTCAGGATAATGAGCAGCAGGATAATGCCCAGCGCGGCGGCATACCCCATGCGTGTATCCCGGTTAAAAGCGTCGAAAATAACCAGGCTGGCGGTATCCATTGTGCCTAATGACGCCTGGGTACGCAGCACATAGATGGTGTTGAACGCTTTAAAGGTGCCAATAACACCAAAAATTGTCAGAAAATAGGTAATGGGGGAGAGCAGCGGCAGGGTGATGTGACGGAACTGTGACCAGCGTCCGGCACCGTCCATGGAGGCGGCTTCGTAATATTCGCGAGAGATATTGCTCAGACCGGCCAGGAAGAAAACGACGTTGTAGCCGGTAAACTTCCAGATGCCAAAGATAATGGCGACAACCAGAGCCAGGCTGGGCCCCGCAGCCCAACTTGCCACGTCAAAGTTGAGGGCGCTGCCGATTAGCTGGTTGATGCCTTTTGATTCGTTGAGCCAGCCCAATGGTTTCATCCCGATTGAGGCCATCAGGGTGTTGATGAGTCCGTTGGCATTGCCAGAAAAGAGCACCCGGAAAACGGCCGCTGCGCCCACAGCCGGTGTGATATAGGGCAAAAAGTAGACCATCCGCAGCAGCCCTTTGGCTTTAATATCCTGAAAGAGCAGCGTTGCCAGAATAAGCCCTAAAAAAAGTTGAATAGGCAGCGTGCCAACCGCATAAAATATGGTGGTGCGCAAACCGACCCACCACGCCTTGTTCCCCTCAGCAATCGCGGCGGGCAGTTCGCCGATGAGTACCCAGCCGCCTATCATCAGAAGGATGCCAGCGAGGAAGCGCAGCCCGGTTTGCAGGTTAGAATCCCGCTGGGCGGCGGTGCGCCAGATGAGCCAGGAGAACAGCAGCAGGACAAAACCGGCGCTAATGGTGACCAGTTGAGCCCATAGCGAGAGCGGTTCGCCAGCTTCCAGAGCGGCGGCATATGTTTTCTGGATTTCGGAATAGGTAAACCAGGCGAGGGCTGTGGCGAGAAGGGTTAGAAGAACGGCCGTTGTCCACTTGCCCGTATAAAAGGTGTCTCGAATGGTTGGTGGGCTGTTGTGACGCAGGTAAGTTGTAGCCAGACTACTCAAAATAAGGGCAAGCAGCGCGTAATAAAAGGTTGAAGCCACTCCCGGCGCGCGCCATGCCTCTCGTAAAAAGACGGGAAACAGCTCCTCCCGCTCTTGTGCCGTAAACCCGCCCATCTTTTCCCCAATCTCCAGCAGGCCAGGCATAAACACAAATATTAGCCAAAGCAGTAAAGCCAGCCCGACACCGCCCAGTACCCCCGGCAGCAGCCAGCGCCACGGATTTTCACCTTTGGCTCGGGACGTTGCCCTGATTTCGCTAATTTGCTGGATAGCAACAAACACAAAAAAGAGCGCAATCCAGAAGGCCAGCACATACGCCAGGTTGTCAATGGCTCTTACATATTGTCCCAGACCGTCTGGACGCCCTACAACATTGTTCAGACCAGCGCGGGTGCTCTGGTAAGCAGAAAATATTAGGGGAAACAAACCAAATATGCCGATGATGATGATGGCAGGTGACAAAAACAGATACGCCAGAAGCGCTTCTCGCCTTTTAGCCCCACGCCGACCTGAGAAAATTCCCACATTGAGTTGTTGCTGCGCTTTCGATTCTGGTTGGGAACTAATTGCCCTATCGCTCATAGATAGCTCCGACTTTTGTTGAACGGCAGCAGCTAACTGATGCTGTTTTAACGTGCCTCTGCCTTACAAATAGCTCTTGGTTGGATGGGATTGAATAGCGGAACGAAGATCAAGCATGGGTTTATTTGCTTTGAATCTACAAGATAGTTTCTTTGCATGGATGTTTTCTTGAATAAATTCACTCATTTGATCCTGTGACGAACTTTTCTTTGCAGAACCGAAGGGCATTATATCACGCGCACCTTTGGGGGCAACCGTGCTGCTTGTAAAATCATAGTGAGCAGGTTAAGGGAAGGCTAACACCATGTAAACGTTTGGTTAAGTTTTGGGGAAAACGGCCGTTTCTCACCACGGCCCAGGGGTAGATTAAAGAGGCAGGGGATTGGCAATTGGGTAAATCGCCCATCGCCAACCCCCTGTAAATTACTTAAAAAAGGTCTTTTTCACCGCAGAGAGCGCGGAGAACGCTGAGGTTTACTCTGGTATTATTTATTCTCCGTGCCCTCTGCGTCCTCTGCGGTTAGTTTTTTCGGTAGAGTCATTATTGAGTCTCATGATTTTGATGGGGAACGGCCGTTTACCCCGTGCCGCACCTTCACCGACTCGCGGTGTACAAACGCATCCGAAAGGTACAGTGCTTTCACATCTTTATCATCCAAAATGCGCAGCCGTTCCAGCTCCGACAGGCGGCGCACATCCTCTGTAGAGAAGCTGCCTACTGCCAGTTGTAGACGTTCCAGCGCCCCCGCCACCATTTCCGTCTGAATCTTGCGTTGATGCGCCAGTTCCAGCGCTTTTTCTACCTTGGGCGGCATTTCTACCGGTCCTAAAAATACGTCTTTTGGTTTAATTTCCTGAAAGCCCAAATTGACGGGATGGCTGAGCTGCCGGGAAGCTCGTTGGCAGATCTCTTGTTCCATTGCTTGAATTGCGCCAGGGCTATACAGTTCCTGGATCGTTTTTAACTCCACCAGGTGTTTGATAGACCGCTCAACTTTGCCTGTAACCACGTTCCCGGAATGTTTAGGCAATGTCCGCGCCATTTTGTATTCCAGATTTTTATCTTTGCTGATCAGACCAACATCAACCGTGTAGGAAACCTTCCAGGAAATGGTGACGGGAATGCCATCAGCGGTGCGCAAATTCTCCAGCTTCCCTTTGGCCGTTTGTGATTTTTTGGAGATTGTGTCGCGAACTTCTTCATACCATTTCAGACGCTCATAATACGGGTCGTTGATGCTCAATACCCGATGGCCAAACTGAAACCAGCCTGGCGTATGTTGGTTGTGAAAATGACGAATCTGGTTGGGGTCTTTGCCAACGACAAAGCGGGAGAAACTGTTGTTGAACTGGTTGAAAATAACGCCCACTTCCATTTCGTCAACCAATTTGGCTTTGCCCAAGTTAAGCATGACAGCCATGGCAAAAAGGAGGGTTATCATCAACACAATAAAGATGCCTAAAAAGCCAAATGCCTGATAAGCAGCAACAGTAGTGAAACCAACAAACAAAATTGCTGCGGCAAAAATCAAGGGTTGCCTGAGATTCATATTTACCTCCCTAAAGTGGAAATGAATTGTAGAAACACGCTTGCCAGCATTGTAAACGCCGAAGTTACAAAGTCCAAGCTTTTGTAGGGGTTGTCAGAAAACTGTAGGGCGTTGTTTTGAAGCTGTGAGGGGGAAGCAAAAGAGCAAATTTTGTCAAAATGGTTGACAAAATAAATGAGTTAGATTATCATCTAATGCATTAGATAACTATCTAACATCTTAGACATCGGCCTAACGTAAGTGATTTTATCAGGTTGGCCGAAGCTGGCCAAACGATTGGCCAGATAAGAATGGAATTAAAGCGAAAAGCACCAATTTTGACAGCCGCATCTGGCGGTAGGAGGAAGCAATGAATTATCAAGTGCACCCAGACATATTGTATGAATTGAATCATTTGTATCAGAAGGAACGATTGGTTGAAAATGGGCGGATACGGCCGTTTCCAGTCCCCCAAAACCGTACAGCAGCCAGAAGCCGTAAAGATGAGCTGTTTTTGGCCAGTGGGGAACTGTTTATTGCCCTGGGAAAAAACCTGAAGTCCCGTGCCGCACAGCCAGTTTGCAAACCAAAGGCTGCCTGATCCAAGACCCGGTTGAAACCCGAGGTTGAGATAAAAACCTGTTGAAGCAGGTTCACAAGCACGTTTTTCGTCATAGCCCAGGGTCGTAGCTGGGGGCATAATAGCCTGGAGATAAATCCCTAAACATAGCCTGGGGATTCATCCCCAGGTTTTGATGATAGACCCAAAAGGAGTGCGTGATGTCACAATTGAACATTGTAAGCCGCCAGGTAGGGCCGTGGGGCATGAACACCTACGCTCTTATCTGCCCAGCCACAGGCCAGAGCGTCCTTATCGACCCTGGCGACGACCCGGAAACTTTGCAGGAAATGTTGGGAGACAGCCAGCCGGTGGCCATTTTGCTCACCCACACCCATATCGATCATATTGGGGCGTTGGCTGCCATGCGTGAAGCGCTGGGCGTGCCGGTACTGTGCAACGACGGCCCACACGAGCCAGGCGGTCAGGATATTCAGGCCGACCGCTGGCTGCGGGACGGGGATACGTTCACGGTGGGGCAGCACACGCTGCGGGTGGCCTATGCGCCTGGCCACATCGGCGACCAGATTTGCTTTATTTTAGAAGATGACCACCGCATTATCGTGGGTGACACCATTTTTGATGGCGGGCCGGGGCGCACCTGGTCGGCCGAAGGGTTCAAAACGACCCTGATTACACTTCGCAATGTGGTGCTGCCGTGGCCAGACGACACGGTTTGCTATCCGGGGCATGGACCCCACTTCCGCCTGGGTGACCGCCGGGCCCAGATTGAAGCGTTTTTGGCAAAAGATCACGGCGATTTTTTTGGTGATGCTACCTGGGATATGTGAGTATCTCAGATACATGCTTTTCCTCTTCTCTTGGGAATGGTGGGAACCGGCCGTTGCAATGGACAAAAAGGGGTTTGGGTCCAGGCTGGTTCTCGCCTTCCCCACTTTGATGTTATTTGGTGTCCTTGGTGGCCCTGAAATTTTAGCATGGTCCATTTCTGCCGAAACGATTTTGACAAATTTACGCTGCATTGTCATGCTGAGCGTAGTCTTCGGAGCGAAGCATCCCGCTCTGACCAGAGGAACGGGATGCTTCGGAGGACCTCAGCATGACATGTCTTCTTATTAATTAAATTTGTAAAGCAGCTTTAGCTTGAAATGAACCATGCCAAATTTTTTATAGCAGGAGTATGGGAATGACGAGATTTTTTAGACCTTCGGCAGGGCCACCCGGGAAGCCGTCTGGTATGCGTGGTTTTGTGGTTGTTTGGCTGGGTCAGGTTGTGTCGATGCTGGGCACGGGGATGACCAACTTTGCTATTTCCTTCTGGATTTTTCAGCAGACGGGTGAAGCGACGGCGCTTACCTGGGCGATCTTCTTTTTTATGGCGCCCAGCGTGCTGTTTAGCCCCATTGCCGGAGCGATTGTGGATCGGGCCAACCGCAAAACGGTGATGATTGTCAGTGATTTGCTGGCGGGGGTGGCCACCATCATTTTGCTGGCATTGCTGGCGGCAGACAATTTGCAAATCTGGCACATCTATCTGGCCAATTTGGTGGCGGGGGCGGGGAATGCGTTCCAGTTTCCGGCCTATTCTGCTGCGGTGACGATGATGCTGCCCAAAGAGCAATACGGCCGTGCCGCAGGCATGTTGTCTTTGGCTGGTTCCGCGTCTGGCATTTTGGCGCCCGCTTTTGCCGGGGCGCTGCTGGGGCCGCTGGGGCTGGTAGGCATCATGAGCATCGACGTGGTTACGGTCTTTTTTGCTATTTTCGCCTTGATTTTTGTGCATATTCCCCAGCCAGAGGTCGCTCCAGGAGGGCGCACGGGGCAGGGCAGCCTGCTGCACGAGTCGGCCTATGGCTTCCGCTATATAGTAGAACGGCCGAGTTTGCTGGGTCTGCAAATGGTCTTCTTCTGCGTCAACTTCCTCTATATGATTGGTTTTGCCGTGCTGGTGCCCATGATTTTGGCCCGCACGGGCAACAACGAGATTGCACTGGCCAGCGTGCAGTCGCTGGGGGCGGTGGGCGGCGTCATTGGCGGCCTGCTGTTGAGCGTCTGGGGCGGGCCAAGGCGCAAGGTGAACGGGGTGCTGCTGGGGATGGTGGCGATCAGTATTTTTGGCCAGGCGTTGATGGGTATTGGGCAAGGGGTTATGATTTGGGCGCTGGCTGCCTTTGCCGGGCAGTTTGTCATGCCGATTCTCAACGGCTCTAATCAGGCGATCTGGCAGGCGAAGGTGGCCCCAGATGTGCAGGGGCGCGTTTTTGCGGTGCGTCGCCTCATTGCCCAGATTACCGCTCCGGTGGCCACGGCGATGGCTGGGCCGCTGGCGGACAATCTGTTTGAACCGGCGATGCAGCCGGATGGGGCGTTGACGCCGCTGTTTGGCTGGCTGGTAGGCACGGGGGCCGGGGCGGGCATGGGGCTGATGTTTGTGCTGGCCGGGCTGGTGGGGGTGGCGGTTGGCTTTGGGGGGTATCTGTTCCCGGCGGTGCGGAATGCGGAGGAGATGCTGGTGGATCATGCGGTGGTGGTGCAAACGGCCGTACTCACCCAACGCCTCCATGAACTGACCCAACAACGCCAGATGCTCCGGCAAACGGCCGTTACGCCCCAAACGCTGGCTGCCCTCAAGGCAATCTCTATAGAACTGCGCCAGATTGGCGCAGAATATCCGCCGGAAATGAGAAAACCGGAGTGACCGTGTGAGGGCAGTAAGAATTTATTGCCCCAGACTGCCTATCTGGTTTATAACTACAGGTGGTAACTACTAAGCCTCTCTGGAGATTGGGCCAATTTGTGGCCGCCACTGCCCCCATTACCAGAGAAAATTGGCCCAATCTGGCTGAGTAGTTACTACAGGTGAGAAAAATTTACAAGAAGAGAGCGCAGGAATAAATTTGTAATGGCAAAAACACCGCAGTTAACCTGGGATATCGGTACAGCATATGATCTTTTTACCAGCCTGAACGTGTTACACGATCCGGCTCGCTATGGTTTGAGAGGCTCCTGGGCAGCGGGCGTTCGTTCCCGCCTGCCGGTGGAGCAGCGCGAATTTTTGCAAGATGCCACCGAAAAGCATCACTTTTGGGCCATTCCCTGGCTGGCCAGCCAGAGCGGCCCCAAAGACAGCGCCGCCATCTTGCAAAAGCTGGCCGCCATTCCCGCCGAACAACGATTGCAGGAACTGGCTACCTGCCATATGAGCCACCCCATACAGGCGCTGCTGTTTGGGGTGGCCGAAAGCGGTTTGTGGCAGCCCAAAGATAAAGAGACGCTGCGAGACCTGTACACCAAACACCATAAGGAAGAAACCGGCAAAAGCAAGAAAAAAACAGACGATGAGCTGGTGACGATCCTTGATGTCTGGGCCAATGTTGCTGAATACAGCCAAAAAATGCTCAATGCCCTGGAAATTTATTACGATGTCTTCTTTAAGGAAGAAGAAGCCCGCATCCTGGAGCCGTTGCAGGTTCGCGTGGCCGAGGCTAAAGCACTGGCAAACCAGCTGCCCCTGGCCGACTTGCTCAACGAACTGTCGCAGGGGCTGCGCTTTGAGCTTGACCAGACCGAAGAGATGGCAGAACTGGTGATGATTCCTTCCTTTTGGAGTACGCCGCTTTCCATGTTTGTCCCTTTTTCTGAGGATAAGAAGCGGTGGCTGTTTATGTTTGGTGGTCGCCCGGATGGCGTTTCGCTGGTGCCGGGTGAAGTGGTGCCGGAGCTGCTCTACCAGATGCTTAAAGCGTTGGCCGACCCTACCCGGCTGCGCATTTTGCGCTACCTGTCTGAGGAGCCGCTGACGCCCGCCGAACTGGCCCGCCGCCTGCGGCTGCGCCCGCCCACCGTTATTCACCACCTGGACGCGCTGCGGCTGGCCCGGCTGGTGCATGTGACATTGAGTGTAAACGGCCGTCGCTACGAAGCCCGCCACGAAGCCATCAACACCGTCTGCACCATGCTCGAAGGTTTTCTGGCCGGCGAAAACTACACCTGAAAACAAAAAAAAGCGCCAGCTTGAGAAGCTGACGCAATCTATACGCGCATTTTCAGATTGGGCCAATCTTTAAGATTGGCCCAATCTCAGCCTGTAAATTTTAGACGCCCCTAAGGCAAACTACTCGTGTTTGTTATGAATATTCGGTCAATCCAGGTCTGTGCCTCTCGATAGGCAAAGCGTAACGTGTGGGATCCAGCCGGTAGATAGAACTGGACCAACGCATTACCGCTGTCACCATTGTGAACCTGTCTCCAGTTAAAGGAGTTTGCCAGGACCATATTGTTGAAATTTACCCACCCATCAGAACGGGTAATATTTTGTGATTGGTTAACCGTTGCGCCATCAATCCTGACCCAAACTGAATCACGATTGGCGCTGCCTGAATTATTTACCCGAAGATAAACCCGGTACAAGCCCGCGCTTGGTGCGTTAAATGAATAGGTCACCTGGTTAGTCGGCGGAGTAGTACTCGTGTTAGTGCTGCCTCCCCAATAGATATATTTACCACCTGAAGCAGAACTACTATTAGCTGTAAACCACGAGCCAGTAAGGCCGTTTCCTGATTCAGCTTCAAGGTACAGCTGTAAGCTGGGTGTTGCCGTCGGCGTGTTGGTGGCCGTTGGCGTGCTGGTTGATGTCGGCGTTGGCGTTACCGGTGTGGGTGTGGCCGTGGGTACGTACGTGTGAACTTCAAAATAATTGTAGTTGCCCGAGCCGGTTTCCATGGTAATGCGCACGGTGTTGCTGCCGGCAAACAGCGTAATCGGGCCGATCATGGTACTTTTCCAATCTTGCCAGCCGTTGGTGGGTCCCAGCGTATAAATAACGGAATTGTACTGCAGCTGGCCCTGCGAGACGGTAATGCGAATGCGCGGGTTGGTGTTTTGGTTGGAAGCGTGGCGAATTAGAAAGGTGTAGCCCAGCGTTTGCGGGGCATTAACCTGATACTCCAGCCACTCCCCGTCGCTCACCCAGCCCACATTGTAACCGCCGCCGGTGTCGGATGTGGTTTCCAGGTCGGGTCCGTCTTTGCCGACGTCGGTGCGGTAGGGGCTGCTGCCCGGGCCGCCGTCGTTGTCAAAGAAGGCCACCCCAGGGCCGCCGCAGCGGAAGTTTTCCATCTCTACGCGCACCATGCCGTTGGCCGGCAGCGTGTGCGCCGGGTAGGCACAGGGCACCGTGGCCGTGGCCGTAGCGGTTGAGGTGGCGGTTGGCGTGCTGCTGGGCGCAGAGGTGGTGGTGGCCGTGGGCGTCTGGCTGGGTACCAGGGTGATTGACGGAATGGGCGTAGGCGATGCCAGCGGATCTACGGTGGGCGTGCTGGTAAAGGTTGGCGGCGGCGTGTAGTTCAGCAGCGAGGGGGGAGCCACCGGTGCCTGGGCCACAAAGCGCGAAAAAACATCCCCAATGGCTGGCTGCATCAGGCTGACGACGAGCACCACGGCCAGGCCGACAAGAATGAGAATGAGTGCATATTCTACAAAGCCCTGCCCCGCTTCTGCGGGTTGGTTGTGGGTGCGTTGGTGAGTTGATTTCATTGAGATGCCTTTTGATTCATTAAATTCCAGTAAGAGTGGTGCGAGGCACTGGCCAAACGGTTCCAACCAATTGAAACTCCCGAGGCCAGTGCCTTGCACCTGAGTAAATTCCAGTACAAATAAAAAACAGTGTACTACAAAGGAATACCAATGTCTTTAAGACATTGGTATTCCTGCTGGTGGGTTATTTCACCAAATAGGGCAGCCCCTCGAGCCTGATTTGCCAGCCGTAGGTGTCTGAGAAACCGGCACGGTAGCGGGCGATAAGACGACCACCAAAGAAGGGGGTACAGTCGGCCATGGTTTGATTGTTGTAATCGCAGTTGTCAGTATTACCTGGAACGGTAATTGTGTAATTGACCCAGCGATTATCACAACTGCCTAGCACGCAGGGGAAGGTTTGGCCTTCTGGGTCTGGCTGCCCACTCACGTGAAAAGAACGGGCCCAGTCGGTTAGGGCAGGATTATAGCCCAGCGGATTGGTGGTGCTGGGGGTAAAGGCAAGCGAGTCGAAGTAAAAGACGAGAGGAGGAGCCGCCCCAGAATCTGTATCGAACATACTCACCTGGATAGATTGGCCAATCATATCGGGGCCGACGTAAAGCAGCGGTACATCAACGATCTCGCCAAAGTTGGAGTTCATGGGCAGGTTGCCCAGGCCGTAAACGGTGACGCCTTGGGACGAGTGGGCACCCGGGTTGTTGAGAATGTGCAGGTTGCGGGCGTTGACGTCGCTGGGGACGGTATTGACGTAAGTGGGGGGGCCGGCCCACACTTCAAAGCCATTTTCCGAAGAGCCGCTCATCGCCTGTACGTCCAGGTAGATATACCGCGCGCCGGTATTTTGGTCTACCACCATGTTGGGCACGTCGGTGGTGAGGTTGACTTCAAAGCTGCTAATGGTTTGGGGCGTGGCGGGTACGGCCACGCCGGGATCATCGACGGTGGAGAAGGGAACGGCCGTTCCCGGCGAAACCCAGCGTAAATCGGTTAGATGGTCTCCAGGAGAGCCGCCATACATGACCGTGTCGCGTGCATCACCAGTCTGGCCGAAGTAGCTGACGAGGGGGATCTTTACAGGTGAACTTCCTGGCGTTTGGGCGAAGTAAGAGAGGCTGTAGCGGGTTTGGGTGTTGTTTTCTACCCTGTAGCCATTTTC
Source organism: Promineifilaceae bacterium (SeqCode) (assembly GCA_041748655.1). Taxonomy (GTDB): domain Bacteria; phylum Chloroflexota; class Anaerolineae; order Promineifilales; family Promineifilaceae; genus Leptofilum. Next base: position 32,234 of record JBGTCV010000089.1, on the reverse strand, counting down.
GCCACAGCCGCCTCCCGGGGTAGTAGGCGGCCGACGGTTTTCATCAATGCGAACAAACCAGTAGGGGTTCACCTGGTCTAAATCCAGATTTGGTGCATTATTGACTAAAGTAAGTTCATCGGTACGCAGCAGGCAGGGCTGATGCTGGCTTGCGTTGCCGCCATGCGTGCCGCACGTTTTGGAATCAATTGCGCCCAATCCATTGTTGATTGCTGTGAAGGAGCGGTTAATGGTGGCTGTGTTGAGAGCTGTATTGATCGAGTCTGGGTCGAACAGCTCCACACGCACCACATTGTGGCTGTAGTTGGGCGGAATGTAGATACGGTAAGTGTAGGTATAGGGGCCGGGTTCCCAGGCGCTGATGATGGGGGAGAACGGGTCGCCCATGTGGGTGCAGGAGGCGGGGCCAAAGATGCCCTGGTTGGAGGTGCTGAGGACGCCATCTTCCACCCGGCGGCTGGCGTAAATATCGGCCAGCGAGAAAATGGCGGCGGTAGCGGAGCGGGTCAGGTTGATCGGTTCGCGGAAGCCGATCACTTTAAGAAAGTAGGTTTCCACAGGCCAGGTAGCGGTGACGGCGTATTGGGTAGCGCCCAGCGGCGTGGTGGAGACATCGATGTTGTTAGGGATGTTGATGGAGGCGGTGACCGAAACAGGCATGTTGTTGGCGTTGAGGAATTGGGCCGATCTGGTGCGGGCGTTTCCTTCCAGAGCTGGATTGCCTGCATTACCTTCGCTCCAGCCAGGGAGTTCGACGACACCCGCCAACGCAGCCGAGTCGATGGCGGCCTGAAGCTGGGAGCCACGGGCGAAGATGAAGCCGACATCGACGGCAATGCCGACGAAGGCGATGATGGCCACCATCATCAGGGCGATGAGAACGATGCTTTGCCCTTTTTCCTGGTCATTGGCCTGCTGTTTTTGTTGGATAAACTGTTTGATACGGTTCATATGCTTAACCCTGTTTGATCATCCGACGATTTTTGGTTCGATTAATATCTGTTATATGATGCAGAGCATCTTGGCCTTTCGTACCACGCCGCGCGTGGCACGAAAGGCGTCGTGATTCGTTAATTTAGCTGGCCGCAGGAGTCGTCCCAGCGGATGAACTCGGCCAGAATCCAATCTTGTTGAAGATGGTAACCAATCAGACGAACGATAGCGAAGCCCGAGATTTGATACCGGACGTTGCTGCCGGTGCCGGTGGCCGGTGCCTTCCAAACAATCACCCGTAGGGTCCGCCCCCGGTCTATATGCCCTTTAAGGATGGTATTTACGTCGTTGGAACTTACAGTTCCCGTACTGCCTGCCACCCAATCATTTATGTGCAGGGACTGATCAGTGGGGTCGTCGGGTTCAATATAGCCGGGCACGTTTGTATCAAATCCGGAACCAGGGATGCCTTGGCCCCCAGGGCAGCCGGGACCGCTGCAGGGGTTGTAATTGGTACTGTCCCCCGGCCACGACAGGCTGTTGGCCAGGGTGTTTGCATTGGCCGAGACCCCGGTATTCCAGACCAACCAGCCAAAGTTGCCGCTGCCCGCGCCATTCCAAATTCGGAAAACATCCCCTTCTCGTGCGTGCAGCAGTGGTGTATCGTCCCGGTGATTAGCAAAGGAATTATAAACTGGAGGATTGGGCGGATAGGAGAAATTGCTTGGGTATGGATTTGAACCGCCAAGCAAAGGATTAGTGACAGAACGTGCACCTTCTTCAACCGCAATAGGAAAGGCGGAACAGCCATTGGTGACATTCTGGGTATTGGTGGTAATGCGCATGACGCTGAGGGCGTTGATAGAAGAGAAGCCAGCCAGTTGGGACATGGCATCCAATCCCAGGATGGAATCGACGTCATGAATGGCGTAGGTGCCCACGATCTGCAGATTTTGTGCGATGGTATTTGACGGGTTATCAAGTTCATCCCGCTGGAGTTCTTCCAGTACGCGGGTGCGAATCGCTTGCTCACTTACCGATGGGGCACGAACCGTGTTGGAGACGCCATAGACGTGGGTAAACTGCCACTGTACAAAATCTGAGCCGTTGGCATTGACAGTAGCCCGGATGCTCCAGATATCCCAAACATTTTCGTCAATTTCCAGCGTCTGGGTAACGGTGTTGAGGACGGAGGTGGGAATCCCTTCATCCTGCCCACCATTGGAGGCGAAGCGGGTAGCGGCGCGGGCGGCGCTGCTGACCCGGTTTTGGGTGACCAGCAGCTGGGAAACCTCGACCAGCCCCGCCAGTAACAGGATAAAGATGGGGAAAAAGAGGGCGACTTCGACCAGACTTTGGCCGCGTTGAGACTGTTTTGGGGTTGTTTGTTGCTGTTTCATTGTTTTGCCTCTGAATTTACGATTTACGATTTTAGATTTACGATAAGCCTGACGATTACGGGTTGGTGGAGAGGATTTCACCGGAAGTGGCATCTAGCCGCATGGTGAAGGCCTGTCCGGTTTGGAGTGAAAAGAGAGCGAGCTGCCATTCGAGACGGCCGTTTTCCTCCCCATCACTCGCCAATAAAGCCATTGTCATGGTTGTGACTCCCTGTTCGGCCATAAACGTACTGCCACCACCCGCCAGGAAAACACGAACCGCTTCGTGGCTGTCCAGATTCCAGCCGCTGGCCGAAAGGAGCGGCTCGGTTTGGGTGTGGTCCCCTTCGGTGATCAGGGAAACCTGGTCTGCCACCACCGAAAAGAGGGCGATGCGCCCGGCAGCGGGCGAGTAAAAGGTAAAGCCCCAGCTTTCTGTGCCCTGGCGCAAATAGTCGGCGGTAGCTCCCTGGGGCCAGGTGGCCTGGGTGTTGAGCAGCTGGGCGTCTGGCTGCCACTCCAGTGCCCGGTTTTGAGCAGCAGCGTAGGCGACAATGGCGGAACGGCCGTCGTATTCCGGCGTAGGGGCGATGTCGTCGGCGCGCTGGGCGATGATGGTGGCAGAATTGGCGGCGGTGTTGGGGGAGGAAACGGCCGTGCGGTCATTGCGGAACCAGAAGGTCAGCGACAGCGCCCCTACCACCAGTAGTAAAACCACCAAAATAATGCCTAAAATCCACTCTAATCGATTCATGGTTGATTACTTTAATATTGTCGGCAAATAAATAGCCGGTTGGTTGCGCACAAAATAAATTTCTCGCAGACTTGCATTGGTATTTACTTGTTCATAAGCCATAAACAGCCACCAATTATTTGCCGAAACCATTGCCGGATTGATCGAGCGTACGTCCGCTGTCGTCACGTGATCACGTACGCTGGCTGCCCAGTTGCCACAGCTATTTGTGCCCCAAATTCTTTCCCGGTTATTTTCATTACTGCTGTCACCCTGGATGCCGTGGAAATAAACATAGGTGCATCTTCCAATCTGGCCAATGGTAGAAATAAGGTCAAATGGATCTGATGCTTTTGCTGAAAGAACTTGTCCAGAGATCGGATTACCCACCGACACCCAATTTGCTGCATTGGTACAGCCTGAATTGCACTGTAAATGGTGAACAAATTGCTGCTGCTTGTTGATAAAATTAGCGTATGTTACATGCAGGACGTTCCCGTCGGCATATATTTTGGGTTGCCTTGCGGCCGTGGTATTGCCTGGAATACTCCTGACTGAAATGTTTATCGGTGGAACAGACCAGATGACGCTATTGCCAGATGGTACCCCACGAGAATATAAAATCCTGGAGGGGTTGGTTAATTCTTCCCAGACAAGGTGGTAATTTCCTGCAGCGTCAATTGCTATACTCGGCGATCTGGAGGAAGGGATTGTTTGGGCAACGGCCGTTTTACCAGTGAAGCTGCTACCACCATTAGTGGAGTAAGCATGAAAAATATTGATGTCTGTCGCAGCTGTGCCTTCTGCCCAAACAACGTCGAGCCGATTATTGCTTTTGGCGACAATTTTAGGTTCTGATAATGTGTCTGTTAATGATGGCACTGAAGAAATTATCACCAGATTTGTGGTGTTATTGCCCCAGTTGTCTTCATATTTGTATGCAAGCCTGGGAATGCTGTTAAGTTTTTCGATCCAAACAGCATGTCCTTTATTATTCGGGCTAATTGTCACATCTACAAAGGTGGAATTTAATTGGTCTCCGATGCTTTGATGTATGCGAGCTTTTGTTGGCCAGGTTGCGCCGTAATTAGTCGAAGTTGTATAGAACACATCTTGATTATCTAGATTGTTATTAATAACCCCGTTGTAAACAACAATCACCTTGCTTCCAGTACTGGAAGCAGCAATAGCCGGGGTAATAGCAGATGTAATACCGCTGCTTTGGGAGATCACTCCCAAATTATTCCAGTTTGGCGCCGCAGAAGGGGCCAAGGGGGCATCCGGTTCAGCAACGGCCGTACCGATATTTATTTGGCTGAAAACCATTAGTAATGCAAATGCAAAAGTTAAATAGACCACTCTCTTTTTCATTTAAGGGCAAGCTCCTGGTGCAGCAAAAATATCTACATACGGATTAGGCGGTGTTCGACCAGTACGAAGGCCAAAATATTGTGAATTGTCAATCACTATGCAGGCGTGCACGGTGTATGTTCCGACCGGAACGGTATCAAAAATGTAGAAACCATTTTCATCTGTAGTTGTTCTACTTACTATTTGGGAAGTGCTTTCGTCAGTTAAGAAAACATCGGCTCGGAATTGTCTTAGGTAAGTCCCTCTAAGTGCGAATACCACTCCGCTAATCTCACTATCCCCAACGATGTTTGGCGTGGGTGTGGGTGTGGGTGTCGCTGCCGGGGTAACGTTCAACACCGTGCGCGGATTGGTGACGTTGTTTGTTTCGCTCACTTCCTGAATCTGCAAAACCGAATCAACCATGCCATACACCTGATGGTTGGTTGGGCTGTTCTCAAAGCCAAACGGGGCGTTGATGATGACCGTTCGGCTTTCGCCACCGGGCAGGCCACTCACGGCCGAATAACCATCACTCTCCGTCAGCGGAATGCGATCCGCCAGAATGGTGGTGGGATCCAGATAAATATCGACAAAGAATTGGTTATTTACGGCGATGTCACCCGTATTGGTGATGTTGACGGAGAACTGCACCGGCTGGTAGGCCACAATGGGGGGGGTGCTCAGCAGGGTGGGGGGGCCAATGGCTACCAGATCAGCAGGAACCGGTGTGTTTGTTGGCGCCCCTGTCGGCGTGGGCTGCCCTGCGCAGGGGACGGTATAAAGCGCCGAGGCGGTTGCCCCATTGACGCCAGACCGGGCGCTGGCCGTATAAGTGCCATTGCCAAGCCCAGAGAAGGACCAGCCCAGCGTAAACGTGCCGGTGTGCGCGTTTGCCTGATAGGTCGCCTGGGAAACACCTTCCCAGAAAAAAGTGACCGACTGATTAACAGGCCAGTTGTATGCCTGCAAGATAAATTGAATGTTGGGCCCCGGCCCACAGTTGGGCGCAATGGTGATATATGGGCCGCTGGGCGTGGGCGTGAGCGTTGGCGGCGGCGTGGGGCTGGGGGTGCTGGTGGGCACCAGGGTTTGTGTAGGCGACGGAGTAGCCGTTGGCGGCGTGCCCACGACAATCGTTGTGTCGTTGTTGGTGCTATCGTCTGTTTGCTGCGCTACCAACACATGGCCCAGATTGGCCACCGTCAGTGCCGGATTTAAAATGATGGCGCTAAAACCTGCGCAGGCATGTCCATTAAACGGTCCACCCAGCGTGCCCGAGCCCAGGGTTTGCCCGGTGGAAAGGTTAATAATGGTCACGTTAATGCCTACATCACCCGTCACAAAAACAAAGTTATTCCCGGCAATGGCTCCTCCTTCAAACTCCAGATCACAGCGCGGGGTTGGGGTAAAGGTTGGCGTGCTGGAGGCGGTCTCGGTTGGCCCCGGCGTTGGCGTGTCGGTTGGGAGGGGGGTAGGCGTGGGCGAAGGGGTAACGCCCGGCGTGGGTACCGGTGGCAGGTTTGGCGGCAGGGCGGCCCCTTCGCTGCTGCTGGCGCCACCCAACTGGCCAAACGTTTCATTGTTCAAGGTTTCCTGCCCGAATACGGGAATAGAAGGCAAAATAGCTGAAAAGAACGGGGTGATGATGGGCACCCGATAGGTGACGCGCACAATAACCGGATTGCTGGGGATGCCGCCAAAATCGTATTGCAACTGCCCAAACTCATCCACGCCCCAAATTTCAATATTGTAATATTGACCATCTTCAAACGTAACGGACTCTTCGTTTAAGGGTAAGCCAGACAGGCTGGTGTGGGTTCTGTTAATGATGGAAGCAACCCGTAAATTGGTACAAACATCACGCCCACCATCTACAAATTTGGGCTGACCAAAATCAACGGGACAATCTGGCCCTTCGGCCTGCCCGGTGATGGCGTAGCGCGCGCCTTCTCGGGCGGCGTTTTGCACGGTGTTCCAGGCCCACAAAATGCGGGCGCTTTCAATAATCAAAAAGATCATCGCCAGGAGGACAGAGATAATGAGGGCGAATTCGACCAGGGCTTGTCCGGGGGAGTCTTTGAATCGTTTTTTGAATTTGATCATGATTTCAGTTCACTTTGCATCTGTTGGTTGGCCATCAGTTCCATCAAGCTGCTGTTTCCGGTATACTGGATTGACGTGTGAGGGTAGCAAAACGCACGGTTTTATGGGTGCGTTTCGTTTTGCCTTCATAGGGAATAAGCGCAATTTATTAAGTCACTGGGTATAGATTAACAAAGGGCTGTCATTTTAGCGTTGATCCAGCGTTGATCCTGACTGTTTTTTCCCGCAATTCGCATGACAAAAGTACTGAAACTGGCTCTGCTGGGGCCATTACAGATCACAATCGATGATGAACCGTTGATCGGGCTGGATTCGGGCAAGGCGCAGGCGCTGTTGTGTTACCTGGCGGTGAGCGGCCACTTCGGCAGGCTCAACTCCGTTGAGCCGCTCAGTGCAGGCCGTTCCCATTCCCGCCACACCTTAGCCAACCTGCTCTGGGGCGAACTGCCCGAGTCCGACGCCCGGCGCAACCTGCGCGGCGTCATCCTCAGGCTGCGCCAGCTGCTGGCGCCGTACCTGCAAATCAGCCATCAAACCGTGGGGTTGAACCCGGATGCGGCCGTTTGGCTGGACACGGCCGTTTTCCAACAAACCATTCACATTGGCGAAAAAGAGCGCGGGGGCTGGCAAACGGCCGTTCAGCTCTATCGCGGTGAATTTTTGCAGGAGTTTTACATCCGGCAGGCTCCAGAATTCGACAACTGGCTGCAAGAACAGCGCGGCTGGTTCCACAACCAGGCCGTTATCGCCCACGACGCCTGGGCCAGCCAGCTGCGGCAGCAAAGCCGGTACGACGAGGGGGTGGCCGCCGCCCGCCAGCTGCTCATTCTGGAACCAACCCGCGAGGCGAGCCACCGCCTGCTGATGCAGCTGTTGGCCCTTTCTGGCCAGCGCCCGGCCGCGCTGCACCAGTTTGAGCAGTGCCAGCAGCTGCTGGCTGCTGAGCTGGGGGTGGCGGTTTCGGCGGAAACGGCCGTCCTCCACCAGCAAATCCGCAGTGGGGAATTTGACAAGGTGACCGGACAAAATGTTACCATGCCACAAGCGTTCGCAGAACGCCGTCACCCTGTCACCAAATCACCCTTTATCGCTGGGCCGCCCATCACCAATCCGGCGCAATTTTTTGGCCGGGAGCGGGAGCTGAAGCGGCTGGGGCTGATGCTGCGGCAGCGCCCGCTGCAAAACGCGGCGATCATCGGGCCGCGCCGCAGCGGCAAGACATCGCTGCTGCATTATTTGCGGCTGGCCGATTGGCTGCCGCAGGCGAGCGGCACCCGCTGGATTTTTGTGGATTTCCAGGATGCGCGGCTGGGGCGGCAGGAGACGCTGCTGCGCACGCTGCTGACCGAAATGGAATTGGATGTGCCTGAATCGTGCGATTTGGAAAATTTTATGGACGTGGTGAGCGAGCAGCTCAACCAGCCCACCGTTATTTTGTTCGACGAAATTGGGGTGGCCCTAACCCGCTACCCGGAGCTGGATGATGCCTTTTGGGAAAGTTTGCGCTCCCTGGCAACCAATCAGGTGGACGGCAATCTCGGTTTTGTGCTTTCCAGCGCCCAGCCGCCGGACGTACTGGCCCAGCATCAGGGATTGGGATCACCCTTTTTTAACATTTTTGGCTATACGGCCGTTCTCGGCCCACTCTCCGAAGAAGGGGCACGCAGCCTGATCGCCACCGCACCGCTCAAATTTGCGCCCAGGGATGTGGATTGGATTTTGATGGAAAGCGGCCGTTGGCCCATGCCGCTGCAAATCTTGTGCCGCGAGCGGCTGCTCAGCCTCAGCGAAGGCGAGACGGGCGATGATTGGCGCGAAGAAGCGCTGCGCCAGCTGGAACCGCTGCGGCGGATGGCCGGTGAGTAGTAATCAGTGAGCAGTAATCAGTGGTCAGTAATCAGTTATCAGTGTTAGCGGCCTGTCGGAGAAAGAAAAATTGGACACAGATGGGCGCAAGTTGCGCACACAGATGGACACAGATTTGACCTAAAATTGAGTAAAATCTGTGTTCATCTGTGAAAGCTTGTGGTGAGCGCAGCCGAACCATCTGTGTCCCATTAAAAAGAAAACAGACTTTTCCAAGAAGCTGCCATTCTACTGAATACTGACCCACTGAATACTGACCTACTGAATACTGACCTACTGAATACTGACCTACCGATAACCGAAATGAGTGATACCTTACGCGACCGCTACACCGACGCCCCAACCCTGCCCGGCAATTTGCTGACCGGCAGCGTGCGGCTGCTGTTTTGGCTTTTTTTTCACCCTTCGGCCTGGCGCAACCACCTGAAACGGCTCGACAGTACCCTCTCCCCCTATTTTAGCCTGGCCGATTTGCAGCGGCAGCAGTGGGGCAATACGGCCGTTCTCCGCTTCCTCCTCATGACTTTTTTCGCCTGGCCCCTGCTGGTTGGGCTGCTGCTGGGGCTGCTGCTCTGGCTGCTGGGTGTGCCGTCTAACACGCTGTTGCTGGGCGTCATGCTGGGCGTGGCCGTGGGGCTGATTGTGGGGCTGGCGGCCAGCATTGCGGGCAGCGTGGCCATTGGCGTGACGGTGGGCATGGCCACCGGTTTTACGCTGGGGTTGGGCGGGGCGCTGCTGCTGCGGGCGGCGGGCGATCTAACGCTGAACGGCGTACCCCTGGCGGTAGACGTGGTGGTGAGCAGCCTGATCGGCCTGACCAGCGGGCTGGCGGGTGGGTTGGCCTATGGCGTGGGGGTGGGGGTAACGCGGGAAGAGATGGTGCAGGAAACGGCCGTTCCCGGCGTCTCCGTTTTGCGGCAGGTGAGCGGCATGGTGGTGGGCATCTTCATCGGGCTGGCGGCGGGCTTTTTGGCGCGGCTGCTGGAAGGGGTCTGGGCGACGGCGCTGCTGACGGCGCTGCCGTTTGGCCTGGCCGTGGGCTGGCGCAGCCAGAGCTGGCGGCGGGGTGGTTTGGCGGGATTGCTGGTGGGAACGGCCGTCTGGCTGGCAGGTGGGTTACCAAGTACACAAGCCGATGCATCGGCAGTCGTGGGTGGCCTGGTCCAGGCGCTGGCCTTTATCGCTTTTGTGGCGGCACTCTTTGCCCTGCCCTACGTCCTGGCCGAGAAGATTGCGGGTACCTGGGCGGGCGGGCTGGCCGGATCGCTGGGCAGCGGCGCGGGTCTCTTTTTGTTTGCCACCGAGGGGACGGCGTACGGGCCATTTTTGTGGTTTGGTCTGGCCGGAATTTTGCTGGGATTGACCCTGGCGTGGTGGCGGCCAGTGCTGCTTTACCCCTTTTTGCTGGTCTGGAACCGAATTTTGTACCAACTGGATGTGCAGCGGGCGGACCAGAAAGAGAAACGGCCGCTGCTGCGCTGGCATTCCGCCTTTTGGGACGAGTTTCAGCGGCTGCCGCTGCTGAATTTAGATGCCCATATTTTGCTCACCATCCAAAAAAATCTGGCTGAAGGGCGCACGGCAATGGCCTATTTGAGCAGTACGCGGCAGCGTTGGGCAGCCCAGGCGGCCCAGATTGAGCTGGATGCGCGGCAGTTGGAACGGTGTAAAACGGCTGTTCAGATCGCCGAAGTGCATCCCGGTTTGGCGGCGGGGGATCTGGTTGGCCCGGCCAGCGCCCTGCTGCGCAGCTTCAGCCGCCTCAGCAGCGACGTGGCCGCCGCCTTGCAGCAGGAGAGCGCCTACAACCGGCGCCTCGCCCTGCACGCCGTCGAGGACCGGCTGGATGGGCTCCTTCGGGAATTAACGCGCAGCAATGAGCCATACGCCGCCCGCTTCCGCCCGATTGCAGCCAGCTGGCGGCAGATCATCGGCGAAAAGGGGGCGCGATTGGCCGAGGAAGCCGAACTGCGCCAGGAGATCGACAGCCCATACATCATCGGCGTGCCGCTGACGGCGGAGCAGGCGATTTTCATCGGGCGGCAGGACGTGAGCAGCCGGATTGAGCAGCTGCTGCTCGACCGCCGCCAGCCGCCGCTGCTGCTCTACGGCCAGCGGCGTGTGGGCAAAACGTCGCTGCTCAATAATTTGGGGCGGCTGCTGCCCAGCAGTATCGTGCCGCTGTTTGTCGATTTGCAGGGCCCGGCTTCGCGGGCGCAGGATGAGGCGGGCTTTTTGTACAACGTGGCCCGCAGCATGGTGCAGTCGGCCAAACGGCAGCGGGGCGTGGCGCTGCCGCCGCTCAGCCGTGAGCAGCTGCACGACGACCCGTTCACCCGCTTTGACGAATGGCTGGACGGGGTGGAGGCGGCGCTGGGTGGCCAAACCGCGCTGCTGATGCTGGACGAATTTGAGGCGCTGGAGCGGGTGCTGTCCTTGCACCGTTTTGATGAGGAAATTGTGCTGGGGATGCTGCGCCATCTGATCCAGCACCGGCCCCAATTTAAGGTGCTGCTTTCCGGCTCGCACACGCTGGCCGAATTTTCGCGCTGGTCCAGCTACCTGATCAACGTGCAGGTGGTACACATCGGCACTTTGCACCCGGACGAGACGCGGCAGCTGGTGGAAGCGCCGGTGCAGAACTTTGCCCTGCGCTACGAACCGGCCGCCAGCCAGCGGGTGCTGGACCTGACGCGGGGGCATCCGTTTCTGGTGCAGCTCCTTTGCGCCGAGATTGTGGCCCTGAAAAACGAACAGCCCCCGGCGCAGCGTCGCTTGGCCACGGTGGCGGATGTGGAGACGGCCGTACCCGAAGCGCTCATGCACGGCAGCTTTTTCTTCGCCGACATGCGCAACCAGGCGGACGGGGTAGGGGGGGAGGTGCTGCACTTGCTGGCCAAGGCTGGCGAAAAGCAGGCGGTTTCGCGCAGCGAGTTGGAGAGGGAGATGGGTGGGGTGGAAACGGCCGTGTTCAACCAAACCATCACCCAACTCCAGCAGCGCGAACTCATCGAGCCACACGGCGACGGCTTGCGCTTTCAAATTGAGTTGGTGCGTCGTTGGTTTGTGGGGCAGGGTTTTTCAAAAAGTCCACATGATTAGCCAATAGGACGCGGATGAACGCGGACGAGCGCAGATAATAAGCAACCTTCCGCGTCATCTGCGCTGGTCCGCGTCCTAAAATTGGACTACTGAAATGCCCCGGTTTGTGTGGCAGGGGGATTGACTTGTGGCTACATGTAGCTACAATTTTGCTAGTTGTGAAGACCCCAAGGGTTTTCTTTAAGCAGGCACAATTAACGATAGCAAACCCTTGGGGTCTGCTCTGGAGGCGAAATGGCAAAAAAAATCGGGATTCGGGAATTGAGGAATAATGCCTCGAAGATTGTGCGGGCGGTGCGGGAAGAGGGGGCTGAGTACGTGGTGACGCTGCATGGCGAGCCGGTGGCGGTGTTACGGCCGTTAGCCGAAGAACAACCCCGCAAATACGACGAATCAGAAATCAATCATCTAATGAGCGAATTAAACAAAATGGCGGAGCGGGTTTCCAAAGCGTGGCAGTCGCCGCTTTCTGCGGTCGAAGCCGTTCAAGAGCAGAGGCGTGATTTATGACCGTTGTTTTGGATGCATCTGTGTACGTGGCCATGTTGAAAAAAGAAGAGCCAAATCATGCGGCCAGCCAGAAATGGTACAACGATGCTTTGGCCAGCGGCACGCCTTTGGCAGCGCCACTGCCATTTTTGGCAGAAGTAGTGGGCGCGATTAGCCGGTCAACCGGTGATACGCAACTGGCCGAAGATGTTCTGGCCCAGATACAGGCGTTAGGCGTGATTGAGTTGGTTCTTGTGGATGATTTTCTCGGCGTTCGGGCGGCGGAAATTGCCGCCAGGCATCGGCTGCGGGGTTGTGACGCGCTTTACGTCGCCGTCGCTGAACAGTTGGGCGCGGAGTTAGTATCTTTGGATCAGGAACAGTTGGAAAGGGGAACGGCCGTCATCCCCACGCACCAACCTTGATTTTAGAAACGGCCGTTTTTGTTGTAACATTCCCCGCAACCCATTAACAACGATAGTTGAACGATTTTTAGGAACACAGAGTTTCGCAGAGCTAAACGGAGTTACACAGAGATTCTTTGTGCAGCTCTGTGCCCCCCTGTGTTCCGCTTTTCACGATTCAATCAGGAGAGACCTCACTTGAACAAGCTGCACCCCGCATTTGATTGGCACGAAGTCGCCCGGCTGGCATTGGCCTCCCGCATTTTGGACGAACTGGAAGAAAACGAACTCACCCCGCAAGGCCTCGTCACTTACCAATTTTCGGCGCGGGGGCATGAGCTGGGGCAGCTGCTCATTAGCCAGCTGCTGGATCGGCCGTATGACGCCGCCAGCGCCTACTACCGCTCACGGCCGTTTATGCTCGGTTCTGGTCTGACGTTGGTGGAAGCGCTGGCCTCCGACATGGCCCGCACGGGCAGCCTGAGCGGCGGGCGAGACGTGGGCGTGGTGTTCCATCTGCCCCGGCGCAAGCGGGCCCTGGTGCTGCCGATGGCCGGCGATGTGGGGTCGCAGTACACCCCGGCGGTGGGCTGGGCCCAGGGAATCCGCTACCACAAAGAGACGTTAAAAACGGCCGCTGTCGATGACAGCATCTCGGTGGTGTTTGGCGGCGATGGCTCTGTGGCCACCAACGGCTTTTGGAGTGCGCTGACGATTGCCACCACGCTGGAGCTGCCCCTGCTGTTTGTCATCGAGGACAACGGCTACGCCATTTCGGTGAAAGGGCCAGCCCAAACGCCGGGCAGCAATATCGCCGCCAATCTCGCCTCGTTCAAAAACCTGGCCATTTGGGACGGCAGCGGCACGAACCCCGCAGAAACGGCCGAACTGGTGCATACGGCCGTTCGTGAACTGCGCGCTGGCAATGGACCCGGCCTGCTGCGCCTGACGATGCCCCGGCTCTCTGGCCATTCCAGCGTCGATAACCAGGCGTACAAGGGCGAAAAAGAGCTGGCGGACGAGTGGAAGCAGGACCCCATCACCAGACTGCACGACTATCTGGTGCCTGCCCTGATGCGCGAAAATGAGTGGGAAAATTTGCGTAACCAGGCGAAGCGGGACGTGATGAAGGCGCGGGACGAAGCGCTGCGCCAGCCGCAGGGCGATCCGGCCACGGTGACAAAATATGTCTTTTCCGACCCGGAACGGCCGCAGGAAGTGGGCGGTCTGGTGGCTGAGGGGATAGAGCTGCCGGGGGGAACGGCCGTTGCGGAACCCCCCGATCCACGCCGCATCAACATGATCGAAGCCATCCGGCGCACGCTGGACGTGGAGTTGGCGCTGAACCCGCGCCTGCTGGTCTTTGGCGAGGACGTGGGGCTGAAAGGGGGCGTCCATGCCGCTACGCTGGGCCTGCAAACCAAGTACGGCGATGACCGCGTCTTCGATACCAGCCTGAACGAAGAGGGCATCATCGGCCGCTCGGTGGGGCTGGCGTATGCGGGGTTGGTGCCCGTGCCGGAAATCCAGTTCCGCAAATATGCCGATCCGGCGACGGAGCAGATCAATAATTGCGGCACGGTGCGCTGGCGGACAAACGGCCGTTTTGCTGCCCCGATCATCGTCCGTATCCCCGGCGGCTATCGCAAGATTGGCGATCCGTGGCACAGTGTCACCAGTGAGGTGATTTTTGCCCACCAGCCCGGCTGGCTGCTGGCGGTTCCCTCCAACGCGGAAGACACGGTGGGCCTGCTGCGTACTGCCATGCGCGGCAACGATCCCGTCATCTTTTTTGAGCATCGGGCCATGTTGGATGCGGGTTGGGCGAGACGGCCGTATCCCGGCGACGACTACCTGCTCCCCTTTGGCCAGGCTAAACAAATCACCACGGGCAGCGATTTAACCATTGTTACCTGGGGGGCGATGGTGGAGCGGTGCGAGCAGGCGGTGCAGGGCGTAGATGCCAGCATCGAGATTATCGATTTGCGCACGCTGGTGCCCTGGGATGTGGAGATGGTGCTCAACTCCGTGCAAAAAACGTCCCGCTGCCTGATTGTGCATGAGGATATTGGCCTGGGCGGCTTTGGCGCAGAAATCGCCGCCACGGTTGTCGCCGAAGCCTTTCTGGATTTGGACGCGCCGGTGGAACGAGTGACGGCTCCCGCTGCGCCCGTGCCGTTTAGCACCTCGCTTATGGAGGGCGTTGTGCCGACGGTCGATTTAATTCGGCAAAAAATTGAGGATTTATTGGCGTTTTAGCTAGCTTGAGTATCCCAGATGCATTTGACCTGATAGGCTGAAAACAGCTCGTCACGGCTGATAATCGGCACATCTTGGGTAAGCGCCTGGGCAATCATCAGGCGGTCAAACGGATCGCGATGGTGGAATGGTAAGCTGGTTACGAGGGTTAATGCTTCCAAATCAATTGGCAGTACGGTAATTTCATTCTTGATGATCTGTCCGGGGAGTAATTCAGCGAAAGGGGCGCCCAACGTGAGCTTTTTAAGGCTGACTTTTATGGCGATTTCCCACAAGCTGGCCACGCTCAGGAAGATTTCATTTTCCATATCAGCAATCAGCGTGCGAGCGGATGAGGGAAGGCGTTCATCGCCGCCGATGAACCAGAGAAATGCATGTGTATCTAACAGAAAGCGCACTACATGTACTCCTCAAAATCTGCAAGAGGTTCATCAAAATCATCGGCCATTTGGATAAGTCCCTTGGCACTGCCAAACTCGCGTTGGTGAGGGACGTGGTCAATGGGCAGCAGCTTGACAAAAGGGCGCTTGTTTTTATAGATCACAATTTCTTCGCCACTGGCAGCCCTTTCAACCAGCTTCATAAACTGTTCTTTAGCATCCTGCAACTCGATTTGTGTCATAATTGTTGATCCTACCAGCTTCCGGTTGTTGGCCAAAAGAGTGCCACGAAAATCATTATAACATGCTTGTTCTGGATTGGGCTGAACAGTTAACTGTTCGATAGAGAAAATTTATGGGTCAAGATAAAATTTACGCCACAATAAAAGAAAAAATCGCTCCATTTGAATTTGACGAGGCCGTCGTGGCTGTTTTCCCGGACATGATTGAACGGTCGGTGCCAGGCTACACGCTGCTGCTGCCGCTCATCGGGCAGATTGCCAGCCGGTATGCCCAGCCGCACAGCACGGTGTATGATCTGGGCTGTTCGCTGGGGGCGGTGACGCTGGTGCTGCGGGAACAGATTCAGCAGCCGGGGTGTGGCATTACGGCCGTTGACAATTCCGCCGCCATGATTGAAAAGTGCCGCGAAATAATCGGCCGTTCCGGGCCGGGCCTGCCCGTTGATCTGGTCGAAGCCGATATTGGCCAGATTCCCATCAACAATGCCTCCGTGGTGGTGCTGAACTTTACCTTCCAGTTTGTGCCGCTGTCGCTGCGCGATGAGCTGATTCAGCGCATTTATGAGGGGCTGCTGCCCGGTGGCGTGCTGATCTTGTCGGAAAAGGTGCTGTTTGAGCCGCCGGAACTGAACCAGCGGCTGGTGACGCTGCATCACGACTTCAAGCGGGCCAACGGCTACAGCGAGCTGGAAATCAGCCAGAAGCGGACGGCGCTGGAAAACGTGCTCATCGCCGAAACGGTGCCACAGCATCAGGCGCGGCTGCGTCGGGCGGGCTTTGCTTCGGCCGATTTGTGGTTTCAGGCGTTTAACTTTGTCTCGCTGCTGGCGGTGAAAGGGTAATTAGGTAATTGAGTAATTGGGTAATTATGCTGTTGGTTCAATTACCCAATTACCCGGTTACTCAATTACAAATCCCATATGGAGAAGCCTGATTTGATCCATTACGAAACGCTTTTTGCCTCGATGTGTCATTATCCTCAGCTGGCTGGTTGGTTAGAGCATCTGCCAGGGCAGGTGGCGGCGGCGCTGGATGAGGGGCAACACGGCCGTTTACCCGAATGGCGCACTGTTTTAAGTAACCTGCCCGCTGTCACTCCCTCAAGCCTCAATCTGCAAGATGGCGTTATCGTGGGCCAGCCGGGCGATTTGGCCGCAGACGAGTTGGCCCGGCTGGCGCAGCTGCTGCGCCTGCTGCATCCCTGGCGCAAGGGGCCATTTCACCTGTTCGGCCTGCATATCGACACCGAATGGCGCTCCGATTGGAAGTGGGATAGGTTGAAGGACGGGATTGCGCCGCTGGACGGCCGTCTCATCCTGGATGTGGGCTGCGGCAACGGCTACTACGGCTGGCGCATGGTTGGCAGTGGAGCCGGGCTGGTCATCGGTCTAGACCCTTTCTTGCCGTATGTGGCCCAGTTTCAGGCCGTGCGCCAGCTCATCGGGGCAGCGCTGCCCAATTTTGTGCTGCCGCTGGGCATTGAAGCGCTGCCGCCACATTTGGCGGCGTTCGACACCGTCTTTTCGATGGGGGTGCTGTACCATCGTCGTGTGCCGCTGGAGCATTTACTCACCTTGCGTGACTGTTTGCGCCCCGGCGGTGAGCTGGTGCTGGAAACGTTGATCATTGATGGTGAGGCGGGCGAGGTGTTGGTGCCAAAGGGGCGGTATGCCCAGATGCGCAACGTCTGGGCGATTCCCACCGTGCCGACGCTGCTGGGCTGGCTGCGCCAGGCTGGCTTTCAGCAGGCAGCGGTGCTGGATGTGACCCCCACCACTATCGCCGAGCAGCGCACCACCGATTGGATGACCTTCAACTCCCTGCCCGATTTTTTGGACTCGCAAGACCGCAGCCGGACGGTGGAAGGGTATCCGGCTCCCGTTCGAGCGGTGGTGACGGCGAAACGGCCGTTTTCGATTAACGACTGACGATTTGGGATTGGTGATTGGTACGGCCGTTCCCCATTTTAGCGGCGAATAGCCCAAGTTTGTTGCTGCTACCTGATTTGCAGATGGCTGAACTTTTGCCGGAATTTGGCCACTTTGGGGGCGACCACAACGCGGCAGTAGCCCTGGTCTGGATTGTTGACATAATAATTTTGATGGTAATCTTCAGCCACGTAAAACGTATCGATGGGCGCAATTTCCGTCACGATGGGGTTGTGCCAGATGCTGGCTTCGTTAAGTTCATTGATGAGGGTTACGGCCGTTTCCCGCTGCGCCTCGCTGTTGTAATAGATTGCCGAACGGTACTGCGTGCCCACATCCGCCCCCTGCCGGTTGAGCGTCGTGGGGTCGTGAATGGTGAAGAAAACCGACAGCAGCTCTTTCAATGAGATGATTTCTGGATTGAAGCGCACCTGCACTACCTCCGCGTGCCCCGTTGTTTCGGCACATACCGCGCGGTAGGTGGGGTTGGCCACGTGCCCGCCCGCGTAGCCAGACAATACGTCCGTCACCCCGCGCATTTCGTCAAAAACCGCCTCCAAACACCAAAAGCAGCCCCCGCCCAAAGTAATTGTTTCCTCACGTCCGCTTACATTTGTAGACATTTTTTTACCTTCCTTCACTGTTTTTGAAGGAATTGTAGCTGAGTAATTGAGTAATTGGACAAAAATTACCCAATTACTCAATTACCCAATGACTTCCTCAACCGGCATCATTCCATTCGCCAGCGCCAGCCGACTTTCTTGCCGGGCAACGGCCGTTTGCAAAAAGGCTGCAAACAGTGGATGGGGGCGGTTGGGGCGGCTCTTGAATTCCGGGTGGAACTGGCTGCCCAGCATAAAGGGATGGTCTTGCAGTTCGGCGATTTCCACGAGACGGCCGTCTGGCGACAGCCCGCTAAACACCATCCCTGCCCCTTCCAGTATGTCCCGATAGCTGTTGTTGAACTCCCAGCGATGCCGGTGCCGCTCCTGCACCTTGTCACTCTCATAAGCCGCTGCCGCCTTACTGCCTGGCTTCAAGGTACACGGATACGACCCCAGCCGCATCGTGCCCCCCATGTCTGCCAGCGCGTGCTGGTCCGGCATCAGGCTGATAACCGGATGCTCCGTGTGGCTGTCGAACTCGGTGCTGTTTGGCTCGTCGCTTTGCAGCACGTGGCGGGCAAACTCAATGCACATTACCTGCATTCCCAGGCAGAGACCCAGATACGGCACCTTGTTTTCTCGCGCCCAGCGAGCCGCGAGAATTTTGCCTTCTATGCCGCGCTCGCCAAAGCCGCCAGGCACCACGACGCCGTCCAGCCCGTCGAACAGCTCCCAACCTTTGCCCTTTTCCAGATCGCCCGAATGAATCCAGGCCACCTCTACATCCCGATTGTGGCTGATGCCCGCATGGTACAACGCCTCGCGCACGCTCATGTACGCATCATGCAGCTCCACATATTTGCCCACAATGCCAATGTGAATTTTCGTTTTGGAGCTGCGAATTCTGGCAATCATCTCCTGCCAATCGGTGAGATCAGGCTTGTTGGTGTTCTTGAGCTTCAGCCGGTCAATCACAAAATCGCCCAGACCGGTTTCTTCCAGCAGCAGCGGAATGTTGTACAAAATGTCGCTGGTTACGGCTGGAATCACCGCCTGCTTGCCCACGTCACAGAAGAGGGCGATCTTTTTGATATGCTCCTTGGGAATGTGGTGGTCGGCGCGGGCAATAATGACGTCTGGCTGAATACCAATGCCGCGCAGTTCGCGTACGCTGTGCTGGGTGGGTTTGGTTTTCAGCTCGCGGCTGGCGGCAATATAGGGCAAAAAAGTGACGTGGACGTACAGCGTATTTTTGCGCCCCACATCGGAACGCATCTGGCGCAGTGCTTCCATGAAGGGCAAACTTTCAATGTCGCCCACCGTGCCGCCCACTTCCACCAGCACCACATCTGCCTGGCTTTGCTCCGCCACCAGCCGGATGTTGCGCTTGATCTCGTTGGTGATGTGGGGGATAACCTGAATGGTGCCGCCCAAATAGTCGCCGCGCCGCTCGCGGGCAATTACCTCGGCATACACCCGCCCGGTGGTGACGTTAGACGCCTGGCTGGCGTTGATGTCGATAAACCGCTCGTAATGGCCCAAATCAAGATCGGTTTCGGCGCCATCTTCGGTGACAAACACTTCGCCATGCTGGTAGGGGGACATGGTGCCGGGGTCTACATTGATGTATGGATCCAGTTTTTGCACGGCCACAGAGAGCCCTCTGGCTTTCAGCAGGCGACCGAGCGCGGCCGCTGTGACACCTTTACCTACTGAACTAACGACACCACCTGTAAAAAAGATATATTTTGTCATTTTTTGACCTCGCTCTACAAAAATTACGTTCAATCAATACCCAAAAAAAAGAGGTGGGGCATGTCATCTTGGGTGACATGCCCCACCTAAATTTTTACTACCATTCGCTGTGCGAATTCCTTGTTCGCTGCGAAGGTTTTATTCGCTTGAACGTTTTTCGCTTCATGACACCATTAGAGGAGACGTTCCAAATCTTCGGCGGCGCGTCCCATATCCAGAAAAATAAGGCCTAATTTGGCCTGGGCGCGGGCGAGTACGGTGAGTACGGCGTCGTCG
The DNA here is from genome assembly GCA_041748655.1 of Promineifilaceae bacterium (SeqCode). Taxonomy (GTDB): domain Bacteria; phylum Chloroflexota; class Anaerolineae; order Promineifilales; family Promineifilaceae; genus Leptofilum. The sequence continues at coordinate 12,427 of JBGTCV010000089.1, read as the reverse complement.
CCAATAGCGCGGAGGACGATGATACCGTCTGTCCCGCGAATGTGAACCTGCTCCAGGCGACCGCGCTGTAACTCGGAAGCGATGCGGTCACCCAGGGAAAGCATGGCGGCAGACATGGCCGAGATGCGATCCTCATCGACACCAGCAGGTAGTGAAGATGCCATAATGAGGCCGTCTACACTTACAACGGCCGATGCTTCAATATCTGGCGTGCCTGCTTGCAAATCCTTCAAGCGGTCAACCATCATCTCTGTACGGGATCTCATCCAGACTCTCCTTACACGTGCTTATTTGGGGAAACTTGTTCTTTTTTGCTAAGTTTGTGACGCAACTAATTGCAAAATACAGGCAAATTTTCTCTGGTATAGTCTATATTTTATGTTAGCCAAGAACGGGTGGATAATACCATATCGAAAATTGACTGTCAAACCATATTAGGTAAAGTAGATTGTTGAAACAGAGACGTTATGTTAACTATGTATTCAAGCTGAGAATGCCAAGAATTTGTGGCTGGCAAATAGTTGTTTTTTGTAGACCAGTCGTTATAATTACAGCTTAGAGGAAGGTAAAATGAGCTCAAAACGGGATCAAATTATAGAGACAACCTGTCAACTGATGGAAATCCAGGGTTATCATGCCACGGGTTTAAATCAGATTTTAGCTGAAAGTGGTGCGCCGAAGGGGTCGCTCTACTACTATTTTCCCGATGGTAAGGATGGGTTGGTTGAGGAAGCAATTGCCCAAACCAGCAAGATCATTGTAGAAAGGTTGCAGGCCGGTATGGCGGCCTACACCAATCCGGCTGAGGCAATTCCGGCATTTTTACGCAATTTAGCCCATTATGTGCAGGCGAGCGGGTTTCAGTCTGGTGGGCCGATTACGGCCGTTGCTCTCGAAGCCGCCTCAACCAATGAACGGCTCAACGCCGCCTGCCTTGCTGCTTACCAGGCGTGGCAGGCCGTTATTGAGCAAAAGCTGCTGGCTGCGGGCTATGAACCGGTGCGGGCACGGCGGCTGGCGTCCGTGGTTATTGCGCTGATTGAAGGAGCTATCATTCTGAGCCGCAGCGAACGGAACGTGGCGCCCTTGCTGGATGCCGCAACAGAGCTTGAACGATTGCTCTAAGTTTTTTTACCTCCAAATTATATAGACTGGTCTAAAAATATGAACACAACGATTTTGATTACAGGCGCGACGGGAAATGTGGGTCGTGAGTTAGTAGGGCAGCTACAGGCCATCAGGCAGTCGGTACGGGCAGCAGTTACCTCTGTGGCTGAGGCGAGACGACTACCGGAAGGGGTGGCCTGGGTATTTGATTTTACGGACCCGGCCACGTATGCGGCGGCTTTTGAGGGTGTGGTCAAGCTCTTTTTGCTGCGCCCGCCGCATATTTCCAACGTAGCGCGAGATATGAAACCGGTGATCGATTATGCGGCGGGGGTGGGTGTGCAGCACATTGTTTTTTTGTCGCTGCTCGGAGCAGAGAAGAATGGGTTTGTGCCACATGCCAAGGTAGAGACGCTGCTAAAGGCTGGCCCGGTACCCTATACGCTGCTGCGCTGCGGCTTTTTTATGCAGAATCTAAGCACCACCCATTTGCAGGATATCCGGGATGAGAATGACATTTTTGTGCCAGCGGGCCAGGGCAAGACGGCGTTCATTGATGCGCGGGACATTGCGGCGGTGGCGGCGCGGGTGTTAACGGAACCGGGACATGAGCAGCGAGCTTATCCGCTGACCGGGGCTGAGGCGCTGGATTATGCGGAAGTTGCTGCGCTGATGGGGACGGTGCTGCAACGGCCGATTCGCTACAGTAATCCCAACTTTTTGCGCTTTGCCTGGCGTCTGTGGCGGCGGGGCCATCCACTGGGATATGTGGCAGTGGTGACGACGATCTATTTGACGACGCGGTTTGGTCTGGCAGAGGAGGTGACGGAGGATACGGCCGTCTTGCTCAACCGCCCGCCCATCACCATGCGCCAATTTATCATCGACCACGCAGCCCTGTGGCAAAAGAGTGACGACAAATAACAATTCTGGAGGTAAACAAGCATGAAATTAACAATTTTTGGGGCAACCGGCGGCACGGGACGAGAACTGGTCAGGCAGGCTTTGGCCGATGGCTATGAGGTGACTGTTTTTGTACGGAATCCCGCTAAGATCACGCAGTCCCAAGAGCGGCTGACCGTGATTCAGGGTGAAATGGCTGAGGCAGAAAAAATTGCGAAGGCCGTGGCCGGGGCCGATGCGGTGATTAGCGGCTTAGGCCCAACGAGTAACAGTCCGGAACGGCCGTTAACCGCAGGCATGACCCACATTGTGGCCGCCATGAAATCCGCCGGGGTTTCTCGCCTGATTGCGGCGACGGGGGCTGGTGTGGCCGATCCCAATGACAGACCGCAGCTGGTAGGCCGTTTGTTTGGGCTGGCGCTGCGCCTGTTTGCCAAACACGTTTTGGCCGACAGCCAGGGGATGGTGGCCGCTATTCGTGGCAGCGATCTGGCGTGGACGTTGGCGCGAGCGCCGCGCTTGAACGACAACCAGGGAACGGGCAAGCTGAAGGTGGGCTATGCGGGACAGGGGCCGGGAACCCAGCTGGCGCGGGCGGATTTTGCCCGGTTCATGCTGGATCAGGTGCAGTCAGATACATGGCTGCGCAAAGCGCCGATGCTGAGTAACTAAAAGAGGGTTGAGCCACAGAGGGTAGGGGAGATCTAATGCTCTAAAAACCTCCCTTTGCTCTGTGGCAAATGTTTATTGGGGTAGTGCAACGGCCGTTTCCTTCATCCGTTCCCAGGCAGATTTGATCGCTTCAAACTCGGCTTTGGTTTCAGGGGATTCGCCGTAGCGCACCCGGACGTAGGCGTGGGTGATGAGCTGAGCCTCGGCTTTGTGGTCTGGCCACAGCCGGGCCAGGGTTTGCAGATATTCGTACGGGGTTTCAGACGCGCCGCGTGGGTAGCCGATCTCGCTGCTGATCTGGGTCATTTGCTGGTAAATTTTGATGATGGAAACGGCCGTTCGCCAGCCGCGCCAATCCTGATTTTTACCTTTTTCTTTGCGGCGCCGCAATCCGGTGGGGATGAGTCGATTGGTGGCATCAACCAGAAGCTGGCCGAAACGGCCGCTGCCCTGTGCCACCAGATTTTTGCGATAAAACTGCACAAAAATGATCAGGGCGATGAGCAGCACAACGCCAATGATCACCAGCCGCCAATTAACGCCGCTCAACAATCCCGCCCCCGCTTCACCCGGCTCCTGCGTTAACAGCCATTCATTGAACGCTTCCATAAAATCTTCAAAGCCATCCGACGCCTCCTGAGCGTCTGCGTTTGGCACAAACAGTGCGGCAAAGCCAGCCTGGAAAATGCGGATGATCAGTTGGAAAAACGCTTCGAGCCTGTTTAGAAAGGGTGAGATGATGTAGCTGGCGGTGAGGCCAATGGTGGCCCCGCCCCAGCGCAGCGCGTTCCAAAAGGGGGCCAGCCAGCGACCTAACAGATCGCCCGACATGCCGCTGAGAAAGACGGCCGTTCCACCCCCCACAAACGTCGTTAGCACACTCAGCGATACCACCAGGCCAAACCAGCGGGGCGACAGTGAGGTGAGCACGGCCATTTGCTCTTTTTCAATCGATTCGGCGCGGGTGAGGGCAACGGCCGTTAGACTTACCGCAAAAAAGAAGAGTAAAAAAGGCAGCACCGACCAATCCAGCCGCAGCGCCGCCAGCAAAACGACCAGCGGCGCAATGTACAGCCCGCCCACGCGGAACCGCTGCCCAACCCGCACTACGTCGATCTCTCGATTGAGCAACGTTAAGCCACGCCACCAGGAAACGGCCGTTAACATCAGCAAAAAGAGATCGCGCAGCCATAAATTGCTGCCGGCAATGGCCAGATTGCGGAAGCTTTGCCCAATCCAGCTGAAATTGAACAATCCTTCTGGCTGGTAGTTGATGTTGCGCAGGGCAAAAAAGAGGATGATCGCCCCCGTCCCTACCAAAATATTCCGCTGATCCCGGTCTGGCAGCTTGAGCCAGCTTAGAAACCGAGCCAGATAAAAACCAGCCAACAGCAGTAGCAGCAGACCCACAAAGAGCCGCTGTCGGCCCCACCATTCATCGGCCCAGGGCAAAATGGCCAGACTGAGCGGGGTGAGAAGCGCCACCTCCATCAGCGCCCAGCTGATAAAAACCAGCTCGCGCCGGACGTAGGCCCAGGCTAGAATCAGCGTTTGTTGGGGCGGGCGTGTGGCTGCGGTCAGTGCGTTTGTCATTGATTATTAATCGTCAATTACTTCGGTGGGTTGGGTTTGTTCCAGGGTGCGCCAGGCGGCTTTGATCGCCTCTAGCTCCTGTTCGGTTTCCGGCAGTTCGCCGTAGCGCACCTTGACGTAGGCGGCGGTGATGAGCCGGGTTTCCTGCTGGTTGTCTGGCCACGCTTTGGCCAGGGTGTTAAGAAATTCGTACGGCGTTTCGGTCTCCAACCGAGGGTAGCCGCTGCCGTCGGCGGCGTGGAGCATTTTGCGGTAGATGCGTCGGATGGAAACGGCCGTTTGCCAATCACGCAGCAAGCCCAACCGTCCTAACAGCCGCTGCAATAAATTCCCTTCATCTTCATCATCGTCGGTGTGGCTGGTGGAACGGCCGCCTGGCCGAATGGCGATACTGGTCTGTTGGTACAGCCTGCTTACCAGCAGCGCCACTGCCAAAATGAGCGCCACCGCCAGCAGCAGCAAGATAATTTGCACGTTGCGGCTAACCTCAAAGCCCAGGCCCTCGATATTGTCAAAAATGAGCCTGGTTTCCAGAAATCCTGCCCCAGAATCTTCGTCCAGTGGCAGCAGCGGCACGCGCCGATCGATGAAAAATTTGCCGATGATTTTGCCAAAGTAAGCCCATTGTTCTGAAAGCCAGGGGTATATAACCTCCAGGATGCGGCCAATGAAGTTGACAAAAACATCTACCAATTCCAGGAACGGCACTAACAAAAAGAATAGGGTGGTCAGAGCCACCGCGCCCGTCATCCGCAGTCCGTTCCAAACGGGAGCCAGCCAGCCAATGATGCTGTTGGCCGACTCGCCGCTGATGAGGATGGTCAGCGTGCCGGCCATGAAAATAGTGAGCAGGCTGGCCAGAAGAACGGCCGTTAACCAGCGCGGATCCAACGAAACAGATTGTCCTGTCTGTCCTTTTTCAATTTCTTCGGCGCGAATGAGGGCAACGGCCGTTAATCCAGCCAAAAAGAAGAGCAAAATGTACGGGCTGCTGTCCCACAGCAGGCGTGTATTGGCCAACCAGATCACCAGCGGGGCCAAAATGAGACCGCCCACCCGCAGCCGCAGTCCGGCGCGATGGATGCTGTATTCCCGCTGCCCCAACGCCAGCCCCCGCGCCCACACCAGCACAATCAGGCCAAAAACCAGCACGTCTTGCAGCCATAAATTGTTGCCTCTTTCATTAATAGCCGCCAGCAGTTCACCCACCCAGGCAAAGCGAAAAATGGGGCTGCTTCCGTGAAAAAAGGTGGGCAGCGTCACAATGACGACGAGAAACAGCGTCAGCGCCATCACCGTTTGCTGATGCTGCGGCGGCAGCTGCACGGCGCTCATCAGGCGAGCCAGGTTAAAGGCAAACAGCATCAAAATGAGCAGCCAGAGCAGCACAAGCCCCGGCTGCCAATACCGTGCCCAGCCCATGATAGCCAGGGCAAACGGCGTCAGCAGCGCTGCATCCATAATCGCCCAGCTCAAATAGAGCAGCTCATGCTGCACATGCCCCCAGGCGTTCAAAAACGTCTCGTAGCGGGGGGAAAGGGTGGCGCGATCAATCGTTAGACGCATGGGTTATAGTGGGCTAGTTTGCCAGTGTGCGAGTGGCCAACTCATTAACAATTAGCCATTTACCATTTACCATTCACCATTCCTCAGTTGGTATCATCCAGCTCAAATTCCAGCCCCACCGGTTCTGGAGTGGGGATGCTGCTCAGGGCGGCTTCGGTGACGGTGCTGGCTTTATGCCCTTTTTGGAAGGCAGGCACGGTGGAGGGGATGTGGTAGGCCAGAATATTGCCCAATCCTTTGGGCGGCGGCTCGTCGGCCAGGGAAATGAGTACGACACGCCGCCCGGCTTCCTTGAGCCGGATCAGGGCGACCATTATCTCTTCGGTGACAACGGCCGTTACCAACACAATCGTGCTCGCCCAGGGTAAAGAGGGGCTGGTGCGTATGATCATTTTTTCGATGGAGCCGGTGGCAAATTCGGTGACGGCAGCCAGCGCTTCCAGCACATGGGCCAACTGTTCTGGCGAACGGCTGGGCTGCACCCGAATTGGCTGGTCGGAGTTGGGCACGGAGCCGTTGGCGTAGACGCCGACGCCCCAGTTTTGCTGAACGCCGTAGTTGGCAATTGAACCCGCCACGCTGACGCCCCGCTCCAGCAGCTCCGGGTCGAAGCCCATCCAATGTTTGGGGAAGGTGGCGACGTTCAAAAAGACGGCGATGGTCATGCCGGTAGACGGTTCGTACACTTTGGTCTGGATAGTGCCGCGAACGGCCGTTGCCTTCCAATGCACATCCCTGAAGCGATCCCCCGGCTGATAATCCCGCACTCCCTGGGTCTTAATCGGATCGGTAAACAGGCTGCGCCACACCTTTACGTCGCCAAACGGCTCTTTGGCGGGCAGGCCCAGCTCTTCCAGCGGGTAAATTTGGGGGAAGATGATCAGCCGGTCCAGATATTGGTGGTCCCGTTGGATGGTGAACAGTGTAAAAATATCGCCTGATTCGTAGGTGACTGGCCCCAGCTTGTAGAAGCCTCGTTTGGGGAAGCGCAGGGTGAAAGTGCGTTCGGTTTGCTCGCGGCCATACAGCGAGAAGGTGTTTTGCAGCGTGTACCGCCCCGTCATTTCGCTGGAAAGCTGCGAAATGGCGTGTTCACTGTCGATAGCCACCGGCAGCTCATCCCGAAATTGCAGCCAGGTGAGAGGCAGCGGCTTGTCGTTGCCCACCGTCACCGTCATTTCGATCGGTTCGCCAGGGAAAACGCGGTTGTGGCTAAAGCGGCGCTCGTACGTCACGCCGATCAGCGACAAATTTTTCCACGCCGTGCTGATGCCCACGATGAGCAGCAGCACCAGCCCCAGCGCCAGCATGGCGGGCTGCCGTCCCGCCGCCAGCCCAATGATGAGAAATAGTAGTGCCAGCGGCACCCAGGCGTCGCTGAAAATCGAATTTTCCCGCTCGCGAAGCACCAGACCCCGCGCCTGGGCCACGTCGGCCATGTCCATCGGCTTGCCGGTCATGGCTGCCCGCATAATATTCTGCCGCGCCCGCTTCTGGTCTTCACGCTGGTTCTCGCGCACAACGAGATGAATTTCTTGAATATTCTCGGTCAAGGCAACTACCTTGTTTTACCGCGGAGGGCGCGGAGAACGCGGAGTTTTTGTTTTCCTCTGCGCTCTCCGCGCCCTCTGCGGTGAATTAATTTTCAACAGGGACGGGGACGGTGTCTACCACTTCACGGATGATGTCTTCGGTTTTGCGGCCGCGCAGGCGGGTTTGCGGGTTGACCATCAGGCGGTGGGTGAGCACGTACGGAGCCATCGTTTTCACGTCGTCGGGGATGACAAACTTCCGGTCTCGAATGGCAGCCAGCGCCTGGCAGGTGTGGTAGAGGGCCATTGTGGCGCGGGGGCTGGCCCCCAGCTCAATGTCCTGATGGTTGCGGGTGGCGCGGCAAACGTTGACGATGTAGTTGCGCACCGACTCTTCCACGCGGATGGCGCGGACGGTTTCTTGCATGGCCAAAATTTCGGCTGGCTCCACCACTTTTTCCAAGGTTTCCAGCGGATCGTTTCGTTCAAAGCGGAGCAGGATATTGTTTTCTTCTTCGGCAGAGGGGTAACCGATGGCCACTTTCATGAGGAAGCGGTCGAGCTGGGCTTCGGGCAGGGGGAAGGTGCCTTCCAGCTCTACCGGGTTTTGGGTGGCCAGAACGAGAAACGGCCGTTCCAGCCGATGTGTCGCAATATCCACCGTCACCTGCCGCTCCTGCATCGCCTCCAGTAAGGATGACTGGGTGCGGGGTGTGGCCCGGTTGATCTCATCCGCCAGCAAAATCTGGGCAAAGATGGGGCCGGGGCGGAACTCAAACTCCTGCTGCTTCTGGTTGTAAAAGTAGATGCCCGTCACGTCCGATGGCAGCAGGTCCGGTGTAAACTGCACCCGGCGAAAGGTACAGCCCAGCGAGGCGGCAATCGTTTTGGCCAGGGTGGTTTTGCCCGTGCCCGGCACATCTTCCAGCAGCAGATGGCCGCCGGTGAGCATGGCAATCAGCGCCAGATCAATAATCTCATCCTTGCCCACAATCACTTTCTGGATGTTCTCGCGGAGCTTTTTGGCAGTTTCTGCAATCATAAGGTGTTCCTAATTTTGTTTTCCGTGGCTGCATAAAATAAAGGTCACGTTACGTTAATGTGAACCATAGCGGAACGGTGTTGATCAGCTAATACAAACCCATATCAAAACCGTATCAAAAACAATAACGCAAAGGTGCGAAGAGGCAAAGAAACAAGGTGAAAGTAATCTTTGCCCCCTTTCATCCTTTGTGTTCTTTGCCTCAAAAAATCAGTTCAGCGAACCTGGGTGGAGAGAAAGTCCAGGATGTCGATTTTGGTCAGGATGCCCTGCACCTGGTCATCGGTGGCGATGATGACGGCGCTGTGCTTGGCGAAGATGCCGACGAGCGTTTCCAGCGGGGCGCTGGGGCGCACCACCGGCACGTTGGTCTCGACGATGGCTTCAATTGTTTCGTCGGGCGTATGGCTGGCGTGGTTGGTGAGCAGGATATGGTTGAGCAGATCAATTTCTGAGACGACGCCAAGGAGACGGCCGTCTTCCCCCAACACCGGCAGCTGCGACACATTATACTGCTTCATGAGCGCCACGACGTCCGTCATCAAATCGGTGGGGCGGGCGGTGATAATCTCATGCGCGGGTTTAGCTGCCTGAATATCAGCGGCGCGAAATTCAACCCAGGTTTGCTCCAGGAAGCCGTTTTCGCGTAACCACTCATCGTCAAACACCTTGCTCAGGTAGCGCGAGCCGGAATCTGGTAAAATCACCACCATCACGTCATCCTTGCCCAGCTTTTGGTCGTGGGCGTACTTAATCGCCCCGGCCACGGCCGAGCCGCAGGAGCCGCCGCCGAAAATTCCCTCTTCCCGCACCAGGCGGCGGGTCATGAGGAAGCTCTCTTTGTCGTTGACCTGCACCACGTGGTCTACCACGCTCAAATCAAGGGTGCTGGGCAGAAAATCTTCGCCGATCCCTTCCACTTTATACCCTTCGGCTTTGACGGTACGGCCGCTTCGGTGCAGCTCGTACAAAATGGAGCCAATCGGATCGACCCCCACAATCTTGACGTGCGGATTTTTCTCTTTGAGGTAGCGTCCCGTGCCGGTGATGGTGCCGCCGGTGCCCATGCCCACCACCAGGTGGGTGATGCGCCCTTTGGTTTGCTGCCACAGCTCTGGCCCCGTCGTTTCCACGTGCGCCTGGGGATTGATCGGGTTGTGGTACTGGTTAGCCAGAATGGCGTTGGGCGTCTCTTCGACCAGCTTGTTGGCCACGGAGTAGTAGCTGCGGGGGTCGTCTGGCTCAACGGCCGTTGGTGTTACCACCACCCGCGCCCCAAAGGCACGCAGCAGCAAAATCTTCTCCTGCGACATCTTGTCTGGCATGACAAAAATGCAGCGGTAGCCCTTAATTGCGGCGGCAATGGCCAACCCTACGCCGGTATTGCCGGAGGTGGATTCGACGATGGTGCCGCCGGGTTTCAAACGGCCGCTTTTTTCTGCATCTGCAATAATGGCCGGGCCAATCCGGTCTTTGACCGAGCCGCCGGGGTTAAAAAATTCCACTTTGGCCAGCACGGTGCAGGGCAGATCGCTCACCACGGAGTTGAGCCGCACCAGCGGGGTATTGCCAATTGTCTCCAGGATGGAGTTGTACACCTCCATCTCTTCGACCTGTTCAGTGATTAAAAGTTCCATAGGTTTCCTGTTTTTGAATCGGTTGGTTGGGCAGACGGGGTTGGGTGGGAAACGGTCGTTTGCCGCCCAACTATTTGCAATATCACAATCCGCGCCAAGTATACACGAACCCCGGCAGACGAAGAAATACGCATTGCCAAAAATTCAAGCGCCGCAGCGCCGCTGCGCCGCTGGCTCGCTTGTGTTTATGTCATCTCCGTTTATAATGTGACCAGTTGTCATTGGTTGTTCACCAGGAGAGTTCTCATGAAAAGATCGCGATGGCTTGCCTCTGTTTTGGCGCTGCTGCTGTTGATTTTGTCGATAACGGCCGTTTCCGCCCTCACCTACCGCGTTACCTGGGGAGACACGCTTACCAAAATTGCCAGCCGTTTTGGGACCAGCATTTCCAGCATTCTTCAGGCGAATCCCCAAATCACCAACCCCAATCTCATTTTTGTTGGACAAGATCTGGAAATTCCAACCGGGGATGCCACACCGGTTCCCACCACGCCGCCCCCTGGCACAACGCCTACCCCAACGCCGCCGCCTACCGGCAGCCAGACCTACATCGTCCAGCCCGGCGACACGCTTTCCGCCATTGCCCGCCGCTTTAACACCACCGTCACCGCCATCGCCCAGGCCAGCGGCATCAGCAACATCAACCGCATCTACGTCGGCCAGCGGCTTACCATTCCCGGCAGCGGCACAACGCCGCCGCCCGCGAATACCGGTTTTGCCTTAGGCGGCCAAACGCTTAACCTCAACAACAAAGCCCGGCTGCAAGAAGCAAGCATGACCTGGATCAAATACCAATACAAATGGGCCGCTGGCGATTCAACCGATGAACTAAAAGCGATTATCGATTCTGCTCATCATGAAGGGTTCAAAATATTGGTCACGATCACCGGCGATACCGCCTATCCCGCCGCCAACAGCATCAACTTCATGAGCTACATCGACTTTATTCGGCAGGTTGCTGCGCTTGGGCCAGATGCCATAGAAATCTGGAACGAAATGAATATCGATTTTGAATGGCCTGCCGGGCAGATTAGCCCCAGTTCTTATGTGAACAATATGTTGGCTCCGGCTTATACGGCCGTTAAAGCCGTCAACCCCAACATTCTGGTTATTTCTGGTGCGCTCGCCCCCACCGGCTTCGACAACACAACCAACGCCTGGTCAGATAGCCGCTACCTTAGCGGGATGCGCACGGCTAACGCCGCCAGCTACATGGACTGCGTGGGCGTTCATTACAACGCCGGAGCCACTTCCCCCAGCGCCAACTCCGGCCATCCCGCCGATCCCGGTGACCGCCACTACAGCTGGTATTACGTCCCCACGCTCACCCTCTACCGCAATGCCTTCAGCGGCAGCCGCGATCTCTGCCTGACCGAGTTTGGCTACCTCACCCCTGAAGGGTTCAATGGCGTACCCCCAGGTTTTAGCTGGGCTGCCAACACCACCCTGAACCAGCAAGCCACTTGGCTGGCCGAAGCAACCCAGATTGCCGCCAACAGCGGCTATGTTCGTTTAGCGATTGTATTCAATTTAGACTTCATTAAATACGAGCCAGATGGCGACCCACAGGCAGGTTATGCTATCATTCGCCTGGATGGTAGCTGCCCGGCCTGCGCTCGCCTGGGTGACGTGATGAAGTAATAGGGAGAAATGTGATGAAAGTCAGTACAATTTTAGCCACAAAAGGGAATAAACTTGTCACCATTGCCCCAGAACAGTCTGTAGAAGAGGCTGTTGCCTTGTTAACAAAACACAATATTGGTGCAGTTATTGTGCTCAATGAGGCCGGTGGTTTAGTCGGCATTCTGTCTGAGCGGGACGTGGTGCGCCAATTAAACCATCAAGCTGATTTGCTCTCTCAACCGGTGCAGAGCCTCATGACAGCCAATGTGATCACCTGTTTGCCACAAGACGATTTGATGTCGGTAGCGCATGTGATGACGGAACGCCGTTTTCGGCATTTGCCTGTGGTAGAGAAGGGCACCCTGCTGGGGATGATTTCCATTGGAGATGTGTTGAAGGCGCAGCGTGATTATTATCATGGTCAGATCGACACGCTGGAAACACAAATTTTAGCCACTGATCAATAGACATTATTGGAGTTAACGTTATGTCAAAAACAATCCGCAGATTTCGCAGATTAACGCAGATTAAAGGCAAAAAATCTGCGAAATCTGCGTTAATCTGCGTTAATCTGCGGATCAATTCTTATTTCCGATATTGTTTAATAGCATTAAGGGTCCGTTCGTTAACAACTTTGGATATTGGGTAAAATAGCCGCCAATCAATTTAGCCAATTGGAGGCCATATGACTGTAATCCATCAATGTGAATGTGCTATTTGTCAGCAATCTGAATCTCATCCAGAACAGGCGC
>JBGTCV010000088.1:0-6000 GCA_041748655.1 Promineifilaceae bacterium (SeqCode) | reverse complement strand
CTCCTCTTCAGACTCTTGGTACCAGTTAACAATTCGACCTCAGACCAGTGTGTCCATAAGTTTAGCGATTAATACCCTCGGAGGTAGGCCATATTTTCATTCATGGTGGTCGGCGCAGCCGGTGAAGTCTCCTTAGAAAATAAAAAACGGAACACAGAGTTACACAGAGAAGACACAGAGTTACACAGAGAACTTAGAAGAAATCTGTTGAATGGTTCGGCTGCGCTCACCACAAGTCTGCGAAATCTGTTGATTTTCATTCATGGTGTTGAGCTTGCACTCATGTCGTCTCCTCTGATAACCTCCCGTAGGCTTGTGCCGGGAGGTTTATCGTTTATAAAAACTACGAGAGGTTTGATTACAGCAGTTGAATGGTTTCTTTTAGCAGTTCATCATCGACGCCTTCAATGGCCATTTGGGTGAAGGCATCGCCATCAAGTTCGTGGATAAAATCGGCCGTTTTCATCTTCTCTATAAAATGGGCATCCACCCCTTCCACGCCCATTTGCACCACATGGTCGCCGGTGAGGCCGGGCAGGTGAAGGCCATCAACGGCGCGCAAAAAGACGGGATCGACCCCTTCCACGGCCATCTGCACAATTTGATCGCCGTTGAGGGCCAGGTTTTTCAGCTCGCTCAGCACCCGGACAAACTGGGGATCGACGCCCTCAAGGCCCATGGTAACGATGTGGTCGCCGTTGAGGGATGTGTTCTTGAGCTGACCAACGGCCGTTACAAACGCCGGGTCCACCCCTTCAATGGCCATCGCCACGATGTGGTCGCCCGTAAGCACGGTGTGCGGCAGCTGGCGCACCGCACGGATGAAAGCCGGATCTACCCCTTCGCGGTTGAGCTGGAGGATTTGCTCGGCGGTAAGTTTGGGGTTGATTTTGGGTGGTTTTACCGGCGTGGGTGGCATGGGCGGCACCGGGATGGGATGCGACTGGGGCGGCCGTACGGCCGTTTCCGCCAGCGCCTCCAGCAGCAAATCCGCCTCGTCCACGGTAATTTTGCCTTTTTGCAACATGTCTAATATTTGGGCTCTTTCTTCCTTCATATCACTTTCTCCTTATTTTGGTCCGCAGGCAGCGGGCAATCCACCAAAAGATGGCGAATAGACAACCGTTCCTGCAAACGGTGAATCAATTGTGGACTTAAAGGTTGGCTGAATGTTATGCCGCGGGCTTCAGCTGCTTCAACAGCTGGGCCGCTTCATGGACATCGATTTCGCCGCGATCTACCCGGGCCAGGATTTCCTGGCGACTTTGCCGCAGCGCTTCATCCGAGACCACTGGCTCTACATCTTTGTTTTCAAAGCCCAGCGCCTCGACAATCTCGTTCAGGCGGTTGCGGATGGTCCAGTAAGACATGCCAATTTCCCGCTCCATCTCCTTGACGTTGCCCTTATTTTTGACAAACAGTTCCAAAAAGTGGAGATTCTCCGGGGAAAGTTTGGAAAAAATATTGGGGGTGAATTCCCCTACTACCATCGTGCCACAGCTGCGGCATGTTTGCTGGGTCACCACCAACTCGCCCGCACAGGCGGGGCATTTCTCTAGCAGTTTACGCATAAATTAGTTTATCCTGATCATTTAGCAGCATTTACTTTCGGCAAATCAAGAATTCGTTTACACTCTCGTATACAATAGTCGCTTCAAAAAATTAAACGATGTGGGCAATATACACAAAAATTTTGGTGATGTCAACAACTATTTTGATTTTCCGCCAAAATATTGAAGCGTTTGGTCAAAATCTTAGGTTTATTTTGTCTTTCTCACCAAATCGGCCGTTTTTGGCTCTGTTTTTTAGAGCTTTTTAGATCAGTGGCAATTAAGGGGCAAATAAAACAGAAGGTGGACAGCAGCAGCGGGTTTGGGATAAACTAATTTGCTCTGTTAGACGATTGTCTAACTTGCCGGGGCGCTGCCCGGCATTGTAACAGGTGGAATGGGGAACGGCCGTTTCCCCATGCGTCTATCTTGGAGGAAATGTTTTATGAAAGAAGATGCAGTCTATCAACGATTGCTGGGGTATCTGAAACCCTACTGGAAACATGTGTTTATCGCCTACTTTGCCATGTTTTTTGCCACGCTGCTCAACCTGTTTGTGCCGCAAATTATCAAAGATGCCATTGATAACGGACTGACTGAGGGAGAGCCACGCGCTCTGTTTGTGGCGGGTGGCATCATTTTAATCATCGCCATCGTACGCGGGGGGGCTGGCTATGGCCAGTTGTTCTACGGTGAATGGTTAACACATCGCGTTTCTTACGATTTGCGGAACCATTTTTATAACAGCGTACAGGCACTTCCCTTCAGCTTTCATGACCGCACCCTCACCGGCGATTTGATGAGCCGGGCCACCAGCGACATAACGGAGACAGAGCAATTTGTGGGCACGGGGTTGATGGGCCTCCTTTCCACCATCCTGCTGCTGCTGGGCGTTATTGTGGCGATGCTGCTGGAGTCGGTGCAGCTTTCCCTGCTGGGCCTTATCCCCATTCCCCTGCTGATTTACGCCACCATTCGCTTTGGCAACACCGTCCGCCCCATGTTTAAGCTGATTCAAGAACAGATGGGCGTGCTTTCTTCCACCATGCAGGAAAGCATGACCGGCATCAACGTGGTGAAAGCGTTTGCCCGTGAGCCGCATGAGTTGGCTAAGTTTGACCACCAAAATGATGAATGGTTCGACCGTCGTTACGACCTCATTAAAACCTGGGCCGATAATTGGCCACTTTTCACATTTTTGGTAGCCGCGTCCATCTTTTTGCTTCTCTGGTTTGGCGGTCCGGCCGCGCTGGCGGGGGAGATTACCGTCGGCAGCCTGTTTGCCCTCATTTCCTACGTGCTGATGCTGGGCGCACCGGTGCAGCGGCTGGGCTTTTTGGTCAATCTGGCGGCAACGGCTGGAGCCAGCGCCAGGCGTGTGTTTGATATCATCGACACCCCGAGCGAAATTGAAGAGCAGGAAGATGCCCTTGAGCTGGCTCGCCTCTCTGGTGCGGTTACGTTTGAGGGGGTTGATTTTGCCTATCGTCAGGGTCGCCGAATTTTGACCGGCATCTCGTTCCACGCGGAGCCGGGCCAGACGATTGCCCTGATTGGGCCTACCGGTTCGGGCAAATCGACTGTGACCAACTTGATTCCCCGCTTTTACGACGCCACGGCGGGCCGGATTTTGGTCGATGGCGTGGACGTGCGCGAGGTGCAGATACAGTCACTGCGGCGGCAAATTGGCATTGTGCTACAAGACCCGTTTTTGTTTAGCCAGACGGTAGGGGAGAATATTGCCTACGGCCGTCCCAACGCCACCCAGGATGAGATTATCGCCGCCGCTACGGCCGCCCGCGCCCACGGCTTCATCACCGAAATGCCGGAAGGGTACAATACTCGCGTTGGTGAGCGGGGTGTTACGCTGAGCGGCGGGCAAAAGCAGCGGGTGGCCATCGCCCGCGCCCTGCTGACTGACCCGCGCATTCTTATTCTGGATGATTCCACCAGCAGCGTAGACACCGAAACGGAGCACCTCATTCAAGAGGCGCTGGCGGTGTTGATGGAAGGGCGCACCACCTTTGTGATTGCGCAGCGTCTGCTGACGCTAAAAAGTGCCGATATGATTTTGGTGTTGGATAACGGCCGTATCGTCCAGCGCGGCACCCATGATGAACTGCTGGCCGTAGGCGGCCTGTACCGCGAGATTTACGATTTGCAGCTGAAAGACCAGGAAGCGTTTGTGGCCCTGGAAGCGCAAATGGGAGGCAAGGCATAATGTTGGACAACCAGAAACAAAAGCAAAATGGGCGCGGCAACGGCCGTTCCCGTGAAAAACAGTTCGATCCCAGAATGGGCATCGAAGAACAAGAGCGCCAAGATCGGGAAGAGCGGATTCGCGCCCTGCTGAAAGAAGATGATGATGAACTGTTGGGCAAGGCGTACGACGGCCGTTTGGTGCGGCGATTGTTGGGATATATGCGGCCGTATATGCCCAGGCTCATTGCCGCCATTGTGCTCATGATTATCAGCTCCCTGCTGTCTGTGGCCCAGCCTTCCATCGTGGGCCGTGCCATTGACGACGGCATTCGGGCTGAATCCATGAGCACCCTGCGCCTCTGGACAGGGCTGTTCATCATCCTTGCCGTGGGCGAATGGATTACCAACCGGTTCCGCATTGCCATTATGGCCTATGTGGGCACCAAAGTGGTGGCCGATTATCGCAGCGAGCTTTTTCGTCACCTGCATTCGCTCTCGCTGAATTTTCACAACAACTACAGCGTGGGCCGCCTGATGAGCCGCCTCATCAGCGACGTGGGCGTGCTGCAAGATTTCATCACCTGGTCGATCACCGGCCTGTTCCGCTCCTTTTTCACGCTGACAGGCATCATCTTTGCCATGCTCATTCTGAATTGGCGGCTGGCCTTGGTGACCTTTGCCGTGCTGCCGCTGATGTTTGCCCTGACCCACTACTGGCGGGTGCGGGTGCGGGATGCTTACCGGGCCACCCGGCAGCGGCTCTCGCTCATCAATGGCTACCTGAACGAATCCATTTCCGGCATTCGCGTCACCAAAAGCTTTATTCGCGAGACCAAAAACAGCCAACACTTTGACGATCTCAACTACTCTTTCTTTAATGCCAATATCAATGCCAGTCGGCTGACGGCCGTATTCTTTCCCGGCGTCGATTTTATGGGCTCACTGGCCACGGCGCTTGTGGTGGGTGTAGGCGGCTGGCTGGTGTTGGGAGATGCCCTCACCACCGGTACGCTGGTTGCTTTTGTGCTGTACATCGACCGCTTTTTTGAACCGATTCGGGAGCTGGCGCAGCGGTACAACACCTTCCAGGCCACCATGGCAGCCAGCGAGCGCGTGTTCCATCTGCTAGACACGCAACCCGACCTGCTGGACGCGCCGGGCGCGGTCGATTTGCCGCCGGTTCAGGGGCATGTCACCTTCCAGGACGTAAAGTTTAGCTACCAGGATGGCGTGCCGGTGCTGCAAGGCATTACGCTGAGCGCCCAGCCGGGCCAGCGCATTGCCCTGGTGGGCGAGACGGGCGCGGGCAAAAGCACCATCATTCGGCTCATTTCGCGCTTTTTTGACATCACAGGCGGTTCTTTGCAGATTGATGGCTATGAGGTGAGCCAGGTGACGCAGGCCAGTTTGCGTTCGCAGCTGGGGATTGTGCTGCAAGATACGTTTTTGTTTACGGGCACGATTGGAGACAATATTCGGTACGGCCGTCTCGATGCCACAGATGAAGAGGTGATGACGGCGGCAACGGCCGTTGGTGCCGACGACTTTATTCGCAAACTGCCGGAAGGGTACCAGACTGAGGTGGGTGAAAATGGCGTCAACCTGAGCGTGGGGCAGCGGCAAATTCTCTCGTTTGCTCGCGCCCTGCTGGCCAATCCGCGCATTCTCATTCTGGATGAGGCGACCAGCAGCGTAGACACCACCACGGAAAAAGTGATTCAGCGGGCGCTGGATAGGCTGATGGAAGGGCGCACTAGCTTTGTGATTGCCCACCGGCTGAGCACGATTGTGGGGGCAGACCAGATTGTGGTTTTGGACAACGGCCGTATCGTCGAACAAGGCACCCATGAGGAGCTGCTGGCCCAAAAAGGTCGCTACTACAACCTCTACACCATGCAATGGGCCGCCCAGGAAGGCCAGGGGCATTTTAGCCAAAACTAACCATTTGTTTGGCAGTACCTATGTGATATCGAATCCTTTGACGCTTACTGTTAAACTGGTTGCTGTATCATCATCTTCATTGACCAGCCGGAAGAGCATAAGCAAACAAGCATGGCACAGCAACTAAAACATCAGTCGGTAGTGGATATCTCGGGTGAGGCTTGCTCTGACAGCCAGGCAGCAATCAGCGAAAACAAGTTTCGCAGCCTGTTTGAAGCCTCGCCCGTTTCCCTGTGTGAGCAAGATTTTTCTGGCGTCAAACAGTTCATCGATCAATTGTGCCAGCAAGGAATTACAGATTTTCGCG
>JBGTCV010000087.1:0-218389 GCA_041748655.1 Promineifilaceae bacterium (SeqCode) | reverse complement strand
ATTGGTTCGCAGACGCGGCAGGGTGAGCTTGGTTTGCAGTAACGGCCGTTTTGGGGAGTCAACTTTAAGGTTTACCACTTCCATGGCGGTATTATACACAAGTTATACAGCTGTTCTCGTTAAATAATTCTGTGGAGATTGCTATAAAAGATCAAAAAGGCTTTACCGTTTGGCAGGGTCAGCCAGGAGTGAATCATGGCAATCAGTTCGTCAATTAAATGCTGACCATTACAGAAATCTGTGTTAATCTGTGGATCAATTCCTATTTCCGAAATTGTCTATTTTGCCATAATTGCTTAGTTTGCTATAGTTTTTTGCATGGAACCCGATTGGCTCAAGCTTAGTAAAGTAGTAGATCTGTTTGGGGTACACTTTGTGGCCATGCGAGCCTGGGGCGAAAAAGGTGGCCTGCCCGTGCCGTGAGCGCAGGGACCGATCCATTGGGGGCAGATACACAACAAAATTATCACCCTTACCAACGATGTGCTGTTGGCGCTAATTGCAGCACATGAGGAACAACGTTATGAAAAATGAGCCAAACCAGCTAACCTTTAACTTTTGGCGGTTGATGCGCTTGAGTAGCTTCCAAATTGGTTCGGCAATGGGGGATATTCTGGTAACCAGCATCTGGAACCGGATCATGATCTCCCAGTTTGGCATTCCAGCCACGCCGGTGAGCCTGCTCATTGCTTTGCGCTATTTACTTTCGCCGCTGAGTTTGTGGGCGGGATATCGGTCGGATACACGGCCGTTTTTTGGCCTGCGTCGCACCTCTTACATCTGGTTAGGGCGGGGGCTGATGGTGCTGTCGCTGCCGCTGCTGGGTTGGAGCCTGATGCGCTTTGCCGCAGTACACGAGGCGGGCGGTGTGGCGGGCAGCGAATTGCTGGGCTGGCTGTTGGCTGTCACCTCTTCCCTGCTGTACGGCATAGGTACACTCATTTCGGGCAGCCCGTACCTGGCCCTGGTGCGTGATTCTGCCCCTAAAGAGCGGCAGGGGCTGGCCATCAGCACGGCCGAAACGGTGCTGATTATCTTTTTTGCCATTGTGGGCATTACTTTTAGCTTTTGGATGCAAGAATATGACCCGGTTGTTTTCTGGGAAATCATTATTGCCACAATGGTCATCGGCGGCTTTTTCTGGTTTTTTGCTATTCGGGGCGTAGAGAAGTCGATTCGGCAAGAGAAGGGAATCACGCTAGCGCAGGAGCTGGCGCAGGTGGAACAGCAAGCAGCCAGCAGCAAATTTAGTCAGACCATCTGGCGCATCTGGCAAGACCAGCGGACGCGCCGCTTTTTTATCTTTCTTTCCCTGGCGACCTTTGCCGCCTGGGCGCAGGATGCCATTTTGGAACCGTTTGGGGCGGAGGTGTTTGATCTGCCTCTGGCGCGAACGACTCGCTTTAACAGCTATTGGCAGGCAGCCACGGTGATTACGCTGGTGGGCGGCGCGTATTTGTGGCGTAAACGGCCGCCTGAGCAGCAGCGGCGCATTGCCGGTGGCGGGTTGGCGGTCATGGCGCTGGGGATGCTGCTGCTGGGGGGAACGGCCGTTTTCCACCAGGTTCACCTCATCGAAATTTCCCTGCTGCTGTTCGGCGCGGGTTTTGGCGTGTACACCTTCGGTGGGCTGAGCCTGATGGCCGTCATGTCGTCGGACAAGGAAGCGGGCGCTTACCTGGGCTTATGGACCATTTCTGTGGTGGTGTTCAAAGGTTTGGGCACCTTTGCTGGTGGGGCGCTGCGCGACCTGTTTTTGCTGGTGCTGAACTTTGGCGATGGCTTGAGCTACGGATTGATTTTTTTGCTGGAGGGGGTGGGGTTGGCAGCGGCCGTTTACGTTCTTACCCGTGTAGATGTGTTGGGCTTCGCCCGTGAAATGGGTCGCCTGCTCAGCCGCACCGAGGTGCAAATTGCCAGCGCGGATTGAACCTCAAGCCATAGGCTCCTGAAAGGGAAAGGTTGCATTTTTTTTTGGCCACGTCAATCTGCGCACCACGTTTTTGTGCCTTTTTTTGTACCTCCTTTTCTATCCAGGTACATAGATGGATCATCGTTTCTTCTTCATAATAAGCGCTAAAACTTGATACGTAGGAAACACCCTACTCTGGGGCTGTTTTCTATGCTAGAGGAGAAAACGAATGAATCTTAATTCTTTGCATGATGTGTATGTTCATGAGCTGAAAGATCTGTACAGCGCCGAAAAACAAATTACCGAGGCGCTGCCCAAAATGGTCAAAGCGGCTGGCGATCAATCCCTGAAAGACACCTTTTCCCACCATTTGGACCAAACCGAGACCCATTTACAGCGTTTGCAGCAAATTTTGGCTGGGATAGATGTGAATCCCGGCAATGTGAAGTGCGATGGAATGGAAGGTTTGCTGAAGGAAGGCGAACATATCATCAAGACATCGGGCGAGAAAGTGGCCAAAGATGCAGCGCTGATTGCAGCCGCTCAGCGCGTGGAACATTACGAGATTGCCGCCTATGGTGCGGCTCGATCCCACGCCGAGATTTTGGGTTATGGCGATGCGGCCAAAACGCTGCAGCAAACGCTGGATGAAGAAGGTGAGACAGATAAAAAGCTGACACAGCTGGCTGAAGGCGGTCTGCTTCGTGAAGGTATCAATGAAGGTGCCCGGTAATCAACAAGCAGATTAGCAAGTTAAAAGACAGTCACTCGTATGGTGGCTGTCTTTTTTTGTTTAGGTGAGGAAGGGGAAGCCCAGCTGGCGAATGGTGGGGGCTTCAATTTTGCTTACGCCAACCCCAATCAGGCGCATTTTTTGGCCGGGAGGCCAATGTTCCAGCCAGATCGCCTCGGCAATGGAATAAATTGTTTCGGCATCGTCGGTGCCCACTTCCAGTGAGCGCTGCCGGGTGAAGGTGGTGAAATCCGCCCAACGGAATTTGACGGTGACGGTATGGGCGACCAGCTGCCGCTTTTGCAGCGATTGGGTCACCTGGCTGGTCATCTTCCTGAGTTGGCTGCGCAGCGTGTTCGGATCATTGACGTCCTGGTTAAAGGTCCACTCCTGGCTGATGCTTTTGGCCAAACCACGATCTGGGATGACGGAACGGCCGTCCACTCCCCTGGCCCGCTCCTGCAACGCCGCCGCCTGACTGCCAAACGCCCCTTGTAATAATCCCAAATCGGCCAGCGCCAGCTGCTGGCAGGTGTGGATGTGCAGTTTGGCCAACCTTTCGGCCGTGCGCGGCCCGATGCCCCAGATGGCGCGGGTGGGCAGCTGGGCTAGAAAGGTGGCTTCCTGGCCCGGCGGCACTATGGTAAATCCTTCCGGCTTGTCGTGGTCGGAGGCCACTTTGGCGACTAGCTTGCTGCTGGCCAACCCCACAGAGCAGGGAAGAGTAGTTTCGGTTTTTACGGCCGTTTTTATCTCCGCCGCTTTCTTTTCAGGATGACTCCATTCAGACAGATCAACATACGCTTCATCCACACTCATTTGCTCCACCGGGCCAAACTGGGCCAGGATGGCCATCACCTGTTTGGAGCAGCTGTGGATGCGATCCCAGTTGGCGGAGGCAATTTTAAGCGTGGGGCAGAGGCGAACGGCCGTACTCATCGGCATGGCGGAACGGATGCCCACTTTACGTGCTTCATAGCTGGCAGAAGCCACCACGCCCCGCTGGTCTGGCTGTCCCCCGATGGCCAACGGCAGCCCGGCATCTTCTGGGTGGTTCAAAATGTGGACATTGACATAAAATGCATCCATGTCCAGGTGCAAAATGGCGCGCGTCCACATTTTTGTCTGATTTTTTGCCACAGAGTTCACAGAGGTTTTAGAGATGGAGCTCAAATTCTCTGACTCCTCGGTGTTCTCTGTGGCTTTTTTGGAAATTTTTTGCCTCATGGCGCGTACTGCTCCGGCTGGATGGGGGCCTGGGCAGGGGGCAGGGGGGCGGTGAAGTAGTTTTGCAGGCTGTACTGCGTCACCGGTTCAATGAGTTGCTGGGCCAGATTGGCAATTTCGCCAAATTGACCGCCCAAAAACCAGATAGCGGCTCCTTTCACCTCCGGGTAGGAGGCGTAGAGTCGAGAGGCCCAGGCGATGTCCTGAATGGCCCGTTCTGGGGTGGGCACTTCTTCGTACGTCCAGCCCCATTCGGTAATGAGCACGGTGGGGCGAGGGATACCGTACTGGTCGGCAATCTGAAACAGCCCCTGGAAACGGCCGACTTTGTATGGATATTCGTGGTCGATCTCATCCAGCAGGTAGCTGTATTCGTGCAGGGCGATGGCCAGCTTGTCTGGATTGTCGCCCGCCAGCCGTAGGAAGGCCAACATGCTGGGCGTTTGCCAGTCGGCCGGTTCCGGTTCACCGGAGGCCCAGCCAAAAGCGGCCCAGCGAAACCCTTCACTCAGGGCGAGTTCGGCCGTTTTCAGGGCAAACTGGCCCAGCCATTCCGCCTGATTTTTATCGATCTCGTTGACCGTTTCCAGCCAGACCAGATTGCGGTCCAGCTCTGGCGGGAAGGCGTCGCTGTGCATTTGCCAATGAATTTCGGCCGCTTGCACCGCCGGCAGACTGTAGTTGGGCACGTTCCAGTCGTAGCTGGAACCGCCCTGGGCGGCTTTTCGGTAAACCAGTATGTGGGGCACGCCGCTCTGCTTCATGATTTCCTGGGCGATGTAGACCGGTTGGGCGTTATCCACGGTTTTGAGGAAGAACGGAATTCCGGCGGCATCCAGGGCGCGCATCCACTGCTCTAACCCTGCGCTGTTGCCACCAATGCCGGTATGGAAGCCAATTTTAACAGGTGAGAGGGCCAATCCCTGCGCGGCGAGTTCGGCGCGTACGGCCGTAAAATCGACCGTAGGAATGGGTGTGGGGCTGGGAACGGCCGTTGGCGGTACAGCGGTTGACGTGGCTTTATTTGGCCCTTCTACCAGCGGTAAGAACAGCTCGCTGGCATCGCTGCCCAGGGTGGGGATGGGGGGCGGAGTAAAAAACAGTTCGGCCGTGGGTGTGGTGACGGGGTACGCTTCGGTGACGGCTGGATTGGCGGGCAGCGAGTAGCCCGTGGCCTGGCTCACACTTTCTGGTGTGGGTGTGGGTGTGGTTTGGCAGGCGGAAACGGCCGTTGCCACCAGCAAGCCAACCAGCAGTCGCAGAACTGACCCCCACCCTGGCCCCCCCCCTCCTAGGGGGAGGGAAAAGGCTCCCTCTCCCGGGGAGGGAGAGGGTTGGGGTGAGGGTTTCTTCACTTTAACCAACTGTAACCAACTCGCGGCTAAGGGTGGTGAGGCTGCGGTGCCCGTCTTCGGTGATGACGATATTGTCTTCAATGCGCACGCCGCCGCGCCCCGTCAGGTAAATGCCCGGCTCGACGGTAAAGACATTGCCCACAATCAGCGGCTCGGTGTTGGCTTCCATCATGTAGGGGGGTTCGTGCCCCTCCACGCCCAGGCCGTGGCCGGTGCGGTGGATGAAGTAATCGCCGTAGCCCGCATCTTCGATCACTGCGCGGGTGGCGCGGTCTACATCTTGCCCCGTTGCGCCGGGGCGGGAAACGCGCACGCCCTGCTGGTTGGCCAGCTTCACCGTCTCGTAGATGCGGCGCAGTTCGGGGTCTATGGCCCCGACGGCAAAGGTGCGGGTGATGTCGGACGGGTAGCCATCGACCAGACAGCCCCAGTCGATGACTAGCAGATCGCCGGTTTGCAACGGCCGTTCCGTTGGCACGGCGTGGGGGGAGGCGCTGTTTGGCCCGGCGGAAACAATCGGCCCAAAAGCGATGGCATCGGCCCCCTCTTCCAGCTGAAGCTGGGTGAGCATGGCCGCTACCTGCTTTTCCGTCTGGCCAACTTTGATTTGGGGAATGAGCCGCTCCATGGCCCGTTCGGCAATGGCAATGGCGTGCTCCATTTTGGCAATCTCTTCGGCATCTTTCACGGCGCGGAGGGCCATCAGGATTGGTTCAGCGTGGGTGGTGGTGAGGCCAGGGGCGTATCGCTTGAGCAGCTCAAGCTCCAGCACGCGCATGTGCAGCGCCTCAACGCCCAGCAGGTAATCCGACAGTTCCAGCACAGCGCACGCTTGTTGGAAAGCGCCGGTGTACCCTTCGTCGTCGTTCCAGGCGAAGATGCGATCTTCTGGGATGCCTGCGGCGTGGGCTTTCATCGCTTCCAGGCCGGGGATAACGATGGCGGGGTCGTCGTCGGCGGGGAAGAAGAGCACAATCGGCCGTTCGCTGACGTGGGAGTGGATGCCGCTGAGGTAGGCCATGTTGGGGCCGGGCACCAGGGCAATGCCATCCACACCATGAGCCAGGATTTGTTGGGTGAGTTTTTGGAGACGGATTTGATTCATCTGCAAAATTCCTTCGGTTGGTTTTACCCCCTCCCTAACCCTCCCCCTGAAAGGGGGCGGGGACTTTTCACCCTCTCCCTACGAGGGAGAGGGCTGGGGTGAGGGTCGGTTTTGGGTAAGTTATGACTCATCCAATTCTATCAGCGGGACGCCAGCCTGCACGGAGTCGCCTTTGGCGCAGTTGAGGGCGGTGACGGTGCCATTGTAGGGTGCCTGGATGGGAATGATCATCTTCATCGATTCCAGCAGGATGAGCTTGTCGCCGTCCTGCACCTGGTCGCTGACGCTGACCAGAATATCAGCCACGACAGCGGGGATGGTGGCGGCGAGGGAGAGATCGCTTCTGGCGGCTCCGCTGCCGCGTGGCAGGACGCGCTCGTAATGGTGGGTACGGCCGTTTAGCCACAGCATCCGTTTGACCCCCTCTTTATGCCCCACCAGCCGCCACTGCTGGCTGGAGCCGTCGGGCAGGCTGCGGGCCAGCAAAATTTCGGTTTCGGTGTGGGCAATGAGGTGGAAAACGGTCGTTTCCCCCTCAAGCTCCAGCCGAAGCTCGCTGCCCTGGCGGCTGGCGTTGACGATTTTCTCGGTTTCGTGTTGGCGTAGGGTGAATTGGGTCATGGGGTGGATGGTTCCGAAACGGCCGTTTCTTTGGCAGAGACCAGCAGGGTCATCCCTTGCACTTGATTGACGCTAACAGGATCGCCAAACTTGATGGGCTGGTTGGCCACCGCCTGCCAGATTTCACCTTTCAGCATGACAGAGCCGCGATACTGGTCCCCGTCGGCGGTGAAGGCAGCGCGGGCGGTACCTATTTGCCCCACCATCCCTTGCAAGCCGGTGACGGGCTGCTTACGCTGGGCTTTTACTGCAAAAGTCAGGATAAAGAGGAAAAATCCGGCGGTTAACCCGGCAATGGCGATGGCGCTGGGAATGGAAAGGCGGACAAAGTCGGGCGTGCCGGAGTTGAACAGCACCAGCAGCCCGGCCACCAGGGTGAAGGTGCCGGTGACGGCAAGCGCCCCGTTGGTGGGGGTGGCGACTTCTAGCGCCAGCAGGACAAAGGCGATGAGTATCAGCCCCATGCCCAGCCAGTTGACGGGCAGCTGCCCCAGACCGTACAGGCCAATCCCCAAAAATAGCACGCCGATGAAGCCAGCTACCCAGCCACCGGGGTTAGAAATTTCGATGATGATGGCCTGCACGCCAATGGCCATTAAGAGGGAAACAACAATGGGGTTGGTAAGCGCCAGCAGGAGGGTTTCGATGAAGGTGAGGGAGATGGGGGTTTGGTTGGCAGCGGCCGTTTTCAGCACCCTTTCTTGCCCGTTGATGAAGATGGAACGGCCGTCTAGCGCTGCCAATAAATCTTCCGGGTTTTCAGCCACCACATCGATAAATCCAGCATTGAGCGCTTCCTGGGAGCTAACGGCCCGCGCTTCTTCAATCATTGCTTCACCCAGAGCCACTGCTTCGGGGCCGCGCTGCTCCGTCAGGCTGCGCATCACGGCTTTCAAATCTTCCACCGCCTTGCGGTAGGCCGTCTCGTTGATGTCGGAGCCGTCTAAGTTGATGGGGGAGGCCGCGCCGATGACCGTTTCCGGGGCCATGCCGGCGGCATGGGCCGCTGCGGTGATAATGCTGCCTGCCGAAGCCGCCTGTGCCCCACGCGGTCCAATGTAAACAATAATCGGCACCTCAGAGGCACGGAACAGCTGCACAATTTTAATGGTGGTATCCACCGCGCCGCCGGGCGTGTTTAAAATGATGAGAACGGCATCCGCTTCGGCTGCGGACGCTTCAGCCAGACCCCGCTCAAAATAGGTGTGCATGATGGGCGTGACGGGGCCATTAAATTCCAGCACCGCCACATTGCTGCTCTGGGCGCGCACCAGCGCCGCTTGCCCCAAAATGAGCGCGGCGAGAACCAGATAAAGTAGATAAATTCGGGAATTTCTCAATCGTTTCATAGCAAATGTAATTGAGTAATTGGGTAATTGTGCAATTGAATTACTCAGTTACTCAATTACCCAATTACATCATAAAAGTCCGGTGACAGGGATGTCCAGGCGGAGGGCGATGATGAATTCGCTGCCGTTGTGGTTGCTGCTTTCGGCCCAGATACGGCCGTTGTGCAATCCCACCAGCTCTTTCGCAATAGAAAGCCCCAGACCCATGCCCTCGTGCTGGCGGCGCAGGGGGGATTCCACCTGATAAAACCGCTTGAAGATGCGCTCCAGCTGATCTTCTGGCACGCCGATGCCGCTGTCTTTGATGCGAAACCACGCTTCGCGCCCCTGGCGATGGAGTTTTACCTCAATGTGGCCCGTTTTAGGTGTGAATTTAACGGCGTTGTTGAGCAGGTTGCCGATGATCACTTCCATCATGTCGTGGTCGATGAGGACGGGCAGATGGTCGTCTGGCAGGGTAACGCGGACGGTTTGGTCTTTGGCAACGGCCGTTTCATCCCGCTCTAAATCCATCTTCTGCACCAGTTCCACCAAATCTACCCGCTGCCGGGTGAGCATCGCCGTGCCCGCATCCACGTAGCGCAGGTTGAGCATATCTTGAATGAGGGTGCGCAAATGAACGGCCGCTTGCAGCACGTTGTCGAACTGCTCCGTCATGCGAGGGTCGGCTTCATCTCGCAAAAAGGAAACGTAGCCCAAAATGACGGAAAGCGGCGTGCGCAGCTCGTGCGAGGCGATGGCGATGAAGTCGGTTTTTAGCTGATCCAGCTCGTTCAGTTCGGTGTTGGCCTGCTCTAGCTCATTGAAGAGCCGGGCCTGTTCCACCGCCACCCCGGCGATGTCGGCCAAAATAGAGAGCGTTTCAAAATCCTGCACGGAAAAATCGCCACCCCCTTTTTTGTTGAGCGCTTCCAGGACGCCCACCGGCTCCTGTGTCACGTTGTGCATGGGTACGCCTAAAATGGAGCGGGTGCGGAAAGCGATAGCCTCATCGATATTTTGGTTCCAGCGCGAATCTTTGGCGACGTCCTGAATGTACATCGGCTTGTTTTCGGTGAGAATTGCGCCTGCGATGGAGTCATCCAGGGAGACGGCCATGTTGGACATTTCCGGCGGTACCTCGTTGGAAGAGGCTTTGAAATGAAGCTGCTGGGTGCGTGGATCGAGCAGCAAAATGGAGGCGGCTTCAGCCTGGGTCAGGTCGGCGGCTTCGGTGATAATGCGGGAGAGGAGATGAGCCAGATTGGTGGTGGCATTGAGCACCCGGCTAATTTCAACCAGGCGAGCCATCCGTTCGGCATTTAGTTTGGGGTGCTTCACATTCATACTGAATCCTTGGCTACGGCCGTTTTCTCCAGTTGTCATTCAAGATATGATACGGTATGCTGACAGCTTAGACAAGCGGCGGGACGGCCGTTTGCCTAAAATAGACACCATTTTTAACCAACTGATCAGACAAGTTGTAATTGGGTAATTGAGTAATTCAGTAATTAAATTACCCAATTACCCAATTACTCAATTACCTGTATGGCCCAACTCAGCCTCTACCTCCATATCCCGTTTTGTACGCACCGCTGTGCTTACTGCGATTTCAACACGTACACCAGTCTGCTCGACATGCGGGAAGCGTATGCCGACGGCCTGGTGGCGGAGATGAACCAGGTGGCGGGCGGGGTGCGGCGGCCGGTGCACACCCTCTTTTTTGGCGGCGGCACTCCCTCGCTGATGTCTCCGGCGGCGCTGGGGCGCATTTTGGACGGGGTGCGGGCCAATTTTATCCTGGCCGACGACGCAGAAGTGACGATGGAGGCGAATCCAGGCACGGTGGATCTGGCTTATTTAACGGCCGTTCGCCAAACTGGCATCAACCGGCTGAGTTTCGGTGTGCAAAGTGTGGTGCAGTCTGAACTGACGCTGCTGGAGCGGGAGCATGATTTTGCCACCGTGGTGGAAGCGGTGGCGATGGCGCGACAGGCTGGTTTGCCTAACTTCAACCTTGACCTGATTTACGGCGTGCCGGGCCAAACATTGGCCAGCTGGGAGCAAAGCGTGCGGGCGGTGCTGGATTTGGAACCATCTCACCTGAGCCTGTACTGCCTGACGATTGAGCCGGGCACGCCGATGCAGCGCTGGCTGCTGAACGGCCGTATCCAACCCCCAGACCCCGACCTCGCCGCCGACCAGTACGAGCTGGCCTGCACCATTTTGGCTGAACACGGCTACGACCATTACGAAATTTCCAACTGGGCCAAACCAGGGCTGGCATGTGTGCATAATCTCACCTACTGGCGAGATGGGGAATATTTAGGGCTGGGTGCGGGGGCGCATGGGCACGCCGCCGGGGTGCGCTACCAGGTTGTCAAGCAGCCGCGCGTCTATCTGCGTCGCCTGCAAGAGGGGGTAGCGCCGGGTTATCCGCTGTCTACGGCCGCTGCCGCCAGCCACCCCGTCAGCCGCGCCGAAGCGATCTCCGACACAATGATGACCCAACTACGCCTGCTCAATGAAGGGCTGGATTTGGACGCTTTCCAGGCAAGATTTGGCCAATCGGTGGCCGAAATTTACAACGGCACGCTGGATCAGCTGGTGGAATGGGGGTTGGTTGCGGTGCAAGACGGCCGTTTGCGCCTGACACAAAAAGGGTGGTTTTTAAGCAACCAGGTTTTTTACCGTTTCATGTTAGACGATGATGCCAGCGGTAATCGGTGAACAGTGGACGGTGATGATCCGTAGGGGCGAGGCAGGTGGGGTAACTCTGGGCAAAGCGGCTCAACTCACCTCCACCTGCCTCGCCCTCTTCCTTTCAGTAAAAAGTGAAAAGTGAAAAGTGGAAAGTAAGTTAACGGTGGCGATTATGGCGGGGGGGCAGAGCAGCCGGATGGGCACGGACAAATCGTTTGTGCTGTTTGAGGGGCGGCCCATGATCGAGCACGTGTTGGCCCGCGTCGCGGGTTTGGCTGAAGAGACGCTGCTGATCACCAACAAGCCGGATGAATATGCTCATCTCAAACTGCCGATGGTGGGAGATGTCTATCCGGATCATGGGCCGCTGGGGGGAATTTATACGGCCGTTTCCGCCGCCACTCATCCCCACACCCTCGTCGTCGCCTGCGACATGCCCTGGCTCAACCGTCCACTGCTGGACTATATGATTGGGCTGCGCCAGACGGCCGATGTGATTGTGCCCCGCTGGGAAAAGTTCCCGGAACCACTGCACGCCATCTACAGCAAGGCGTGTCTGGCTCCCATTGAGGAAAAACTCAAGGAGCAGCGTCTCAAAATTACGGGATTTTTTGGTCAGGTGGCTGTCCGGTTTGTGGAGCGGGCGGAGATTGAGCAGTTTGATAGGAACGGCCGTTCCTTCGCCAACATTAACTCCCCGGAGGATTTGGTAGGGGCCGGTGGTTAGTAATCAGTAGGTCAGTATTCAGTAGGTCAGTGCCCTAATGACTGACCTACTGATTCACTGAAAACTGATTACTGTTTTGCGAGTGCAATTTCCGCTGCACGCAGCGTATTCTTCATCAACATGGCAATTGTCATGGGGCCGACGCCGCCAGGGACGGGGGTGATGGCCCCGGCCACTTCGGCGGCGCTGTCGTATTCCACATCCCCAACCAGCTTGTAGCCGTTCTCTTTGCTGTCGTCGTCTACGCGGTTGATGCCTACGTCGATCACGGCTACGCCTGGCTTCAACATATCGCCTTTGATCATCTCTGCCCAGCCAATAGCGGCCACGACGATGTCGGCTCGTTTCAGATGGGCGGCTAAATCTTTGGTGCGGCTGTGGCAAATGGTAACGGTGGCGTCGGCTTTTTGCAGCAGCATAGCCATTGGCAGCCCCACAATGTTGGAGCGTCCAACGATGACTGCCTCAGCCCCTTTTGTTTGAATGCCGGCATCGGCCAGCAGCTCCATGCAGCCTGCCGGGGTGCATGGAATAAAGAGCGGCTCGCGCCCCTTCATGGCCAAACGGCCGATATTCACCGGATGGAAGCCATCGACATCTTTTTCCAGGTCGATGCTGTTGAGCACCGCTTCCTCGTCCAGATGCTTGGGCAGGGGGAGCTGCACCAAAATGCCGTTGATCTCCGGGTCTGCGTTGAGCCTGGAGACGAGGGTTTCTACTTCTTTCTGGGTGGCGTCGGCGGGCAGGGAGTGACCCACAGAGCGAATGCCAAGCCGTTCGCACATGCGCTGCTTGCTGCGCACGTAGGTGGCGGAGGCAGGGTCCTGGCCAACCAAAACGGTGGCCAGCCCTGGGGTATAGTTATGTTTGGCCTGCATTTCGGCCACGCCTATGGCTACCTGGTCGCGTACTTTGGCGGCTACGAGCTTTCCATCAATGACTTTTGCTGACATTTCAACATCCTTTTGAAAATATGGGAGTAAACGGCTAAGAGTATTGGAGTGGGATACGGCCGTTTACAAAATAGTGAGAACAAACAAAAAGGTCTCCGGGGTTGGGAGACCTTGTGAAATCAATTAATTATTGCATCGCTGCGCAGTAATTCCTGGGTACTATTTGGGCAATATTTGGGTGCCCAGAAATTTGTCCAGCCAAATGGCGACGGCGCAGCCCAGAGAAAAAGCGGTAAAGAACGTGTAATAAACGCCGTACTCTTGTAATGTCGTCCCAATCAAATTCACAATGACTACCGTCAGAACGAAACCAACAAACAATGAAACAACCCCAACACCTAATCGCTTTAGCAGCATAACGTTTAGCCTCCAAAAAGTTTAAGCGATTCCAGAACAAAATTGAACCGCTTTCTTGTGTTTTTTATCACAAACCAGGCAAATCGGCAACGAAAAACTGACTTAATGCGGTTCGTTGTCGATGCGAAAGCCGTGGCCCCGCACGGTGACGATATAGTTGTACTCGTCCAGTTCCGTCAAACGGTCGCGCAGGCGGCGCACCAGCGCATCAATTGCTTGCTCAGAGACGCCCAGCCCTTCAGTGCCTGGCCACACGACTTCCACGATGGCGTCACGACTGCATACGGCTCCGGCGCTGTTGTAGAGCAGCTCCAGCAGGCGAAACTGGGCCAGCGAGAGCGGCGGGTCCAACTCTTTGCCGTTGATGATAACGGCCCGCTGGGCTTCATCAATTTGCAGATTCCCTTCCTGGGTTGGCGGTTCAAAGGTGAGCGGAATGGTGGCGTCTGTGCCTACAAAAACCAGCTTGACGGAGAGGGCAATGGAGATTTCGTCGCCGTCTTGCAGCTGAATTTGCCCTTCAAACTGGGTGCTGTTGAGAAAGGTGCCGTTGCGGCTGCCCAGATCGTGCAGGATGTAACGGCCGTTTTCCTGGGTAATTTTCACATGGTGACGAGAAACCTGCCGCTCTGGCAACACGATGTTGCAATCAGAGCCACGACCAATCAAAAACTCATCACCGTCAATTGTCCAGCGCTGACCTACTAATTGTCCTTCACGGGCAACCAATACCGGTTTTTCATTCATGGTTATCATCCCTCACTGTGGCATTATAGAATTTACGATTGACAATTTTAGATTTACAGTTAGACACTATCGGAAATAAGAATTGATCCACAGATTAGCGCAGATTTCGCAGATTTTTTGCCTTTAATCTGCGTCAATCTGCGAAATCTGTGGATTATTTTTTGACATAACGTTAAATCCAATAATGTCTATTGTTGTGACGTTGAGAACTCTGTGGTAAAAGCTAAAATTTGGTAGACTTATTCAATAGTTGTTGGGCAGAACAGGTCCAGTATACAATAAACCTATGTTTGTTACGCTCGAAAGTGGTGTTATTTTACGTCAACGTTACAAGCTGACCAATATTGTGGGTCAGGGTGGTATGGGAAGCGTCTATCGGGCAGAAGATTTACGCCTGCCGGGGCGCCTATGTGCCATTAAAGAAGTTCAGCCAGATCTAAACGCAAACCATACCTACCGCCAGCAGGCACAGAGCCAGTTTTTACAGGAAGCCAGTATTTTAGCCCAACTTGACCATCCCAGCTTGCCGAAAGTGTCTGATTTTTTTACAGAAAACGGCCGTGATTACCTGGTGATGGATTTTGTGACGGGTAAAGATTTGCGCCAGATGCTGCAAGAAAATCAGGGTCCGCTGGCGGAAGAAGCCATTTTGTCCTGGGCCAGCCAGATTTTTGATGCGTTAGCTTATCTTCATCGGCAAGACCCGCCTGTTTTACATCGAGATATTAAACCTGCCAATATTAAGTTGACGCTGGATAACCGTATCAAGCTGGTCGATTTTGGCCTGGTGAAAGTGATGGCCACCGACGATGAGCGCACCATTACGGTGGTGCAGGGGCGTGGGACGGCACTCTACACCCCTCTGGAGCAGTATGGTGGCGATGGTGGCCATACCGACGTGCGCTCCGATATTTATGCGCTGGGCGCTACCTTTTACCATCTGTTTACCGACTTTCCACCGCCCGACGCCAAGGCCCGCTTTTTAAACCCGGCCTCACTGCCGCCACCCCGCCGCCTGAACCCAGACGTATCGCCCCACGTTTCTGACGCAGTGATGTGGGCAATGGAAATGCACCCGGATGACCGGCCGTCTACCATAGAAGCATTTCGTCAGGTGTTTTTTGGCTTACAGCCCCGGCCTGGCACGAAGCTGCCTGATCCCAGACCCCCTGGCCTGGCTGACGCCATTCGGGCCAACTGGGTGGGGCTAATGACTGTGTTTGTGCTGTTTTTGATAGCGGTTATTTTAACGATTATGTAGGAGAAGCTGTGGGCTGCCCCAAATGTTTTGCCCAAACGCGCCAGATCAAAGACGGCCGTACCGCCTCTGGCAGTCAACGGTTTCGCTGTAAGCTGTGTGGCTGTCGCTACACGCCCAATCCCCAGGACCAGGGCTACGACGAGGAAATTCGCCAGCAGGCGCTGGTGCTGCATCTGGAAGGGTTGAGCCTGCGCCTGATCGGCCGTTTGCTGGCGGTAAATCATCAAACGGTGGCCAACTGGATCAACGGTTACGCCAACTATTTGCCCCCGGATTTGCCACCCAGCATTCTGGAACTTCTGGCGCTGGACGGTGATTTAAAAGATGTTTTGGCTTTGGAAAAGGAGTAGAAAACCGCCAACACCACACAACTAGACATTTCTTCGTTTTTTTTTGACAGGTGTGGCAACGGCCGTTATAGTCCATCAACCTCACTATCACACATTAAGGAGATACAAATGGCAAGTGTAAGTTATCGGCATGTGTACAAGCGGTATGGCGACGTGACCGTCGTGACCGACCTGAACCTGGAAATTGCAGACAAAGAGTTTGTGGTTTTTGTAGGCCCTTCTGGCTGCGGCAAATCTACCAACCTGCGTATGTTGGCTGGCCTGGAAGAGATTAGCGAAGGCGAAATTTACATCGGCGACCGCATCGTTAATGATGTGCCTCCCAAAGACCGCGACATTGCGATGGTGTTCCAGAGCTATGCTTTGTATCCCCACATGTCTGTGTACGACAATATGGCCTTTGGCCTGAAGCTGCGCAAAACGCCCAAGGCAGAAATTGACCGCCGCGTCAAAGAAGCAGCCGAAATTTTGGGCCTGGGGCAGCTTTTAGATCGTAAGCCCAAAGCATTGTCTGGTGGTCAGCGCCAGCGTGTGGCTGTCGGACGTGCTATCGTGCGCGAACCATCTGTATTCCTTATGGACGAACCGCTTTCTAATCTGGATGCCAAGCTGCGCGTTACGGCTCGTGCCGAAATCAGCAAGCTGCACAAGCGGTTGGGCACTACCTTCATCTATGTAACCCATGATCAGGTAGAAGCCATGACGATGGGCGACCGCATCGCTGTGTTGAGCGATGGTAAATTAATGCAGATCGATTCGCCGCGTAACCTGTACAATGTTCCGGCCAACATCTTTGTGGCTGGCTTTATCGGCAGCCCCAGCATGAACCTCTTCGACGGCACTCTGGTAGGCGAGGAAGGCAATCTTTACGTAGACACTGGTGATTTCCGAGTGCAGGTGCCGGATGATCGCAGAGGGCCTTACAATGCGTATGTAGGCAAAGAAATTGTCTTTGGTATGCGCCCTGAACATGTTCATGCGCCAGAATTTGCCCCGCAAAATATTCTAGCTTCTCCTATGGAGGCCTCGGTTGAGGTGGTGGAACTATTGGGTCATGAGCAGCATTTATTCCTGAACTCTGGCCGCAACAGCCTGGTGGCTACGGTAGACACCCGCATGCACGTTACCTACGGCAACAAGATTGCCCTGGTGATGGATATGGGCAACATGCACCTGTTTGACAAGAACACGGAAGAAGCGATCCGGTAAGCAGATTTTTTTATAAATACGGCCGTCTCCCATCCACATGGGAGGCGGCTTTTTTGTTTAACGGTTGAGTACTTATGCCTGATGCAAAACGAACGGCAGGGGAATGGTTTCCGGTGCAGTTTGTCTGGAAACTGCCTGATGGGGATTATATTCGCGCCATATTTCGTGCCGAGATTTTGGACACGATTCCGGCGGCGGACAAATATCTGGTGCGGCTGGAAGAGCTGCTGGCCGGACGGCAAGAAAGCAAAGATGGGGAAATGCGCCCCAAAGAAGCGATGACGCTGCCCTACTGGGCGCTGGTGCGCGAAATTATTGGCAACCAGATCACCGTAGCGTATGAAGTAGAAGACGGCCGTCCCCTACACATGCGCCTTACCACCCTCATCGGCGAACACGATTTCTTTACCCGCTACAATAAGTACAAGCTGTAGGAGCGGTGAGCGGTAGACGGTAATCAGTGATCAGTAATCGGTGACCACTAGCCACTAGCCACTAGCCACTAGTCACTAACCACTTACTTCTCTTCACGCATGGCCTGGGTCTGAATGATGATGGGCTGCAGGGCAGCCTGCGCCTGGTCTACGCCCTTTTTGACAGATTGCAATCGTGAGAGCTGATCATGCCAAAAGCCAGAACCAGCGCTGGCTGCCAGCCCCGTCAGGATGATGCCGGCGGTTAAGTCTCCCATTGGCAGCCCAAACAACCTCTCTACCCAGGTAAACATGAAAGAGCTGGCCGGAATCAGGGTGAGGTGTAAAAAGTTGGCCTCAGGCGGGAATAACTCTTGCAGCAAATCGGCCGAATCAATTTGCAGCGTGTGGGCGATGAAGATGCCAAACAGCACGGCGATAAAGCGCGTGCGGCGAATTCGCTTACTTTCCAGCTCTTTATCGTAGCGGTCAAGGTCTAGCAGTTTGGCAGCCGCTTCGGTACTCACTTTGATGTGTGGATTGTAGCTCTGCGGAGTGAGTTTGGGATGTTGTATACGTGGGGTGCGAATGAGCATTCGTTTTACGCTTTCAACCAGGCGCTGCCAGGTTTGCCCAATCCAGCTGCGCACAGCGTTGCGCTGCATTTCTAATTCGTATAGCAAACGGTTGAGTGATTCCAGGTAAATATCTGTGCCGCGATAGGTGCGCAAATTTTCCAGATATTTGTCGAATTCATCTGTGATTTGCAGCTGGATGTTAGCGGGCAGGCCAAAGGCAATGATTTGGGGTTTGAGCTGATTCTGATAGATGGATTGGGCAGTTTCATGGCCTTCTTGCTGCAGGCTGATGAAGTAAGCTCGGAGCCAGGCGGTGACGCCGTTGGCGATTTCGCCGGTAAGCAGGGTGGCGGTGGTCTGGTAGATTTGGTCTGGGGTAACGGCCGTTGCCTTATTTGCCAACTGGTCTATCGCTTTATTCGCTTTTTCCAGCAGCTTGCCTCGCTCCAGCGCTACCTGAACCGCTTTGCCCAGCGAGTTGGTTGTGTCGATTTGGTCTACCACCTTTTGCAATTCTGTTTGGGCGAGGGCTTTCACCTGGTCAATCGTGTTGTCGCCAATGTTTTCCAGGCTGAGAGTGGCAAAAGCGGCCGTAAACCCGTTTTTGCGTAGATGATTGACGGCCACTTCAGCGGTAAAAGCGGGTTCCAACAGCTTCTTAAGCTGTTCCGTCTGCCGTTCCAGCTTCAGCTTGGCTTCGGCCGAGACGCCTAAATCATCCAGTTTTCCGGGCAAAAAGGCGTGGTATTCGGCCAACGTTTTGCGTGAATTTGGTTGGCTCCGCAGCCCCAACGGCTTGCCCAAGATTCCTTTGAAAATATCCACAATAATTTCTGTACCGATGGCCATGGTAAACATGGTGACGACATAGATGCCCAGAATGGCAAAAATTGCGCCCACACCATCAAAAAAGGAGTTGGACGGGTTGGAGGTTGTGTCATCCGCTTCGGTTGGCTCATCTTGCAGAGCGAGTGTGGGGATGGCGGGAGCCTGTGGCGGGGCTTCGGCGCGGGCGTTGGGAGCCAAAACGGTCATGAGCAGGGTGAGAATCAGCAAGGCAAAGACAGAAATGGTGGTACGCGACATTGAAACGGCTCCTATGTGAATAAGCGACGCCACAGATTGGTTTGCAATCTGTTTTCTGGGTCAACTTGCTGCTTGAGTGCCTGGAACTTGTTGATGGTTTCGTCGCCCAGGTAGGCGCGGGCAACGGCGGGGTGCAGAGTGCTGTCTTTGGCCAGATAGAAACGGCCGTTTGCCCCCAACACAATCTCATCCAGCTCCCGCGCCAATTTCACCATCCGTTCCCGGTTGCGCTGGGTAATGCGGAAATCCATTGCCAGCGAATAGCCGTCCAGCGCGTGCGTCAGCCAGAACGGGTCGGGCCGGTGCCGCTTCATCACCGTGAGGAAGTTGGGCAGCCCACGCTGCTGGCACAGCTGCAAAATCTGGCTAAAGGCGGCTTCGGCGTTCTCTTTGGGGATGAATGGCTGATATTGAATTAATCCGCCAGGCCCAAACGGTTTTTTCCAGTCGAGCGAATCGAGCAAGAAGTGGAAATGGGCGTGTGGTTCGCGGTAAACAGCCCCATCCCGCAGCCGGGCGGCGCGGAACTTGGCAAAATTGACCCAGCGCATACCGAGGTTGTTCCAGAACGGCCGTTGAAAACGCCACAGCGCCGACCGGGGAAAGAAGCCCATGATGTCTGGCGGGATGCGCTGGGTTTCCAGCCGCAGCGTCTGGCTCGGGTTGGGGTCTTCGCCAGGCCGCAGGTAGATGCCGCGATGCAGCTCGCTGCGCCCCAGCTGTTTGCCTTTGGCGAAGGCATCCAGCCAGCCTACCAGATAATCTGAGCTGTTCAGATGCTCCTCGAACCAGCGCATGGTGCTGCCCAGGTCGGGTTGGGTGAGGGCGTCCACCTGGAGCAGGCCAGAGTAGACGCGCTTGAGGTGCAGGGTGAGGCTGGTGAAGCAGCCCAGCAGCCCCAAACCACCAATGGCGGCAAAAAAGAGATCGCTGTTTCTCTGTCGGTTGCAGGTTTTGATCTTGCCAGAAGGCAGCATCAGGTCAAATTCATAGATATGGTCGCCGAAGGTGCCCATCTTCCAGGCGTTTTTGCCGTGGACGTTCATGGCGGCCCCGCCACCGACGGTAATTTTGGCCGTGCCGGTGGCCACCGGCAGCCACCAGCCATCTTCGATGACATATTCCCAGATGCGCTGCAAGGTGACACCTGGTTCGACGGTGAGACGGCCGTTTTCCGGGTCCCAATCTAAAATACGGTTCATCCGGGTAAGGTCCAGCAGGATGCTCTCATCGTTCATGGCGGCGTCGCCGTAGCTGTTGCCCCCACCACGCAGGCCGATGGAACGGCCGTTTTGCCCCGCCCAGCTAAAAATCTCCCGCAGCTGTTCCACCGTGCTGGGGCGATACAGATAAGCCATGCCGTTATTTGAGCCACCCCAGCCGCTTACCGCTGCCAAACGATCCGATGGCAGGGGGAGGTTGGTATGGAGTTCTGTGTTTGTTTGGGTTTCTTGTTTTATCATGATTTTTACCAAGAATGGTGTGATTGTGTGATGGTCAAAAGCAAGTTACACAGAGTTACGCAGAGAAGACACAGAGTTTCACAGAGAGGTTTAGGCGAAATCTTTGCGCTCTTTGCGGTGAAAATTTTGTTTGAAGTGTGCTTGACCATGACAAGAATGGTGTGATTGGGCAATTGCCGGATCACGCTCGTGGCTAAAAACTTAGCCGCCGAAAAATAAAGGATGGAATGTGCCGGATAATGAGGCCAACCAGCGCCCAGCGGGCGGGTACGTACACCGTTTGTTTGCGCCGCTTGATTGCTTTGTGAATTTGGGTCGCTGCTTCCTGAGGCGAGATGACCCAGAATGTTTTGGCGGCATTTTCCAACAGAACGGTATCGACGAAGCCTGGCTTGATGGTGATGACATTCACGCCGTGGCGCGTCAGCCGGTTGCGCAGCGATTCCAGGTAGGTGGCCAGCCCGGCTTTGCTGGTGTTATAGGCAGGCGAGCCAATGCGCCCCCGGTCACCTGCAATGGAGCCGATGCCGACAATCTGGCCTCGCCCCGCCCGCTCGAAGCGGAGGGCGGCCTGGTTGAGCCAGGCGATAGCTCCTAGCAGGTTCACTTCGACCATTTTGCGGTCTTTTTCAAAATTGTATTCGTCCACGGTGACGGGTGGCTGCGCCCCGGCGACGTAGATGATCAGGTCCAGCCCGCCGAGCTGCTGCACGATGGTTTGGAACAGGGTGGGGATTTCGTCGTATTCGGTGACGCTGTGGCTGTAGGTGTGGACGGTGTTGGGGGCAACGGCCGTATTTACCGAGTCGCCCAATTCTTGCAGTTTGGCTTCGCGCCGGGCCACGGCGGCTACGGTGTAGCCATTGTGCGCCAGTTCGCGCACCAGCGCCGCCCCAATGCCCGACGATGCGCCAATGACAATGGCCCGCTGCTGCGGTTCCAGCGGGCGGGTGGGAGGAGTAGAAGTTGTCGTTGTTGATGTCATAAAGTTTTAAGCCTTTTGGTTAGCAAGTGAAAAGTGAAAAGTGAATAGTGGATAGTGGTCATGCTCTGATTACTGGCCCACTGATTACTGACCCACTGATTACTGACTCACTGATTACTGACTCACTGAACAGGTGGCATTTTACCACAATAAAGTTACTAAATTCCTGACTGCACCACGGCATCTTCGTGGCCATCGCCGTATTTATAGACGGCAGCCATGGCGCCGTGGGTTTCCAGGGCCAGCTGACGCGGATCGTCGTCTGGGCCGGGCTGTACGGTGCGCAGCAGGAAGAGGCGAGCCTTGATCGGTTCTGCACGGCTGGCGAAGCGCCAAACGGCCGTTAACAACGGTTCATCGCGCCAAAATACAATGTCCAGCGGTTGATACATAAACACAGCCGGGATAAAGGGTGTGCAGCTGGCCTGGGCAATCTCAAACGCGCCAAAGCGAAACGGCTTCAGCTCATGCGCTGGCAGGAAAATGCCCCCTTCCGGGAAAAGCACCACGGCAGGAAAGGTGCGCAGCCTGGCCAAAGAGTCCCGCGCTTTTTCACGCGATGCTTTATCATCTCGATTGACAAAGACGGTATCTACCGCCCGGGCAATCCAGCCCATA
Source organism: Promineifilaceae bacterium (SeqCode) (assembly GCA_041748655.1). Taxonomy (GTDB): domain Bacteria; phylum Chloroflexota; class Anaerolineae; order Promineifilales; family Promineifilaceae; genus Leptofilum. The sequence continues at coordinate 196,658 of JBGTCV010000087.1, read as the reverse complement.
AACGGCCAGTTGGCAATCTCTGCCTTGCTCAGGAAGCGGACGGGAAAGATGCTCATCAGCAGCACGATGTCCAGGAATGAGAGGTGGTTGGGGAAGAGGTAGCCATCGTGCTGGGGGATGCGGTTGGCTTCCAAGGCGGTAAATTTTATATTGAACAAGGGGAGCAGCAGGCGGCAGATGGGCACCAGCAGCCAGGCGGACAGCCGCGCTCCTTTAACCCGGATGGGCAGCCAGGCCGTTGCCAAAACCAGCAGCGTGGTGAAGATGAGCATGAGGAAGAAGATGATGAGCCTGGCGGTGCCGCGGATTAGTTTCATTGTTGGGTGCCTTTTTGGTTAGTAAAAAGTAATAAGTGAAAAGTAAAAAGTAGTTTTCACTTCCCACTTTTCACTTTTCACTTTACACTTTTCACTTTTTTTACTTATCACTCAGCTGGCTAAAGTACGGCCGTTACCTGCTAATAAAGATAGATGGGATTGCTGTAAATCCAGCCGCGTTCTTGCCCCAGGTAGGGGATGGTGCATTCCACCCGGTACGCGCCTGGTTCGGTGGGAATGTGGGTCAGGTGGGTATCGTTTTTGATGCTGGCAACAACTTCACCGTGGCGAATGAGGCGAATGTTGCACCGGGCGGGGGCGCTGATTTGCAGGGTCGCGCCTGCGTTGAGCTTGACGGCTTCCCCCATGATGCCTTTGCCTTTGCTGGTGGCGTTAAAGCGGAACCCTTTGGTGCTGTGGGGCAGGTCGTACCCCACCCAGCTGTGCCCTTTGCCAATGGCCCGTATGATGCGCTGCTTGTCGTGGCTGAGATCGCCGTTTAACGGCCGTTCCAGCAAAATATGGGTATTCACAGCCCGAAACAAAAATTCGTAGGGGAAAATGATGCGTTTGATGGGGCCGAAGCGCATTGGGGTGCCGTGGGCGTCGCTGTTGCCTACGGCCGTAATGCGCTTCCCCTGGGCCAGCAGTTCATCCCACAGCGCCAGGGTGCGTGGCTCTGGCCCTACGATGAACTTTTGCGGGTTGAGGGCGAGACGAACGGCCGTTAGCTTATCCAGTAGGTCGAATTGCAGCGGCAGCTTGTCCAGCGTGTTCACCAGGGTGTTGATGAAGCTGGACATATAGTTCCAGATTTCCAGGCCGGTGAAGTTGTCTACGGGCCAATCGTGCCAGCCCAGGTTGGGGTAGGGGAAGAGGCGGCAATCTTTCTCGTGCGGGTGGGCCAAAAAGCTGTAACCGCCGCGCTCATTAACCGCGTCGATAAGCTGCTGCGGATTGGGCGCACAGGCTGCCAGCTCCGCTTCAGCCCCGTAGACCAGCAGGTGGCTGGCCTGCGGTTCGCGCCGGACGTTGTGGATTTCTTCGCCGGTGAGCAGCAGGAGACGGCCGTTTTCATTTTCGTAATACCCTTCCACCCCTTGTACCCAGACGTTGTGGTCGGTGACGATAATGAAGTCCAGCCCGGCGGCGATGGCATCTTGCGCAATGTCCGCGTGCCATTTTTCCCCGTCGCTGTAGAGGGTGTGCATGTGCATGTTGCCAGTCAGTTCGATCATAGTGTGGTTCCAGTCGCCCTCTTCCCAGGGACGAGCGGGGCAATGCTATCATTTTTATGGTGGTTTTCCAAGTTTGGGGGTTGTTGGTTATGAGGTAGGGAAATGAAAAACGGCCGTTACTATGCTAGTAACGGCCGTAAGAACTGGGAAACACTTAAGAGGAAATTAACGCACAGTTGACATACTCAATCTCCCATAAAATTCGAATTTCTTGGAATTTCATCTAGACTTGGCCGTTCCCCAACAATATTTGACAGATTTAAGGCTAATTCATTACTCGATTTACTTGCTGGAATAGGGCAATTTTTGTGAGCAATTATGTAGTTGTCATAGCGTAGGTTTATATTGGCGGTTAGTGATGCACCGGATAGGCCAATTCGACCAATGCGCTCACTAAACGAGAAAACAGTTGTTCCGTTGATGACAAAATGTTGTTGAGAAGAATTTATTCCACTAATTCTTAATTTGTTTGGAATGGAACCGCTACTAATTACGTTTGATGAACCTGAGGCTACTACAGACCATCCAGAAGTAGCTGAGTAATTGAGTACATACCAAGATTTTGTATTAGGAGCAATTTCAAAAGTGTAAAAGCTTGTCCAGTCATCATTTAGCCCAAAGATCAGACCCCAAATTGACGAATCACCATCTGTTTCAAAACCCTCAACTTCAACCATTTGAGTTCCGCTAGCCCAATAATCCCCCCTGGTAACGCCTAACCATCTATTTGCATCAAGGTGATTCATAAAATATTTACCGTTAGAATAACCTACAGTTGAAGTTCCTGAGGAGCCAATTGGCCAGCCACTGTTAATGTCACTAAAGTCGTCGATATTTGAAACCGCACAATAATCATTTAAAACCAAAGGCACATCAACTTGATAGCTCGAAAACTTGAACAATTTAACTGTATCATGGAAAGAAACCGCAACATTATTATCTGTAAAAGGGATCATATGCCATATGCCAACGCCTCCAATCCAATAATCTGTAAAGATGTCACCAGAAAGGCTGTATAAAGCAAATAATGTTCCGGAGTAGAATGTCTTTTCACTTATTGCAAAGGTTAATTGCCCATCACCGTTTGTATTAGCAAAAGTAGTTTTTGCACTATTTTCAACAGTCCATTGTAAATCAAAATCTTCGGCACTAAACTGTTTTAATATCCCTCCGCCAGTTCCCAGGTTTGTACCAAAAAATAGCAGAGTATTTTCATCAGCAGAAAGATTAAAAGACGCGCTATAAATATCTGGATCAAAAGTTGCAACTTGAATTGGTGAGTTTCCGAGAATGTTGAATTTATAGAGGAGAGCTGATTCCATTTCAAGGGGCAAGGCAAATAAAGTGTTGGTTGCATGAGAGATACCTAGTTTGTATCCGAAAAAATCGTGATAAACAGGCATAGACACCGAACCAATAATGTTTCCATTGGTTTCATCCATGACTATAATTTTTTCAGGTGCAGCAACAAACATCCGGCCATCTTGTCCGAATGCAATATCTGTGACTCTTGTGCAATCGCAAGAGTAGGTGGCCAATACATTGAAAGTGGTTTTGTTTAATTTAATAATGTTGTCATCTGAATGGGCAAATAAGGTGTTGGTGAAATTATTAAAACTTAGCTTGGTTATAGTGGAGTCTATAGAGACATTTGATTTAATTACTGCACCATTTTGAGCGTTAATAACAGACAGTTTCCCCTCACCGGTCAAATATAATAAATTCTCAGCTGTGTTAAACGCTATACCATAAATATCAAAATCTGTATCAATGGTTGCATAATTCAAAAATACCTGATTATCGGAAACTTGATTAACTGATTCTATGTTGGAGAGGTAAGAGAGAGCGGGTTTGTTTTGGTTCACAAGAAACCACACTACAAAACCGATCATTACAAAGGCGGTTAATAAATACCCTGACCAAATATGTGATCTTTTATTCATTTTGTCATCCAATCGTTATTGAGAGTATGACCCAGAGAAAGCTTTTTCTGGGCACGGAGTAGTGAAATTATAGCAAGGAATTTTTTTTAGACATAGTGTTTTTTGTCTAATAAAATCGTTTATCGTACGTTTGTGCATCGGATAGGTTAAAACGGTCGTTCCTTTATCCACTTACCCAAACTTGCCTAAATCCCCTCTCGCTGGATAATCTTCTGACAAGGAGATGCCAATCCGTATGCCCGCGACGATGACAACTCAACAATTTGTCCATAAATGGCGCGGCGTGACCCTGAAAGAACGTACGCTCACTAATCTGTACACCCTGCGCCCCACCAGGCTGGATTTGGCGCACAAGAAGCTGGATACGGCCGTGCTCGTCGCCTATGGCTGGCCTGACGATCTCACCGATGAACAAATTCTGGAACGCCTGCTGGCCCTGAATTTAAAACGGGCAAGAAAACAGTAAGAGGAAAGCAAGTATGTGGAAGCCTAAAACAGAAGAAGAAATATTAGAAGCCCTAGCAACTGGTTCGCTTGAAGAAAGCGCTGTATTTGATGGCAAACGAGAAATCCCAAGCAAGAGTATCGAAACTGCAAAAGATATTGCAGCGATGTCATGTGATGGTGGTGTAATCATTTACGGAATAGATGAGGATGAAAACAAGCTGCTAACTATTGCAACTCCATTTCCACTAGCCGGGCAGCCTGAACGGATTGATAACATTGTAAAAACTTGTGTTCAGGAATCCCCAGAGGTTGCTATATACACGATTCCTACTAAATCTGACCCTTCCATTGGGTATATTGTAGTTGTTGTTCCCCCCTCAGAACGTGCGCCCCATATGGTTATTGTTAATAGTAACAATCGTTTTTACGGCCGTGGAGCGAAAGGGAATAAGCCTTTAAGTGAGGGAGAAGTGGCTCGACTTTATGAAAGACGCCAAAGGCTGCAAGTAAATCTGGGCAAACTTTTAGAAGACGAAATCGGTCGCGCTCCTCTTACATCATATGTCGCAGCATTGCACTTAATTGCTCAGCCAGTTTTCAGGAGCGAAAATTTTTTAGAAAGAGCAAAAAAGCACAATGAGAATACAATATCTTTGCTGAATAGGTGCATTAGTCATGCGTCACAGCGCGAGGTATATGAAACTCAAGTTTACGAGCCAGATTTTTTCAATCCCTCTCCCTCATGGAGACTTAAAGCAGACGGTTACTTGGCAAATCCCTATACAGGCCAACCAACAGTAGGTGAAGATTATAACAGTTCACTGCTCTTAAAAATTGATTTCGACGGTACTGGGCATTTGTTTTGCGGACGGGCTGGTTATCTTCTTAATCAAGCCAGTTTGTTTGATCCTTACATTACTATTGGAAATACGACCAGATTTTTTGCCTACATGGGTAAGCTATATGAGTTGGCAAAGTATTATGGGATGGTTAACTTAGGGGTAGGAGTTACCGGATTAGTGGGGCTTTTTCCTAAAACAAATGACCGTATTACCAAGAGCTTAGCTAAAGTCTACGATGAAAACGTGTATTTCAAAACAAGCCAAGTTTCAGCCTTGAGTTTTTCTGAGAGCTATAATTTAGCAGAGCGGATGCTGGCTACACTTATGAATGCGATGACTCAAGGTCGCCACAATTTTTTTGCACCCGGAATGAGAGGGATTTGAAGCTCTTACTCATTGTAAAGTGAAACATCCGTAACGAGCCAGCCCAACACAATCAGGAGGAACCCATGCAAGCCAACAGTATGCGTGAATTGCTGTCTGCTTTTCCCAACCTGCCCACGCTGCTGGTGCAGTCGCAGTACGCCCTCATCACTCGCCTGTATGAGCTACTGGATGAAGATCTGGAAGAAGAACTGGAAACGGATGAGTTACCCAACCTCACCGCCCTGGAGGAAGAGTTTCCCAGCCTCATGAAGTTTTTGTATGATGACCCGCCAATGTTCAATCAATATTCAGCCAGCCAAGTTTGCCAGCTAACGGCCGATCTGTACACGCTGGCTGCCCGGCACTTTTGGGAAGATGGGGAATAAGGTGGGAAACGGCCGCCAGGCCCCTGATGGAGTGTGATTGATAATGAAACAACGGCCGTTCCCCCTCCTCCTCATCCTGCTCATCTGGCTCACTGCCTGCGGCTCGCCACCTGCCGCCGAGAACGTGCCGGAAACGGCCGTTTCCCACACCCCAACCCCCAATCCCACCAACACCCCCACGCCTGAGGAGGTAGCTGTTATGACAGAACCTGACCCCACCCCCAAATCGTTTGCAGGCACCGTGCCCGCCCCCGATTTTCCGCCAGGGCTGGATTGGCTGAATGTGGAACGGCCGTTGTCCCTCTCTGAACTGCGCGGCAAAATTGTGCTGCTAGATTTCTGGACCTACGGCTGCATCAACTGCATCCACGTCATCCCGGATTTGCAGCGGCTGGAAGAAAAGTTTGCCGATGAGCTGGTCGTCATCGGCGTCCATTCTGCCAAATTTGCCAACGAGGGGGAAACCGACAATATCCGCCAGATTATTTTGCGCTACGAGCTGGCACATCCCGTCATCAACGACAACAACTTTGCCGTGTGGCAAACCTACGGGGCCAACGCCTGGCCCACCTTCGTCCTCATCGACCCGGAGGGCAACGTGCTGGGCTTCCACTCTGGCGAGGGGATTTACGACCTGTTCAACCAGGTCATCATCGGCATGATTGCTGAATTCGATGCCCGCAAGCTGATTGACCGCACGCCGCTGACCCTAAAGCTGGAGCGAGAAAATCTGGCCAACTCACCCCTGCTCTTCCCCGGCAAGGTGTTGGCCGATGTGGCAAACGGCCGTCTTTTCATTGCCGATTCCAACCACAACCGCATTGTGGTGACAGACCTGGATGGTGTGGTGCAGGCGGTCATTGGTAACGGCCGGTCCGGCCTGCAAGACGGCAGCTTTGAAACTGCCCAATTTTTCCGCCCGCAGGGGCTGGCCCTGGCGGACGCCAACACCCTGTATGTGGCAGACACAAGCAATCACGCGATTCGCAAAGTGGATTTAGCGGTGGGCACGGTAGAAACGGTGGCGGGCAACGGCCGTCAGGGGCGGTATGAGGTTTTTGAAGGGATGGGAACGGCCGTATCCCTCAACTCCCCCTGGGATGTGCTGTTTGTCGATGGCATCCTCTACATTGCCATGGCCGGGCAGCACCAGCTGTGGCAGTATGATCCCGCCAGCCAAAACGTGCGCGTTTTTGCCGGTTCCGGCCGCGAAGAGCTGGTCGATGGGCCGCCGTTCCAGGCGGGCCTCAATCAGCCCAGCGGCCTGGCCACAGACGGCAATCTGCTCTACATTGCCGACAGCGAAGCCAGCGCCATTCGCACCGCCAGCCTCAGCGGCGCTGGCCTGCAAACCATCGTGGGCACCGGCCTGTTCGACTTTGGCGACGTGGACGGCAGCGGCAGCGCCGTGCGCCTCCAGCACCCGCTGGGCGTGGTTTACGCCGACGGCCTGCTCTACGTCGCCGACACCTACAACCACAAAATCAAGCTGATTGATCCCACCACCCGCAGCAGCGTTACCTTTCTGGGCACGGGTGAAGATGGCTGGCGCGACGGCGAAAAGCCGCTCTTCGCCGAGCCGGGCGGTCTCAGCTTTGGGGATGGCCTGCTCTACATCGCTGACACCAACAACCACGTTATTCGCATAGCCAATATCGCGGAGCACACTGTCACCACGCTGGTGCTGGCCGATCCGCAAGGTTTGCTCACCCGCCTGGCCGCTGGCGAAGGGTACACCGGCAAAACGATCACTCTGGATGGCCAAACGGTCTCCCCAGGCGAGGGCAGCCTGAATCTGCAAATCGACCTGCCCGATGGCTACAAATTCAACGACATTGCCCCCTTTTTGGCTGAATTTTCTGCTGTAGGTGAGATTGCCATCCCGCCAGACAGCGCGTTGGTGCAGCAAGTGGCCCCCAGCTTCCCGCTGCAACTCCCCCTGGCGGTGAGCGGCACGGGTGAGCTGCAAGCGGATCTGGTCATCTACTACTGCGAAGCAGCGGCGGAAAGCCTTTGTTTGCTGGAGCAGGTGCGGCTGATTCTGCCGCTGGCAGTGGCCGACGGCGGCGTAGAAGCGGCGCAGCTGAAGTATGCCATACCGCTGCCCCCTGGGGCGGGCAACTAGCACCGCAACTTTACAGCAATTCCAATTATGAAATTTCTGTGGTTGGGGCGGGACGGGCGGGCCTACAGGTGGGCTAAACGAACGGCCTGCCATGAAACTTTGGCGTGGGTAAGGCTCTTGCCATCTGCTCCTTGCGGGATTCTTCGCTTCGTTCAGGTTTGTGCTGAGCTTGCCGAAGTAATGACAATTCAAGATCAATTGTCATGCTGAGGTCCTCCGAAGCATCCCGCCCGCTTGATAACCAGAGAAACTTTGGTGTGGGTAAGGCTCTTACCATCTGCTCCTTGCGGGATTCTTCGCTTCGCTAAGCATAACAATTCAAGATCAATTGTCATGCTGAGAGCCTGTGCTGAGGCTGCCGAAGTATCCTCCGAAGCATCCCACCCGCTTGATAATCAGAGAAACTTTGGTTTGGGTAAGGTTCTTGCCATGGGGTCCTTGCGGGATTCTTCACTTCGTTCAGAATGACAAAACAACTACCTGATTATTTTCTTATACTCCAAAAGCACCCTCGTGCGGGCTAGAGGCTTTAGCGTCACATTGGCCTGGGGCGTCACATTAGCCTGGGGCTTCAGCCCCCGGCCCCCAAAAATGGTGAGGAAAATCATACCAGATTGGTGCTAGATTTGAGTTGCCGCGGTGGCGCTTTTTTTGCTACGCTGTAGGTGTGAATCGTCTTGATTTTGTGAATGCAAGTACATCTGCTTGCAGGAGGCGAATGATGAAGATCAAGCACGTTTTAATCATAGATGCCGCTGTTTTATTGGTGGTGGCAGTGGGCTGCTTCTTCGATATGCAGTGGGTGCGGAATATGTTTGGCATCAGTCTGGCACCGGACGCTGTCTTTTTGAGCCAGCTGTTGGGCGCGGCCGTTTTTGGCCTGGCGCTGCAAAATTGGCTGGTGCGACAGGTTGAGGATCTCGAGAAGCTGCGCATCATTGTTTTGGCCAACTTTGTGGGGCATGGCGGGGCTGCAATTGTGCTGCTGGCTAATAAGCTGAACGGGCTGGGCGATGCCACAGCCTGGCCAGGGATTGGCTACACGGCAGTGGCGACAATGGTGTTTGGTTACTTCCTGGATCGGCCGCAGTTACGTTCGCGCCATGCCTGATCTTAAGGCTCCGCAGCCTGCTTTATTTTGGAAGAGGCCCAAAATCACGGACTTTTTGGGCCAGTGTGTCTAGCCGGTTGATGATACGGCCGTTTAAACTCTCAGCAGGATAATGGCCAAATTTATCCAGTTCGCCCATCGGCAGCCCGGTGAGCAACCCCAGCCCCTCATCTATCGTGGAGACCGGGTAAATGTGGAACTGCCCGGCTGCTGCGGCCTCCACGACGTCCTGGCGCAGCATTAAATGGAGCACGTTGGCAGCTGGAATGAGCACCCCTTGCTCACCCGTTAGACCCCGTGCCCGGCAAATATCAAAAAAGCCCTCAATTTTTTCGTTCACTCCGCCAATTATTTGCACTTGCCCGCGCTGGTTCACCGAGCCGGTGACGGCCAGGGATTGCTTGAGCGGTACCTCTGCCAGGGCCGAGAGCAGCGCGTAAAGCTCGGCGGAAGAAGCGCTGTCTCCCTCCACGCCGCTGTAGGATTGCTCAAAAACCAGGGTAGCCGAGAAGGCAAACGGCCGTTCCACCCCATACCTTGCCCCCAAAAAACCAGCCAAAATCAACACCCCTTTGGCATGGATGGGGCCACCCAACTCGACCTGCCGCTCGATGTCTACCACCTCCCCCTTGCCCAGGCGGATGCGGGCCAGGTTGGCGATGAGATCGGCATACGCTTTGTTGTTGGCCTCGTTGCGTACCATCTCGTTTTCAAAGTCGGCCGCTACCTTGAACAGCTCTCGAAAATCTGGGTCGTAGGCACAAAGCAGGTAGTAAAGCTCCCGGTCCCCTGTCAGAATCACTTTGGTGTTCAGCGGGATCGGCTCTGGCTCCAGGGAAATAGTGCTGATGGTGCTAAAAAGTTGTCCCAGCGATTCGATATGAATTTGCCGGGCGCGCAGGGTGCGTTTGAGTCCTTCCCAGGCGTACGCCTGCATAAGCAGCTTGCGGGCGTCCAGAATGAGGTAGCCGCCAGTGGCCCGGTGCAGCGCCCCGGCTTTGATCAGGGTGAAATCGGTGAGCAGGGTGCCCATCTGGGAGAGGTGTTCAACCCGGCCAACCAGATTTTTGTTTACGCTGCTGCCGGGCTCATGATGACGATTTGGTTACGGAAGGTGATGCGGTATCAGTACCATAAGTACCTTGAGCCGATTGTGTCATGACCTTATAATAAAACTCCCCTATCAGGTTAGTTGTGTGAATTAGAAGAATTCACTGTGTATGTTTCCGGTACCAGCGTTTCTCAAATTTGTACGAATGGCTGCATAAATTAAAGACGCTGAAGGCATATTTGCTGGATAATAAAATGGGACGTAATCAAAACACCGAATCTTTTGAGCTTTCTCAAGAGCATATTTTCCAAGAAATTGCTCAGGCGCTTTATGCGGCTGCCGATGAAGGCATGTTTGTTGTGAATGAGGCCGGCCTATTTATTGAAGCGAACGCCGCTGCTTGCCAGCTGATTGGCTGTTCTCCAAAGGCGCTGCGGCAGCTTTCCTTGCCCGATATATTTACGGATGACGGTTGGCTGCGCGACATAAACGGCCGTTTCCACCCCATCATCCTCCATAAACGGCTGTTACCCAACGGCCGTCAACTCCTCATTGTACAGCCCGCCGCAGAAAGGCTGGGAGGCGTACCGGACATTTCCCCCGACATCACCGAGCATAGACAATCAGAAGATGCTTTGCGCCAATCTGAAGAGCGGTTCTCCAAAGCGTTTCAGCTAAGCCCGGCAGCCCTCTCGCTCACGCGAAGCGACGGAACCATTCTGGACATCAACGAAGCTTATGAGCGCCTGTCCGGGTATCGTCGTGAAGAGTTGATCAACCGTGACGTGACGGAGTTTGGGATCTTCACCCCACAGCAGCGGGCCGAACTTCGGCGGCAGATGGCGGATGGAAGGGGCAGGCTGCGCGAAGCGGAGCTAACCATACGCAGCAAATCAGGTGAATTACGCCACGTGCTGTACTCGGTAGAGGTGGTGGAAATAAATGGGGAACCTTGTGCCCTCGCCCTGGCTTTCGACATCACAAGAAGCAGGCAGGCCGAGGCGACAATTGAACAGCTGAACCGGCGCATGGAGCTGATCCTGCATTCGGCTGGTGAGGGCATTTATGGTGTGGATGTAGACGGCCGTATCACCTTTGTCAACCCCGCCATGGCCCAAATGGTTGGCTGGGAACCAGCAGAACTGCTGGGTCAGGAAGCCCACTCCCTGCTTCACCATAGCCGCGCCGATGGCTCAGCCTACCCTCTGGAAGAGTGCGCCATCTGGTTGTCCACCCGGCAAGGGCGTGTTTTTCGCGGTGACGAAGATATTTATTGGCATAAAGATGGCCGTCTCATTTCAATAGAATTTACCAGTACTCCCATCTTGGAACAGGGGCAGGTGCTGGGCGTTGTGGTGGTCGTTCGGGATGTAACCCAGCGCAAAAAGTCAGTCGAAGAGCAGCTTCTGCTGGAAGAACAACTGCGTCAGGCCCAAAAAATGGAAAGCATCGGTCGGTTGGCTGGCGGTGTGGCCCACGACTTCAACAATCAGCTGGCCGTCATCGAGCTGTACGGGGACCCGATGCGGCACAAAATGCCAAACGACGATCCCCTGCTGCCCAAATTGGAGCAAATCCGTCAGGCCGTAGACCGGGCCACCCACCTGACGAGGCAGCTGTTGGCCTTTAGTCGTAAGCAGGTCTTGCAGCCAGTTGTTTTGGATATGAATGCCCTCATAACGAACCTGGAAAGTATGTTAGGTCGCCTTATTGGCGAAGACATTATGCTTTCTACTGACCTTCAGCCAGGTTTATGGCCAGTTACGGCCGATCCTGGGCAGCTGGAACAGGTTATCATGAACCTGACGATCAATGCTCGCGACGCCATGCCCATCGGGGGCATGTTGACCATCGAAACCCGCAATATTGTGCTGGATGAGCATACCCGCTACCTTCATCAGGACGCGCTGCTGGGTCCGACGGTGCTAATCGCCATCACCGATACCGGCCACGGCATGGATAGGGTCACCCGCAAACAGATTTTTGAGCCTTTTTTCACCACCAAACAGCCCGGCAAAGGTACTGGCCTGGGGTTGGCTACTGTTCATGGTATCGTGAAACAAAGCGGCGGCACTATTTACGTTTACAGTGAGCCAGACCGCGGAACAACCTTCAAAATTTACCTGCCAGCCAGTAAAAGCGCAGTGGATTTGCAGGCGGCGGCTGCTCCTGAGGCTGCGCAGCGTGGCTACGAGACCATTTTGCTGGTTGAAGATGAGGAGGCGCTGCGCCAGCTGGTTTGCATGACGCTGCAAGAAATTGGCTATACCGTGCTGGAAGCGTATGATGGCAGTCAGGCGTTGGTTTTGGCTGAACAGTATCCTTCCCCAATTGCTTTGCTGCTGACCGATGTGGTGCTGCCGCATAAAAGCGGCCGAGAACTGGCCGAACAGCTTGTGGCCCGGCGTCCGGAAACAAAGGTGTTATTCATGTCTGGGTATATGGATGATGCGGTGATGCGACATGGCGTGCTGGCGGCTGACGTCAATTTCTTGTCGAAACCGTTTTCGCGCAGCGCGCTGGCCTCTAAAGTGCGTGAAGTGTTAGATAAACCCGCCAGAAGCGCCCCCAAATAAGTTCCAGTTAAGCTAACGTGGCAACGGACAATCAGCAATTCTCAATCTGGTAATGAGTTGACAGCTCTTGCCTCATTTCCGGTGTGTTGCGGCAACTTTTGTTAAGCCCAACCTCAGCCCGAGTGCGCCGTCGCCTCGGCGCTTCGCGCCTGGCGACGTTAGGTGAGAGGGGTGCGAAGCACCCTCGTGCGGGCTAGAGGCTTTAGCGCCACAATGTATCGTGGCGAAAAAATCTGGAAAAGAAAGCCGTTTTATTTTGAGCCAAGCCCAAATTGAGAATTGCTGATGGACACTCTCTGGTCGCTGATTCCGCCTCAAACGGCCGTTGTCAGCCCCCACATGACATTTGTCACAAATATTTTATAACATTTTCCCCCTGTCCTCTTAAGCGAATACGCTATGATATTTATAAGGGTACCCTTATTTTAGAAGACAGGTGAACCGTTTATTATGCGCACACAATCTACCAGCAACGAAACTGTTGAAATGTATCTCAAGACCATCGCTGAGTTAAGCGATAGCGGCGCTCCCGTTATCATGGCCAGGGTGGCGGAGCGGTTGGGGGTAACGCCCGTATCGGCCAGCGAAATGATGAAGCGGTTGGCGGAGCAGGGGTTGTTGGTTCATGCGCGGTACAAAGGGGTGACGTTGACGGAAAACGGCCGTTACATTGCCAACAACGTCATTCGGCGGCAGCGGCTGTGGGAGCGCTTCCTGGTAGATCACCTTCATTTAGAGTGGGCTGGCGTCTATGAAATGGCCTGCCGCCTGGAGCACGCCACGTCCAACATTTTGGCAGAGGCTCTTTCGGCTTATCTGGGGCATCCCACTATTTGTCCCCACGGCAGCCCCATTCCCCGCAGCGATGGCTCGCTGCCTGTGGTAGAGAGTCGGCCGCTCACGGCGCTGCGCGTGGGTGAGGGGGGCCATATTCACAGCATTCAACCAACCACCACTGACGTATTTGCCTATCTGAACCGGAACCAGATTTTGCCCGACCGAGTGTTCACGGTGGTGGAAATTGCCCCCATGCAGGGGCCAATTACGCTGAAGATGGTAAACGGCCGTGTGGCGCTGGGTCGCCCGATGGCTGAGTTGGTGTGGGTGAACTGCTAAACGCCCATACATCCCAATTTGTCCTTAAAATTGAAAGATTAGGAAAGAACAATGACCAATTCAACTATAACTTTAGACCAGTTAACCCCAGGACAGTCGGCCCGCGTGAAGAAAGTGGGTGGTGAAGGCGCGGTGCGCCGTCGCCTGATGGATATGGGCATCACCAGCGGCGTGGCTATTGCCGTGGTGAAGGCATCCCCCCTGGGCGATCCTGTCGATTATCTGGTGCGCGGCTATCACCTTTCGCTGCGCAAAACGGAAGCCCAAATGATTGAGGTTGTGTTGTAGATGAACGAGATGAATATTCCACTTACCCTCAAAACAACCCCCCAACAGCCCGCTATGCCGCTGACGATGGTGGCGCGTGGCGAGTCTGTGATCGTGACGCAGGTGAATGGCGGCCAGGCGCTGCGGCAGCGCCTGATTGACCTGGGTCTGAACCTGGGTGCGCACATTCGCGTGCTAAAAAATGAGTCGTGCGGCCCGCTGATCATTGCGGTGAAGGAAGACGGCCGTTTAGCCCTCGGCCGCGGCATGACCCACCACATTTTGGTAACGGCCGTTACCCCACATGCCCCGAACGGCAGCCAATAATAAAAACCCACAGAAGACACCGATAATTTCGCTGTGTCTCTGCGCCTTGGCGTTGCAACAGGAGTTAAGATGACTGTAACCATTGCCCTGGCCGGCAATCCCAATGTCGGCAAAAGCACTATTTTTAATGCCCTCACCGGCTCTCGCCAGCATGTAGGTAACTGGCCCGGCAAAACTGTCGAAAAGAAAGAAGGCCGCCTGCGAGTGGGAGATGACGAGATTCTCATCGTCGATTTGCCCGGCGCATACAGCCTGACGGCTTATTCGATTGAAGAAATTATTACTCGCGACTTTATTGTTAACGAACGCCCAACGGCCGTTGTCGCCGTGGTCGATGCGTCTAATCTGGAGCGTAACCTTTACCTGGTCGCGCAGGTGATCGAGCTGGAAACGCCCGTCATTATTGCCCTGAACATGACCGACGTAGCCACCGGGCGCGGGCTGAAGATTGACGCCAAACGGCTGTCGCAGCGCATGGGTGGCTTGCCCGTGGTAGAGATGGTGGGCAATCGCAGTCTGGGTATGGACCTGCTCAAGCAGGCCATTACGGAGGTGAGCCAGCATCCGCCGCAGGCGCCGCCCCAGACCCATTTCCAGGGCGTATTGGGCACAGAACTGGCTGCCCTGGCCAGCCAAATTGAAGCGAATCCGGCGTTGGCCCAATACCAGCCAAAATGGTTGGCAACAAAGCTGTTGGAGAACGATACGGCCGTTATCGAAGCCATCGAAGCTCAGAGAGAAACGCCCCTCATCGCTGCCGCCACTGCCGCTCAAGCGCGCATCGAAGCCGCCACAGGTGAAGACGCCGAAACCCTGATTGCCGACCAGCGCTACAATTTCATTGGCACTATTGTGGATACGGTTTTGGAACGGCCGTCTCAATCTGTCTTCACCACCTCAGACAAAATCGACGAAATTGTTACCCACCGCATTTGGGGCGTGCCTATCTTTCTGCTCATCATGTGGCTCATCTTTCAGTTTACCGCCAACGTCAGCGCCCCGTTTTTAGATTGGGTCGATGGCTTCATCAACGAAACCGTCTATGGTTGGGCCACTGCCTTGATGGTCACTCTGGGACTGGCCGACACCTGGCTGGCCGCGCTCATCACCGACGGCATTATCGCCGGTGTCGGTGGCGTGCTTGTTTTTGTACCGGTGCTGCTTTTCCTCTATTTTGCCCTCGCCATACTGGAAGATTCCGGCTATATGGCTCGCGCCGCGTTTGTCATGGACCGGGTAATGCGCTGGATGGGGCTGCATGGCAAAAGCTTCCTGCCCATGATTGTGGGCTTTGGCTGCACCGTCCCCGCCGTTTACGCCACCCGCACCCTGGAAAACGAAAAAGATCGCAAACTAACCGGCTTCCTGGCCACCTTTATGAGCTGCGGGGCGCGGCTGCCCGTTTATGTGGTTTTTGGGGCGGCCTTTTTTGGCACAACTTCCGGCAACCTTATCTTTGCCATGTATCTGTTGGGCATTGGCGTGGCGCTGGCCACTGGCTTTGCCCTGAAGCATACCATTTACAAGGGCAAGCCCCCGGCACCTTTTGTCATGGAGCTGCCGCCGTACCGTGCGCCACGTCCGCGTGACGTCTGGCGGCAAATGTGGGAGCGCGTTGAAGGGTTTCTAATTAAAGCGGGTACCGTGATTTTGCTGGTGTCCATTGTTCTGTGGCTGCTGATGGCCTTGCCAGGCCGGGCCAACGCCGGGTCGTTCAACGATGTGGCGCCAGAAGACAGCTTGTTTGGCGTGTTTAGCGGCACAATCGCTCCTATCTTTCAGCCTGCCGGGTTTGGCAGCTGGCAGGCAACCGGTTCGCTGGTAACTGGCTTCCTGGCCAAGGAAGTGGTGGTTGGCACCATGAACCAGATTTACGTGGGCGAAGCGGAAGCGGTTGAGGCAGAGGCAGAACCGACGACCTTTATGCAGGATGTGGGGGCGTCGCTTTTGGGCTTTGGCGAAGCGGCCGTTTTAACCGGGCAAGAAGTGATCAACATTGTGCCGCGCACCATCAACCTGGTCCCCGGCGTGAACATCGGTGTGGTCAGCTTTTTTGGCGATACGGGCGAGGAAGAGAGCACCACCCGTCTTGAATCGGCGCTGGTCAAATCGTTCAACGAGTCGGCCGGGTCGGTGGCGGCAGGTGCGGTGGCTGCGGTGGCGTTTAACGTTTTTGTATTGCTGTATGTGCCCTGCATGGCGGCGGTAGCAGCCATGCGTCATGAATTTGGCAGCCGCTGGATGTGGGCCCAAATTGGGTATACCCTGGTGCTGGCCTGGGCAGCGGCCGTGCTGGTTTTTCAAATTGGCAAGCTATTTATTTAATTGGCTCTTTGGAAACCCAGGAGATTAACAAGTCGTGATGCATGAAACTCCACGAAATCTGAAAGACTCATATTTATTACGAAGAAACGAAGGCACAGAGGCACAAAGGAAACAAAAGCCTTTCTTTGTTTCTTCGTCTCTTTGTCCCTTCGTATAAAATTTAAAATTTTGGTTTTTTGGGAACCCAGGAGATTAACAAGCTGAAAGACTCGAATTTTTTTGGAAAAACACTATGACACAAAGCACACTACGCCAGGTATTGACTATTTTTGAAACGGCTCAGGCGCCCCTTTCCCTGCCGCAGATTGCCCGCGAGCTGGAAGTATCTCTGGAGCATCTGGAGGGCATGATTCAGCATTGGGTGCGCAAGGGCAAGATTCGGGAAAGCGGCGCTTTGGCGGAATGTGGCAGCTGCGGTCATCAGAGGGGATGCCCGTTTGTGATCGAGCTGCCCCGCAGCTATGAGCTTGTGACCGAGACAAACAATATTTCGCTGAACGTCATAGGTCTTACCTGTGGCCACAAGTCATGAGGCAGCTGGCTGTAACTTTTGGGGGCGGGGCAGCCGAAACGAGATGAGCCAGGCCAGCAGCAGGCACAGCACAGAGCCCCACATCGCCCCGGGTAAGCCGAACAGCTGGTACAGCAAGCCGGAAGCCACCGTGCCCAATAAGCGCCCACCTGCGTTGGCCATGTAATAAAACCCGACGTTGAGCGCAACTTTATCGCTGTCGGTGTAGGCCAGAATCAAAAAGCTGTGGACGGAGGAGTTGACGGCAAAAACAATGCCGAAGAACCCCAGCCCAATGATCAGCACCCATTCTGTTTGCCAACCCAGCCCAATGAGAATGGCAATTCCTATCATTACCACGGTGAGAATGAGTACCCAAAACTGGGTGGTGCTGCCATCGGGCACCTGGCCATCCTGACGACGCAGAAAACGCGGCGCGGCTCCCTGTACAAAGCCGTAGCCAATAACCCAAAGCGCGAAAAAGGTGCCAACGGCCGTATAATTCCAGCCCAAGACCGATTCCATAAACAGCGGCAAGCCCACCACAAACCAGACGTCCCGCGCCCCAAACAGAAAAAAACGAGCCCCAGACAGCACATTAATGGCCGATGTCTTGCTTAAAAGCTGCTTGAAAGGAACTTTTTCCTTACTTTTGCCCATGTCCCGCTTTAAAAACAGTAGGCTAAGCGCCAGCACAACAATTAGCCCTCCGACCATAATCCAGAGGCTCATGGCAAACCCAACCAGACTGAGCAGCGCCCCGCCCATGAAGAAGCCCACCCCCTTGAGCGCATTTTTGCTGCCGGTGAGGATGGCTACCCACTTGAACAGCGCCCCGGAGGCGTTCTTGGGCACCACCATCTTGATGGCGCTTTTGGAGCTCATCTTGGTTAAATCTTTGGCAATGCCGGAGAGGGATTGCGAGGCCATGACGTAGGCGATGGCCGCCCACTGCGGCCAGGCGGGAGGCAGCAGCGCCAACATGCTTAAGGCCACTATTTGCAGCGCCAGCCCGCTCCAGAGGGTGATTTTCAGCCCCAGCCGCGAGCCAATCCAGCCGCCAATCAAGTTGGTGACGATGCCAAAAAATTCGTACAGCACAAACAGCAGGGCGACTTCCAGCGGGCTGTAGCCAAGCTGGTGAAAGTAGAGCAGCACCAACATCCGCAGCGCACCGTCGGTGAGGGTGAAGCCCCAATAAGCGGCCGTTACCAGGGCATAGCTTTTAATATCGACCTGTTCGTCGTCGGATAAATGGTGTTCGGTAGATTGGCTCATGGTTTAGGCTCGTGCTGCTTGTAAATGACGGCTTACTTTTTCGGCCAGTTCGGCCGTGCGTTTGGCATATCCCCACTCATTGTCGTACCAGGCCAGCACCTTCACCAGCCTGCCATCGACCACCATCGTGGAACCGGCGTCCACAATGGCAGAGCGCGGATCGTTGACAAAATCGGTGGAGACAAGCGGCCGTTCTTCGTACCCCAAAATACCGCTTAATTCGCCAACGGCCGCTTCCTGGAAAAGCCGGTTCACTTCTTCCACCGTAGTGTCTCGCTTCATCTCAAAGACGGCATCTGTGATCGAGGCGTTGAGCAGCGGCACGCGCACCGCCAGCCCGTTCAGCTTGCCCGTCAGTTCCGGGTAGATGAGGGTTATGGCGGTGGCCGATCCGGTGCTGGTGGGGATGAGATTGAGTAGCGCCGAGCGGGCGCGGCGTAAATCTTTGTGCGGCGCATCTACCACTACCTGGGTGTTGGTAACGTCGTGAATGGTGGTGATAACGCCGCGCTCGATGCCAATTTGCTCGTGCAGCACTTTGACCACCGGAGCCAGGCAGTTGGTGGTGCAGGAAGCGGCCGTCACAATATGGTGTTCGTCCGGGTTGTACAGGTGGTCGTTGCAGCCCATGACGATATTCAACGCCCCTTCTTTGACCGGGGCAGAGACCACCACTTTGGCCACGCCCTGGTCCAGATAGGGTTGCAGCAGTGCGGGCGTGCGGAATTTGCCGCTGCACTCCAGCACGAGGTCGATGCCCATCTCTGCCCAGGCCACTTCACCTGGCGTCCGCCTGTCGCTGAGGGTGATGGGCTGGCTGTCGATGGTGAAACGGCCGTCTCCCACCACAATCTCCCGCTGCCAACGGCCGTGTACCGAATCAAATTCCAGCAAATGGGCTGCGCTGCGGGCGTCCATAAAAGGATCGTTGATATGGACGAAGCTGATCTCTGGTGAACCCCAGCCCGCCCGTAAAATGAGCCGCCCCATACGGCCGAATCCATTAATGCCTACTCGAATTGTCATAATTTTAGATTTCCTTACATTTTGGTAACTACTAAGCCTCTCTGGAGATTGGGCCAATTTGTGGCCGCCGCTGCCCCCATTACCAGAGAAAATTGGCCCAATCTGGCTGAGTAGTTACGCATTTTGTTGGGTAATTGCCTGATTTGCGGCAGCGGTTAACCCGCTTGTCGTTCCAGCATCAGGCGCAGGTAGCTGATGCGGGTGGATAATTCTCGCGCAGTTTGCAAAAATGCCTGAAATTGCTCCGCTTCAGAGCCAGTGACGGCCGCTGGATCAGGAAAGCTCCAATGAATCTGGCGAGGGTCGCCGGGGAAAACGGGGCAAACCTCCCGCACCTGGTCGCAAACCGTAATGATGGTGTCGAAGCTTTGCCCGGCAAACTCAGCCATGTGTTTGGAGCGCTGGCCGCTGATGTCGATATTCAGCACCTCTGCGGCGTGAATGGCCAGCGGATGCACGGTACCCGGTTCGCTGCCCGCGCTAAAAACCGTTACCAGATCGCCGCCGCTGGCGCGTAGAATGCCTTCGGCCAGCTGGGAGCGGGCGCTGTTGTGGGTGCAGAGGAAGAGGACGCGATACGGCCGTTTCTCCACCCCCTGTTCAGCTTCGGCCTCAGCTGCTGGCGGTGACAGTTGGCCGTCGCTGATCGGCTGGGCACAGGCCAGCGCCGGATGCAGTGTCTGGCCACTTTGCAGGTAAAGCGTACGCAAATGATCCAGATCCAGGCTGTAATAAACATCACGGCCGTCGGCGCTGCTGCGGCGTTCACGCACCACCTGCCCCTCACGCAGCAGGCGCAGATGGTAGGAAACCAGATTTTGCGGCTGTTGCAGCCGCTCTACCAGCTCTTGCACCCGGCGATCGCTTTCCACCAGGTTAGCCAAAATTTGCCAGCGCATGTCGTGTGCCAGCAGCTTGAGAAACGTTAAGGGAAGATTGGCGGCATAGTTCATCACAGAAACTCCATCAAAACAGAATGAATCAAAATATATTGATGCAATTTTACAAAAAAAGAGCCATAAAGCAAATGATTGGGCTGTTTTCCCAGCAACCTGGGGATAAATCCCCAGGCTATGTTTATGTCATGTCGCCAGGCTATGATGGAAAACGTACTGATGCTTTTTGAAAATCAAAATCGGTAAAAAAGGCGTTATGCCCAGGAGAATGTCCGTATCTCAGCTCAGTACGTTATTTAACTTTCGCTTTCTGGAATTGCCTGGCTGCTGATGGCGGCGAGGAGCTGCTGGCTGTTTTCGGCCAGAACCTGCCAGGGATGAAGAAAAGCGGCGGCTTTGGGATAGATTTGGCTGAGGTTTTGGTAGCTAGTTTGCCACTGAACGGCCGTTTCCCCCAATTCTGCTAACAGTTGAGGCAATATTTCGTACTGAACGGCCGTGCGCAGTAGATTTAGCAGCATCATTTCCCGGCTGCCAAAGCCGCGCGGCAGCCCTAGCTGGCGGGCCAGCTGCCCAATGTTGTCCCGGCTGAGATAGATGCCGCTGAGGGCGGGCAGCAGCAGGTAATGGACAATCTCTTTGAAGCCGGTTTTGTCATTTGCCAGGATGTTTTGGGTTGGGGGCAGAAAGTTGGCTGGGGTGGGAACGGCCGTTTCGGCCAACGAACTAAAATGTTCCAAAACAAGCGCCTGCGTTAACCGGGCCAGCTCCGTAAAAAATGGGTCTGCCTGGCCCTGCACCGCCAGCAAACAGGCAATCGCCCAGCGCAGCAGGTGTTCTTGCATAAATTGCTGCTGGTCAACTTGCCGCTCACAGGCGGTATTTGGCTGATCTCTTTCCCACGCTTCCGCTTCTTCAGCCGTAAGGAAGGCGAGAAAGGCAAGCTGATGCCCCAGATGGTCGGCTTCGGTGTCGGCTGCACCTGTGCTGTAGCCGTGTTGGGCATAATGGTGGGCCACAACGGCCGTTTTTTCCCCACCAACCAGCCCATCCTCACCCAAAAAGAAGCTTTCCTGGGCAAAGATGTTGAGCTGAAACAGGGCATGATGGCTGGCGGCAGCGGTGTCGGCGTTGAAGGGGGTGGGGGTAACGGCCGTTAATTCCGGGATTTGTTGGAGGTAAGGTAGGGAAACGGCCGTTACGCCGTGCAAATATAGTTGGCTAAATAAGCGGTAGCTGTAGCTTCTAGCTCGTGCCAGTTGGGCCAGGCTTAAGCCGGACCCACTCGGTGTGGGGGAGTCGGGTTTGGAAGTAGGCATAAAGGTACATTCCTGTCAGGGCGCCCAAAAGGGTGATGACCATTAAAAAGTTGCCCGCGCCAATATGAGCGTAGATCGGGCCAGGACACGCCCCGGTGATGGCCCAGCCCATGCCAAAAATGGTACCGCCATACACCACGCCAGGGTGAAAAGCACGCTGTTTGATAACAATCTCTTCACCCTCAATTGTTCGTGCTTCGAATCGGCGAATCAGAAAAATCGATACGCTCCCCACGGCTATTGCTGAGCAAATAACCAGGTACATGTACGGATCTTTAAACAGAAACATATCGTTGATCTTAAACCAGGAAATCACCTGTGATTTGATCAGTACAATGCCAAAATAAATCCCCATTAGCAGCATAAGTAGCTTGTTTTTCATGATGATCTCCTAGGGCAAAAAGAGGGGCATGATGAGCCAGGTAGAGAGCAGACCGCCCACAAAAAAGAAGATGCTAGCCACCAGGCTGGAAAGATTGAGCGCGGAAATGCCCATAATGGTGTGCCCGGAGGTGCAGCCCCCCGCATAGCGCGTGCCAAAACCGATGAGAATGCCGCCAACAAAAAGACCCACTGCGCCAAGCGGCGAGGCATAAAACGCGGGCAACAAGTTGCCCGGCTCGCTAGAAAGTAAAAAGTTGCCAACAAAACCGCCAATTAGAACGCCAACAACAAAAATAATGCTGCCAATATGGTCACGCCAGCTGTAATTTTTACTGAGATACGGCAGCTTTGAGTTGGGCAGACAGGCCGCGCCGATGTGGCGCAAGCTGCTGGAAATACCGAAGTTTTTGCCAGTTAACAGCAGCAAAAGGGGGACGGTTAAACCGATCAACGGCCCAGAAATATACCAGGGCCACGGTTCCATAAGCCATTCTAACATTCCTCTCTCCTTTCTGTATTGAGTTGTTAAGTTGGGCAGGTGTTTACGAGGTCAAACAAGCCGGGAGAGACAAAAATTTTGATTCCCCTTTTGACCCTACCAGACTGAATTACAATTTTCGCCAGACTCCAGCTTGTTATAGTGAGCAGACGTTGCCTTCGCTGTCGATCATCGTCAGGCCAGCCGCTTCCCAGGCTGTCATGCCGCCGATGACGTTGTAGAGATGCTTGAACCCTTCCCGCTTCATAATGCTGATGGCGGTACTGGAACGCTTGCCGGTGGCGCAGGTAACGGCCACATGTTGATCTTTAGCCAATTTGAGCGTGTCTAGCTGCGCCGGGCTGGTGAGTTGGTCCACCATGCGAGTGTAGGGTAGAAAGTGCGCTTTTTCGATATGCCCCTCATCCCACTCTTCAGAATCGCGCACGTCCAGCACTTGCAGGCCGTTGGCAGACAGCTTGTGGTGCAGGGTGTGAACGTCCATCTGCGAGACGGCTTCGACCTGCTTGCCTGCTTCCATCCAGGCATCTATGCCGCCGTCTAAATAGCCCGCCACGCGGGTTTCCAGGGCAATGAAGGCCATTTTGTAAATGGCTTCCTGGGCATCGTCGCTGTTGTTGGTAAGCAAGGTCAGGGGCGCGTCATCGGGCGTCATCCAGCCGACCCGCTGCTCAAATTCGCTGCTGGAGAGCTGTACGTTGATCGCGCCAGGGATGTGTCCCGCGCCAAATTCGGCTGAGGAACGGCCGTCTACCACCACCGCACCCTGTTCAATCATCTCAGCCACCTGGCTGGCCGATAGCGCGGCGGCTTTGGGGATTTGTTTGGTTAACGGCCGTATCCCCTGATTGGTCGCCACAATATTCAAAATATTGGCAGGCTTTAGCGGCTGATCATCCTGCATGTAACGAACAAATTTGTCTTTATCCTTGAACTTCAGTGAATCGTTGAAGCGTCTTTCATACCCCACGGTAGTGACAACCTTGCCACTGGTGACCCGTCCTCAGGTAGACCCCGCGAGATGGCCGGGATAAACCTCAACATGATCGGGCAGGTTCAAAAAGCGGGGAATAGCAACGTCAAACAAAACGGGGGCACCCTCGTCGCCAGCCTGGGCCAGGTCGGGGCGGGCCACATCGCCAACCAGAACAAAATCGGCCGTGAGGATGAACCACGGCTCGTCGCCACGGGGAAAATCGTACACGAGCAAATTAATTTGCTCGGGGCGATGGCCGGGCACGTGGACCACTTCCAGCCCCACGCCACCCATGCGAATCATGTCGCCGTGCTTCACGCGGGTGGCTTCGTAGGTGATTTCGGCCAGCTCGGGCAGGATGAGTTCGGCACCGGTGGCTTCGGCCAGCCAGGTAGCCCCAGAGACGTGGTCGGCGTGGCTGTGCGAGTCGATGACGTAGCGAATTTTGGACTTTTTCTTTTGGGCCATGTCGAGATAGGGCTGGATGTCCCACAGCGGGTCAAACACGGCGCATTCGCCCGTTTGCTGGCAGCCGATCATGTAGGTGGCACAGCCCGTCTCTTCGCGAATTAAGGTTTCAAACCACATGTGAATTTCCCTTTTTCTGCTAAATTAACGAATAGAATTCGGCCCAGTGTACTATTTTGGTGCAATGTCCAGGTAAGAGCCATGTAAAGATTTGGTAAGGAAGCCTATTTTTCGCTGCGGCCAAACGGCCGTTCCGGCAGTTTATACGCTTCTTTGACCGGTTTCAGGGGGCGCTTGAGCCAATACGGCCGTCTCGTGCCATCAGGACTGGTATCCATCGCCGAGCGCGTCAACGCCTTCCACTCCTCGTACACCTGCATCGACCGGGTGGTGTCCACCCAGACATCGCCGTGCTTGTCGTGCGGCTTCGCTTTGCTGACGTTCATCGCCTTTTGCAGCCAGCAGTGCGCGCCGCTGAGCGGGTCTGGATGCACCGCGTGGGTCAGATTTTGGTGCACGCCCACATCCTGCCACCAGATGCGGCTGGTGTCCGGATCAAACGTCTGCCACGGACCGCCTTCCTTGAGGATATTGAGCTTGTGCGCCGCACCGTTTTCTTCCAGGCGGGCCAGGGCCGACATGCCGGGATTGACGCCCATATCTTCCTGCAGCCGCCAGCGGCCTAGATGATGGCTCATCGCCACCACGCCGGGTTTGATGCCCTCAGTGACCCACACCTTGTCCACAAAGTAGCCAATCTCAGTTTCCACGCGGATGAGATCGCCAGTGGCGACGCCCAGCCGCTGGGCATCGCTGGGGTGCATCCAGACGGGGTTTTTGTGGCTGATTTCGTATAACCACTTGGCGTTGGCGCTGCGGGTGTGAATGAGCGTGGGCAGGCGGAAGTTGGGCAGCAGCAGCATTTCGCCTTTGCTGCGGTCGATGTTGTCCGGGTGGACGTGGCTTTTGAGCGGCCAGGGGATGGTGTGTTCCCGCTCGGGCCAACCCCAGTCGTGCAGGGTGCTGCTGAAGAATTCCAGCTTGCGGCTGGGGGTGCCCAGGCCGGTTTTGGCTTTGCCGTCAACAACAACGCCGATGGGGGAGCCGTCTTTTTTGATGCGGGCATTTTCATCAATTGTGAATTGGGAATTGTGAATCGTGAATTGTGAATTAATCTCCAGGCTGCGATCGCCAATTTCCAACTCTTTTTCGTAGGGGACGTAGTTGTGGGATTTCACCTCAAAGACGCCGTATTTGCGCATGTAGGCCAGGGGGGTGAGGTTTTCGGCAGCGGCCGTTTCTGGCAAACCGGGCACGCTGTTTTCAAAAATCCATTGATGATATTCGTCCTGCGTCACAATTTCGCCGGGGCGGTACGGGCTTTCAAAATATTGGCGGATGCCGAGACGGCCGTCCGGGTCCATGTTTACGGACAGTTCGACCCACAGCTCGTTTTCTTCCCACACCTCGCCGGGATTGGCTTCCCAGGTGTGTTTGACCTTGTGGCCCAGCTTTTCCATCGCCACGCGGCGCACCGGCTGGCGGAAAGCGATCCATTGGCCGGAGTGAGTTTCCTGGCTCATCAAATCGTGCCGCTCCCCGGCGTGGCCCATCGGCAGGATGTAGTCGGCAAACCAAGCGGATTCGTTCCAGGTGGGCGTGAGGGCGACGTGGCATTTGATTTGCTCCTCGTTGCGCAGGGATTTGAGCCACATGAAGCCGTCGGGATTGATCCACATCGGGTTGTAGACGCGGCTGAAGTAGACGTCGATGTCGCCGCGCCCTTCTTCCAGGAAGTGGGGCAGCAGGAAGCTCATTTCGTAATGGGCAAAGGTCCATTCGTGGGGCAGATGCAGCTCGTTCCAGGTGTCGCCTGCGGGCGGGCTGCTGAACGGCTTGGGCACAAATTTGCTCCAGCTGTTGGCGTTAACGCCACCGGGCGTGCCGACGCTGCCGGTGAGCACGTTGAGGAAAAACAGACAGCGGGCCACTTGCCAGCCGCCCAAATTCCCAATCGAGGCGCTGCGCCAGGTGTGGGTGGCTAAACGGCCGTCGCAATTTGCCACCAACCGCGCCGTCTCCACAATCCGCTCAACAGGCACCTGCGACTCCTCAGCCGCCCGCTCAAACGTAAACTCGGCGTAGAGGTCTTTCAGCAGCGCGTCGAATAGGGTGAACGGCAATGTCGCTGCGCGACCGCTTCGCGTACGGTAATCGGTGTTCGGTAAGCGGTCTACTGCCTCGCGAATCTCCTCTTTTAACTTTTCACTTTTCACTTCTAACTTATCACTTGCCACCGCTTCCAGCGTCTCCTCCCAATTCACCCAGCGCCGCACAAACTCCTTGTCGTACCGGTCGTTTTGGATGAGGTGGTTTGCTATCGCGAGCAGAACCGTTTGCTCGCTGCCGGGCCAGGTGGGCAGCCAGACATCGCTGAGGCTGGCGGTGTTGCTCAGGCGCGGGTCGAAGGTGATGAGCTTGGCCCCATCCATCTTGCCCTCGATGATGCGCTGGGCGTGCGGGTTGAAGTAGTGGCCTGTTTCCAGATGGCTGGAGATGAGCAGAATGACGCGGGCGTTGGCGTGGTCCGGGCTGGGCCGGTCGAACGCGCCCCAGAGGTAGTAGCCCAGGCGCGCCCCGCTGGAGCAGATGTTGGTGTGGCTGTTGTGGCCATCAACCCCCCACGCCTGGATGGCGCGATTCGTGTAATGATCCTCGCCGGGACGGCCGACATGGTACATGATGCCGTCTTTGCGCTTCAGGCGGCTCTCGCGCATTTTGGCCGAGATTTCGCTGACCGCTTCGTCCCAGCTGATCCGCTTCCACTTGCCTTCGCCGCGTGCGCCGACGCGCTTGAGCGGGTAGAGGATGCGCTCGGGGTCGTAAATCTGGTTGTGGGTGGCCGGGCCTTTGGCGCAGTTGCGCCCCCGGCTGCCGGGATGTTTGGGATTGCCCTCGAACTTTTTGATTTCCAGGGTAGTTTTATCGACGTAGGCCAGCAGGCCGCAGGCACTTTCGCAGTTGAAGCAGACGGTGGGCACGAGCATGTAGCGGCGGGCTATTTTGCGCGGCCACGCTTTGCCGTCCCACTCCACCCAGTCGTCCCAATATTCGGACGGCGGGTATTGGCTGAGACGGCCGTCTGGCTGCTTTACCGTCAACATGTGCACATCGGTTGGTGGGGCGACGTTGAACTCCGGCAGGGCGGTTCCGGCGACGTTGGTGGCTTGGGTGGGGAACGGCCGTTCCCCTTCCGGCGGCGCGCCCACCTTGAGCATGTTGCTTAAAAAATTGAAAACTGAACGATTTTCACTCATTTGTTTTACCGTAGTCTGTCTTGGAACCTTTCCTGGTACTCTTTTAGCAGGCGAGATATTTCTTCAAACTGTCGCGAAATATCTTTCTGAAACTCTCGTTGTTGATCTTCAGAGAGTGGAATTTCTAATTGAAACAATTCACAGTAAGCTAAACCATTGTTGGCAGGGACCCGTAGATCAAAAATACAGTTGAATATTAGATCCTCTAAATTGACGTTGTCATCGTGCTGGGGATGGGATGTATCACTCATTAGCTATTTGGTATCTCCTGGGGAGCCATGACAAAGGCGTATTCGTACAGGTAGAGACCCACCGCGGCAAAAACGGCCGCAATCGCCCCCACAACCGCCACCTCAGCAAACAACCAGACCAGCAGCAGTGGCAGCACATGCCCCAGCCCAATACTGCCCAGCCAGAAATGATTCTTGTAACGGCCGTGGCTAATTTCATGCGCCGCCTTTGCTGCCACTTCGCTGGCGTGCGGGATGGAAAATTCGCCCACCAGGGTGATGAACAAATCCACCAGCAGGGCTACGATGAAAATGGTGGCGCTCACTTCCGGCATGTCGTGCGGCAAAGCCATGAACAGATTGAGCAGCAGCATCATGCCGGAGCCCATCATCAGCGCCTGCACCACCAGGTGGAACGGCAGCAGCGGGCTTTGCCACAAATCGCGCCCTTCGGCCTGAGCAAAGAGGAAGGCGGTGTAAACGGCCACGCCAATGGCCAAAGGCAGGCCGCCCCAAAGGAAAATGTTTCGCAGGCTGGGCACATCGTAATCAAATAAAAATGCGCCGAGTTCGTATAACCACCATAAGCCACCCACAACGGTGAAACCAATCAGCAGCACCGCACCGCGCGTCAGCCAGCTTTTCCACTGCGGCCGCAGCAAAATGTAGAGGAACCGCTCTGGCTTCTCCAAATCGTAAACCAGCAGGCCGGTGGTGAGGCCGACAAAGAGCAGCGAGAGGAAACCGGCCACCACGGCCACGGCCGCATCAAAGTTAAACCAATCCAGCCCCCAGCCCAGCGCCAGCACCATGAAGATGCCTGTACCAATGCCCTTGGTCACCAGATAGGCAGGTACCGGCCAATGCCAGGGAATTTTGTGCTGGGCATTGTAGCCTACCTGAACCATGTGCTCGGCGACACGGCCGTTTCCCAACTGAATCGGCCCGGCCCACGGCTGCCCCTGCGTCCCCGGCGTCCGAATCGGCGTGCCATTGCTGTGGACTTTATCACTTTTCACTTTTAACTTTTCACTTACCACTCGCCCACTCGCCATTTCCACCCCATGTAGCGGAATCACATCCGCCCACATAAACGTCTCCGGGGCGCGCTCGGTGGCCGTGGGGTGCATCAACACATCGTTGCCTTCGATGTAGAACAGCTTGGGGGCGGTGCCCTGCTCCGGCTTGCGCACCGTGACGTCTTGCTTGGACAGCAGCTGGCTGATTTCGCTGTGCGGATCGTTCATGTCCCCGGCAATGATGGCGTGTTCTGGGCAGACCACCACGCAGGCTGGCTCCAGGCCAATGTCGGTGCGGTGGGCGCAGTAGTGGCATTTGGCCGCCGTGCCGCTGTCCGGGTCGATGTAGATGGCGTCGTAGGGGCAGGCCTGCATACACGCCTTGCAGCCAATGCAGACGCTGCTGTCGAACTCCACAATGCCGTCGGCGCGCTGGTACATCGCCTGGGTGGGGCAGATGCGCACGCAGGGTGGATTGGCGCAGTGGTTGCAGCGCGTCACCTGGAAGTGGCGTCGGGCGTCGGGATAGGCGCCGGTTTCGACATATTTAACCCAGGTGCGGTACACGCCCAGCGGAACTTCATTTTCACTTTTGCAGGCGGTGGAACAGGCATGGCAGCCAATGCATTTGCGATTGTCGATGATGAAACCGTAATTTTTGGAGGCTGCGCTGATGGTGAGCGGGAGATTTTCTGTCATAATATCCTGAGTGAGACGTTTGCAGAAAGTTAGTGGAGCGCTAATCTGGCGTTAATTATGGGATGCTTACCGTTGAATGACAAACCACTTGTTTTGATTTTACTGAACTCTTGCGGCATCATTACCAAATCTTTACAAAGCTGATCATGCTTAACCATCAAAGTGGTGCGAGGCACTGGCCACACGGTTCCAACTCATTGAATCGCCTGCAGCCAGTGCCTTGCACCTGAGTAAATTATGAAATCAACGCACATTCTTGTTGTTGAAGATGAAATCAGTATCCAAACGATTGTCCGCACCTACCTGGAAAGCTCCGGCTACGGCGTGATGGTGGTGGACAATGGACCAGACGCGCTGAAGCAGGCGCGGCTGCTCCAGCCTGATCTGGTGATTCTGGATTTGAACCTGCCAGGGATGGACGGCATGGAGGTGGCGGCGCGGCTGCGGGAAGAATCCGGCGTGTATATTTTGATGCTCTCGGCGCGGGGCGAGGAGGCGGACCGGGTGGCTGGCCTGCGTATCGGGGCGGATGATTTTTTAACAAAGCCGTTTAGCCCCAGGGAGTTAGTCGCCAGGGTAGAGGCTGTGTTAAGAAGAAGGCGGGAAACGGCCGTTCCCTCCCCCACCCTCTACACCTTCCAAAACCTCGCCATCAACCCAGACAGCCACGAAGCCACTGCCGCCGGGCAGCCGCTCGATCTCACCGCCACCGAATTCCAGGTGCTGCTGGAGCTGGCTAAAAATGCCGGGCGCGTGCTCACCCGCGACCAGCTGCTGGCTCTGGTTTGGGGCAGCGATTATTACGGCAACGACCGTGTGGTAGACGTGTACGTCGGCCAGGTGCGGCGTAAGCTGCAAGACGCCACCGGGCAGCTGCTCATCGAAACGGTGCGGGGGATTGGCTACAAATTTGTGGATGTGAAGAAGTAATTGGGGAATTGAGTAATTACCCAATTCCCCAATTACTCAATCACCTCTTTTGAGGTTTTATGCTCTGGTACAAACGACTTCGCTGGCGCTTGATTGGCTCCCAATTTTTGGTGGCGCTGGTGGGTGTCAGCATCATGATGCTGGCAACGCGCATCATTATTTTGAACAGCGCACCGTTTGTCATACGGCCGTTGCTGCAATCCCTGCTGCAAAACCCCGACACATTGCTGCAAGCGGAGGCCGACCTCATCATCGCTTTTCGTAACGCGGTACTGTTTTCCGTACTCTTTGCCGCTCTGGGGGCTGTGGGGGCGGGTGTCTTCTCCTCCTTTTTGCTGTGGCGCACCATCATCAACCCGCTGCGGCAGGTGGCAGATAGCAGCCAGCGCATTGCCGACGGCCGTTTCGACGAGCGCGTCAACGTCCCGGAAAGCAGCGGCGAGGCGATGGAAAAATTGGTCACTAGCTTCAACCAGATGACAGCCACGCTGGAAGAGATCGAGCAGCAGCGGGTGGTTCTGCTGGGCAACATCGCCCACGAGCTGCGCACGCCGCTGACCGGGCTGAAAGGGTATCTGGAAGGGCTGCTGGACGGCCTCTTCCCGGCCAACGAAGAAACGTTTGCCTGGATGACCCAGGAGGTAGACCGGCTGGGGCGGCTGGTAGATGATATTCAGCATTTGTCGCGCATTGAGTCAGGACAGTTTTCGCTGGATTTTCAGCCAGTGGACGTACAGCTTTTGGTGCAGCGGGTGGTGGCGCAGCTTCAGGTGCAGGCGCAAAGCAAGCAGATAGGGCTGCATTTGGCGTCAGCCAGCGGCGAGGTGCTGGTTCAGGCGGATGCCGATCGTACCGCCCAAATTTTGATCAATCTGGTAGGTAACGCCATCCGCTACACGCCAGAAGGGGGCTATGTGAAGGTGACGGTGGAGGAAAACGGCCGTTTCGCCGAAATCAGCGTGCAGGACAACGGCATCGGGATTCCCCCGGAAGCGCTGCCTTACCTGTTCGAGCGGTTTTACCGGGTCGATCAATCCCGCGCTCGCGCCAGCGGCGGCAGCGGCATTGGGCTCACCATTTCGCGTCATCTGGTCTGGGCGATGGGTGGGGAGTTAACGGCCGTTTCCGACGGGCCAGACCAGGGGAGCTGCTTTACCTTTACGCTGCCGTTGGTCTAGGTAATCTCCAAAATCGCGTTGGAAAGTACGGCCGTTTGCGATACCCTTACCCTCGGAGAACAAAACCCAAAAGGGAGAAAATAAAGATGCTAAATTTTTTGCCAGCCCCCCTCATTGGCGGTATGGTTTCGATTGCCATTTTCTTCAACACCCTGGTTTGGTGTCTGCTTTTGTACCTGATTGCTGTAGCCAAACTGCTCATCCCGCTGCCCGCCTGGCGTACCCAATGTACCAAAGCTGCCATCTGGGTAGCCGAAACGTGGATCAGCGGCAACAGCGCCTGGATGTGGCTCACCCAGCGCACCACCTGGCGCGTCACCGGCCTGGAAGGACTGCGGTACGACGAATGGTACCTGGTCATCTCTAACCACCAATCCTGGGTCGATATTTTTGTCTTGCAGCATATCTTCAACAAGCGGATTCCCTTCCTTAAATTTTTCCTCAAGCAGCAGCTGATCTGGGTGCCGGTGATTGGCCTCGCCTGGTGGGCGCTTGATTTTCCCTTCATGAAGCGATATTCCAAACAGCAGCTGGCCCGTAACCCGGAGCTGCGCGGCCAAGATTTGGAAACGACCCGCAAGGCGTGTGAAAAGTTCAAAACCACCCCCATTTCGGTGATGAACTTTCTGGAAGGGACGCGCTTTACGCCGGCCAAGCATCTAAGGCAAGAATCGCCCTACCACTATTTACTGAAGCCCAAGGCGGGCGGCATTGGGCTGGTGCTGGGGGCGATGGGTGACCAGATTGAGACGATGCTGGACGTGACGATTGTGTACCCGCAGGGCATCCCGGACGCCTGGACCTTCATTCGCGGCGAGGTGCGGGAGATTGAGGTGATTGTGGAAAAACGGCCGATTCCCACCCACTATCTCAGCCAGGATTACCAAAACGATCCTGAATTTCGGGAAGAGTTTCAAGCGTGGGTGCGGCAGCTGTGGCAGGCAAAAGATGCGCTGCTCAAGCAGCAGTTAACGGCCGTTCCGTCTAAGACAGATTAAGCCGTAGTCAACTTCTTTACACGATCCTTACATCGTTTTTACAGCCCTATTGCAAATGGTTGGTAAGCTACCAGCCATATTGTGAAAAAATTATCAAACAACAAATGAGGATAGAGCCGTGTTTCGATCATTATTTGGCCAGGTTATGGGGGGAACGGCCGTAAACAACATCGCCCCCGCAGACGTACAGCAAAAATTGAAGGCAAAGCAAAAGGTACTCATCCTGGATGTGCGCCAACCGGAAGAGTATGCCCGCGATGGCCACATCAAAGGATCGCGCCTCATGCCGCTGGGCAGCCTCGCTTCCCGACTGAATGAGCTGCCCCGTGACGTTCCGATCATCTGCGTTTGCCGCTCTGGCGCACGCAGCCGCACCGCCTGCGAACAGCTCAAGCGCGAAGGGTTTGAGGACGTCTCCAACATGAGCGGCGGCATGATGACCTGGAAACGAACCGGGCTGCCCGCCATCTAGTTCCAACTCCAATTCCTAACCTGGACAAGCCAGAAAATCTTTTGACGCAAAGTCGCAAAGAAGCAAAGGGAAATAAAGATTCTTTGCCCCTTTCCCACTTTGAATCTTTGCGTTAAAAATTCTTGCTCTTTGTACAAGAACCTGACTGATAAGGTACTGACTGATAAAGTACTAATCTCGCAGAGGGAGGGCAATGACTCAACCTCAAGATCAACCCATCGCTGTAACATCCCAAACGGCCAGGCTGCGCAGCTTTCTGCCAGCCTGGCACTGGCTGCACCATTACCCCCGCGAACATCTGGTGGGGGATGTGCTGGCCGGCTTTATTGTGGCCGTGATGCTGGTGCCGCAGGGGATGGCGTATGCGCTGCTGGCTGGTTTGCCCCCGGAAGTGGGGCTCTACGCCAGCATTTTGCCGCTAATTGTGTACGGCTTGCTGGGCAGCAGCCGCACGCTGGCGGTGGGGCCAGTGGCGATTGTGTCGCTGCTGGTGGCCAGCGGCATTGCCCCGCTGGCAGACGGGAACAGCGCCGCCTACGTCCAGCTGGCGATTACGCTGGCGCTGCTGGTCGGCGTCATTCAGGCCGTTATGGGATTGGTGCGGCTGGGGTTTCTGGTCAATTTTTTAAGCCATCCCGTGTTGGCCGGGTTTACCAGTGGGGCGGCCCTGGTCATTGGTTTTAGCCAGCTAAAGCATTTGCTGGGGATTACGATGCCCCGGCTGGAATTTTTTGAGCTGTTAAGGTATACGGCCGTTCATCTAAACGAAACCAACGGGGTGACGCTGGCCATTGGCGGCAGCAGCATCCTGTTTTTGCTTTACTGCAAGTATGGCTTAGCCCAGCAGTTGGTCCGCTGGGGCTTGAAGCCGCCCTGGGTGCTGCCCACCACAAAGGCCGCGCCGCTGGCAGTTGTGGTAGTGGGGACGCTGCTGGTGTGGGGGCTGCGGCTGGATCAACAGGCCGGGGTGGCTATTGTGGGGCTGGTTCCGGCAGGCCTGCCATCGTTGACGCTGCCCACGTTTGATTGGAGGCAGTGGCAGCAGCTGCTGCCGACCGCGCTGGTGATCAGCTTTGTGGGCTACATGGAAAGCATTGCTGTGGCTAAATCATTGGCCAGCAAGCGGCGGCAAAAGGTAGCGGCTAACCAGGAGCTGCTTGCTCTGGGCGCGGCCAATTTGGGAGCGATGTTGACCGGTGGCTATCCGGTGACGGGGGGATTCAGCCGCTCGGTGGTCAATTTTGAGGCGGGGGCCAACAGCGGCCTGGCTTCGATGATTACGGCCGTTCTCATCGCCCTCACCGTTATTTTTCTCACCCCCATCTTTTACTTTTTGCCCCAGGCGGTGCTGGCAGCGATTGTGATTGTGGCCGTGGCGGGTTTGGTTGATGTCAAAACGTTCCGGCATGTCTGGCAGTTCAACAAGGCAGACGCCGCTTCGTTTGTAGTCACCTTTGGCGCGGTGCTGGCTGCCGGGGTGGAAACCGGCATTTTGCTGGGAGTGGGGGTGGCGATGCTGCTTTTCATCTGGCGCAGCAGTCGGCCGCATGTGGCGGTGGTGGGGCGGCTGGGCAGCAGCGGGATTTACCGCAATGTGCTGCGCCATCCGGTGCAGTGCTGGCCCAACGTGGTGGCGGTGCGCATCGATGAGAGCCTTTATTTTGCCAACAGCAAATTTTTGGAAGATACGGTGCTGGGCTTGATTGCCGATCAGCCCGAAGTGGACCATTTTGTGCTGATTGGCTCGGCCGTCAATTTTATTGATGCCAGCGCCCTGGAAACGTTGGAAGGGCTGCTGCGCCAGCTGAAGGATGCGGGCGTGCAGCTGCACCTGGCGGCGATCAAAGGGCCGGTGCTGGACCGGCTGCGGTCGATTGGTTTTATTGACCATCTGGGAGAGCGGTTTGTCCATCTAACCACCCACGACGCGATGAAAGCGATTGGGGTTGTTGGTGAATAGAGGTTAACAAAAAGAGTTTGGCCACAGATTACGCAGATTTTGGCTTTTAATGAGTGCAACACGTTTTGTTCGTTGGATTCTGCTTTGATCATTCCAGCTACAGTTTGTTAAACTAGGGCGCATGACTGAATTTTTCAACGTTCTCCCCCCTGATGAAGCCCGTGCGCTGCTGTTTGGCCATTTAACGGCCGTTCTTCCCAGCGAAACCTTAGCCACCGATCTGGCGAATGGCCGGGTAACGGCCGTTGCCATCACTGCCCCCCACGCCCTGCCCCAATTTCGCCGCAGCACCATGGATGGCTACGCCGTGCGAGCCGCCGACACTTTTGGCGCTTCTGAAAGCCTGCCCGCCTTTTTGCAGGTGGTGGGCGAAGTGCCGATGGGCCAGCCTGCTACTGTGGTGCTGGGCGTCGGCCAGGCGGCCATCGTTCATACCGGCGGCATGATTCCCGATTCGGCCGATGCGGTGGTGCAGATTGAGCAAACGCAGGTGGTGAGCGGTAATCAGTTATCAGTAATCGGTAAACAGTCGTTTCCGTTTGAGATTGAAGTGCTGCGTTCGGTGGCGGTGGGGCAGAATGTGTTGCAGGTGGGTGAAGATGTGCGGCTGGGTGCAGAGATTTTGCCGGCTGGGCATCTTTTGCGGCCGCAGGATGTGGGTGGATTGCTGGCGTTGGGGATAACGGCCGTTTCCGTCGTGCGTCGTCCGCGTGTGGCTATTTTAGCTACAGGGGATGAGGTGATTCGGCCAGACCAACTGGCCGGGCCGGGGCAAATTCGGGACATCAACAGCTACACGGTGGCGGGGCTGGTGGAGCAGGCCGGGGGTGTACCTGTGTTGGGCGGCATCATTCCCGACGATTTTGCCGCCTTGGAAACGGCCGCTGCCAACCTGCTGGCCAGCTGCGACATGCTTGTTATGTCTGCCGGTTCCTCCGTGAGCGTACGCGATATGACGGTGCAGGTGATTGACCGCCTGGGCCAGCCGGGCGTGCTGCTGCACGGCGTTGCCACCCGCCCCGGCAAGCCAACGATTGTTGGCGCAGTTGAGGGTAAGCCGGTGCTCGGGCTGCCCGGCAATCCCGTCTCTGCCATGATCCAGTTTGATATGTTTGGCGTGCCAGCCATTTACCGGCTGCAAGGGATGACAACGATGCCGCGCCGGGGGCTGGTTTGGGCCAGGCTTAGCCAAAACATCGCCAGCGAAAGCGGCCGGGAAGATTATGTACCTGCCCACCTGGAAGACGGTGCCGACGGGCTGTTGGCGACCCCTGTGTTTGGCAAGAGCAACCTCATCTACACCCTGGTCAATGCTGATGGCCTCATCAAAATTCCGCTCAACACCGGCGGCCTGCTGGCTGGCGACTGGGTGGAAGTTCGTTTGTTTTAGTTTGCCCTCGTTCCTGCGCTCTGCGCTGCGAGGGGGACGCAGGAGCGTCCCGAGCTTCATTCCACGCAGTTCGTCTTTAAAAATTAAAACGGGCAATGCTTGGACCCCCACCCTAGCCCTCCCCCTGCGAGGGGGAGGGAATCTGGCTCCCTCTCCCTCGCAGGGAGAGGGTTGGGGTGAGGGTGGTTACCCGATTTAAAACTTAAACTACAAGAGCGTGGAACGAGAAGAATAGATTATGTGCCACTTGTGGCTTGTTTGGGGTGGTCACTTCATCGGCAGCGGTTCGTCGGGCGGATAAGTAATGGGCGGGGCATCCACTCCTTCCATTGGGCTGTCCCATTCCAGATCGGCCAGGTTGATACGGCCGTTTAGCAAATCATCCCACACAACTGGCTCAGGTGTAAAGACAACATTGCCATCCTCCCGGTAAACGATTTGCCGGTTCGGCGTAAATTGCATTAGCACCCTGGTAAGTTCACTGCCATCATGATATTGGTAACGAATTTGGTAAATCTGCGTGTCGGGATAGGCGTCTACCAATTTTTGCAGGCTGTTGGCCAACACCTCCGGCGTCAAGAATGGTTCGATCTCGATGGTAGGTGGGTCCGTCAGCCCTTCACTTAATCGGGTAATGGTGCTCCAAACGCCCGGCAAGCTGTAAAAATCCAGCAACGCAATCTTGCCATTGGCATCCCAGAGAGCCAGCGGCGGATTGGCAAAACGGGCCTCGGCCTGGGCCAAAATAAAGGCTTTGCCTTCATCCGTGTCGGCCATGCGCAGCTTATAAGCATTCACAATTTGACTGCGAATTAGGCGATCTAGCTTTTGGGCATCTGTGGGCAGCCCATCTGGCTGCTTGTCTGCTACTTCATCCACAATTTGGCCCACAAAGTTGGGATCGGTATTGCGATATGCCTGCCACCAGGTGTTGAGGTCCATCGTTTGCAGCGCCTCAATCGCATTCGCACGCGGATCGTCCACCGTCGGACGAGGTTCATCGGTCTGTCCACCGCCACAACCGGCAAACAATAGAATCGCCAGGATTCCCCAAAAAACAGTGCTTATTCGATGCATTTGTCGCCTCCTTGTAAATTGGTTAAACGCTAGATTTGTTACTTTTGGCGGCTGCGGCGCAGGGTGTCGATGATGTAGATGGGCGCGCCGAGAAAGCCGGAGAGCCGTTCGATGGCAAAGACGAGAAGGGTGAGCGCAACCGCTTGTTCGCTGCTGAGTCCGGCGCTGGCGAAGAGCAGGGGAGCCAATCCCTCGCGGATGCCCAGGCCGCCAATTGAGGGCAGCAGAATGGCCAGCGACAAAAAGGGAATGACCAGAAAGTAGTGGGTAAATGCCACCTGGTAGCCGAGCGCCAGACCGGCAGTGGCAAACCAGCCAATTTGCATCAGGTTGAAGAGGATGGAGATGCCCATTGCCTGCCAAACGGCCGTCCAGCCACAGGCCTGAACGGCCGTAATCACCCCATCCACCTTTTGCCACACGGGCCGTAAAAAGCCAGGCACCCATCGGCCAAAACCACGCACCAACCGTCCTTCCAGTACCACAAAGCCCCCGATGAGACCGATGAGGCAAACGGCCGTTGTTTGCCAAAACAGCGTTTGCGGAAAGTTGTCCGGGCGGAACGGCAGCGCCGCCAGACCAATCATGAACAGGGCCAGCAGCCCGGTGGCCCGATCGACGAGGACGGTGCCTGCGGCCGTTTTGGCGGGGATGTCCTGGGCCGCTTCCACGGCGCGAACCACGTCGCCGCTAAAGCCGGAGGGCAGCACGGAGTTGAAAAAGTTGGCGGCAAAGTAGAGCGAAACCAGGCGACCAAAGCGGATGGGAGAGCCAGCGCCGTGCAGCAGCAGCAGCCAGCGGTAGGCCCGCACCACCAGGCTGGCATTGACCAGCAAGAAGCCAACCAATACCCAGCCCAGGTTCGCCCGCAGCAGCCGCTGGCCGATGTCGGCCATATCGACCTGGCTAAAGACGTAAAACAGCGCCAGAACGGTGATGCTTAGTTTGATGAAAGTGCCAAGATGTTTGCGCATAGTTTATCCCCCCCTATAGCCTGGGGATTCATCCCCAGGTTACAAAGGTTGCGGCCGTGGCACCTTGATTTTGGGGAGGACAACAGCGGCGGTGCGCGGCCCGGCAGCTTCTGCCTGGGCGGCGTCTGGCAGGGGGATTTCCAGCCGCTGGCCGACATACAGTTGGGCATCGGGCTGGTTGTTGTACACCTGAATGGCTCGCCAGCGCAGCGAATCATCGTAGTAGCGGCGGGCGAGGCCGCTGTAGGTGTTGCCGTGTACCACGGTGTGAATGTCCACTTGCTTGCCCCAATCGCCGAGATGGTTGAGCCAGTAAACGGCCGTTTCCCCATCTTCTAAATTGGGTTCTGCCACCCCTTCATACGCTGCCAACGAAAGAATGCGGCGGCGCAGTTCGCCATCGGCGGCGATGGCAGTGCGTGCTTCTTCCATCTCTTTTTCAGCTTCGGCAGGCAGCGCTTCTTCTGTGACTCCGCCCACAAAGGGATAGCTGGAATCGGGAATCAGACAGCCGAAATTGTCGTTTTCGGTGTAATGGAAGCCGCCCCAGCCATCCAAAAACTGTTTGTTGCTGAAGCGGAAATATTCTCCCCTGGCACGCTGTGCCCACAATCCAAACAGCGGATCATGCACGTAAACGTGATTTTCGTCGTAGCCGGTGACGACCAAAAAGTGGCCATGTTCAAATTTATTGCCGGTCAACTTGACCCATGGCTGATATTTCACCAGGGCAATAAAGGCATGTCCGTTGTCGATGTTGCGCCGCAGTTCCCTGAGCGCTTCGCCAGAACCGGCATACTTTTTGTAGGTCAGCGTGAGCTGCCCGGCACCCCAGGCGGCGTTTTTCAGGTCGGGAATGTAGGTGAATTTGGGACGGACACCAATGTAGGCGTACAGTTCATCGGGGGTGATGGCGACGCGCTTGCCGTTGAGCAGCATGGCCACGCTGGTGGGGCCGCAATCGCCGGAATGATTTTTGGCATCCTCATCCCATTGGGAGCGATACGGAATGTTTATCTGCTTAAGGTTCATGACACCATTTCCTTCTTGTGTGGTTTGCGTGGAAGCGCAGAAATTGTAACTGCTTTGTGATGGGGTTGCCATTGCCGGGAATAGGATATTCGTTGTCAGTTTGGCGTGCAGCCACTTATAATCAGCCTTCTATGGCAATTTTTGAGCGAAAGTTGTGGCGGTGGGGTTTTGTGGTGCTGGCGGTCTGGCTGTTTTTCTATTTGGCGCTAGACAGCCTGGTAAACGACAGCCCGACGATGGATGAGCAAAATCATCTGGCGCGGGGGGCGGCGTTTGTGCAAACCGGCGATCCCCGGCTTAGTTTAGAACATCCCCCGCTGGTAAACAGCCTGAGCGGCTTGCCGCTGCTGCTGCTGCCCGATCTGGTTTACCCGTTCGACCATCCCAGCTGGACCGATTTGCAGCCGCCGGATATTTACTGGTACACCTTTGCCGACCAATTTTTGTGGCGTGTAAACCAGGACGTGACGCGCATGATCTTTTTGGGGCGGCTGCCGATTGTGTTTTTGACGTTGGGGTTGGCGCTGGTGGGGTTTCATTTTGCCCGGCTGTTTTGGGGACGGCCGTCTGCCTATCTTGCCTTTTTTTTGCTGTTATTTGAACCGAATTTGTTGGCAAACGGCCGTCTCATCACCACCGATTTGGGCGGGACATTGTTCATAACGCTGGCACTGCTGCTGCTGTGGCGGCTGTGGACTGCGCCGGGCTGGGCGTGGGGCCGCTGGCTGGCGGCTGGCGTGGGGCTGGGGCTGGCCTTTGGCAGCAAGCTTTCCATGCTGACTTTTGCGCCGATTTTGATTATGCTCGCTTTGTTGCCGATTTTTGACGCAAAGGCGCAAAGAGGCGAAGGGATTGGTATGCGGTTGGGGCAATTGGTGAGCGCGGGGCTGGTTTCAGTGGGAGTGGTGTGGGTGATTTTTGGCTTTGAGTGGGGGGCGTTTCGTTTTCCGTCGGAAACATTTGCGGCGTTGAACCGGTTCAACGGGCCGATGCCCACCTTTTGGGCGGGGATTGACCAGATTGTGAACGTGAGCCGGGACGGCCGTATGGCCTTTCTGCTCGGTGAGTCATCGGACCAGGGCTTTTGGCTCTTTTTCCCGGTGGCATTTTTGGTGAAGACGCCACTGGTTTTGCTGCTGGGGCTGGTTTTGCTGCTGGGGGTGGGGTGGAAACGGCCGTCTATCCGCCCTAAACTGCTCTTTTTATTGGTCCCTGCCCTGCTCTACTTTTCGGTGAGTGTGTTCAGCGGCATCAACATTGGCTATCGTCATCTGCTGCCCATTTTGCCGCTGATTGTGGTGGGCGTCAGCGGTTTGCCGCTTCTTTTGAGCGATCAATCTCGCTGGCAAGGGGTTGCTGCGGCCGTTTTGGCGCTGGGGCTGCTGCTGCCCAGCCTGCTAATTCACCCGCACTATTTGGGCTACTTTAATCTGGCGGTGGGCGGGCCAGCCAACGGGGCGTCCATTTTGGCCGACAGCAGCAGCGATTGGGGCCAGGATTTGCTCCGTTTGCAGGATTGGCTGGCTGAAAACGAGGTGGAAACAGTTAGACTGGGCTGGTTTGGTATTGCCGATCCGGCTTATTACGGGCTGGATTATGTGCCTTTGCCCGGCTTCCCCCGCGCCGAATTTTTGGCATTGTGGGACAATCCGCCGTTTAATCCCGATGTGCCCGAACCTGGGCTGTACGCCATCAGCGCCAGCAGCTTGTGGGAGTCGCACCGCAGCGAAAAGAGTGTCTATACCTGGTTTCGTCAGCGGCAGCCAGATGAGCGGATCGGGTCGATTTATCTGTTTGTAATTGAGTAATTGGGCAATTGGGTAATTGGCGTCTCTAATTCCTCAATTACCTAATTACCCAATTACTCCCAATAGTGGAGTTGTTCTTGACGAACCCGCAAACGCCAAAATTCAGACTGACCGAGAAGCTGCTCCTGGCGGGGCTGTTGCTGCTGGCGTTTGGCCTGCGGGTGGTGGCGCTGGATACGGCGCCGCCCGGTTTGCGCTATGATGAGCTGCAAAATTATTTGATGGCCGGGCGGGTGTTGGCGGGGGAACGGCCGCTTTACTTCGCCGAGTCGTGGGGGCATGAGCCGCTGTACCATTATTTGCAGGCTGGCAGCCTGGCGCTGTTGGGCGAATCGGACTGGAGTTTGCGGCTGCCGTCGGTCGTTTTAGGATTGGTGGAGCTGGCGGCCACCTGGCTGGTGGCCCAAAAGCTGTTGGGTCGACGGGTAGGGCTGCTGGCCACTGCTTTTTTGACTGTCTCCTTTTGGGCGATTTTTTACAGCCGGGTGGGGCTGCGTGTAGGCGGCGTGACCGCTTTTGCCGCCTTGATGATCTACTTTTTGTGGCAAAGTTGGGAACGGCCCTCTACGCAAGAAATGCGTGCGCAAGGATTGCGTGCCCAAAAGTGGCGCGGTCTGGTTGATGGCTTGCTGGGCGGCCTCTTTTTGGCGGCGGGCGTCTATACCTACCTGGCGGGGCGGGTGCTGCCCGCTGTTGTGGTGGGATTTGTACTGTTTTCGGCCGTATTCCATTGGCAGCAGTTCAAAAGCCGCTGGCCTCGCTTTGTTCTGATGGCCGCAGTAGGGGGGCTGCTCTGCTGGCCGCTGTGGCAGGCCATTGCCGCCAATCCCACCGGCGAGCAGCGGCTGGAGCTGCTTAACCAGGCAATTGTGGCGCTGCGCCTGGGGAATCCGCTGCCGGTGCTGGATTTGTCGGTGCGGGCGCTGGGCATGTATGTGATTCGGGGTGAGCAGGATTGGCTGTACAACGAATACGGCCGTCCCATTTTTGGCCTGATAACGGTTTTCTTTTTCTTGGGCGGGCTGCTGTGGGTGGCGCGGCGCTGGCGGCAGCCCAGGTTTGCCTTGCTGCTGCTCTGGTTTTTCGGTGGAACCGGCCCGTCGATGATTGCCCCACCAGCGGCCAGCGTGACGCACAGCATTGTGGCCCAGCCGGTGGCCTACATTTTTCTGGGCTTGGGCGTGGCCAAAATGTGGCAGTGGCTGCACCAACGACAGCCAATCGCCGCAACAGCGTTGATTGCGCTGCTGGTCATTGTGCCCGGAGTGGCAGATAGTTTGGCCTATTTTGTCACCTGGAACCGGCAGCCGGAGGTGGCGGAGCTGTACCAGGGGGGGATTACGGCCGTTGCCGATGCTGTGCAAAATGATGCGCCCGGCGGCGCGGTGCTGGTGGGCGGGCCATACGTCAATTACTGGCATCCGTGGAACGCCGTGGCGTTTGAGCTGGCGACGCCGGGGGATAGTTCGGCCGTGCGCTGGTTTAATCCGGCGGGTGCGTGGGTCTGGCCCGCCGATGCATTCCCCGCGACCTACTACTTTCCCACAGCGCCGCTCGCGCCGCAGCAGTATGACGCCGAATTGCAAGGTTTGTTTGTGGCGGATGCTGCCTCATCGGAGCAAACG
Source organism: Promineifilaceae bacterium (SeqCode) (assembly GCA_041748655.1). Taxonomy (GTDB): domain Bacteria; phylum Chloroflexota; class Anaerolineae; order Promineifilales; family Promineifilaceae; genus Leptofilum. Next base: position 154,155 of record JBGTCV010000087.1, on the reverse strand, counting down.
TTTGTAGAGTATTCGCGCTTTTTGCTGCCGGATGTGGCCCAGTTTGAGGTGCGTTTGGCGGAGGTGGCGGCGGAAACGGCCGTTGCCTGGCCGCCCGATTTGGCCCACCTGCCCGCCGCCGCGCTGCCCGTCAATTTTGGCAACCGGCTGCATTTGTTGGCCGCTTCCCAGCCGCAGATTGTGGCTGGTGCCGTTCGGTTCATCACGTTTTGGCAGGTGCAAACGGCCGATCCCACCCCGCTGATCGCTTTTGTGCATCTCACCAGCGACGGGGTGGATATTTGGGGCCAGCAAGATTGGCTGGACGTGCGTCTGGCCGGTTTGCAGCCGGGGGACCGCTTTGCCCAGGTGCATACCGTGCCTATCGATCCCAATGCACCTGTGGGCGCGTACCAGATGCAGCTGGGGCTGTACCGGCCAGATACCTGGCAGCGGTGGCCGATTCTGACCGGTGCGGCGGAGACGGCCGACCGTGTTTGGGTAGGGCAAATTAGGGTGGTAGAAGAATGAAGTCGGGGCAGACGGATTGGTTTCTGGTAGCAGCGACTTTGACACTGCTCTTGGCGGCGTTTTTTCGTCTTTGGCTGCTGCTAGATGTACCCCCAGGCCTGGCCCAGGATGAGGTGCTGGATGCAGGAATGCCCGCTTTTATCTTGGCAGGTAATCACGCATTTTTTTTTCGTGAAGGGTATGGCCACGAGCCGCTGTATCATTATTGGACGATTCCTTTCTCTCTGTTGTTGGGTGAAAATGCCATAGCGGTACGATTTCCCTCAGTGGTATTAGGGCTTTTGCTGGTGGCGTTGGCCATGCGCTGGGTAAAGCGGGAGTTTGGGGCGGGAACGGCCGTTATTACCGGCCTTGGTCTGGCGATTAGCTGGTGGCCAATTATCTTTAGCCGGATTGGGATTCGCCCCATTTTAGAGCCGGTGCTGCTGCTAATTTTTGCCTGGTTTTGGCCGAAACGGCCGTTTATGGCGGGTCTCTTTTTAGGGTTAAGCCTGTACAGCTACACTGGTGCCCGGGTGGTTTTTGCCATTCCCGGGCTGATGGCGCTCTATTTTTTCTTTACGCAGAGGCAGCAGCAGGTGAAGGCTGCGCTGGTTGTTTTGGGCATGGCGCTGCTGGTTTCTGCTCCGATGTTTCTTACGCTGTGGGCAGACCCCAGTTTGCAGCAGCGGGTGGATCAGCTGGCAGGCCCGCTGGAAGCGCTGCAAGCGGGCAATCCGCAGCCAATTTTGCAAAGCATTGTGCAGACGCTGGGCGTTTTTAGCTTTACGGGTGATCCGCGTTGGACCTATACCTGGCCTAATCGTCCACTGTTTGACTGGGGAACGGCCGTTTTCTTTTATAGTGGCTTTTTGCTGGCAGTGCGATACTGGCGGCAACCCCGATATACCTTTGTTCTTATCTGGTTGGGCGTTACGCTGATTCCCAGCGCCGTGACGCCGCAGGCCCCCAGCACGGTGCGGTTGTTGGGAGGGCTGCCGGTGGTTTATTTGCTGGTGGCCTTGGGGGGAACGGCCGTTTATTATCGCATGAAATCAGCCAGATGGTTTGCCAACCAAAAAGTGATTATGCCGCCCATCTTGCTGCTGCTTGCACTCTCTGTCGTCGGCGTGAACCTGTTCCGAACTGTGAACGACGGTTTCATTCGCTGGCCCCAGGCAGAGAAAACGCGGTTGGAGCATTACCAGACGGTGCTGCTGGATATCGCGCGTCATTGGCAGGCAAATCCAGCGGCAAATATGGTGATAGCAGATCCGTTTTTTGAGCCAATCGATCGGGATTCGCTGATATTTAGTTTAGGCAGCGATCCGCAGGCGCGCTGGGTGCAGACGGGCGATGGGCTGGCTGGCGCTTTGGTGCTGCCGGTGGGGGGAGACGGCCGTTTTTACGTGCCAGAATTTGCACCGATTCACCCCTGGTTAATGCGTGCCGCTGGTTTGCCTTTAGAACCGTATTTTCGCAGTGAGGCCCAACCAGCCTATTCTGTTTACAGGTTGGACGAGGCGCAATTTTTGCCAGCAACATCGCTGGAAGAGCCAATCTCTTTTGAAAATCTCATTACATTAGAAGGGTACTCGCTTTTGCGTGTAGAACCTGATGAAGAACTTAATCTGCTTACTTTTTGGCGGGTGGAAGACAAGATGCCAAGAGATTTAAAGGCTTTTGTCCATGTAGTAGATTCGTCTGGTAATCTGGTCGCCCAACATGATGGATTTGATGCGGCAGCTGAGGCGCTAAAGCCGGGAGATAGGGTGATCCAGCGGCATATAATCAATTTGACCGAATTAACTGGATATTTTGAATTGCAGGTTGGATTATATACATTTCAGAGTCAACAGCGCTTGCAGCCGGGTGATGTTGGTAGGGATATCGTCGTTTTGGCAGAGGTGTTGTTCGTTGACGGAAAATAGAGGGATGGGTATATTTGACTTTTATAACTTATGAACTGGTCACTCTCGTTAGAGTAGTTTCCGGGAAAATGAAGAAACTAACTTAATAAAGCACTAAGTCCGCGTCTAAAAATCACTTCCCTTTTTTCGGAGTAGAGGCTTCAGCCGGGATCGCTCTGGCTAAAGCAGGAACGTATTTCTGGACGATTAATATAATTATCCTCGGAGGAAAAAATTGTGTTACCTAAAAAAGAGCTTGTCCGAAGCAAGGGTCAATTGAAACTGTTTTTGACGTTTATTATCGCTATTATTGGTTTGGTTGTCATGGTTCAAACCCTGGCCTTATCAATGGTAGAACGTGCGTCTGTTGTTTATGCCCAGAGCCCAGTCATTACCCCTACGTTAACCACGAATGAACAAATTCAACTCTATATTGATGCGCATATTATCCAGGGGAATAATATACCAGCTGTGCTGCCCACAGAAGAGGCGGTTTTGAATCCACAAGGGGACGTTGCCAATGAGGCTGCCTGGTCTGGTGGTACAAATGCCGTTGGTGATTCAGGGGAAATCGTTGCTTATGCGCTTACCTTGTCAAATATAGGTACGCTGAATGATGAGTATGTGATAACGGCCGTTTCTACCTGGGACTTAATAGTTTCTCCCATAACCTTAACTATCAACAGTGGTGATTCCTCACCTGTCAGTGTGTCGGTTACTATTCCCCTTACGGCCGTTGATGGCGAGTTTGATACGGCCGTCATTACCGCAACATCCCAAGCCGACCCATCAGTCACCGTTTCTACCCATTTAACAACCACAGTCGGGTCCAATGTCCTCTATCTCCCGCTGGTGTTTAAGCCAGTGTTGCCCCCAACCCTTTCAGCTACCCGTCCTAACAGCGCCAATGATTGGCAAATGAATTGGACGACCAGCGATGCCGCAGCTGTAACGGGCTATGAGCTTCAGCAATCTCAGGATGCCACCTTTGGCACAGGCGTTACCACGTTTAACCTGGCGGCAAGTGCAACCAGCCAACTTATAAATACCATCCAACCCTCTGCCAATAACGTTTACTATTTCCGCCTTCGCACTTTAAGCGGCGCTCAGAGCAGCCCCTGGTCGGCAACTGTAAAAGTAATTGGCGCATACTCCGATTCATTCACCAATAATCAAACGGGTTGGTCTGGACCTACATTAAAAGATGGCCTGCGGCGTCTCACTTATATTGAAAAAACAGACGCGTGGTACGAAAATAACGACTGGTTGATTATTCGTGTAGAAGATTCCTGGGATTGGGCCATTGCCAGTCCCTTAAAACCTGCCCCGACTCCCCCCTACGTCATAGAATTCCGTTCTATGCCGGCTAATTTGGGGAATCTGGTGTCGCATGGTGTGGTTTTTGGTGCAGATTGGGGAGGAGCACCCTGCCCTGATTGGAGTACGCTACAAGGTGTTTACGCCCATCAGAACTGTTTTAATCATTTCTACAACACCAATCTTATCTGGTCGTCTAATAATGATTTGACCCTTTTATGGGAACGTATTGATTCCCTTGTCTATTGCCCACAATGTGGTGGCAGCCCGTTGAAGCGGTTGGGTCACGTTCCTGCAGCGATACCATTTTCAGGGAATGTAAACGCTTCCGGCTGGAACGATTACCGCATTGAGGTCCGGGCTTCGGACATCAAGTTTTTCATGAATGGCCAACTGCGCTATACCTACAACGATACCCGGTGGATCAATGAGCCTTACTTTGGCGTCTTTGCCTCTACGGATGAGTATAGCAACTCAACCTGGCGTTATGAATACTTCAAGATTACGCCCCTAGATAATTAGTGTAGCCTGCATGGTTAACTGTCAGGTACGATTAGCACCTCGTGCCTGACAGTTAATAGACATTATTGGAATTAACGTTATGTCAAAAACAATCCGCAGATTTCGCAGATTAACGCAGATAAAAGGCAAAAAATCTGCGTTAATCTGCGGATCAATGCTTATTTCCGATATCGTCTAATAAAGAGGACCGATTTTCTGGTGCCTTACCTTCGCTTTCACTTACAGGCCCCTTTTGAAAATATATTTAAATGTAAACAGATTTGGCTGCGGGCATTGCCGCTGCTGCTGATGTTTGCTTTGGCCGTTACCAGGCTGGACAGTCTCGGCCCCACCTTCGATGAGCAGGGCTTCCTGGTGCGCGGCCTGGGTTATATGCGAGGCGAAAATCAGCAGATGCGCGTTGGCCATCCCCTGGGGCTTAATGCCCTGAACGCGGCCCTGCTCGTCCACGACGAGACGGTGCGTTTGCCCACCGCTCATCCCTCCTGGACGCTGACTGGCTTCCACCGCCCGGCGGAGTTGTTCCTCTGGGAGATTGGCAACGATGTGGCTCGCACCATGCTCCTGGCTCGCCTGCCGACCATCTGGTTGGGGCTGCTGTTGGCGGCGTTGGTCGGGCGCTGGACCTGGCAGGTAACCCGGCAGCATTGGGCCGCGTTGCTGGCCCTTTACCTGGTAACCTTTGACCCCAACATTCTGGCCCACACGCGCCTGGTTACAACCGATTTGGGGCTGACCTTTTTTGCATTTTTGGCAGGGTATGCGTTGTGGTGGTTTTGGCAACGGCCGTCTTGGCACCATGCTCTCTTGGCTGGTATAACCTTTGGCTTGCTGCAAAACAGTAAATTTACCGCCGGGCTGTTTGTTCCCCTCTTCGCCCTTATCATCCTTATCAATTTCGGCGTTCAGATTTGGGGTTTAGGATTGCGCCCCTCTTTAATCGGTATCCGTCAATCGCCAATCATTCATCTGTTTATGCTTGTGGTGGCCTATCTCTTCATCGCACCGCTGACATTATGGGCCGTCTATGGTTTTCAGATTGGCACCCTGCCACAGGATTTGCCGACACTGCCGCAGCTTGGTGGTCTCACGCTGCCGCTTTCTCATCACCTGGAGCAGCTTTTAGATATCGGTGGCCGAATGCAAAAATCTACCCCTGCTTTTCTGATGGGCAATTATTCAGATCGTGGCTGGTGGTATTATTTTCCGGTCGCTTTTTGGCTTAAGACACCGCTGCCAACCCTATTGCTGCTGCTGGGGGGTGGGTTTAGCCTGCTCTGGCTGGCACTGAAGTGCCAGTTAGCTGGTCGCTGGCTTTCGCTGGCAGCGCTGCTCATTCCGGCTTTGGGCTATTTTGCCTTTGCCCTGACCACCGAAATCAATTTGGGGTACCGGCATATCTTGCCAACGCTGCCATTTTTAATTGTGTTTACGGCCGTTTCCCTGGCTAACCTGTGGAAAAAAAGCCCGGCTTTGCCAAATTGGTTTCGGTTTGGACTATTGGGCTTATCGGGTTGGTTGGTTGCTTCTACCTTGTGGCTTTCACCCCACTATCTGGCCTTCTTCAACGAGTTGGCGGGCGGGCCAGACGGTGGCTGGCGCTACCTGGTGGATAGCAACCTGGATTGGGGACAGGATTTAGGCAATCTTAAAACGTGGCTGGATGAAAACGGGGTGGATCAGATCTGGCTGAGCTATTTTGGCGAGGGGCGGCCTGAATACTACGGCATTCAATATACGGGTCTAGATAGCTGGCCTCCGCGCCTGATGAACCCAAGCGCACGGCCGTTTTACCCACACGACCCCGCACCCGGTATTTACGCCATCAGCGCCACCAATCTGCAAGGCGTTCAGTTTGCCGACCACGACCAGTTTGACTGGTTCCGTGACAAGGAGCCGCTGGCCAAAATCGGTTACAGTATTTTCATATACGATGTTCCCGCCTATGGTGAACCGGTAGATTTAGTTCTAAGCGGTGTGCAGTTGGATGAAATCGCACCGGATGATTTTGCCCGCTTAGAAACCAACGATATCACCCCGCACTGGGTTGATCTCACAGGAGCTTTTTTATGGCCAGAAAAAAGTCCCTACTGGTTGGTAGTTAGTCGCGATGAAGTAGTGCACTTCTTCTTTAGTGAGTGGATTGTTAATGAGGAAAACGTTTCTGAGACTGAAGAATACCTTCTCTATCGAGTTGATTTTGAATATGTTGAGCAAGAAAATCTCCAAACCTTTTTACAAGATGATCATCAAATTGATTTAGTAGATTTCTCGATTCCCGATGGAAGTTTGAATCAGCCTTTGCTGATGGTCATTACAAGATGGCAAAACCAATCCCCTCCAGTGCCTATAAAACTATTCATCCACTTAACTGACAGCGAGGGCAATATTCAAGCGCAGTGGGATGGATTAAGTACCCTCTGGGAAGGCTTTCGTCAGGGCGATATGCTGATTCAAATTCAACAATTTGAAATTCCTAATAATCTCCCACCAGGAAGCTATCAAGTTCGTGCTGGTATATACCATCCCGATACCGGTAAACGGTGGCAAACAGAAAGTGGCGATTGGGTTTTATTAGATGAGCTGGTGGTTGAGGAATGATAAAAAGCTCCCCGATCCATCTCTTTGCCCTTATTGCTGTTCTGTTATTGGCTGCCTTTTTGCGAATTTGGCAGCTAGATAGTTTTCCGCCCGGCCTATACCACGATGAGGCGTACAACGGCCTGGATGCCCTCTCGCTGGTGCAGGGCAAAACGTTTCCCCAATTTTACGAAGGCTGGGAACTGTATGCTCAGGAAGCCTATGACGGCAATCCCCCTGTGCCTACTCGCTTCCCCATTTTCTTTACAGGCAATTATGGCCGTGAACCTTTGCACATTTACCTGATGGCTTTGTCTATCTGGCTGTTTGGCCCAACCCCATTTGCCATTCGCCTGGTTCCCGCGTTGGCTGGTGTGCTTTCTGTCTTTACCACTTATTTAGCCGCCAAAGCAATTTTTGAGATTGGGGATTGGCGATTAGATTTTCGTAATCGATCTCCAGGCTTTAAGTGGCTAGGGCTCATCCCCCTTTACGCCGCCTTTTTCATGACGATTCTCTATTCGGCCGTCCATTTCAGCCATTTTGGTCTGCGCATGACCCTGTTTGTGCCAGCAGAAACATTAGCAGTCTATTTTTTTTGGCGCGGTGTGAATAGAACTGCAATTCAAGAGCGTAAGGATACAGAAGCACCTGCTGCCATCAAGCCATCGCGCGAGGCATCACGTCGGCATATCACCTGGTCATTTTTGATTGCTGGCTTTTTTCTAGGTTTGGGCGTGTATATTTATGCTGCCGGACGACTGCTGCCGCTGCTGTTTGTCGCGTTTGTACCGCTCTGGTTTGCCCAAGATCGGGTGGCGCTGCGGCAGCATTGGCGTCACCTGGTTTTGATGGCCGCCGTATCGCTGGTGACGGCACTGCCGCTGCTGCTGTTTTTTGCCCGCTACCCCTATTTTTTTGTGTTTCGCATCTCCTACGTGGCAAATAAGGGATTGGGCACGGTGGAGGGACGGCCGTTTCTTACCTGGCTCAACAATATCGGGCGAGTTATACGCGGGCTGTTCTGGCAAGGGGAAACTCACCTCCGCCATAATTTACCAGGACGGCCGTATCTGGACCCCATCCAGGCAGTATTGTTTGTGCTGAGTGTCGGGGTAAATGGACGCGGCTGGCGCAATCCTCGCGCCCAATTCCTTTTTCTTTGGCTCATCGTTATGTTGCTGCCCACCATCATGAGCGGTGATGCCCCTCATTTTGGTCGCATGTCTGGGGCCGCGCCAGTTGTCGCAATTTTTATGGCGCTTGGCCTGGCAAGCTTGGGCAAGCTCATCCAGGGGAAAAGATTACCCGCTTTCTTTTCCCTTTCACCAGTTACCAGTCACCAGGTGCAATTTATTATTTATGCCCTCCTTGCCGTTTCCCTATTCTTCACCGGCCGCGACTACTTCTTCCGCTACGCCAACCATCCTCAACTGGCGGCCGATTTTTACCTGCCGGATTGGCAGCTGGGGCAATATGCCGCCGCCCGGCCGCCCACTACAGCTCTTTACTTCACCCCAACTCAGGAAGAGATGGCCACCATCTACTTTGCCCTGGCCGACCCTGCGCGACTGCGCAGCTACAGTGGTGGGCAAGGCTTAATTCCGGCGGGGGAAGAGGGACAAACGGCCGTTTACCTCCTCCATCCCGCATCTACCCTGGCATTGGCAGAACTGCAAGCCTTCTTCCCCGATGGCATTGTGGCCGAGACGCGCCCCAACTTCATCGCCTTTCATGTCGCTGCAGATGTGCCTCGGCTGTTGGTCGCAAAGGAAGCGGCCGTTTCCTTCGCCGATACCATCATTTTACGCGGCTGGAGCCTTGACCAAAGCGCCAATGCCCTCGCTGTCACCCTGGCCTGGCAGGGGCAATCCCCTATGGCTCTAGATTATACCGCCTACGTCCATCTGCTGAACGAAACCGGTGAGCTGGTTGCCCAACTGGATCGTCCCCCGGCGGGTTACCCTACCTCCGACTGGCGCGTTGGCGAAATTATCCAGGACAGCTATCGCGTGCCGCTGCCACCGGATTTGCCACCCGGCAGCTATACACTTCAGACTGGATTCTATCATTGGCCGACGTTAGCGGGTTTGGGGGAAACGGCCGTTCTTACGACGCTCTCTCTACCCTAACCTGGACAAGCCAGAAAATCTTTTGACGCAAAGGCGCAAAGAAGCAAGGGGAAATGTGTCATGCTGAGGTCCTCCGAAGCATCCCATTCCTCTGTGTAAGCGGGATGCTTCGCTCCGAAGACTCCGCTCAGCATGACAATCTTCGGAGTAATTTGTAAAGGACAACTTCTACTTTTTGAACCATGCCAAAAATTCTTGCTCTTTGTACAAGAATCTGACTGATAAGCGGCAATTCTCAATCTGGGCTTGGCATTTGCGTGAATAAGCATATTGAGAATTGCTGGATTGCCTCACTATGATTTGACGTTAGAATCAGGCGTATGACATTGATCACTCCATCCACAGATTCGGTCCGGCATTTGACCACAAAATGGCGACCGCTTTTACAACACCAGGCTGTCATTTTTCTACCCCTTCTCCTGTCGTTTATTCTGCTGATCTTTTTTTGGCAAACGATGATGGCCATTACCGGCGGTGTACCGGGCGTCCCGCTGGACGACGCCTGGATTCATTTTCAATTTGCTCGCAATCTCAGCCAAGGTTATGGTTTTAGCTTTGTACCTGGTGTGCCCACGGCCGGTTCCACAGCCCCTTTATGGACGCTGCTGCTCGCGGCTGTTGGCTTGGTTACAGATCAACTATTGCTGCCAGGGTTATTTCTCAGCGGGGCTTTGCTGTTGGTTACGGTTTGGCTAACTCACCGACTGACGCTGGAGTTAACGGGGCAATGGGGCGCTTCGCTGCTGGCGGCGCTGGGCGTAGCGGTTACGGCACGATTGCTGTGGGCGGGGCTTTCTGCAATGGAGGTGACACTCTTTACAGCGTTGAGCCTGGGGGCTGTGTGGGCTTATCAGCGACGGGGGTTAGATGGATTAACGGCCGTTCTTTTTGCCCTCGCCAGCCAGACCCGACCAGAGGGGCACTTCCTTTTTGTTCTGGCAGTGGCAGATGCTGCTTGGACCCGTATGCCACATGCCGTAAGCCGCCAGTCGTCAGCCGCCGCAAATTGGCGTAGTCTGGTCGGTGCAATTGCCATTTATGGCTTTATTCAGCTGCCTTACGCTCTCTTTGGCTTCTCCCAGACGGGCAAGCTGCTCCCTAACACCTTTTACGCAAAATCCGGCACATCTGCTGGGGCAGCTGACCTCTACAGCTTGCGCACTTTGCGCGAAATTGCCCTTTACCATTGGCAAGACAACTTCCTTTCTCTGCTGCTGCTGCCTGTTGGCTTGTTGTCGCTGTGGCGGCGCAGCCGCTTAACGGTGGGCTGGCTGGTTGGATTAGCCCTGGTTACACCGATTATTGTGCCCTTGCTCTGGCATCACGGCCGTTATACCATGCCGCTCATCCCCTTCCAGATGATTGCGGCTTCGGCCGGGCTTGGCTGGCTGGCCAGCCGCCTGCACCGTGTGCCCCGTCTGCTTTGGGTGGGTGTGGGCATTCTGTTCCTTCTGGCTGGGTTGTGGCGTGTCCCCTATTGGGCGGGGATGCTTGGCTACAATGCACGGGAAATTCAGGAGATTGACGTAGCGATGGGACAGTGGCTGGCGGCCAACGTACCGGCAGAGGAAGTGGTGGCTATTGATGACATCGGCGCAATTACCTTTTTCTCACCCCGGCCGATTGTGGACCTGCATGGCCTGGTCTCGCCGGAAATGTGGCCTATCCTTCGCGATCCAGAGCCTCCCTCGGCGCTGATCCACTTTCTGGCAGCGCAGGAAGTGCGCCTTCTGGCAGTTTTTCCTGGCTGGCATCCTTTCCTGGTGGCAGACCCGGCCATTGCCCGGCCCGTGCAGCGTTTCACGACGAGTACCCACTCCATTATTTTTGCCCCGGAAGTGGTGTTGTATGAGATGGATTGGCCCTACCGTCGCGAGATTACGCCGCAGCAAGAGCTGCTGGTTACGTTTGGCGAGGTGATTCGGCTGCGTGGCTTTGATTGGGATATGCAAGATGGCGTGTTGGATTTGACATTGTATTGGGAAAGTGTTACGGCCGTTTCCGACAGCTACAAGCTTTTCATTCACATCATCGATGTCAACGGGAACCTCGTTGCCCAGATAGATCGCCCTCCGGTGAACGGGCTGGCCCCCACTCACCGCTGGCAGCCGGGCGATCTGGTGCGTGATCCGTCCCAAATTATTTTGCCAGCGGACCTGCTTCCAGGTAAGTACGAACTCCGTGTAGGCCTTTATACGGAGGCAAACGGCCGTCTTCCTGCCAGCGGCGGCGAAATTGTGGACAATGCGGCCGTATTGCAGCGATTGGGGAGTGAAGAGTAATTATTCTCCGCTGATCTCGATTTCCCTCAACTGCACATATTCCTGCCCTTCGGACGTGCTCAACCGCTTGCCGTTACGGCTATCGTAAAGGCCGGTCACCAGCACATACTTGCCTGGCGGCAGGTCAGGCGACAGCTCTAGCTGGTAGCTGTCGCTGACAATTTCTCCCGGCTGCCAGCAGGTGGGCGGCCATTGCCCTTGCACCGGCCAATTGTCCCGCTGCGCTGCCAATTCGCCGCTGGCGTTTAGCAAGTGGTTGAAAATGGTGTAAGGGCGCAAGGTAGGGCCGTCCGCCTGCCAGTAGAGCGTTAGCGGCAGGGGGCTGCCTGGCGCAGCCACCGCTGGCGGCAAATCTGCCCCCAACAGGGTGATGGTGCGAGTATGATTGCCGATGGTTTCGGTAAAGGTGACGCCAACGGCCGTTTCCATGGATTGAAGTGCGGGCATAATCGGCCGTTCCGCCACCACAATCACGGGGCGCACCGGCTGCCACGCCAGCCCCAGGCTGATGGCGATGCCCAGCTGCAGCCCCACCGCCAGGGGCCAGCCGCGCGGCGGCAGAAAAGCCGCCAGACCAGCTGCCGCCGCCAGCGCCAGCAGCGGCATAAAAAAGAGCCAGAGCCGACCCACTTCTCCCCGTGCCGAGCCAGAGAAATTCAGCACGAGCAGCAGCGCCAGCAGCGCCAGGGTCAACTGGTCAACGGGCGTCAAGCGGCGCGCCCGTAAGCTTTTAACGGCCGTTGCCCCCGCCGCGCCAAAACCAAGCAGCAGCGGCCAACCGGCATAGACCAATACGTCTACCAGATTCCAGATCAGCCACCAATCGTAGCGCCGCTTTAGCGTCACCAGTTCATAATGCTGCCCCAGACCGGTTTGCACAATAGCCCAGGGAGGCACGCCCCAGCCCACCGAATAAACCAGCCAGATGGACAGGCCGCCGAGGGTGAGGGGAACGGCCGCTCTCCCCAGACTCAGCCAGGTTAAACGGCCGTTGCGCCACAAATCGAGCAGCAAGTAGAGGCTGATGGGCAGCGCCAGGGTCAGATTGCCCAGGCTGAGGAAGGTAAGCAGGCTGTAGACTCCCCCGGCCAGCAGCAGCCATCCGGTTGAGGAACGGTTCAGCCCGTGTACCAGCGCTAGAAAGAGCAGCAAAACCAGTGGTGGGTAAAACTGCACCACCTTGGGGGCAAAAAGCAGCAGCGCAGGAAGGCTGGCCAGCAGCAGTGCCGCCAGCCGCGCCGGACCTTCGTCCAACCATTCGCGGGCCAGCCGATAGCCGGGCCAGATGGTGAGGGCGGCGGCCAACAGGGGCAGGATGGCCCAAATGAGTAAGGCGGCGGCGGTGGAAAACGGCCGTTCCAGCAGCCACAAATCCATACACCGGCCAGGGTACACCTCTCTTGCCAACATGAGCGACAGCTCAGGGAAATGGTCGAATAAAGCAATGGTGCGGTGGTTGGCCACGATTAACCCCGGCGGGTGGGTGCGGGCGTGTTCGGAAATGAAAGTGGGCATCTGCTGCGGGTAATCGCGCAGTGCAGCGCTCAGATCGCCTAGCTCGGCTGCCGGGACGAAAAAGCCGCCATCGAGGATGGTCAGGGTGCGATCCGCCAGTTCTGCCAGCAGCGCCGGACGGTGGACATAGAGGAAGCTGAGTTGCAGCCCAATCATCGCCCCGCTCAAGGCGACCAGGGTGGCCCAATTGGGCCGCGTCTGGGTCGGGCGGCGCAGCCACCAGGCGGCAATCAGAGCTAAAATGCCCCCAGCCAGCAGCGGCAGCCACCAGCGGGAAAACGGCCGTAGCAGATAAGGCCAATACCATTCGCTCGTGCCCGGCGCCGGGCCGCGCAGCCAGGGCAGCCAATCGGTGAGAATGAGCAAGATAAAGGCCAGGGCTGGGAAGAGAAGGAAAGCGGTTCGACGGTTCATGTGTTATGTTGAAATTTTACCCAGGCATGATACATTTGCCAGCTAATGAATAGTTTGCCCCGGCACTGGGCCACTTTACTCGGTCTTGTCCTGCTCATCCTCCTCTTCCTTGCCCCAGGTCTGCTGCCAGGTAAGGTGCTGCTGCCCCTGGACCTGGTGACACAGGTCTGGCCGCCCTGGCAGCAGCCTAATCAGGCGGTCAACGTCCATAATCCGCTGCTGAGTGACGTGGTGGACTACATCTACCCGGTGAAGGTGTTTGTGGCGGAGCAGGTAAAGCAGAGGGAACTGCCGCTGTGGAACCCTTATGTGTTGGGCGGCTATCCGCTAACCTATAACACGCAGGCCGGACTGTTTTATCCCTTATCGCTGTTTTATTATTTACTGCCACCAGCAACGGCCGTTAACCTCACTATCTTCAGCCAACTCCTGCTGGGGGCTGTGTTCATGTTTGCTTATTTGCGCCAGGTGCGGCTGCGGCCAATCGCCGCCTGGGTGGGCACGGCCGTTTTCCTCTTCAACGGTATGATGATCGTCTGGCTGGAGTGGCAGGTGGTTCACGCGGCCGTTATCTGGCTGCCCCTTTTTTTGCTCTGCGTGGAATGCCTTAAAGACAAGCTGAATCAGGAGCCGGGCGACTTGTGGCGTATGGTGCCGGAAACGGCCGTTGGCGCGTTGGCCTTCGCCTTACCCTGGCTTGGCGGCCATTGGAATTGGGCGCTGTACAGCAGTATGACGGCCGTTTTCTACACCCTTTTTTGCATATTTCGCCAGCGGCAGCTTATACGGCGCTGGCTGGGAACGGCCGTTCTCCTTTTCGGCGGCGGCGTGGGGTTGAGCCTGATTCAGGTGCTGCCTGCCTTCAACTATTTGCGCCAGGGCCACCGCGCTCCGTTCAGCTTCGCCGAATCTCTCAGCCTGGGACTGAAAGAGTGGGCGGTTGTGGCCCTCGTGCCCGACTTTTTTGGCAATCCCATTCACGCCAACTGGTGGGGACGCACCAATTACAACGAAATCGCTTTCTACGCCGGGCTGCTGCCGCTCTTTTTGACGACGCTGGCGCTGGCGCTGCGCTGGCGGCACGGGCTGACCCGCTTTTATGCTGCCTGGGGTGGGGTGGGTCTGCTGTGGGCGCTGGGCACGCCGCTGTATGGCCTGCTGTACGTCTTGCCGGTGTTCGATGGACTGTGGCCGAGCCGGGCGATGCCCGTTTACCTGTTTTCTCTGGCTGTTCTCAGCGCCATCGGCCTGGATGCGCTGTTGGAAGAGGGGGTGGATGGGCGTCGGGTGCGGCAAACGGCCGTTATCCTCACCCTTCTCTTGGCAGCCATCGTCGCCGGGTACATCCTCTGGTATCGCCCCGATTTAGGCGGCCTGCGACCTGATTTGCTCTGGTTTGGCCTTTCGCTGCTCGTCTGCCTGGCTTTGCTCTGGTTCGGGCCAACTCGTTTGCGCCCGGCTGTGTTTGCCGCCCTGCTTGCCGGTTGGCTGGTGCTGGATCTGTTCTGGCTGGGGCATGATTACAATCCGGTGGGCGACGTGGCTGATTTGTACCCGCAGACGGAAACGGCCGTTTTCCTCCAATCCGACCCCGAGCCTTTTCGTATAACCACTTTGCCGCAGGGGGTGGCCTACCCGCCCAATACGGCCCTGGTGGACCGCCTGCCCAACCTCAGCGGCTACGAACCGGCCATCTTGCGAAACGTGGTCGATTATCTGGCGGCGGCGGAGGGCAGCGATGCTATCTACTTCGAGCGCAAGTTGATGCCCCTGCATGGCCTCGATTCGCCGCTGCTGGCTGCCCTAAACGTGAAATACGTGGTGACAATTGCCGACTGGTATCAGGAGGTTTCGACATTGGGAGAGGTGCAGGAAGTGAATGGGGGCTGGGCGCCGCTGGGCGGGGCGACGGCCTTTGCTCAACCCTTCCGTGTGCCTGATGCCGGCTTTCACCGCCTGGAATTGCCCTTGCAGGTGAGCGATGGGGCGGATGGCACGGTTACGGTGCGTATTTTTACGGCCGATGGGGGGCAGGAACTGGCCAATGCCAGTTGGGAACTGGGCCAGCCGCTTGTGGATGAGTGGGCCAGCTTTTACTTTGGCGTATTTCCTTCAGAGTGGGGGCGGGAATTTCGCTTTACGGCCGTTTACCAGGGTGTGGGTGAAGCGGCGGTTGGGGAGGCGGGCGCTGGGCTGGCTTTTCGCAGCTATTATTTGCCCCGCCCCCAGTTGGTACACGAAGCGGGCAAAACGCGCATCTACCTGAACGATGGCTATTTTCCCCGGGCCTATGTGGTGGGGGAGGCGCTGCCCGCTGCCAATGTTAGCGAAGCGCTGGGATTGGTGCAGATGCAGGCAGAGCGGTTGGCGGAAGTGGTGGTGCTGGAAGTGGGGGATAATCCGCCGCCGGTATGGCAAACGGCCGTTTCCACCGCCAGTCAGGTGCGCATTACCGAAAATGGCCTGAACCGCGTCACGCTGCAAGCTGACCTGGACGATGCCGGTTTTGTAGTGCTGGCCGACACTTATTACCCTGGCTGGCGGGCAGCTGTTGACGGCCGGCCCACGCCTCTTTATCGGGCGAACAGCATTGTCCGCGCCGTTTATGTTCCGGCCGGGCAGCACACCCTTGTCTTCACTTTTTTGCCGGGTGATTTTTTGATGGGAGCGGCCGTTACCCTTTTCACCCTTTTACTGATGGGCGGCTTACTGCTTTGGACCTGGCGGGAGCGCAGGCGGCTATGAGAGAGAAACGCTGGCTGGGGCTGATTGTGGTCCTCTATTTGCTGCTAGGCGTGGCTTACTCTTGGGTCGTGCCGCTGGGCGAAGCGCCGGACGAGGTAGACCATTTCCTTTACGTGCGCACCCTGCTGGAGCATCGGGCTTTCCCGGTGATGCACCCCATCGCTGCCGACAATGAGACGATGGAGGCTAACCAGCCGCCCCTCTTTTACCTGCTCAACGCGACCCTTACCGCCCCCTTCCCCATGACCGCTTCGGCCGATTTGCCCCTGAACGCCTGCTTCACCTTCGATCCGCATGATGGCGGGCGGGCGCATTTCTATCTGCACGACGCGGCGGAAGCGCGGCCATTTGCCCCGGACTATCTCGCCTTTCGCGCAGCCAGATTAGTATCGGTGCTGTTGGGAGCAGTGGCCGTTCTTCTGGCTTACGGGCTGGGGCGGCAGTTAGCGCCTGACGATGCGCGGGTCGGTCTGCTGGCGGCGGGGATTTTGGCGTTTAACCCGCAGTTTTTGTTTATGATGGCCAGTGTGAACAATGATGTGTTAACGGCCGTTCTGGGCGCAGCGCTCGTCTACGGTTCCATTCGGGCCACCGCTAATCCGTCGCCCCGTTTGTTTGCGCTGCTGGGCGTGTTGGTAGGGCTGGGGCTGCTGACCAAATTTGCGCTGCTCGCTTTTTGGCCGCTGCCGCTGTTGGCCGCCCTGTGGCTCGTATTCCGTGAGCCGTATTCCGTAAACCGTAAGCTGTATTCCGTACCCCTCAATTTATCTCTGGTTCTTGTGGTACCATTGCTCATCGCTGGTTGGTGGTACATCCGTGCTTACCTGCTCTATGGCGATCCGCTGGCCTGGGACGTGCATTTGCAGGCCAAAGGGTTTGCGGTGCTGCGCACCGAGCCGCTGACGCTGTTTGATTTGCGCGAGTTTGTGGTGATCCATTTCCAGTCTTATTGGGCCTGGTTTGGCTGGCTGAAGATTCAAGCGCCGGACTGGGTCTATGGGCTGCTGGCGATGATGGTGATGGCGGCGGTGGTCGGGTTGGTGTTATTAGTTAGGGATTGGCGATTAGCCATTTCCCAATCTCCAATCTCTACTCTCTCTTTTTCTCCAACGGCCGTTCTCTTCAACTTGCTGGCGGTGGCGGCAATTTACGCCTCGCTGCTGCGCTACATTTTGACGATTAACTGGTCGGGCTACCAGGGGCGGCTGGCGTATGCGGCTGCCGCACCGATTGCGGCGCTGTTGGGGTTGGGCTGGCGGCGGGTGGGGAAGAATTTATTACAAAGGGACAAACTTGTGCTGAGCAAAGCCGAAGCAGGGACAAAGGGACGAAGAATTAGGAGTGGGGCGCTGGCGCTGCCGGTAGTCGGATTGCTGCTGTTTGCGGTTGGGAGTTTGTGGCAGGTGGCAGGGGCGTTTCCCCGCCCGGCTTTGTATACGCCGCCGTCTGATTGGGCGCGGGTATGCCGGGAAACGGCCGTTCGCTTTTACGTAGAAGCGATAGACGCGCCCCAGGTCATTTTGCCAGGGGAGACGCTGTCGCTGGCCGTGAGCGGGTACGGGTTAACCGCTGGGGGCGCGGCGGTTCAAGGTGCGCTGCTGGTGGGGGATGAGGTGGCGGCGACAACGGCCGTTACCCCCATTACCTGGCCCGCGCAAACGCCCATCACCTTTACCCTGCCGCTAACCGCGCCGCCGGACGAGGCTCCGGCGCGAGCGCGGCTGCTGCTTTACCTGGATGGAGAACCGGTAGAACTGGGTTGGCTGAAGATTGCGCCGCGAGAGCCGGTAACGGCCGTTCCCACCCAGCCCCTGTCCGCTAATTTTGCCGACGAAGTGGCCCTGCTCGGCTATGATCTTCAGGAGGAGGGGGGGCAGCTTCGCCTGACCACCTACTGGCAGGCGCTGCGGACTATGACGGTGGATTACACCCTCTTTGTCCACCTGCTCGGTGCGGATGGGGCGCTGATTGCCCAGCAGGATAGCCCGCCACAGGACGGCCGTTACCCAACCTCGATTTGGGACGTGGGCGAGGTGGTGGTGGATGAGGCGCTGTTTAGCCTGCCATTAGACGCGGATCCGGCGCAAATTGCCGTGGGGCTGTACCGGTTGGCGTCGTTAGAGCGGCTGGCGGTAAGTGGGAGTGGGGAAACGGCCGTTTTTCTGCCGCCGCCCTAGAATAACCAGGCCCACCAGGCAAGCCAGCAGCGTCAAGCCGCTCACAGCCGCCCCCAGAATAAAATCCGGTGGCCAAAAGGAAAAGATGACACTGTGTTCTCCGGCGGGCAGGTAAATGGCCCGCACCAGGCCGTTGGCCTGATAAACCGGGGTAGCCTGTCCATTGACGGTGGCCCGCCAGCCGGAGTAGTAAGTATCCGAGAGGACCAGGAAACCGGCGCGCTCGTTGCTGGCCGTGATTTCCACCCGATTCAGGCCGTAATCGGTGATGCTCACCTGGCTGTTTGTGTCACCCGCGCTGCCCAGGTCTGGTGGCAGCCGACGGCCCATCGGCTCTAAAATGACAACCTGATCTAATTCGTGGGCGTGTTGGAGAACGGCCGTTTGCGCCTCTGTCAGATTAGCCACCGTGATAGCCTGGGGCACAAAATAAGCACGTTCAAAAGCGCCTGGGCTGCGGTAAATTTGCGACTTGCCCTCTTCAAAGACTAGGTTGGGGCGGGGCAGATACCAGGTGGCAAAAGCCGGGCTGCCTGCGTCATCCGCGCCCAGCAAAATATGGCCGCCTTCCCCCTGCAATTCAATGCGCACCAGAAAGTCTCGCCCCCATTCGGAAGGCATTGCCTCAAAGTAGAAAGAAGACCACGTTTCCGGCGTAACGGCCGTTGCCGCCAGCCCTACGGTTGCATTGAGGGTGCTGTGCGCCAGTTCCAACACCCCATCCGCCGTAAAAATGCGGACCGTGACGGCGCTTTCAGCCACCCCTTCGACCTGTAATGGCAGATCAAGGCGAAAGAAACCGGCTTCGGGCATAAGCAGCGCCAGGCTGATCGTTTCGCCGGGCGACAACGGTTGCCACTGGCTGACAATTTCTTGCGCCGGGCCCAGGGCTGGTTCTGATCCCCATCTGTTTTCGGTCGTTACCACGTAGCGGGCGTTGATGGCGTCGAGCAGGGGGGAGTTTAGCCCTTGCAAGGGCATGAGAACGCGGCTGAAGCGGATGGCATTCCCCCCTTCGGCCAGGGAGAGATAGCTGGTGGTGCGCTGCCAGACGCCCGGTTCGTAACCGCTGATGTTGGGGATAGCGTCTACGAGGGAAGTGTTGGGCCAGTAGACGATGCTCTCTGCCGGGGTGACGATGCGGTAGAGGGTGGGGTCGGCGTGGAGAAAGTCGGCAACGGCCGTCTCCCCAAACCATTTGTCTGTTGTAGAGATTGTGTTGTAATCGTGCCCAAAGTAAAAGAGGTCCAGCACAATGAGCAGCAGAGCTAACACAGCAAATGGCCGCGCTGGCAAATGATTGCTCAGGCGGGCCAGCATCAGGCCAAAGGCAGCGACGAGGAAGATGGCGGCCGCGATCGTTTGCGGCCGCAGATATTCCCATGTCTGGCGCACTTCGGGGCGCCAGAGCCAGAAATAGGCGGTGGCCAGGCCAATGAGGGCAAGAAAAAGAAGGGTGACAGAGAGGAGCGGCCGTTTTCCGGGTAAAAAGCCTGGTTGCTGCAACCGATCCAGGCTCAGGGCCGCCAGCACTGGCACGCTAATGACTGTCAGGATAATGGCACGGCTAGGGAACAGCCCATTAAATACCGGCAAGCTGTGTAAGAGCCAATAAACCGGTGAACGGACCGCCCATAACAAGCCCAATGCCCCTAAAAGCGAGAAAAAAAGTGTCCGACGGTCACGCCGCAGCGTCAGCGCCAGCCCAGCCAGCAGCAACGGCAGCAGGCCGAGATAAAAAGTGGCCTCGTTAAAATTCTGCGGCCCCCACAAATTCTCCCACCAATTATTTTGCACTGGATTGCCAAAAAAATTGGGCACAATCATTACCACCAGGCTGCGCCACATGGAATGGTCCAACGATTCAGCATAACTTAGTGGCTGGCGGTGGGTTTGGCTGAGGTAGAAAAAGGCGGGCAGCACCTGAACGAGGGAAACGGCTGCCCCGATGCTCGGAATCAAGAGGAGGGGCAGCCAGATCTGGCGGCGCTTCCCCTTAGCAGCTTTTGCCCGAAGCAGTGGCCAGAAGCGCCACAACAGGTAAAGGACGACGGTCAGGCTGCTGAACAACGTCCAGTTCCAATGTCCGCCCAACCAGGGCACAGCAAAAACCAGCCCGGCAAGCAGACTCAGGGCCAGCGACTTGTCTGGACGCGCGGGCGTTTGCTCCAGATGGTGGGCAATACGCTCGATCAGCCATAGTTGCAGTGGCAGCCAGATGAGAGCGGCATGGACGACCTGCCATTCCAGCCAGACGACCATCAACCCATTGAAGGTAAACACCACCGCGCCCGTCACCGCCGCCAGACGGCTCAGGGCAATCTGGCGCAAGTAGGCGTACATGAACCACGCGCCCAAAAGCATTTGCAGGACGATGACAAGGTCAACGGCCGTTGCCGGGGGCAGCACATAGTAAAACAGATTCAGAGGATACCAGAGGCCCGCCTGTGTGTTGTAGGTAAACGGGTAGCCGGTGAATACATAAGGGTTCCACAGGGGGAGTTCCCCGCCTCGCACTGCCTCAGACATGAACAACTTGGCTGGGATGATGTAATTCACCACGTCGGTCAGCATAAAGTTATGGACTTCGACTGGCTGGTTGGGCCGCTGCCAGGGCGGCCACGATTCTACGACGATGTCCAACGGGGCAAGAACCTGGCCGGGCCGCAGAGCCGGAGCTATGAACAGCAGTATCAGCAAAACCAACCCTACTCCGGCGAGAATGTTTGCACGATGCTTATGCATGAATGATTTTACCCTATGAAAAAAGCAAACTGGGTGAAAGATAATAACATAGGTTGATTTTACCGATTACGCCAGGTAAGCGCCAATTGCTCCAAACTGTGTTACGGTTCGATGATGAGCGCCTGATCATCGGGTAAGCGGCGTTCAGCGGCGTCGGTGACGGGCAGCCGTTGGCCAGTTTGCCAATCGTAGACGCCGACAGCCAGGGTGTAGGGGCCAGAGCCGGGCAGCGTAAGTGGGTGCGAATCGGCCAGGATTTCGCCGGGCAGCCACATGCTGGTGGGCAAACGGCCATTTCCTGGTTCGCCATCGTGCTGGCCGAGCAGTTTCCCATTTTCGTCTAATAGATGAACGAAGACCGAATAATTTTTGTCGGCCGGTTGAAGGCTTTGCCAGTAAAGTGTCAGACCGGCAGTGTCACTGTTCGCTGTATAGCCAAGCAAACGTAGGAGGGGCGGGTCACTGTAGGTAAACATGAGCGGCTGTGTGAGGGTCGCCAGGTTGACCTGGCCCTGTCCCAATGTGGCGTAGGCAGTGGTGGCCGGGGAAGTGTATGGCAAATTGAATGAGTCCATCAGGGGGATGTAATGGTTGGCAGCAGGGTCGAGTAGATTCAAGCGAAAGCGAAATTTGCCGGGCAAAACGGCCGTTTCCGGTATCGTAAGGTGGTATGTCTGTTGATTGATTGCCCCAAAGGCTGGCAGACTGCTCACTTGTGGTGCTGTGATCAGGGTCCACGTTTCGCCAAAGCTGTTTCCTAGCGTAATCTCCAGGTGGTAATTCGTCTCTGCCTGACTCAAGCGCTGCCAGTACAGGATGAGTTGCAGATCGCTGCCGGGCTGGTGATCATTGGCGGGCTGCACATTGAAGGCAAGTAAGCACCATTGGTTGTTGAAATTTGCGCTGACCAGATGAGGCCAAACGGCCGTTTCTCCCTCCAGGTTGAGGTTGAGCCTCTTTTGCCAGGCAATCACGCGCTCTTGGGCGTCATACAGCGGCGCACCGGGCGCATCAGCTTGTAACCCGGCGGTTTGGTTTGGCGGCAGGGCATAGATGGTGTCCTTTTGCCAGAGCAGCATTTCTGGCTGCAAATAGCAGAGATGGCTGGGGGCAAGAGAAACGGCCGTTTTCCCCGGCAATGTTAAGGTTCCCTGGCCCGCATTTCCCTCCCTAGCTGCTTGCAGGGCAAACTGGGTTGTCGGGTGATGAAACACCTCGGTTGCCATGAAGGCAGGTGCCTCCAAGGCGGGTAGCTGCTGGCCGATTTGCGCGTAGGCCGTGTGAAATGCTTGCACTGTAGCTGGCGAGCGGCCCCACACCTGGAAATAGTCGTGGTAAGTGGTAAAGCCGCTAAACAGGCCGACGGCCGCTAGGATGAACACCCCGGCCAGACGTGGTCGTCGCCAACGACGTGCCGCCCAATCAGCCAGTTCTGCCAGGCCAACGGCCGTCAGCAGCGCCACCGGCGTCAGCGTGCCGATGGCCCGCAGTGGATGTCCCGGCTCATTCGACAAAATTGTGGGCAGCAGCATGATGGCCAGCCACAGCAGCAAAAACGAATGCACTGGCTGCCGCCAGCGCCAGACCAGCAGCAGCCCCAGCGCCAGCCCCAACTGCGACAGCCCATCCAGAATGGGGCGCGAGGGCAGATTCAGGACCGGTGATGGATGCCCCTGGTCCACAAACAGGCGAATCGTTTGCCAGATATGCTCCAGTAAAACCAGGGGCAGCGGCCGGCCCGACGCAGCACTGATAGACAAAATGGAAACTTGCTGGGTGCGCGCGCTAAAGTCGGCAGCATGGTTGCTAAAGTAAATGCCTAGTGGAGCGAAAACAAGCAGCCCCGTCAGGGCCACCAGCACACTGCCAAACAGGAGTGGTTTGATAACCACGCGATGGGCGAGGGGTCGCCAATTGGTCAGCATGACCAGCCCCAGGCTGCCGACGATAATCAGCGGGATGAGCCGCGCGGGCAGATAGGTATATAGTGCGAGCCCAAACGTCACGCCACTTAAGGCAAAATAGCGCCAGCGCTTTGTTTGCCAGCCCCGCCAAAAGGCCCAAAGGGCGAAGTTTAATAACGGCAGCATAAGAATGGCGCGGAAGGCCATGCGGCTGAAATGGACGTGCCAGTAGGAAACGGCCAGAATCAAACTGGCGAGCAAAGCCAGACCATAAGGCTTTCGCGGCCAAAAAGCCCGTGTCATGCTCACTAATTGGGCGACGGTGATGAGGCCGATGAAGGCGGAGATCAGGCGCATACTAAAGGCGCGGCTGCCCCACAGCGCCAGACTGATAGTTTGCAGGTAGATGAGCAGGGGCTCACGGCCGTTATTGGCCGCAAAAAAAATGGGGACGTGACCAGTCCGCAGCACGTTCAGCGCATCCAGTCCGTTGACGGCTTCGTCGTGAAACAGGGCTGGCGGCAGCGTGTCTAACTGGTGCAAACGAAAGAAGGCGGCGACTAATAAAATCAGGACAACGGGAAGGCGGCGATACAGAACATGACCAGATGACAAGGACATGAAGTTATTCTATCAAAAAGCATTGGTTCGCCAATTATGGGGGGCTGTTTTACAATTGCCTAAATGGTTCAACAGGGTCTTGAGGGTAAAGTAAAGAGCGGGCGAGGCGGGTGGGAGACGGCCGGTCTCCTTGTCTTGCTGCTGCTGTTTTGGTGGCGGCTGTTGGCCATGGCCGGGGCCAGTTCACCAACGATGGACGAGGTGCTGCACACTTATCACGGCGTGGTCTATTGGCGCGTGCCCCCGGCGGCCATGCTGCACAACATTACCAACAACCCGCCGCTCGTCAATGCTATCATTGGACTGACGGCCAATGTGTTGGCCGCCCCCAGCCTGGATATCCCTTCGGACGTAATCGCGCATGGCGATCCGGTGTATGCGAGCCAGGTTTTTATGTGGGAGGTGAACCCCCATGGTTTGGCCATCATTTGGGCTGGGCGGTTGGGCGTGATGGTTCTGGCGCTGCTCCTGGCTGCGCTGGTCTGGCGCTGGAGTAGGCAGTTGTGGCGTAGTCGGGGGGCGGGCGGGTTGGCGCTCTTTTTATTCACCTTTGACCCCAACGTGCTTGCGCATGGTAGTTTGGCCACGCTGGACTTGGGCACGGCTTTTTTTCTCTTTTGGGCGGCGTATGCTGTGTGGGGTTTCTGGCGGCGGCCGGGCGGACGGCCGTTTCTGTCGGCTGGTGTGGTGATTGGGCTGGCGCTGGCGACTAAATTTTCAGCGCTGGTCATTTTTCCGGCGCTTGTGCTGACGGCACTTTATCGCGGCTGGCAGTTGGGGACGCTGCGCACTGGCTGGTGGCGAGATTTGGCAGCGATCGTTGGCTGGGGAGTGATAGGCACCGCAGTTTTCCTGCTCATTTATCGTCTGGACTGGGTCATGTTGGGGCGCGATTTCTTGTGGCAGCAGCAGCATCAGCTAACCGGACATCCCGGCTTTTTGTTAGGTGAAGTGAGTGCGGCGGGGTGGTGGTATTATTTCCCGGTCGTCTTTTTAGTCAAAACGCCGTTGGCTACCCTGCTGCTGTCGGTCTGGGCGCTGCTAACTTGGCTTTGGTGGCGGCGCTACGATTGGGAATCGGTTTGGCTGCTGCTGCTGACCGGAGGGTTGTTTAGTGCGGCCCTGCTCACCAGAGTCAACATCGGTTATCGTTACCTGCTGCCGGCGCTGCCCTTTTTGTTTGTGTTTGCCGGGCAGTTGGGGGATAAACTCCCGGTGGCCTTTTCGTCTGCGGTGCCGACAACGGGCTTGTTACGGCGGCGGTGGGCCAGGCTGATCCTACTGTTGGTCTGTCTGGCCATTCCCTCACTAGCGATTCATCCCCACTACCTGGCTTACTTTAACGCTTTGGCTGGCGGGCCAAACAATGGCTGGCATGTGGCGGTAGACTCCAACCTGGATTGGGGCCAGGATATGCAAGGGCTGGCGAACTATGTGGCCAGCAAAGGGTTGGGCGAAGTCCATACGCTGTTGGTGACGATTACGCCACCAGAGGTATATGGCATTCCGGTGCTGCCTATATTGGTGGAGCAGCCAGGAGGCGTGTGGCAGTTGGGGGAAGGCTTTTACCCGGAGCGGCCATTGCCCGGCGTTTACGTTATCAGCGCCAGCCACCTTCAGGGCGTTTTCTTGCCCCAACCCGATGGCCTGGATTGGTTCCGTGCCCGGTCGCCAGACGACAAAATTGGCTATTCCCAATTTGTCTATCATGTTCCGGCCGAGGGGCCACCGCAGGGTGTGGCTTTGTCCGGCGTGGCCTTGCCGGAATTGGATGCTTCCCTGTTTAGCCAGGGGAATCAGGTACGCCTAACCGGTTACGATGCCCGGACCAGTTTTCTCTGGTCCGGTGGCGGCGCAGCGACAGCCTGGGCTGCACTTAGCGCCAACGTTTGGCCTACCCATCCCATCTTGCAACATTTTTACCCGCTAGAAGAGTTACACGATGGAGGACACCGCCTTTTTCGGTGGGATTATTCGCCCATCGAGGCCCGACTGTCTGATCCCGCCGCCAACGCGGTGGTTACCAATTTTGGCTGGACTCTGGAGCCAGTATTGGGCAGTGGCGCTTGGGCGCAGCGACATAAGCTTATCGGGCCGGCCGTCTTTGGTGGGACGTTGCAGCTTATTGGATTGGAAACTGAGCAAACGGGTGATAGGCTAAATTTGTTGAGCTACTGGCGAGTGCAAGCCGCGCCGGAGCGCGAGCTAAAAATCTTTGTGCATTTGCTGAATGAATTGGGGGAAGTGGTGGCGCAACATGATGGGTTGGACGTGCAGCTAGCCGGTCTAGCGCCAAACGATGAGTTTGCCCAACTGCACGCCATTCTGCTGCCGCCGGATTTGCCAGCTGGCCTGTATGGGCTGCAATTGGGGGTATATGAAGTAGAAAACGGCCGTCGCCTGGAAGTGGCAACGGCCGTTCAGTCCACAGATCGTATCTTGCTAAACCTCGTTGAGTTAAAGTAACCCGCTGGTGCAGTTGGGCGCAAATAAACCTGCAATAAAAGCAGAGGTATGGGACCAACTGCTTAAGTGTTTCGCAGCATCCGCTGCCTGAAGGCTTATTGAAGCCGCGAAACACTAGGACAGGGGCCGCGCTTTACTCATTCGTTGGTATCCGATAAACCGATACGCTGCCCGCCTGTTGGCACCCCGCCTCATTTGCGACGTAGACGTAATTAGACAGAGGGTCTGTCGCCACGCCAAGCGGGTGGCTGCCAGTGGGCAGTGTGCCGACTACCTCCCCGCGCAGCAGGACGGTCAGGCTGTTACTGTCTGCGTTGGTAACAAAGGCATAGCCGGAAGCTTCGTGAACGGCCACGCCCCAGGGTGTATTTCCAACAGGCACATTGGCCAACACGCTAGTGCCGCGTAAAACCGTAACGGTGTTTTGGGCCGGATTGGTGACGTAGGCCAGGTTGGCGGCCCGGTCTACCGCTACCCGGCGCGAGGTGCTGGCGGTGGTGACGGGCGTCACCTGCTGCGTGTCCAGGTTAAAGACGGAAATATTGTGCGGATACTGGCTGTTGGGTGATGTGTGGGCAGAATAAAGGTAGCGGCTGACTTCATCCAATGCCAGCTTGTCCGGGCCCCAGCCAATCTGAATTTTGTCGATGACGGCCGTGTCCTGAATGATAAACAGGAAACCGTGCTCTACGTTGGCCACGTATACCAGTCCGGTTAACGGATCGACTTTCACGTCCAATATCCAGCCGTCCATGAGAGGAATATTGGCAACCTGTTGGGTGCCATTGACAACCTGTACCACACCGCCACCGCCAATGTGGGCGATGTAAGTATAGCCATTGACTGGATTATAGGCGGCGGCGTATGGCTCTCCGTAAGCGCCAGGTGTTTCAGGTGCGCCAAAAATCGTCCCCACTAGCTGTGTTCCCTGGAAGTAGGAAACGCCGCCGTGCAGGTTGGTTACAAAGCTCTTGTTATCCACGGGCGATGAACTTACCAGCGTGGGCCATTCGCCCGTGGTCACTGTGCCAACAAGGGCACCATCTTTAAGAAGGGATACATTGCCACTGTCGTGGTTGGCCACGTAAGCAATGCCTGTCGTGGGATTGACGCCAACCTCGTGCGAGCACAACGCGCCGGGTAAAGTGATGTTTGTGACAAACTCTGGAGCCAGGTATACAACAGGTTTGCTTACAAGAGGCAGGTAGAGCATTGAATCTGCCGAGCCATCAGGCTGTGCTTGAATGGTCCTGGTTTGGACGAGGGAGGAGGAGCTAACGAAAAGAAAAAGGAGAATTGTAAGGACAAAGAGGGTGAAAAATGATTTTTCAGATAACATACCTAAAAAAGCTGATTTGGTCATGTAAGGGATTCCTTTTGTGGTGAACTCTGTATTAAATTTGGGCAGGCTCATGCCAGGGTGCCAAGTTTAGCCGGGTCTTTCGGGTTGTCAAACGGGCAATGGGGTCCATGAACAAGTTGTCAGAGAACGAACTACTCGACTGAAAATCGTTTCAACCACATGAAATCATCGACCAAACAGTGTTTTAAGTTTACATAATCGCTTGGATCTGGCGTAATTTGACCTGATTTGCATATGACATGAGCAAAATTCGCCTTTTTATAAAAATCACTGACAAGTTGTTCATGCACCCCGGGCAATGAGGCCGGTTGGTATTATCAGGAAACTGGATAAAATCGGGCGGTTGCATGAAAGTATTCCTCTCAATGGAACAGATTAATCAAGAAAAAGATGGAGACGAAAGGATTTTCTATGAAACTTAAACTTTTGCTTTTGTTATTTTTAACCTTGCCTGCCTTTCTGCTGGCCTGCACTGCTACCCCGGAAACGGTGGAAGTGACGCGCCTGGTAACTCAGGAAGTAGCGGTTGAAGTCACCCGTGTGGTATCGGAAGTCAGCACCGTGGCGGTGCCGATGGAGGTGACACGGCTGGTAGAAGTGGAGGTAGTGGCCACGGCCACAGCGGTACCGGAGGAAGCAACGGCCGTTGCCGAAGAAACATCGCTCCCCACAGAAACCCCGGCCACCGCGGCCAACATCTATGTGGTGCAGTCGGGAGACAACCTTTCGTTAATTGCGACCAAAACAGGCGTGCCCGTTGCCGATATTAGAGAAGCCAACAATTTAACCACCGCCTCTGTGCTTAATGTGGGACAAGAATTGACTATTCCCGGCTGGTCCGGCGAGATTATGGCCAATATAGAACCACTTCCCACCTCGCCACCTGCAGCCACGGCGGCCAGCGCGCCAGAAACGGCCGTGCCTGTTGGCACCAACCTCCTGCCCAATCCTTCCTTTGAGGAAGGTTGGTATTTTTTCCAGGGCGTCTCTGAGTGGCAGATTCCCAACGGCTGGCTGCTGCTCGTGGATGAAGGAGCTAACACGCTGGAGGGCGGTGATGGCGGCACGTTCCTCCGGCCAGAAATACGGGTTGTTCCCCAAACTGATATACCGGCCAGTGAACATGATCTGTTCATCTTTGAGGGTCTTAATACGATCAAAGCTTTCAAAGGAGGAGCACCTTCCAACTTCGCCATTTTTACCGATGTTACCTTACAGCCTGGCACTTACCGCCTCACCATCAACTTCTTCCCCGATATTGTCGGCGCATATCAGGATGGCAATAAAATCTGGGCGACCCAGCTGCTCTCTTCTGAAGCACGCGTCATCGTGGATAATGGGGGAACCGGCTGGACGTTCCCTACGCCTGGTAGCAAAGCGACGCTCACACATGATTTTATTGTTAGCCAGGTTAGCACTGTTCGTGTAGGAGCAGCCTTCCGCAGTCGCTTCGTGAATCACAACAATGGCTGGTTCCTGGACGACTGGACTTTACAAGCGTTGGAAACCCCTTAGTTGAGCCGAGCAATTAGCTATGCGTCCACTGCTTTCTAAAGCCGTCACTCAGCTCTTGTTCAGCCGCCTGGTGCCTGGGCTCATGGCAATTGGCCTCTTAGGCTTGATTTATGCCACAACGCTCCAGCGAGACATCAACGGCAGTGTCCATGACTATGTGTTGGATACCGGCGAGATTCAAGTTGCGCTCAACCTCTGGGGCACTATTCACTACACGGGCTACCCGCTTTACACCGTCTTGAGCGCCCTGCTCACCGAAGTTGCTGGCGGCCTGGGAATGTCACCGGCTCTGGCTGCCTCGGCAACATCGCTGATCTGGTCGCTGCTGGCTTTGCTGATTTTTTACCTGGCTTTGGACCACATCTTGCCAGGGAGTACAATTCTGGCCGGGCTGACCGTGTTGATTGTGGGTTTAGGGGAGACTTTTTGGCTGCACAGCGTCATTGCCGAAGTGTACAGCTTCAGCCTGCTGCTGGTGAGTCTGGCGCTGCTGCTGGGAATCCAGCTGCGGGAGTGCTGGCAGCCGGGAAAATGGCTGGCGGTTGTTTTTGTGTTGGGAACGGCCGTGGCCCATCATCGTAGTTTGTTGTTTCTGCTGCCCCTGGTTTTACTTCTGGCCTGGCCGCGGCCCTGGCCGTGGTTCCAACAGGGCGTAAGGTACGTGTTCTATTCGCTGCTGGCCTTTGTGGTCCCGTTTCTCGCCTACCTTTATCTACCGCTGCGCGCTTACCAGGGGGCACTTTGGGTTTATGGACAGCCAGATACATGGCCTGGATTTTGGCAGCAGTTCACTGGCAGCGAAGTGGTTGGCGGGCTGCTGCGGCTGCCAGGCAACTACGCTGCCTGGGTTCAGAATTTGCACTTTTTGTATGGTCATTTAACGCAGCAGTTCCCCTGGTTTTTACTGCTGGCCGGTCTGGTTGGCCTACTCTGGTTATTCCGTGATGATTGGCAGGTTGGCCTGGCCTTCTTGTTTGGCGCCGGGGTCCTGCCTTTATTTGTCCTGTTGTTTCCCAGGGCGGTGTGGGCACCGGCTGTGTTGATGCCTTCGTTGCTCTGCGTAGCGGCAGGGACGGCTTA
Source organism: Promineifilaceae bacterium (SeqCode) (assembly GCA_041748655.1). Taxonomy (GTDB): domain Bacteria; phylum Chloroflexota; class Anaerolineae; order Promineifilales; family Promineifilaceae; genus Leptofilum. The sequence goes on along the minus strand of JBGTCV010000087.1, from coordinate 124,378 downwards.
TTTACTCCACAAGCTGGGGCAAAAATACCCTGGGTGGCGGCCGCTCGGTTGGGCCGGTTGCCTTTTGCTGTCCGTTTTTCTACTGGTGCATAATTTGCCCTTTGTGAACATGTTAACCCGCGATCCGGGCGGGCGGGCCATGATTGAGCGGCTGCAGCCGGTGTCCGAGCTCGCTGCTTTATCCGGCGAACGGCCGACGGTGGCCTTGCCCTGGGGAACGGGTTTCTTTGCGGCCGCTTACGGGTTGCATGTTACGCATGAACTATCTGAGCTTGTTTTGGTTGATCACCGGGCCGATTTTGCCGCCATCGCCAGCGCTGAGGGAGGTATTTTGACGCCGGGCCTCTACCTGAACTACTGGCCACCAGCCTGGTGGGAGAGCAGGGTGGAAAATGCCCACTATAACGCCGTGTCGCCAGAAGTGATCGCCATTCAACGGGTACCCTTGTCCGATGCTGAGGTGCCCCTGGAAGACGATTTTGATCTGGGCAATGGCATTCGGATTCGTGCTGCAGCAGTTGACCAGGTGGCCGCAGAGCGAGCGGTGATCACGGTGTATTGGCAGGCCATGCGGCCAATTGAACGGGATTACAGCGTGGCGGTGCATTGGCTAACCCGGTTCCCTCCGCAAGGACCGACCGACATTGTGGCTCAGTCTGATTCCCTTCATCCGGTGCAGGGCTGGAATCCGACATCAAAGTGGGCGGCCGGTGAGGTGGTGCGGGATGTGTATGTGCTGGAGACAACGGCCGATCCCCTGCCTTCCTCCACGGTTTTAGCCATCACCATGTATCACATCGATGAGAGCGGCCAGTTTGTTAACAATGAGTCGTTTGTTTTGCGCCAGGAGTAAAAGCAGGCTGGTACCACGATGAAACGAGTTTTCCGCCTAACGGCCGTATTCCTTTTGCTGCTCTTTTGGTGGCGATTGGTGCACACCGCCGTCGCCTACTCTGCCACCTTCGACGAACCGCTGCACCTGCTGCAAGCGGCGCTCTACTGGCGGCAGTGGCCAGTTATGAGCGTGGTACAAAATCCGCCGCTGGTGAACGCGCTCATCGGCCTGCCGCTGCGCCTGGCCTTTCAGCCCGCGCTGCCGCCAGACATGACCAATGCGGTTTTTCAAGATTGGCTGACCCTGGGCAAACAGTTCATGTGGCAGGCCAACGCCAATGGGCTGCAACTTCTCTTCGTGGGGCGATTGGCGGTGGTCTGGCTGGCGCTGCTGCTGGCGGCACTGCTGGCGCGCTGGGCCGGCCGCTGGTTTGGCTCCGGCGCGGCGCTGGTGGTTTTGCCGCTGTTTACCTTCGATCCCAACATTCTGGCGCACGGGGCGCTGGCGACGACCGACATGGGTACGGCCGTTTTTATCACCCTGGCCGCCTATGGTGTGTGGCGCTATTGGACAATAGCCGATGCCGGTCAAGTCCCCGGCTGGCGGCGTTATGCATTGGTGGGCGCGGCCATCGGATTGGCGCTGGCCAGTAAATTCTCCGGCGTGATTTTGCTGCCCGCCCTCGCGCTGATTGTGCTGTGGCGGCTGCTGACTGGCGCAGAGAGACGGGGATGGAAACGGCCGTTGTTGGAATTAGCCGGTTGGGTGGGGGTGGGAACGGCCGTTTTTATGCTTATTTACCGCTTTGATTGGGCGGCGCTGCAAATGGATTTTGCCTTGCAGCAAGCCCATCAGCTTGAAGGCCACTCTTCCTTTTTGTTGGGACAGGCGAATGTTGGCGGTTGGTGGTATTACTTCCCCGTTCTGTTTGCGGTTAAAACGCCGCTGCCGCTGCTTGTGCTGCTGCCGGCTGCGTTGGTCCTGTTCGCCCGACAGCGGCGTTGGGCACAGGGCTGGTTGTGGCTGTTGGTGGGCGGTTTCGCGGCCGCCAGCCTGATCAGCCGGGTCAATATTGGCTATCGTTACCTGCTGCCCATTTTGCCCTTACTGTTTGTGCTGATGGGGGCTTTGTGGGGCGGGCGCGGTCGTTGGCGCTGGCTGATGGTGTTTGGCCTGCTCTGGCTGGCTGTCGAAAGCCTCTGGCTGCACCCCCATTACCTGGCCTATTTCAACCAGATTGCGGGTGGTCCGGCAAATGGTTGGCAAGTAGCCGTAGATTCCAATCTCGATTGGGGGCAGGATGTGGCGGCGTTAGCCGCCTATGAGCGCAGCAATTTGCCAGAGCCATATCAGGTGGCCTGGTTGGGCACCGCCCCATTAGCCGCCTATGGCATTCAGCGGGGTCAGGCCATGCCTATTTGGCCACAAGGTCGTGAAGATCCGCTGACCGATTCCTTCTACCCACCTGCTCCTGCGCCAGGAAAGTATGTTATTAGCGCGACGCAGCTGCATGGGGTCTACCTTAAAAATCAGGACCGTTTTGCCTGGTTTCAGACGCAAACGCCAGCGGCTCGCCTGGGCTACTCTTTGTTTGTCTATGAGGTGCCTCCCACAGGGCCCTCTGTAGGTTTGGCACTCTCTGGCATTGGCCCGGCAATGATTGCTGCTGAGGATTATGCGGCTGCATTTCAGTCGAATGATGTGCAGCCACGTTGGTTTGACGCCAGAACGAGTTTGTTATGGTCAGGCGGAGGGAGCGAGGTGGTGTGGACGGCCGTTGGAGATGGCCATTTGCCGGATAACTCATTATTAACGGGGTTGTACCCATCAGACGGGCCAGCCCTGTTTGGCTCTCAGGAGGTAGTGGGGCAAATGTGGCGGTATGGTTTGTATATCTGGCCCCACTCGCCTTTTCGGCAGCTTCAGCCCTCCACAGAGATGGGATGGTCGCCAGATGCGGTAGTTGGGGCGGCTGAGTGGGCTGAAAAACGGCAGCCGTTGACGCAAATGGCCAATTTTTCCGATACGTTTGGTTTGTTTGGTTATCAGGTTGTCCATTCGGGGGATGTGGTTGAGGTAATGGGCCTGTGGCAGCTGTTTCAACCACTTTCTCGTGAGCATAAGATTTTTGTTCACCTGTTGGATGGGGAGGGTGAGTTGGTTGCCCAACATGATGGTTTTGATCTGGCGTGGCGTGGCTTGCGCGCGGGGGATGAGTTTGCTCAACTGCACACCATCCTGCTGCCACCAGATTTACCTTCGGGGAGCTATGGGTTGCAAATGGGGGTCTACCAGGTTGAGGATGGGCTTCGCCTGCCGCTTGCGGTGCCTGGTGGGGTGTCAGACAGGGTATTGTTGCAGGTTGTGTCAATTAAACGTTAGCGGATGTGTCAATTCTCAATTTAGAGCAAATTCCATCATAGCCTGGGGATTTATCACCAGGCGAAGCGGCCAAATTGGGAATTGCTGCAGCGGATGGTGGTTGGACACACATTCCAAAGCAAGATAAGATACCTTCTTATTGTTGAGGAAAGTTGGAATGCAGCGTTTAGACGAGGAAAAACAGCGCGAAACGGCCGTTAAAGAAGCGCCAAATCTGGTATCTATTATCATACCTACCCGCAACGAATCAGAGAATATTTTCCCACTTCTCAGGCGGTTGGCCGCCGCGCTGGCGGCAGAAATTGCGGCCTACCCGATTGAGGTATTGTTTGTGGATGACAGCACCGACAACACCCCACAGCTGATTGAGCAGGCGGTGGGCAGCTTTCCTTTTACCATCCGGGTCATTGCCCGTCCTCCGGCCAAGCGCAATGGTTTGAGTGGGGCCGTGATGAACGGGTTTGAGGCAGCCAACGGCACCTGGCTCTGCGTGATGGATGCAGATTTGCAGCATCCACCAGAGGTGATTCCCATTTTGTTGGCTCGTGCTTTAGAGGCCCAGGCCGATATTGTGGTGGGCAGCCGGAAATGCAACTTTTTTGGGCCGTTGGGGCTAAGCCGAAAGCGGGCTATGACTTCTCAACTGCTCACTTTGCTGGCGCGTTCCTGGTTTCCCCGGCTTTTGCGCAATGTTTCAGACCCACTTACGGGTTTGTTTTTAGTTAGAAGGGCGGCTGTTGATACGGCCGTACTGCGCCCCAATGGCTTCAAAATATTGCTAGAGATTTTAATTCGCTGCCCCGGTTTGCGTGTGTCAGAAATCCTCTTTGATTTTGCCAGTCGGCATGAAGGAGAAAGCAAGGCAGATTTTCAGGAAGGGCTGAACTTTTTTCGTCATTTGCTGCGGCTGCGCCTGACGGCCAACCAGTCGTTCCCCAGATTGGGCCTTGTGGCCGCCGTCAGCTTGCTGCTGGACATAATGGTTTTTTCCGTGTTGCAGCCACTGACTACCTGGCCGTATTGGTTTACGGCCGTTCTTGTGGCCCAGATCATCATTTTGCTGCGTTTTTTCTTTACGGAAAAATGGGTACTGGGTGGTGGTCATCCGGTACCAGGCTGGCCCAGCTTGCGCCGATTCTGGGTTACCAACCAGCTTTCCCTCTTTTTGGTGCGGCTGCCGCTGTTGGTCCTATTTATTACGGCCTGGCGTTGGACATTTGCTCCAGCTATTTTGCTGGCTGTTTTCATCGAAAGTTTGGCCCGCTACATCTTGTCTGAGCAGTGGGTTTTCTCGCGGCGAGGCATAACCATGTGGCAGCCGGGGATTTTTCGTTACGATCTTCACGGAATTTTGCGGTTGGAATCTCAGCTGGCGCTGCCAGAGTTGGCTTATTTTGCCACGGCCGAACCACTGCCCCATGTAGACATTCAAATTCGGATAGATCGGTACGGTACACCAACGCCACAGCCGGGGGCCATCGTTTACAGTGAGGGGCTTAGCCGCTTTGGCTTTGGCATGGCCGTAATGCCTGGCGCAGACTTCACGGAAATTGTTATCTCGCCGCTGTTGGCTAAATCTCCTTTTGCCCTATACAAAAGCGTTTTAGAACCGGTGCTGCGCTGGGCATTTGTGCAGCGTGGCTATGCCCTGGTTTATGGCGCGGCCATTGCCCGGCTGAATGAGGCTGTCCTGGTTGTGCCTGAGCTGGATCAGGGTAAAACGGAGGCGATTTTGCAGGCTGTGGGTGGGGATGGCTTTAGCTTTATGTCTGATGATTTTACGATTTTGGCGGCAGACGGCCGTAGCTATAGTTTCCCCAAGCCAATCACCGTCACGCCAGAAGTGTTACGGACATCGGCGGTTGGTCAGCAGTGGCGGAGGCAGGATCGCTTTAAGCTTTGGGCGCAAAATCTGCTTTATTCGCGCACCAGCCGTGAGGTTGGGTTGAAGCTGAGTCGCCGACGTTTGCCTGCCGCTACTTTGAACATTGTCTGGCAGCGATTATTTCAACCTCCGAAACGGCCGATTCAGGAATTGGTAACGGCCGTTACCTTTACCAACCAGGCTGTGCTTAAAGAGGTTGTGGTGCTTGTAGAAGGGGCAGGACTGCCTGCACGCTCGACATCTGCCAAGATGGCACAGCTTGTTAAACAACGCCAGCAGGCTGTACACGGTTTCCCCCCATACGACTTGCTGATGGCGCGTCTTGGCAGCGCTGGCCTGCCCGATTGGCAAGAACAAGAACGGTGGATTATTGACCAGGGGTTGCAGGGTTGTCTTGGTTGGTATCTGAGCCAGCAGAGAGAATGGCCGCGCATCTGGCAGACCGAACAGGCCGAGAAATCGGTTCAGTTTATTTTAGAATCCTAGTAACTACTGAGACTCTCTGGAGATTGGGCCAATTTGGGGCCGCTACTGCCCCCATTCCCAGAGAAAATTGGCCCAATCTGGCTGAGTCGTTACGAATCCTAAAGAGAATGTTTGAACATGAGTGAAAAAAAAATTAAAGTCATTATCGTTATGCCAGCCTATAATGCCGCGCAAACGTTGGTAGACACCTACCGCAGCATTCCGCCAGACAGTGTTGATCAGGTTATTTTGGTTGATGACGGCAGCATCGACGACACGGCAAGCGTAGCGCAAGAGCTGGATTTAGATCTAATTATTCATCCCCATAATGCGGGGTATGGTATGAACCAGAAGACCTGCTACATGGAGGCGCTGCGTTTGGGTGCAGACATCGTGATCATGCTCCACCCAGACGGTCAGTATGATCCCAAAATTATCCCGGAAATGATTGCCGCCATTCGCACAGGGCAGGGAGATTTTGTGCTTGGTTCTCGTTTTATTCCGCCCCAGGGGGCATTGGCTGGTGGAATGCCCCGGTATAAATATCTGGCAAATCGCTTCTTAACGGCCACAGAAAATTTTGTCATGGGCACAAAATTATCGGAGTGCCATACCGGTTATCGGGCATACAGCCGTCGGCTGCTGGAAACGGTTCCCTTTCTTCGGAATTCCAATGATTTTGCCTTTGACACAGAAATGATTTTCCAGGCGAATTATTTTGGGTTTCGTTTTGCCGAGGTGCCGGTGAGTACAAAATATTTTAATGAGGCTTCCTCCATCAGTTTTTCGGCCAGCACTATTTATGGTTTGAAGACGTTATGGGTGGCTGGGCGTTATATGCTGCATCGCCTGAAAGTGTGGCAGTTTGATTTATTTAAGCCAACGCATCGGGGCAAAACGGCCGTTCGTTAATTGCTGGCTGGCCATTAATGGCGGCTTACAGCAGAATTACGCCCATGGATTATCGCAAACCTGTTACTTTTGGTGAAAACTGGTCACCCAGCCGATATAAGGTGCTGCCTTATTTTGCGGTGGAGAAGCGGCTGATGTTACGGTCGTCTTCGCAAATCATTCTCGATCTGGGCTGTGCTTCGGGGTGGAACATGAGCCGCTTTCGGCAGTACGGCCGTTTCCCCATTGGCATCGACGTCGTGCCAGAGCGGGTACAATTGGCCGCCCATCATGGCCCGGTAGCCATTGCCTCTGGTCTGCAACTTCCCTTTCCCGACGAAACGTTTGATCTGATTTATATCCAGCACGTTTTGCACCATATTGGGGATGTGTCGCAGGCGCTGGCCGAAGTGCGCCGCTGCTTAAAGCCCAACGGGGTGCTCTTTTTGGTGGAAACAGCGGAAGATAATCCCATTATTCGTTGGGGACGACGCTTCTACCCAAAATGGCTAGGGGATGAGATCAATGCCCCATTTTATTTTGCCGGATTGAAGCAGCAGCTTGGGCGAGAAGGGTTTCGGGTGGAAACGGCCGAACAGTACAGCGTCATCTTTTGGCTGTGGGAGATTTTGCCAGACCAGCTGCCATTTATGGAGAAGCTAACCCCTTTGTTTGTTTCCTTTGAACAGCTCATGATCAAGTTTTTTCGCCAACAAGCTGCTCACTGTTTTTATGTAGCCATGAAGCAGAATGAGGTACAGGAATGAGCGACCGACGTATCATTTCCCCGCAGCAATCAAGGTGGGAGTGGCTGCTGATCCTGCTGCTGTTGGGCATCATGATTGTCAAGGGCGTGCTGTGGAGTTTGGCATTTCCGCTCTGGCAAGGGCCGGATGAGGATGACCATTATGCTGTTATTCAATTCATTGGGGAAAACGGCCGTCTCCCCGACCTGGCCGATACGATTTTACTAGACGAAATTGCCTACTCACGCGAATTGGCCGACGTGGGGCGGCTGGATTACAACCCGGAACAGCGCCAGGGTTGGAGCGACGGTTCGCTGGGATTGCGCGAAGTGGAATTCGACAACCTGCCCGTTTCCAGCCGTACCAGCGTCGAGTTGGGCATTACGGGCAAGCTGATGCATGCCACTCCCCTCTACTACGCCATTGCCGCTATTCCGTACCGGCTGATTGGCTACGAGGGAAATCTCTTGGTGCGGATGCAGGTGCAGCGCTTGTTTGCCGTCATGGTGAGCAGCCCCATTGTGGTAGTGGCTTACCTCATTGCCAGGCTGCTCTTTCCCAACAGTGCAGCTATGCGCCTGACCATCCCTACTTTGGTGGCCTTTCAACCCCAGCTGACGCAAATGACGGCCGTTATTTCTGTAGATGGCCTCTTTTTTGTGTTGTATTCGCTGCTCATCTACCTTTGTTTATTGGTTTTGCGGGATGGCTTAGATTTTAAAACAGGGATTTTTATTGGGCTTACTTTTGCCGCTGCTTTTCTAATCAAGCCCACCATCAACGGATTTGCGCCGCTGGTAGCGCTGGTTGTGATTTATGTTTGGTGGCGATCGCCGAGAGAACGGCGGCGCGTCTTTTGGGCGGCGGTGGGCATGAATGCTGTCATTTTGCCGCCTGCGGCCTGGTGGATGATCCGCAGTTGGCGCATCAACCAGGATTTGTTTTATTTTAATCCGGTTGTGGAGGGGCATCGCATCATCCAGAACCCGTTTTATGATTACCAGTTTTGGCCCCATATGCTGGATTATTATCAATCTGTTTGGGGTGGGCTGTTTGTGACGTGGTGGGCTCACTTTGGCTGGGTGGATACGCCGCTGCCGCCGTGGGTGTACCATTTGTTGCGCGTTTTAACCGTTCTGGCCATTGCCGGTTTGGCCTGGAAATTGGGCCGGGGGTGGGCGAAACGGCCGTCCTTTCCCCAATGGCAAGCCGGGCAGCGCATGGCCCCGCTGGTCGTCTGGCTCTTCCTGGCGCTTACGTTACTGGTACCTATGGTGCTGCTTCAGGTGTATGATTTAACCTTTTGGTGGGGGTATGGCAACGGCCGTGGCCTGCAGGGCCGCTACTGGCTTGGCACGGTTGTTCCCATGCTCACCTTTTTCACCCTTGGCCTGCCGTTTCTGCTGCCCAAACGGTGGGGGTCATCTGCCCATGTCTTGCTCCGCGTCGGCATGGTCTTGTTTAACTTTGTGGCTTTGCTCGGTTACGTCCTGCCGCGTTATTATTTGTAAATGGGTTGATGGGGTGGAAGGGTGAAACGTACTTCAAAATTCAAAATTCATTATTTTCCCTGGCTTTGGACGGCCGTTCCTCTCCTTATCCTGCTCGTTTTACTGGTGGTCGGGCGCTGGCGCAGTACCGGGGTTGGCCCACAGGTACAGGTACCCATGTTTTATGATGCCCATTACCTGTTTCCGCGCCCCTGGACACAGGCGCAAGAAGTGCCTGGCGTGCCCGATCCCTTCCCGGCTGCCTTTTATGGTTCCAATACCCTCAGCCAAACGTTTGTCAGCGGTGCAAATAACCTGTCGATGGTTGAAGTGTGGCTGCAAGGCTCACCCTATGGCTGGGTAGAGGTGACGCTGTCGGACGAAGCCGGTCCGCTTTATCGCGGTCAGGTAGAGTTCCCTGAAAACCCACGCGGGGGCAAGGTTCGGTTTTCCTTCCCAACAATTTCGGATGCAAAGGGACGGCCGTTTACCATCACCCTCGCCGCCCCGGCTTCCAGTGCCACGCAGCCCACCATAACCCACATCATTGGCGGTGATCGGCTGGGCGGTCCGCTGCGCCTGAATGAATATCGGCGACCTGGCAACCTGGCTTTACACACCTATGTCACCGGAACGGCCGTTCCCGATGCGCTTGCCGAACAGCTGCTGCCCAACCTGTTCAGGCAGCGTTTGCAGCAGTTCAAACCAGCTATTTTCAAGGGAGAATGGTTTGCAGGTTTATTTCTGCTGCTGGTCGGGCTGACCGTTCTTTTTCTGGTTCTAACCTGGCCGTCTAATAAGAAAGTTGGTCAGTCTGGCGGTTGGTTTCTGGTTTGCCTGCTTCTGGGAATGCTGGTCTGGCAAATTGGCACCAGACGAGTGCAGCTATCGGGCTGGGGGGAAACACGCCTGCAAGCCTCAACGGCCGTTGCCCAGCCCACTGTTCATGATGAGCTCCGCCTGGTCAACGATTTGACCGCCATTTTGTGGACGGCCGAACGCCTACCGGAAAAACGGTTCGTCAGTACAGAAATTGCCGATTATCCGGCTGTCCGCGTACCGGCCGAATCGGCCCTGGAATACGCGCTGGATTTACCGCTGAACGGCCGTTTGCAAACCGGTTTGCAAGCAGTGGGCGAGGGCAGCTTGTTGATGGCGGTAACGTTTAACGGGGAGCGGGTGGCGGAAACGGCCGTTGCTGCTGGCGACCAGCCGCAGTGGTTGAACCTGGATCTGACGCCGTGGCAAGGTCAGGGTGGCATCTTGCGTCTGGTAACGAAGCCTGTTGAGGGGATGCCTGACGGGTTGTGGCTGATGCCGCAACTGCTGGCCAGGCGCGATTGGTTGTTGGACGATCTGCCAGAAACGGCCGTACCTGCCGGGCATCGCTTTGCAGAGGACGTGATGTTGGTAGGATATACCGTTGACCCAACCAGGCCACAGCCGGGTGAGCTGGTGACTGTGACTTTGTATTGGCGTGGGGAACGGCCGTTAAGCCACAACGCCACTGTCTTTGTTCATGCCCTCACTGCGGGGGGAGATTTGATGGCTCAAAGTGACCGCCAACCTGTGCAAAACAGCTATCCACTTGTCTCATGGCTGCCCGGCGTTCTTGTGGCCGATACCCACCAATTTATTTGGCCCACAGATGATGCCCTAGTCCAGCTGGCTGTTGGGCTGTACACCCCCACGACTCTGGTTCGTCTTCCAGTTACCAACCCCAATGGCATGCCCAGTCCCAATGATCAGGCCCAGCTGCCAGTGCAGAGCCTACCATGATTTTACGAATTAAATCGCTGCTCTTTTCTGCCGATGCCCGTGATGGAATCTTAATGGCTGCTGCGACTATTGTCGCCGGTGGGTTCGATTACCTGGTGCTGGTGGTGGCCGGATTGCTGTTATCTAACCCGGCGGCTATAGCCTTTTTAGCGGTTATGAATCTGCTAAAAATTGCTGAGCAAGTTACCTGGGTCATTCGCAATGTGATTGCTTACTACACGGCGGAACTGGCAGTTAAAGCCGACGCAGCGGCCAAAATTGGACAATTTGTGAGCAGCCGTTGGCGCTGGGCGTGGCGTTGGGGGTTGTTAGCTGCCGCCATTTTTGTGCTGGCATCGCCGATTATTAACCGCCTCATCAATGCCAACTCGCTAGCTGCCGTTATGGTGGCGGGTTTGGCCCTGCTGTTCTTTTTTGTACGTCCGGTTACGGATGGAACATTGCAAGGGGTGCAAAACTTTTTGGGGCTGGGGAGTGTCATTGTCTTGCAGGCGGTGCTGCGCTTTAGCTTAACGGCCGTTCTTATCTGGGCTGGTTTAGAGCTGGTTGGCGCGGTTCTCGCTTTGCCGCTTGCCAGTGGATTGGCGCTGCTGTTGGCGCTTTGGCTGCTGCGTCCCTACTTCCAGACACCTGTGACCCATTCCTTGCAAAAGGTTAGTCTGAGCTATTCTACGTTGACTCTGGTTGGTTTGTTGGCCTTTGCTCTGCTGGTCTACAGTGACGCAATTTTGGTCAATCGGCTCTTCCCAGAGATCGTGGCTGCCCAATACACGCCAGTCAATGTGTTGGCGCGTATTAATCTCTTTGTGCCAGTGGCCTTGGGAATGGTGCTGTTCCCCAAGGCGGCACAGCGTCACGCGCTAGGACAGAATGCTCGTCCGATGCTGCTGCTGGCGCTGGCAGCCACGCTGCTGCCGGGGTTGGCCTTAACGGTTGTTTACTTTCTTGTCCCGGAGTTCATCGTTACCCTGGTTTTTCGCGGTCAATATGCCAACCCGGGTGTACTGCTGGGGTGGGTAGGGCTGGCAACGACCTTATTTGCCGGGGTGAATATCTGGCTCAATTATGCGTTGTCGTTGGGGAAACGGCCGTTTATCTTCGTGTTAGCCATCATTGCCCCGGCCCAAATAGCGGCTGTCCTGCTGTTTCCCCACACCCTGGCTACCGTTGCTTTCATAATGGTGGCTGCGGGATTGGTCGGTAATCTGGCTGGCGCGGCGCTGTTACTACGGCCGTCGTCGGCGACTCGTAGCTGATCCGGCGGAATGGCTGTTGGTTTACTGGCCTGGCATTCGGTATACTTGGTCGTTTATTGACACGCTGTTGTGGATACGCTGTTATGATAAATTGTTCAATTGGCATTACCGCATATAACGAAGAGGCGAATATTGGCCAACTTCTCCAGCGAATTTTAGATCAGAAGCTGGAGACGGTGACGGTGACGGAGATTATCGTGGTGGCCAGTGGCTGCACCGACCGCACGGAAGCTATTGCTTGTCAATTTGCGAAGCAAGACGGCCGTATTCGGTTGTTAACGCAGGCCAGGCGCGAAGGCAAAGCCTCTGCCATGAACCTCTTCATCCGTGAGGCAAACGAGGCGGTGCTCGTCTTATGCAGCGCCGATTTGCAGCCCGATTTGGCTGCGGTTGAGCAGCTCGTCGCCCCTTTTGCTGATCCGGAAGTAGCCATGACAGGCTGCCGCCCGGTACCCATCAATGATCCAGCCACTTTTATGGGTTTTGCGGTGCAGCTACAGTGGCATCTGCATCACGCCCTCAATATGTCTGGTGGATTTAAGGGCGGGGAAATGGTCGGCTTTCGCCGTGTGTTTGAGCGTATTCCGTACCATACGGCCGTTGACGAGGCCAGCGTTGAACCAATTGTGCGAGGACAGGGCTATAAAGTGCAGTACTGCCCCGAGGCTATCGTTTATAACAAAGGCCCCGAAACCGTGGCCGATTTTTTGCGCCAGCGACGGCGCATCTATGCCGGGCACCTGGCGTTAGCCAGTGCGCTTGGTTACAAAGTCAGCACCATGTCGGGCGGCAATATTGTGGCCCTGCTGCTGAAAAACCTGGATTGGCGGCCAAAGCAGCTGGTGTGGACGGCGGCGGTGATTGGGTTGGAGGTATACGGCCGTTTCCTGGGCAAACGCGACTTCAAAAACCGCAAAGACCACACCGTCTGGGAAATTGCCACCACCACCAAAGAACTCTCACCAACGAAAGAATCCTAACCTGGACAAGCCAGAACCAACAAAGTGTTTTTATCAACAGATTTCGCAGATTGAAAAGATAAAAAATCTCTTAAATCTGCGTAATCTTTGATTTTTCTTGCTCACTTTACAAGAATTTCATTGGTAACGGACTAATGGCTTATGGGGAAAAGTGAAACGTGATGCGTGAGATAAATTACGTTTCACTTTTCACGAAATCCAAAGCCCTAAAACAATTTTTATGAAATCAATGCTAAGCGTGCTCGCACGCATCCCTTTATTCAAACTGTACCGGCGCACTGGCTGGCCCAAAATGCTGCCGCTCAATATCACCCTGTCGCCCTCACCCAAGTGCAACTCCCGCTGCCTCACCTGCAACATCTGGATGAAGCGCGAAAATGAACTCAACCTGGACGAGTGGGACAAAGTGCTGGCCTCGCTGGGCAAAGCGCCCTACTGGTTCACCATCAGCGGCGGCGAACCGCTCATGTTCCCCCACATCGTTGAGCTGGCCAAGCTGGCCTACAAACATTGCCAGCCCGGCATCATCAACATCCCCACCAACGGTATCCTCAAAAGTGGCCCGGAGCGCGTGCGCGAGATTCTGGAATATTGCACCGATTCGCAGCTCATCATCAACCTGTCGTTGGATGGCGTGGGCGAAAAGCATGACTTTATTCGCGGCGTGGCGGGCAACTTCGAGAAGTTCGAGGAGCGGCTGGAGCAATATCTGGCGCTGCGAGATGAGTTTCCCAACCTGGCGGTCGGCATCCACTCGGTTGTTTCCGTGTTTAGCGTGGGGCATCTGGATGAGCTGATCACCTACGCCGAAAACTCCCGCGCCGACCAGTTCATCACCGAGATTGCCGAGCCGCGTGTGGAGCTGGACACGGTGGGGTTGCCCATCACCCCCAGCCCGGAGCAGTATGCCGAAGCGATTGACAAGCTCATCGCCTACGTGAACAGCAAGCAGTACAAGGGCGTATCTAGAATCACCGAGGCGTTCCGGGTGGAGTATTACAAGCTGGTGAAGCGCATTTTGGATGAGCAAGACCAGGTGATTGGCTGCTACGCAGGTTGGGCCAGCGCCCAAATTTACGCCGATGGCACCGTCTGGCCCTGCTGCGTTCGCGCCGACGACCTGGGCAATTTGCGCGAGCACAACTACGATTTTAAGGATATCTGGTTTGGCGAGAAGATCAAAGAGGTGCGCCGCTCCATTTACGAGAAGGAGTGCCACTGCCCGCTGGCCAACGCCAGCTACACCAACATGCTGATGGACGTGCCCACGGCCAGCCGGGTAGCGGCCAAAGTGATCACGCCGGATTCGATACAGGTACGGAAATAACGGGACGCGGATAAACGCAGATGGACGCTGATTTTTTCTCTGCGCCTCTGCGTCTCTGCGTTGAAAAAAGGTTTTGCGATGTCATTTGATTGGCTCAACAAATTTCATAAGGATATGGAAAAGCCGGCCGATTACGCTGAAAAAACGTTGGCGCAGTACCGGCTGGGCATGAAAGCCAAAGGCTCCATCGCGGGGGTGGCCATTTTGATTGATGAAGAGGGGTGCGAGGCGTGCCGCGCCTTGCCCGCCGACGTCGTCTACCACCCGGACGACGCACCCCACCTGCCGCTGCCGGAATGCAGCAAAGGGCAGCGCTGCCGCTGCGTCTACCGCCCGGTGATGACCTACCAACAAAACAATGAGTAAAAAAGAAATATTAACCGCTGAGAGCGCGGAGGGCGCTGAGGAATTAGAGAAAAAACTCTGCGTTCTCTGCGCTCTCTGCGGTAAAAAATTCCCATGAAAGTAGTCGTTACAGGTGCAACGGGGTTTGTTGGTGGGGCGTTGGTGCGTGCTTTACTGGCTGAGGGGCATGAGGTGGTAGGGGTGAAACGGCCGTCTTCCCACCAACCCAATCTCCAACACCCCAACCTCACCTGGGCCAACGCCGACGTCACCGACCCTGCCAGCCTGCGCGGCCTGTTTGACAGGGCCGATTGGCTCATCCACGCCGCTGGCATGCTGGGGCAGGCGGGCGTGCCGGAAAGCGCCTACTTTCAACTGCACGAACAGGGCGCCAACAACGTTCTGACCGAGGCCGAAAAAGCAAGCATCGCCCGAATTTTGTACGTTAGCAGCCCCGGTGTGCTGGGCCCAATCAGCGGGCCGCCAGCCGACGAAACTGCGCCGCTGGCCCCTAGCAATCCGTATGAGCGCAGCAAGGCGGCGGCAGAGATGGTAGCGCAGGTGCACGCCAGGGCTGGCTTGCCGGTCATCATTGCCCGGCCGGAATTTATTTATGGGCCGACTGATTTACACGTGTTGGGGCTGTTCAAGGCGGTGCGCGACGGCCGTTTCTTCACCATCAACGGCGGGCAGTACCATTGTCACCCAACGTACATTGATGATGCGGTTTCGGGGATGCTGCTGGCTTTACGAAACGGCCGTCCTGGCCAAATCTACCACATCACCGGACCAAAACCAGTTGCTTTCCGTGTGCTGGGGCAGACGATTGCCGCCGCATTGGGTGTGCCCCCACCCCGGCTGAGCCTGCCCCGCTGGCTGGCCTGGCTGGGCGCGGCTGGATTGGAAATTGGCCTGGGGCTGGTCAACAAGCAGCCGCCGCTCAGCCGTACCGGCGTTGCCTTTTTCAGTGAAGACCGCCGCTTTTCCTGGCAGAAAGCGCACGAGGAGTTGGGCTACACGCCCCAATTCGACCTGGAACGGGGCGTAGCCGAAACGGTGGCCTGGTATCGGGCAAAGGGATTGGTGTGAATCTAGGCTGGCTGCTAAATTGCATTAAAAGTATGCGAGTTTGCGAGTGGCAAGTAGCTGATTGTGAAGTTGACCAGCCACTAGCTACCAACCGCTAACAACAAACAATATGCTAAAACGACTCTCCATCAAAGAACTGTACGTGCCTGCTCTGGCCGAAGGCGAGGGCGTGGGCACGGCGTATGAATATTATGCCAAGCGGCTGGTGCTGACCCGCTGGCTAAAAAATCAGCCCAGACCGGCTCGCGTACTCATTGCTGGCCTGCCGGAAAAGTACGGCAGCAGCCTGGATTTTGTGCAGCTGGCACAGGAGTTGGGTATGGCCGTTACCATCGTAGATGAACGGCCGACTGCCCTGCAAAAATTGCAAAACTCATTGGCGGCGGCGCAAAAGGAGGGGTGGTTAACGGCTGTTTCCCCCAAGCTCATTGCCGTGTCCCATCTAGCCGATTTAAGTGAAATTAGCGCTGGATTTGATTTGTGCCTGGGGTCAGAAGGTTTGCAGCGGCTAGACGTCAATGATCGGCCACACTACGTGCGGTATGTGCGCCGAGTGGCTAGCCGTGCCGCCCTATTTGCGCCCAACGGTGACAACATGGCCCACGCCAATATCAGCGGGCTGGCGGGCGTAACGTTGGCGGAGATGCAGCAGCTTGTTGGCTCGAAGGCAAAGACCGGCTATATCGACATGCCGCCGTTCCCGCCGGGCATTACCCGCAGCGATGATCAGCGGGAGCAGGCGACCAGCGGCCGTTTGGAAGCAATCGCCATGTGGGGGCTGGGTTATTACGCCCGATTGGAGCACTTTTTGCCAACGGCCGTTCGCCGCCGCCAGTCCCACATCGTTTACGCCCTCATTGATTAGAGTTTAGACACACCATTTCCCCGGAAAATTCTCGCGAGGCATGTTACGATTTGAATATTTTCCGGGGAAATCTCGACCAATTCATGATCGCTTTGATGAAAAAACGAACTGCAGAGAGCGCGGAGAGCGCAGAGAAAAGAACGGAAAAATCTCAGCGTTCTTGGCGTGCTTTGCGGCTCAAATTTGATCCCGGCTACCTGGTGGTGCTGGCGATTTGCCTGCTGGCCCTGTGGCCATTTATTGGCCGGGCCAGCCTGCCGCAAGAGACCGACGCCGAGCTGCACATTTTCCGGCTGCTGGAACTGAGCTATCTGGTGCGGGGCGGCGAATTTTATCCGCGTTGGGCACCCAACTTCTACCACGGCTATGGCTACCCTATCTTCAATTATTACGCGCCGCTGACCTACTACCTTGGTCTGGTTTTTGAGTTGCTGCCCGGTCTCGACGCCGTAGCAGGGGTGAAGGCGGTTTTTGTGCTGGGGCTGCTGGGGGCGGGGTTTGGGATGTATGGCTTCGTGCGCGACAATTGGGGACGGCCGTCTGGCTATCTGGCGGCGGCGGTTTATCTCTACGCCCCTTACGTGCAGTACGTAGACCCGATTGCGCGTGGGGTGCTGGCTGAATCATTCAGCTTGGGTATTTTCCCGCTGGCGCTGTGGGGTTTGGACCGTTTGCGGCGGCAGCAAACGTGGGGACGGTGGCTGACGGCCGTTTGCCTCATCGCCGCCGTTATTCTCAGCCATAACCTGATGGCTCTACTCTTCTTTGCCATTTTGGCTGCCTGGGTGCTGTGGCAAACCATCACCCGGCGGGATGAGGCGGCTGGCATCCGTTGGCTGTGGGGCGCTTTGCTGCTGGGGTTGGGCACGGCCGCTTTTTTCTGGCTGCCCGTTTTGCTAGAGCGTAACGCCGTTAATCTCAATACCCTCATCGGTGCGGGGGACAATTACGACTTTCGCACCCACTTTCTTAGCTGGGGAGAACTGCTGGCTCCCACGCTCCGGCTCGACTGGGGAGCAACGGAGCCGGTCTTTCGCTTCAATTTGGGTCTGGCGCAATGGTTATTCGGCGCTGTGGGGCTGATTTTGGCGCTGCTGTGGCGGGTAAAAGAAAGTGGGCAGGCGCTCTTTTTTGGGTTGGGTACGGCCGTTCTCATCTTCATGCTGCTGCCTATCTCTACCTTTTTGTGGGAAGCGACCCCCATTTTGCCCTTTTTCCAATTCCCCTGGCGCCTGCTGGGAGTCGCTGTGGCCATGCTGGCTATTCTAGCCGGCGCCGGTTTGGAGGCAGTATTAAGAAAATGGCCAAAAGTGCGCGGATGGGGAACGGCCGTTGCCGTCACCTTTTGCCTGCTCACTGCCCTGCCACTTACCCAGCCCGCCCCCTGGCCCGATTTTGGCGATGTATTCACCTTTCGCATGTCGCTCATTGAGCATTCTGGTCGCTGGCTTGGTACTACCTCCACCGCCGATTACGTGCCCGCCACAGTCGATGCGGTCCCTGATCGTAACGGGAATGTCGTCGCTGGCTTTTTAACCGAAACGCCGTTGGATCGGGTGAACTGGCCTGGCCTCCCTGCGAATGCAGAAGTGTTGAGTGAAGAGGTGAGTCCACTCCATTTTCGCTACACCGTTAGCTCGCCGGAAAAGTTTCGGCTGCGCCTTTTCCTTTTTCAGTTTCCCGGATGGACAGTGACGATAGACGGCGAACGGATTGAGCCGGAGTTGGGTTTGCCGGAAGGATTTATTGTGATTCCGGTGCCTGCCGGGGAGCATCTGGTGGAGGTACGCTTCCGCGACACGCCACCCCGCCAGTTGGCCTGGGGTATAACGACCCTATCTTTGCTGTTGGCGGGGGTCGTGGGCTGGCGTTTTGGCCAGCGTCGGGAAGAAGCGGCGTCAGCGGTGGGCTGGCAGCAGACAGATCGCCAGGTTTTGGCGGCGGTGATGAGCGTTACGGCCGTTACCCTTCTCATTCTTAGCCCGTTGCAGCTGCTGCATGACAGCTCGGCCAATTATCTGGCGGAACCAGCCCAAAACCAGCGCTTTGATGATTTTGGTGGTCAGATCGCCCTCATTGGCTACGATTTGTCGAGGGAAACGGCCGTTTCTGGCGACCTGGTCGCACTGACCCTTTACTGGCAGGCGCAGACCGAATTAGCGATCAATTTCCAGAGCTTTGTTCATCTATTGAGGCCAGATGGCGCCTTGGTCGCCCAATCCGACCGGCTGAATCCGGGCGAATTTCCCACCCGTCGTTGGCCGCTCGACAAGTACGTCCGGGATGTGCATCAATTCCAGCTGCCTGCCGATCTGCCCCCCGGCGAATATACCCTGACCGCTGGCCTGTGGGTGCAAACCGAAGGCTGGCGGCTGCCGCTGCGCGACGCCAGTGGGGTACAACTGGATGATAAGGCGACGCTGGGCACGCTAACGGTGCGGTAGGGAGACCCTCACACGTAGATCAGTTCCAATTTCTGCTCTTCCACCAGCCAGATTTTGGTGGCGAACTGCTCGATGAAGTACCGGTCATGGACGACGGCCAGGATGGTGCCCTCAAACTGGCTCAGCGCTTCCTCAAACATGGTACGGGAGGGGATGTCCAGGTGGTTGGTTGGTTCGTCCAGCAGCAGGAAATTGCAGCCAGAAGCCACCAGCCGGGCCAACTCTAAGCGGGTTCGTTCACCGTAACTGAGACGGCCGTTTTCCCGCAGCGCCTCATCCCCCGAAAACAAAAAGTAGTGCAAAAAAGATCGGGCGTCCGTCTCATTGAGTGGGGCGACGGCCTGGATGGTGCTGAGCGGCGTTTGCGCCGGGTCGAGCAGCTCCTGTTCCTGCGCCATGTAGCCCAGCTGGATGCTTTGCCCCAGCCGCACCTGTCCCGCCACAGGCGGCAGCTGTCCGGCGATGGTGCGCAGGAGGGTGGTTTTGCCGCTGCCGTTCACCCCTGTCAGGATGATGCGCTCGCCCGCCTGGGCTTGCTGGTTGATCTGCGCCAGCAGCGGCGGATGCCCCGGATAGCCAATGCTCAAATCCTCTAAAAAGAGGACATCCTTGCCCAGATGGGGGGCATCGTCTAGATTCAGCTTCATTTGCCAGCTGCGCAGCGGCTTGTCCACCCGCTCATCCGATGCCACGTAGCGATTCATCTTTTTCTCGCGGGATTTGGCCTTGTTGGCTACTTTTTTAGCCAGACGGCGGACATTGGGCTGGCGGGGTGTAGTGCTGCGCTCCACGGAGCGGGCCTGTTCAAAAGTCCGCTGGATGTCTTGCCGCATGCGCCGGATTTCATACTGCTGATCTTTCCAGGTGGCCAGATGCTTTTCTTGCTCGTTGAGCACCTGCTGAAGGTAGCTGCTGTAGTTGCCGGGGTATTCGCGGATGGTGTGGCTGTGCGGGTTTAGGTCCAGAATGCGGGTGACGGTTTGGTCTAAAAAGGCGCGGTCATGCGAGACGATGAGGACGCCGCCGCCAAAGTTGGCCAACCAGTTTTCCAGCCATTCCAACATGCCGATGTCCAGATGGTTGGTTGGTTCGTCCAGCAGCAGCAGCTGGGGTTCATCCAGCAGGATGAGGACGAGGGCGAGCCGCGTTTTTTGCCCACCGCTGAGGCTGCGCACGGGCAGGCTGAGGTCGAGATGGTCTAGTTGGAAGGTGGCGAGGAGGGGTTGGATACGGCCGTAATCCGCCCGATTCAATTTGTCCAACACGGCATCATACGCCAGCTGAACCGCTTCCTGCTCCGGATTTTCGGCCAGGGCGCTGGCCAGATGACCCAATTCCGTTTCAAGCGCGTCTGGATTGCCCACGGTCTGGTGCAGCAGGTTGCCCAGCGTTTGCGCTTCATCGGGTAAAAAGCCCTGAGCCAGGTAACCCACGCGCAGGTTAGGCGGGGTGAAGGTGATGCCGCCCCCATCCGGCTGTTCCTGCCCGGTGAGCAGGCGCATCAGCGTACTTTTGCCGCAGCCGTTGGGGCCTATCAGCCCGACGCGCTCGCCCGCGTTGCCCGCGTTGATGGAGAAGGTGATATTTTCAAGAATAGGGGAAAGCCCGTAGGCTTTGGAAAGAGTGTTTGCCGTTAACATGAGTTTGCCCAGTGTGGCCGTGCCAAAAGCAGCAGCCAGCGTTGCCCCGCGAAGGGAATCGTTAGAAATCAGGAAGAACGTTTGGGTGAACTCAGTCCGTCATTGGTTTACCTCACATGAAGATGCTGCTAATTATCCAGAACTACGCCAATACCGCAAATAGCAAATAGCCTGGGGATTTGAGCCAAAATTTGCATATTCAGGCGAGTCGTGATATATTTTTCGGTCGCGGGTATTTCCCCGCACTTTAGTAACAAGATGTTTTGAATATTCCAGGTGGGGGCCCGGCATAAATTGGTCGGGTTCTTTTTTTGCCACAGACAAGCTCTGAAAAGCGATTTGCGCTTCGGGATGGGTTAACTGTGGGCAGATTTTAGTCGCTCGGACTGTAAAGTTTGAGCCTCACAGTGGACAACTCAAAGCCTTTTTTGCCACAGAGAGCACAGAGGGAAAAGAGAAAAATTCTCTAAAATCTCTGTGTCCTCTGTGGCCAATCAATCAGGAGCATGTCATGACAACTGAATTTAATGAATTAAACCTGCACCCACAGTTGGTGCAGGCTGTAACCGAGCGTGGTTACACCATCCCCACAGCCATCCAAACGGCCGTCATTCCCGTGATGCTAACCGGAAAAGATATCTTGGGTCAGGCGCAAACGGGTACCGGTAAAACGGCCGCTTTTGCCCTCCCCATTTTGCACAACCTCACCCCCGGTCAAGGCCACGTTCAGGCGCTGGTTTTAGCCCCTACCCGAGAATTGGGTTTGCAGGTGGCAGAGGCGATGGAGGAATACGGCCGTCACCGTAATATCTCTGTGCTGGCCGTATATGGCGGCACGGCGTACGGCCCGCAAATTGGCAGCCTGCGACGCGGCGTTGATATTGTTGTGGGCACCCCAGGCCGCTTGTTGGACCTGATCAAGAGCAAGAAGCTCGATCTGAGCCAGGTGCAAACGGTGGTGCTGGATGAAGCCGACGAAATGCTGAGCATGGGTTTCATCGAAGATATCGAATTGATCTTGCAGGAAACGCCAGCCGAGCGGCAAACTGCCCTTTTCTCGGCCACGCTGCCCCGCCAGATTCGCCAGCTGGCCGACAAATATATGAAACAGCCCCAGGCGATTACCGTGGCGCAGGCGCAGCGTACCGTGGCAGCCATTGAGCAGCGGGCCTATCTGGTCAACGAACCAGACAAACTGGCCGCGCTGACCCGCCTGTTTGAGATCGAACCCATCACCAGCGCCCTGATTTTTGCCCGCACCCGGTTGGGTACGGCCGAATTGGCCAATGAACTCACCGTGCGCGGCTTTCCGGCCGAAGCGCTGAATGGGGATTTGAGCCAGCAGGCGCGGGAGCAGGTGCTCAACCGGTTCCGCAACAACCAGATCAAGGTGCTGGTGGCCACCGACGTGGCCGCTCGTGGTTTGGACATCGACGATATTTCTCACGTTTTTAACTTCGATCTGCCCCAGGACCCGGAAATTTACGTTCACCGTGTCGGTCGAACGGGTCGGGCTGGTAAAACAGGTATTGCGCTGACCCTGGTGACGCCCCAGGAACAGTGGCGGCTGCGTAAAATTGAGCAGTACACCAAGCAAAAAGTGACCCAGGCCACGCTGCCTACCATCGAGGACATTCAAAATTGGCGGGAAGGGGAGCTGATGGAGAAGATGTCGGTCTGGTTGAAGCGGGGACGCTGTGCCCGTGAGCGGGAACTGGTGGCGGACCTGGCTGAAGCGGGCCATGATCTGATGGAAATTGCCGCCGTGGCTCTGAAGCTGGCCCGCGCCGAGGAAAAACAGCGCCCCATTGCCCGCATTAGCGAGGTGGTGGCGTATCAGGGTCAGCCCCGGCAGAATAATAGACGAGAGCGATTTGGGGGAAACGGCCGTACGCGCCAAACCAGTAATTCTGGGCCAAAGGGCGGCGGCCAAAGCACCCGATCCCACGAAAACGGCATGGTGCGCCTGAGCCTGAGCGGCGGCAAAACCGATGGCCTGCGGGTTAACGATGTGGTTGGCACCATCGCCTTCCACGCCGACATTCCCGGCTCGACGATTGGCGCGATTCACATTCAGGATGACCGGACCCTGGTGGACGTGCCGGAGCAGTTTGCCAAAAAGGTGCTGTCCAAAACAGGCAGCTACCAGGTACGCAAAAAGCGGCTGAATGTAGAACTGGCCTAAAAATAAAGCCTGCAATTCTCAATTTGGGCCTGACATTTGCGTGAATAAGCCCATTTTTAGGCTATTCGCACTTAACTGTCATGCTGAACGAAGTGAGACATCCCACCGTTCTCGGAAAGGCCTCGGATTTTCTAGAGAATGGGATGCTTCGGAGGACCTCAGCATGACATCTCTCTTGTCAAATTGAGAATTGCTGAAATAAGGCCTCACTGTTGCGCAACGGTGAGGCTTTTTTGATCTCGTAGAGCAGTCTCCTACAAGATTATGTTGTTGATGAAGCGTACGAGGGAATCAGCTTCCCAGCAGAAAGGTCAGCGGCAAGTGAATGCGGGCGCGCCAGGCGGGTTCGTTGTGTTCTGCCCCTTCAAAGCGGCGCGTCAGCCAATCGTGTTCTAGCTGATACCCCTTGCTGACCAGCAGCGCATCAACTGGTTTTTGCAATGGTTCGTAAAGCGCGTCTAGCGTGGCTGTGCCGTAATCGAAGTACAGTTTGTGCTCACCGGGCGGTGGCAGCGTTTCATCGAGGTAGGGTAAAATAATTCCTTCAACCGCTGGCCAATGGGTGGACAGACAGCCCGCCCCGGCAAAAACCTCTGGGTATTCGCACAGCGCGTAAAGTGAAATCAGTCCACCCATGCTGGATCCCATGATAAACGTCTCATCGCGGCTGGTATGGGTACGGTATGTCTGATCGATGAATGGTTTCAGCTCCTCAACCAAAAAGCGCAGGTAGTTGTCTGAGCGGATGGGGAAGGGGAGGGTTTCACCGAATTGTTGTAGTAGTTTGGCGCTGTCGGGATGGGCTAACGGCCGTTGCGGCAAATATTCTGGCCAGCGCCCTGTGCTGTTGAAAATGCCCACAATGAGGCTGGGGCGCACTGTGCCTGCGTCCATCAGTTGGGCCAACACCTCGGCCACGCCCCAGGTTTCTCCGGCCGTTGCCGTTTCTGGATCGAACAGATTTTGGCCGTCGTGCATATACAGCACGCTGTACTGTGTGTCTGGCTGGCTGTCATCTTCGTCTGCCAGCCAGACGTGGACATGGCGTGCGGGCACAAATTGGGAAGGAAAGTTGTCGTGGCGAATGATCATCTGGTTTTCGGTAATCTACTGATTACTGACCACTGGTCAGAGCGTTGGCGACGCGGCGCAGACGCTCTTCGGCGTCACAGGCGACGGCTTCCAGTTCGGGATGGTCTACCACGCTCAGCATTTGCTGCGGGTTGACGATGCTGACAAGGATACGGCCGTCTTCCTCCTGAGCCACGGTGACGTTACAGGGCAATAGCAGCCCAACTTGCGGAGCCAGCGTAAGCGCCTTGTGAGCCAGATTGGGATTGCATGCGCCTAAAATTTTGTAGGGACGAAAATCCACATCCAGCTTCTTTTTTAGCGTTGCTTTCACATCAATTTCGGTGAGGACGCCAAAGCCCTCTTTTTGCAGTTCGGCGGTAACGGCCGTTACCGCTTCGTCGTATGGGGTGGTTAAATAGACGTCAAATCCTAGTGGTGAATTCATGATAGCTCCCGTGAAATGTTGCCACTCTGTCAGACGGGCAGATTGGCTGTATAGTTAAAGTCAACGTGCTAGATTTTACGATCGAATAGGGGGAGATGAAAGGGGTCCGCTGTGATTACCAGCCAATGGTAAGCGAAAATTAAGGTTGGAGAGGATACGGCCGTATCAAATCACAACGGCCGTATGAAGCCCATTTATTCAGGAGACAGGCGCACGATACATTGAGGACTTGATTTCCATGCAGTCTCGCCGAATCGTTGAATCGGCATCGATCAGCGTGGCGATCTTTTCATAGCCGTATAAGACCGTGGTGTGATCTCGATTGCCCAATTTTTCTCCAATTTGGGGCAGCGAGGCATTGGTTTCGGTACGTGCCAGATACATGGCCATCTGGCGAGGGTAGGCAATCGTTTTCTTGCGGCTGGCTCCAACCAAATCTTCGTTGGAGACATTGTAATATTTGCAGACGGCTTCGAAGACATGCTCTACCGTCAACTTGTCTGGACGATGCATTAAATCGGCCAGAGCCATGTTCACCAGCTCCATATTTACCCGCCCGCCAGAAAGATGGGCGTAAGCCATCACCTTGTTGAACGCCCCTTCCAGCTCCCGGATGCTGTGCCGCACCTGCTGGGCAATAAAATCCATCAGCTCATCCGGCACGGCCAGGCCATTGGCTTCAGCCTTGGTTTGCAGAATCGCTTTGCGGGTTTCAATATCTGGCATCTGGATATCGGCCATGAGGCCCCATTCAAAGCGAGATTGCAGACGTTCTTCCAGGGTGGCCATCGCCTTGGGTGCCCGGTCGCTGGAGATGACGACCTGTTTGCCCTGGCTGTGCAGCTCGTTGAAGGTGTGGAACAGCTCTTCCTGGGTGCTTTCTTTGCCCGCAATAAATTGAATATCGTCGATGAGCAAGACGTCTGGGGTGCGGTACCGTTCGCGGAACTGCTCCATCTGCTTGTTGCGGATAGATTGCACCAGATCGTTGGTGAAGGTTTCTGAGGGAATGTAGCAGACGGTGAGGCCGTCCTGGCTGCATTTGTGGCCGATGGCGTGCAGCAGGTGGGTTTTGCCCAGCCCAACGCCGCCATAAATGAACAGCGGGTTGTAGGTTTGCCCCGGATGTTCGGCCACGGAAAGAGCGGCGGCATGAGCCAGGCGGTTGCTGGGGCCAACCACAAAGCTGTTAAAGGTAAAGCGGCGGGTGAGGTGATTGCTGCCGCCGGCTGGGGGTAATTTTGGTGTGGAAACGGCCGTTTGGGCTTTATGACTGCCGTTGCCATTTTGCTGAAAACTTACGACCTCTTTCACTTCTGTTTCTAGGGGAACTTCGTCTGTCCAAACCACAAATTGAATTTCGGTGGGGCCAGCTACAATGGCGGATAGTGTTCGTAGAATGGTGTCTCGCAGCCGGTTTTCTAGCCAATCCTTAGCATAGGCATTGCGCACACCAACAACATAGAGATTGTCGTTGTGTCGCAATAAGCAAGTGTCCTTCAGCCAGGTGTTGAAGGTTGCTTTGGTCATCTGTAATTCCAGTTCACCCAGGGTTGCTTTCCACGCATTCTCAGGAATCATAGTCAGTACCATAAGTTAACCATCAGGCAAGCGAATAGAACGGCCGTTTGCCGGGATCAACTTCTAACATTACTTTATATTAAGAAATATGGCCGCTGATCACAGAATGTGGGTGATTAGAAGTCCCTCTACCCAAAAGAACATTGCCGAATGTGCTATTTTGTTACAAATTGAGCTATCGAACAGCGCTGCGGCGGCTGTTGAGAACTCCCCGTAATTTTTGAGACAAAAATATGATTGACAGCCCCTCATGGCCTCAATTTTTTGTCGGCTTTGCTATGCAGATTATTGTGCAACGGCTTAAACATTCTAACAGATGGTGAGACGGGATGCAATGGAAATTTGCTAAAATTGCCTTAAAAGCTCGTAGATTTTTAGACTGGCTAAACCTTAAAAAAAACTATTTTTAAGGTTTGCCTCTTGACAAATTAGCCTTCTGCCTAGATATAGGTTGTGCTGCCTGGGTCATCCCACATATGTGGGGCTTTGTGTTGATAATTCGGTGTGTAATCCCATATTTTGTACACTCTTTTGCAAAAACCCACTCCCGTTTTCGGTGTGGCACATACGGTTTTGTGTATTAGCTATGAAATATTTGTGAAGCCCTTTCTTGTAGCGATGATATGTCCAGGATGCCCTCATGGTAAACCCCCAGGTGAACCCTCAATAGTACGGCACTTCTAGAGAGGAGGCTCTAAAGTGGGCAAAAGCATTTGTCAAAATCATTGAGCTCTCGCTATTCTTGACAGCCCGTTTGGGGTGTGTTAGATTGCCTGAAATCGGTTTTTTGATGGGGCTTTATTCTGTTTGAAGGTGGACTATGCCAGAAATTGATGCGCTGCCAGATGGTACCTCTCGTCAACGTCATAACTTGAATCATCAGGCTATTGAAGATTATCTCAAGACGATCTATATGCTGGCTCAGGATGAATCCCCGGTTTCGACGTCGCGTATTGCGGAAGCGCGTGAGGTGAAACCTGCCTCTGCCACGAGCATGATTAAGCGGCTGGCCAATTTGAAGATGGTGAATTATGAAAAGCATTACGGGGTGACGCTGACGCCTGCTGGGGAAAAGCTGGCCTTGGAGGTTATCCGTCATCATCGTTTGATTGAGCTGTATTTGATGGAAGCGCTGGGCTTTTCCTGGGATGAGGTACATGAGCAGGCCGATATTTTGGAGCATGTGATCAGTGAAAAGCTGGAGGAGCGCATTGCCGCCGCGCTGAATTATCCTGAATTTGATCCGCATGGGGATCCTATTCCGGCAAAAGATGGCAGCATGGCGTTGGTGGATGTGGAGCTGCTTTCTACGGTACCGGCAGGCCAGACGGTGTGGGTGCGCCGCATTCTGGATGATGCCAACAGTGAACTGCTGCGCTATCTGGCGGATATGGGGCTGGTGCCGGGAACGGCCGTAACCATCCAAACCATCGCCCCTTTTGAAGGCCCCCTCACCTTATTGATTGATGATAAAACCAAAGTGATTGGCCGCAATGTGGCCGCCTCTGTGCTGGTTGAACTCGCCTGATTTTAGCGGTTGTAAACGTAATTGATATCTGCCTGGGCCAGGGTGGGCAGCTTGAGGTCTTTGCCGGACAGGGTTGGGTTGGTCACGGGCCACTCGATGCCAATGTGCGGATCGTTCCAGATGATGCCCCCTTCTGTTTCCGGTTTGTAGATGTCTGTGGCTTTGTAGGTGAGATCGGCCGTTTCGCTGAGAACGCAGAAGCCGTGAGCAAAACCGGGGGGAACGTAGAGCATACGGCCGTTTTCCGCCGACAATATTTCCCCCACCCACCGGCCAAACGTGGGCGACCCCCGCCGAATATCCACCGCCACGTCGAAAATTT
Source organism: Promineifilaceae bacterium (SeqCode) (assembly GCA_041748655.1). Lineage (GTDB taxonomy): Bacteria > Chloroflexota > Anaerolineae > Promineifilales > Promineifilaceae > Leptofilum. Next base: position 96,824 of record JBGTCV010000087.1, on the reverse strand, counting down.
CACCTGCAACCACCAGCAGCAGCTTCCCCTGGGCAAAGGGGTCTAGCTGGTAATGCAGGCCGCGCAGTACCCCTTTGGCCGAGCGTGAATAATTGTCCTGCACAAAACGGGGCGTAATGCCGTTGGCCACAAACGTGTCATACTGGTACGTTTCCATGAAAAAGCCGCGCTGGTCGCCAATGCGCTGTGGCTCGACCAAAATAACTTCGGGAATGGCAAGTGGGTAAAATTGAAAAGGCATGAATGAAATTCTCCGGTTTGTTGATTGGCTGTAATAATCGGGCAAATTATAACCGGGAAGCTGGTTCTTTTCATCCGCTTGTTTTCACTCAGTTCGACGCCGAACGTTCTTTGGCTACAATTCAGCTTTGCCCGGTCAATTTTGCGAAATTGGCTAACCATCATGAGGAGAAACTTATGACATCCAGTTCCCGGCAACGAAAAATTGATTTAAATGACCTGGTGCAGTTTCCGCTGCCAGGGATGAATATTCCCGGTTCGTTGACGTTTGCCCCAGACGGCCGTTTCCTCACCTATCTCTTCAACCCCGACGGCGGCCTGGTGCGTCAGCTGTACGCCTTTGATCTGGAAAGTGGCGGCGAACGGCTGCTCATTGCCCCCTCCGCCAACAGCGGCAGCGAGGACAGTTTGTCGCTGGAGGAGCAGCTGCGGCGCGAGCGGTTGCGGCAGCGGGAATTGGGCATCACCCGGTACGAATGGGCGGCCAAAACGGGCCAGATTTTGCTGCCCCTGCCCGATGGCTTGTATCTGTATGAAGGGGATGGCGGGGCGTTACGGCCGTTGCTCACCCAACCCGCTCACCCCATTCAGGACGCCCACTTTTCCCCCGACGGGCAGTGGGTGGCCTTTGTGCAGGATGCCGAGCTGCACGTTATGCCCGCTGCGGGCGGCTCGCCACAGCAAATCACCAGCGGGGCGCGGGGCACGGGCAAAACCAACGGCCTGGCGGAATACATCGCCCAGGAAGAGATGGGGCGCAGCCGGGGCTTTTGGTGGTCGCCAGACAGCCAAAAGCTGGCGTTTGCGGAAGTAGACGAGACGCACATCCCGGTTTACCGCATTGTGCACCAGGGCAAAGACGGCGTGGGCGACGGGGCGCAGGAGGATCATCGCTATCCGTTTGCCGGGATGCCCAATGCGCGGGTGCGGCTGGGCGTGGTGGGCCGCGCAGGGGGGGACGTGCAGTGGCTCGATTTGGGCGTTGACCCGGACATCTATCTGGCGCGGGTGAAATGGCTGCCAAACGGCCGTCTCACCGCCCAAATCCTCAATCGAGAGCAAAGCCAGCTCGATCTGCTGGAATTTGATCTGGACACGGGCGCCAAACTGCCGCTTTTGCAAGAAACAAGCGACGTCTGGATCAATCTGCATGATATGTTCCATCCGCTGAAAAAGCTGCCAGAACAGGCGTCGGACGGCTTTATTTGGGCGTCTGAGCGAACGGGGTTCCGCCATTTATACCTTTATGATGCGGACGGGAACGAGATACGGCCGTTAACCAGCGGCAGTTGGCAGGTAGACAGCCTGACCGGGGTGGATGCCGATCAGGGTCTGGTTTACTTCATGGCCAGCAAGGAAACGCCCACCGAGAGCCATCTCTATCGGGTGCCGCTGCTGGGCGGCGAACCAGAACGTCTGACGCTTGAGCCAGGAATGCACAGCGTGGTGCTGGACGTGAAACGAAACCGGTTTGTGGATGTGCAGCAGGCGGTGGACCAACCCCCGGCTATTTTGCTGCGTTCGTTGGCAGACGGCCGTTTGCTCACCCCCATCTTCACCCGGACCGATGAGCGCTTGGCGGCGCTGGATTTGCCCACGCCAGAGATCGTCACCCTGCAAAACCGGGCGGGCGTAGAACTGTACGGGGCCATCTACCGCCCCCCGGCCAGCTTTGGCGCGGGGCCATTCCCCACAATTGTGAGCGTATACGGCGGGCCGCACGCCCAGCGCGTTACCAACGGTTGGCTGCTGACGGTGGATATGCGTGCCCAATATCTGGCCAGTCAGGGCTTTCTGGTGTTCAAGCTGGACAACCAGGGCAGCGCCCGGCGCGGGCTGGCCTTTGAAGCCCCCCTCAAACATAATATGGGGGATGTGGAAGTGGCCGATCAGGTGGACGGCGTGCGCTGGCTGGTTGATCAAGGGCTGACCGATCCGGCCAGGGTGGGGATTTATGGCTGGAGTTACGGCGGCTACATGGCAGCGATCTGCCTGGCGCGTGCAGCCGATACCTTCCAGGTAGCCGTAGCCGGTGCCCCAGTCACCCATTGGGATGGCTACGACACCTGCTACACGGAGCGGTACATGGGGCTGCCCCAGGCCAATCCAGGCGGGTACGAGGTCAGCAGCGTCATGCACCATCTGGACAAAATTGCAGGCCATCTACTGCTGGTGCATGGCCTGATTGACGAAAACGTCCATTTTCGCCACACGGCCCGGCTGATCAACGGCCTCATCGCGGCCCGCAAGCGATACGACCTGCTGCTGTTTCCGGATGAACGCCACCTGCCGCGCCAGGCAGACGGCCGTCTTTACATGGAAGAGCAAATCATCAACTACTTTACAACCCACCTCACTTAGTTCTGCAAAGGATACAAATGATTCGAGCATTAATTTTTGATATGGATGGCACGCTGATCGACAACATGGGGGTGCATATTACCGTTTGGCTGGAGATTTTGGCGGAGTTTGGCGTCAAAATGAGCGCGATGGAGTTCCATACGGCCGTTGCCGGTATGACCAACCTGGAAACGCTGCGCAGATTGGTAGACCCAGCCATTACCCAGGCTGAGGCCGACGCCATTTCCTTGCGCAAAGAGTTGCGCTATCGGGAACGCTATCGGCCGTTTTTAGAGCCGATGGCGGGCTTGCTGCCCTTTTTGCAGCAGGCACGGCAGGCTGGTGTACCTCTGGCCGTGGCTACCGCCGCCGGGCAAGCCAACATTGAATTTGTCATGAATGGGTTGCAGCTGTGGCATTACTTCGACGCCATCGTGGGAGCCGATGATGTGGCGCGGGGCAAGCCGCATCCAGACCTCTTTTTGTTGGCGGCCGAACGGCTGGGGCTGCCGCCGGAACAATGCCTGGTGTTTGAGGATTCCATGTCTGGGATTGAAGCCAGCCGCCGGGCTGGTATGCCGGTGGTCGCCGTCACGACCTCGCACGGGCCGGAGGAGCTGGCTCATCTGCCGGAAGTGCGGCAAATAATTCCAGATTACCTGAACCTGCGCGTAGGGGAACTTCTTGGATGAGCGGAAGAGAGAATCGGCCGCGGATTTCGCGGATTATCAGGATTTCCTCTTCTTTCTCTGTGTTCCGTTTTTTATTTTCGAAGGAGTAGGTTGACGACGCCCATGTTTTGTTTGAGCTGCTCGGTGAGGGTGTGCAGGTGTTCGGGTTGATGGGTGAGGGGGGTTAAACGGCCGTCTAGCTCAATCGCCTCCATTTGGGTAAAGCCAAACGCCTGCACCTCGTTCAACGCCGCAATGGGGTCGTGGCCAAACGCTTTGAGCGCCTGCGGATTGTACTCCATCACCAACACCAGGTTGGGCGAGTTGGCAATGGTGTGCTGCATCCCGCGCAATGCCCCAATTTCGGCCCCTTCAATATCCATTTTGACCAGATCGACCTGGCTAATGCCCTGGGTGACCAAAAAATCATCCACCGGGGTGGTGCGCACGGTGAAGGTTTGGGCGGCAAAAGTCTGGCCAATGCGCGGCGCGATGTCGGTATCGTGGGTTTGGGCTTTTTGCAACGCGGCCATCGATTCATCGTAGTGGAGGGAGCCACTGGCGGACATCATGAGGTAGTCGTGCAGTTCGGCGCTGCCTTCTTGTTCGGCCAGGGCCAGCTGAACGGCCGTTACCTGCGGCAGTCGTTTGACATTGTGCTGTAAGGTGGCAAAGGTGCGGGGGTGGGGTTCAAAGGCAAAGATACGGCCGTTCCCACCCAGCCTTTTCGCATAACGACACGAGTAATAACCGACGTGCGCCCCAATATCCAGCATTGTCATGCCTGGCTTGGCTAGCTGGTCCAGATGGCCAATCGTTTCCATCTCGTGTCGATGTGTCAGCAGCTCCAGCCGGAACCAGAACGGGTCATCCGGCATGGTGCGGAAGCCGCTGCTTCTCTCCAAAACGGGGATAGCTCCGTGGGTCATCAGCCAGTGAGTGGCCACATGGGCTGAACGAAATCGTTTGACTGTTTTGCGGTAAAGCCGCAGCGTAAAATCTGAGATGCTCATGCCACCACTTTTACCAGAAAACAGTTCTCTGAGCGAATTTTGCAGCAAGGTTGTGCCAGCTTTTTTTAACCATGGATCAATCAAAAATGATCGCTGGTTTATGTAGAAGTGAAAGCAGGGTCAATTTTTTGCGAACATTGTATAACTTTTCGGTTAACCGCCCGTGTAGATTTTCAACCTGGAATCTTTCATACTGTAGCACAATGCAGCTTTAGCAAAATACAGGCGTCAGGTTCACCTTAAGATAAAAGATGCGGCAGTTCCGGAGCAAGGTGGCTTAAAAAGAGGTGAAGTAAGGGTCTCTGTCGCAGATAAAAAAGATGATAATGTGAGTGTATTTAGATGGCAAAATCTTTATGTAAAATGAAAAAATCGCTGAGCATTGATATTACAGCTTACATGATGTGTGTGAATAAACCGTCCCACGTGTGCACAAAATGTGGCCGGGTAGCAAACCAGAAAAAGATGTTATGCAGCCCCAAAAAAATGGCAGTTTAGTTTGAAACTAAACGCTAGAAGGCGTCTGTTCGGCAGTCGAGGTACGTTAGCCTTTGGCGGGCTGGCTGTATGCAACCTCTCCGGACACGAGTTATTGGACAAAGGCTGAAAATAGAGGATAATTAGGGTTCAATATTAAAATTCCATGCGTGCCAGAGTTCTGTGTTACAGAGTGGAAATAGTTTAGGAGAACGTAACTTTGTCCAAGAAAATTTATGTAGGAAATCTGTCGTTTCAGGCTACTGAGAGCGACGTGCGCGATCTGTTTGAGGCATATGGCACTGTGGAATCGGTTGCAATGATCAATGATCGTGACACAGGTCGCTTCCGTGGTTTCTGCTTCGTGGAGATGCCGGACGGTGAAGCGTTGGCAGCCATTGAAGCATTGGATGGCGCTGATAAAGACGGCCGTACCTTGCGTGTAAACGAAGCCCGTCCCCGCGAAGAGCGTGGTGGCAGTGGTGGCGGTTTCCGCAGTGGCGGCGGTGGCAATCGTGGTGGCAGCGGCGGTGGTAACCGCGGCGGTGGCAATCGCGGTGGCAGCGGCGGTGGCAATCGCGGTGGCGGCAGCCGTGATGGTGGCGGTGGCAATCGTCGGGATGATTTCGGCGGTGGCAATCGCGGCTGGGGTTAATGTTGACGTTGTAATTAGGTAATGAATTGATTACACAATTACTATCTTTGTAGCCAATTCAAATGGCCAGCTTTTTTGAGCTGGCCATTTTTTTTTGCCTACCGGGGTGATTGGTCTACCGGATCAAATAAAAATTGTTGCCAGCGCTGGAATCAGTGAATCTAGATAGTTAAGACTTTTGCCAGCAAATAGCTCAGGTTTACCAGGTCGGGAGGTTTCGGCAGCCAGCCAGCCAGGCCCAGCGCCTGTAGGTTCTCCATCTCTTTACTGAGCGGATGCCCTGTCAGCAACACAACCGGTACGGACAGGTTTTGCTCTCGTATTGCATGGAACAAAGCAATGCCCCCCATCTCCGGCATAACAGCATCACTTAACACCAGATCGATTTCAAGTGCCTCACTTGCCAGGATCGTCAGCGCTTCACGGCCGTTTGTTGCTGCCAACACTTCATAATTCAACTGGGCCAGACTGTCCAGCAGCGCTTCCCGCGTAGCTGGATCATCTTCAACCACCAGAACCCTTTGTCCCTGCCCCAATTGCAACAAAGCTTTTTCATAAGTGTCCGTTGCATTGTCGCCTGTGTTCAGAGCCGGGAAGTAAATGAAGAAGGTTGTCCCCTGTCCTTCCTCTGTGGTTACATCAATATAGCCCTCATGTTGTTGGATAATACCGTATACCTGAGCCAGCCCCAGACCCGTTCCCTCACCTACCTCCTTTGTGGTAAAGAAGGGCTCAAAAATATGGGAGAGCGCTTCTGGGGGAATACCGTCGCCACTGTCGATTACCTCTATTTGTACCCAGTTGCCTGGTGGCAGGTCTTGTACTGTCATCTGTCTGGGCTCCTCCGTTTGCACATGCGCCATTCTAATTTGCAGGCGTCCCCCTTCGGGCATGGCGTCACGGGCATTGACGGCCAGGTTCATCAACACCTGCTGGATACGTGAGGGATCGGCCTGAATAAAATACGCCTCGGCAGCATGATCCAGCTCAACCTGGATGTGCTCTGGCAGGGTGCGGTCCAGAAGTATGACGAGTTCTTCCATGAAGGGCAGTAAATCCAATGGCTTTCGTTCCACTACGGATTGGCGGCTGAAATCGAGGATTTGCTGGATCAGGTCGGTCGCTCGTTTTGTTTGTTGCTCGATGGTGTGCAATCGTTCCTGAGCACGTACCGGCATTTCAACCGTCCGCGAAATGAGTTGAGCGTAGAGTTTGATAACGGCCAGGATGTTATTAAAATCGTGGGCAATGCCGGCCGCCAGTTGGCCCACGGCTGCCAGACGTTCCTGCCGCTGTACTCGCCGTTGAATATCACGTTCTTGTGTAATATCGCGCAAGACCAGCACCCAACCGCTGTTATCGGGACCATTTTCAATCGGGCGGGCAATGGCTTCAAACACGAGGCCTTCACTCGTAATTTCGTGCCATAAGCCTTTTGGGGGTGATGTGAGGAGTTCGTGCAGCGGCCTGTTGACTAAGTGGGTTAAACGGCCGCTTTCTCGCCTAGGTGCCAGTCGGGTCAGATATTGTCTGGCAACCGGGTTGGTCAGCCTGACCCGATGATCCTCACTGAGCAAGAAAATGCCTTCAGGAACTGTATCAATGATGAACTGCACTTCCTGAGCCTGCTGCCGGATTTGCGTTAATAGTTTTTCGCGTTCTGTCTCTGCTTGCTTACGCCCCGTTACATCCTCTTTGACCGCCAGAAAGTGAGTAATAACGCCATCCGCATTTTTAATTGGCGAAATAGAAGCCGATTCCCAGTATAATTCACCATTTTTTTTGATATTTTGAAACTCGCCGTGCCACTCTTTGCCCGAGGCAATTGTCTCCCATAACTGTTCATACTCATCGAGAGGAGTATGACCTGAACCCAGAAAACGCGTGTGCCGCCCCAATGCTTCTTCCAGGGGGTAGCCGGTTATTTCAGTGAATCGAGGATTGGCATACTCAATATACCCATGAGTATCAGTAATAATAATCGTGCTGGCGCTCTGTTCTACAGCACGCGAGAGTTTCCGTAGTTCCTCTTCAGCATGCCTGCGGGCACGCCAGTTCTCTGCCTCATGCAGCGCCCGCCTGACCGCCGGGACAACACGTGAAAGCCTTTGCTTAAGCACATAATCCGTTGCACCTTCAGTCAATCCTTCAATGACAGCATCTTCACCCATAGTGCCAGAGACGAAGATAAACGGTATGTCCGGGCATACTTCTTGAGCCAGCCGCAGCGCCGACATGCCATCGTACATTGGCAGTCGGAAATCCGCCAGAATAATGTCATGTCCTCCTTGCCGCAGCGCCGCATCAAATTCAACGCGAGTTTTAACGTGGGTTATCTGGTAAGTCAGTTCCGCTGCTTCCAGCTTTTCCTGAACGAGTTCTGCATCTACTGGATCATCTTCCAGGTGTAAAATATGGATTAACTGGTTCATCTTGTATCTTTCCCTTTGCGTACTCAGTATATCGAAATGCAGTGCGAACGTCCTGCCTGCAATGGGCGGGCAAGGTACCGGCGCTCCCAAAGAACTTCAAGTTACTGATTCTCAGAAAACATGAGGTTACGGTATCCTTACCCTATTTGAGGTGGTTCGTTGATCAGTACCCAAAACCCCCCAATTTGCCTGATGGCTTCGATAAATTCGGTAAAGCGAACCGGTTTCACTACGTAGGCATTGGCGCCAAGCTTGTAACACTCTTCCAAATCGCGGGACTCACGCGACGAGGTTAAAACAACAACCGGAATTAAACACAGTTGCTCGTCCGCTTTAATCTGCTGTAAAACCTGGACGCCGTCCAGCCGGGGCATTTTGAGGTCAAGTAAGATTACGACGGGGTACCCGACGGGGCGTTTCTCGAACTTTCCTCGGCGATAGAGATAATCTAACGCCTCTACGCCGTCACGTACAACGACAATTTCGTTGGCCAGGTTGTATTCTTCCAGTGCGGCAAGGGTTAGTTCAATATCTTTCGGGTCATCTTCAACTAAAAGAATGTGCTTAAGTGCCTCTATCATTGCATCTCCTGAATGGGTTGTGTGATTTGCGGCAGCGAAAAATAAAATGTGGCCCCCTGATTGATTTGCCCCTCCGCCCACACGCTGCCGTTATGCCGCTGAATGATCCGGCGCACATTGGCCAGGCCAATCCCTGTGCCTTCAAATTCATCAGCCCGGTGCAGGCGTTGGAAAACGCCAAAAAGTTTATCGGCATAGGCCATATCAAACCCCACCCCGTTGTCGCGGACAAAGATGGTGGTTTCTTTTTCACCCGCCTGCCAGCCGATTTCAATGTCCGCCGCTGCGCGCCCTTGCGTGAATTTTATGGCATTGGAGAGGAGATTGGTCAACACCAGGTTCAGCATGGCCCGGTCGCCGCTAATGGTGGGCAGGGGAGCGATGCGCCAGTTGATGGCCCGGTCTTGCGTCTCCGGTTCAAGTTCTTGAACAACCTCCTGCACCAGAACGGCCAGGTCAACCGGTGTTTTCGACATCTCATTCCGGCCCATGCGGGAGAAGGCCAGCAGGTTGTCGATCAACTGGCCCATCCGGCCGGCCGCATCGGCGACGGTGTCCATATAGTGCCGGCTGCGGTCATCAAGCGCCCCGGCCAATCTTTGTCGCAGCAATTCCAGGAAGCCGTCGATGTGGCGCAGGGGGGCGCGCAGGTCGTGCGAGACGGAGTAGGCAAAGGCTTCCAGTTCCTTGTTGGTTGCTTCCAGTTGCGCGGTGCGGTCGATGACTTCCGCCGAGCGTTGTTGCAACGACCGGACGAGGAAGGCGCCTTGCAACGCATTGCTGATCTGGGTGCGCAGTATTTGATAAATACTCGCCTCGAGTGGTCCAACTTCGAACAAGACGAATCCCAATTGATTCTCTCGGAAATAGAGCGGCTCAACGACAAAACTGTAACGCCGGTCTTGAGGCAATAACCCTTCTGGTACCAATTGGCGCGAAGGAAAGCGTTGCCTGTTAGGCTCGATTTGAATGCGTTCTTGTTTGTTATAAGCCAAAAGTAGCCGAGACCACTCTGCGGGTTTTTGTGGATCTTTGTAAAGAGAAAGATAACAGCTAGGAATGCCCAGTCGCGGCAGATTTTGTACAAGTATGTTCATCAGTTCGTCTATGTCGAAGGTCGTGATCATTGCTGCGCCAATTTCGCGTAGGGCTTGTGGTTGTTGCTCGGCGTGAAAAGCTTGGCGTGCTTGGACCCGCGCAGCCGCCTCGCCGACGACTATGCGCGCCTGGTGCCACAGATTTTCGGCGTGTATCAGTGACTCTCTTTCGAGATAGGGCAGTGTTTGGCGGCGCAGCGCCGAGAGTATACTATGCCAAGCGAGGGCATTGCCGCCCGAGTTCATCATCTGACGCAAAATCTCCTCCAGTTCCTGCAAGAAACGGTTTGATCCCTGGCCGGTCATTTCGGCGGCAAAGCTATCAAGCAGTAATTCAGCCCACGCCCGGGCCGGCTCAAAAGCTCCAACCGCAGGTTGCATCTCGGTCAAAATGCGTTCGCGATGTTTAGCAAGCGCAGCCGTAAGCGATTCCCCCGCTGTTGTACCCGGCTCCACGGCTGCCTGGGCGACCAGTGGCGAGAGGCAACCACACGATTGCCGTATAATCATCTCTCCCGGCAATGTTGTTTGCTCTGGCACTGGCTTGCCCCGGATTTGATCCAAAACCAAAACAACCGCCTGCCGCCCCAACTCGTAGAAGGGAGTTACCATCGAGGTTAAAGGGGGCATCGCTAGCCTGGCAAACGCCGAGTCATCATAGCCGATGACTGCTACCTGACTTGGTATACGTATTCCTCGCCCTTGTAGCACAGTCATCGCTTCCAGTATCAAGTGATCACTTGCCGCTACGATTGCGTCAAAATCAACCGATGGGAGCAATTTGCGCTCGTCCAGCAGACAAGTCATGGCCGTTGCCCCCTCTCTCCAGCCAACCGGCGGGCTGATGAGATCAGGATTCACGGGCAGATTGTGTTCGAGTAATGTGTCAATATATGCATGGTAGCGTTCTTGCGCTCCAAAGTGATTTTCAGGTCCGCGGATAAAGGCAATTCGGCGGTAACTATGAACCTCGATCAAGTGAACTATCGCTTCGTACATTCCTTGGATATTTGATTGCAGAACAGAGGGAACACCTGGAATGACATAAGCGCCACTGACTATGGGTAGAGGATGAAAACGCCCAAAGAATCCTTTCACTTGCTCCGTCGTGATATACATTCCTACATTGCTGGTCCAAATAACCATACCATCTAATTGCTCATTGTTCACCAGATCGTAAAGGATATTGGCTTGAGTCTCGAACGCGTGGGGTGAGTGCAGCGCCCCACCGGAGAAACTGATCAAATTAATATCTTGTTCCTGCGCCATGTCAACAACGCCCTGCCACTCTAATTGCAACTGTGGCCCCATCGCGGGGGACTGGATCAGCATGCCAATCGTTGGGCGACGGCCTTGTCGTTTGGGCCCTGGTGTCAGGGACGATCGCAGTTCACCGTCTGTCTCAGTCATCTTCTTCACTCGCCAGCCTACATTTCAAGGATGTTCTGCCGTTCAGTTGTGTAAAACCAAATGCCTTCGTGATGCCCATGTTCGAAAACTTATTGGGGTAGGGAAAAGTAAAACGTGGCCCCCTTATCGATTTGTCCCTCAGCCCACACTCTGCCTCCATGCCGGTTGATGATGCGGCGCACATTAGCCAACCCAATGCCGGTGCCTTCAAACTCATCCGCCCGGTGCAAGCGTTGAAAAACGCCAAAGAGTTTATCGGCGTAGGCCATATCAAAGCCCACCCCGTTGTCACGGATGAAAATGATGGTCTCTTTTTTGCCCACCTGACAGCCAATTTCAATGTCTGCCTGCGCCCGTCCCCGGCTGAACTTGAGGGCGTTGGCCAGGAGATTGACCAACGCCTGGCGCAGCATAGCCTGGTCGCCGGTGACGTTCGGCAGTTCGCTAACGCGCCAACAAACGATTCGGCCTTGCGTTTCCGGCTCAAGCTCCTGGATGATTTCCTCTACCAGAACGCCCAAGTCAACCGGCGTTTTGGATAATTCATTACGCCCCATCCGGGAGAAAGCAAGCAGGTTGTCAATCAATTGGCCCATGTGTTTGGCTGAGTCAGAAATCGTGGCCATATAGTGCCGGCTGCGTTCATCGAGCGGCCCGGACAGGCTTTGTTGCAGCAGTTCCATGTAGCCATCAATGTGGCGCAGGGGCGCGCGCAGGTCGTGTGAAACGGAGTAGGCAAACGCCTCAAGTTCTTTGTTGGCTGCTTCCAGTTCGGCGGTTCGACCCGCTACCCGCTCTTCCAATGTTTCAAACGATTGGCGAAGCTGCCTGATCATGGCATTAAAAGCGGCGGTAAGTTGTTGCACTTCATCATCGGCGCGAAGGTCAATCTCTATCAGCTTGTCTGAAAAAGTAGGCGTTCCCTTCTGGACCGGATCTTCAATCTGGGTGTTCAATTCAACACGAGAAACCATGTCCGTTAACGTTACAATTGGTTTGACCAATCGATCAAACAGGATATAGCCTAACAGTCCGCCGACGATCAACACCAGACCGGCAACACTTACCAGTCCGGCGACAGTTTCGCGTACTTTCTGAGCAGCGCTTGCCCCCGACTGAGCAAAGCCAATAATGAGCTGAGGTTCTTCCTCAAACTGCCACAACGCCAGGGTTTGGTAATAAGACTCCTGATCAACCTCAAGGGTGCGCTGCTGCACCGGCTGATCAATTGCTGTCTGAGCCTCCCGTGCCCATTGTGTCAGATCCGCCGGGTCCATTTTTACGTCCACTATTTGGATTTGGTGAAGACCATCTAGTGAGTAGAGGGCGGGCAGCAGACCTGTTTTTTGAGCTGCTTCTTCTAGAAATGCCTGGTCAAAGAGTTTCTTAAATATAAATGCGCCAATGATAACCGGTTTGTTTTGGCCCGGTGCGCTAGGGTTCAACGTTTCCGGCGCGGCGATGGCCGGATCGTTAACCAGAAGCCCTTCGGCAGAGCCTAAAGTTATATTATTTAGCATAACCGTTTGCGTAATTGCTTGCACCGGGATGACGATTTGTAAAACCACCGTCTGCTCTTCGGTAAATTCAAAGGAAATAGTTGGCCGGTTCACCAGCGTGATATGGGGAGCGACTAATGGAGGCGCGGTGCCCTCAGGCCAATTAGGCCAGTTGTTGAACGCCAGTTCCCCGGCTTGATTTTGACCTGTCGTGATCAGCGTGTCGTGATCGATCCGGGGCACACTGATACCGGCTTCGGTGGTCGTCACATAGTGACTCAACTTATTGTCTATATAAACAGCGGCGCTGGAAAAACCGGCCGTCTGCAAGATGACCTGAAGCCGGTTCAGTGAAATGACTTTGTCGAACACCAGCCCCCGTTCATTCTCTGCTGCTAACTCGGGATTAATGGATATGTATTGCGTTCGGGCATAAATTGTAGCCATATCGCTCAAGTTGTCGGTGCCACCGACATTCTTTTCAGCAACAGCTCGCAGATCAATTGTCGTTTTTTGCAACTCATTTTGTAACAAGATGGTTTGCCGGGTTAGGCTGCTAAATGCTTCCCGTTCGCTTTGTTGATTGGTCAATTGGATTTCCAATCCCACATTCAGTCCCGTAATAATGATGAGGACTGTGACAAAGGCAAGTAATAATTTAGATCTGATGCCCGACACTTTCACCGTAGCCTCCCAAAGGCACGCCCAAATTTATTCAATCGAATAGCCTTGATGATCCTCGATATCCTGATCGATCTTCTGGGCTGCCCGAGTTAGCTCTGTTTGGACATCTGCCCCGTTGACAATGTTTTCCACGGCTTCGGCAAATGCTGTGGAGATTGTGGCATATGCTGGCGTAATGGGGCGGGGGACGGCCCGGTCGCTATTGAGCTGCTGCACAAAGAGGTGCAAGGGACCCGTTTCACCGTACAACCCGGATTGCGCCAGGGCTGACTGCCGGGCCGGCACTGCTCCGTTGGCGTCTGTTATTCGTAGAATTTCTTCCGGAGAGAGCAGGTGTTCGATAAAAGCCCAGGCGCCGACCGGGTCTTGGCAGTTGCCGGTGATGCCCCAGCTCCAAGAACCCATCCCGGTCTTAGGTCCATATCCAAAATCAGGCATCGGCAGCAGAACCAGGTCTTCTCCCAAACCATCTTTATATGGGTTGTACATCCAGTGCCCTACCCAGGAGAGGGCCACTTTTTTAGATACGTAAAACTCGTCATCCGTGGTGATAGATTTACTGGCCCAGCCCTTTTGGAACCAGCTCTGAAAGTGCTGCATCGCCTCAACCGATTGTGGTCCATCAAGCACCCCGTTTGCTTGTTGGTAGGTCTGACGATCGATCAGATCACCGCCAAACGATTGAAGGATCGGGGAAAAACCGTAGGTATAGAACTCGCCACGGCCGTAATTGATTTTCATATCAAGCGCATGCTCTACCTCAGGCAGGGCGGTTAGTTTTTCCAGAGCTTCCTCAAATTCAGCCAGGCTCCACGGTTCATCAAAGGTGGTTATGCGCACGCCGGCCGCTGTAAGATATTGACGATTGCCGTAGATTGCCAATCCAGAGTCAAACTGTCCCAGGCTGTAGAGTTTTCCATCGAAGGTTCCCTGGGCGATAATCGAGGGCAAAAAATCGGCTTTCATCTCCGCACTAACAAACCGGTCAATCGGCTGAAGGTAGCCTGGCCAGGCAAAGTTGTAGAGGTATGGACCATCAAATTCCAATACGCAGGGTAAACTACCAGACTGGGCGCTGCCTGTGACCCGGTCAGCATAGATTTCTGGCGCTATAGACACTAATTCTATCTTATAATCGCTTTGCATCTGCTCGAACTCTTTTACGGTCGCTACCAGCACGTCGCCTTCTACGCTTCCGGAGAGGTTATGAGTCCAGACGCTGATGGTTTTTTGTGGGTCGGTTTGAGCAAGGCCTGACGTGGGCCCTGGTAATGTTACCGGCGTTGGCATTGGTGTGGCAGGTATTGTTGTTGGGGTGATGGAAGTCGATGAGGCACAGGCTGTTAGCATTGCCACTGCAAAGAGCAGCAAGGTATAGTACAGGATTTTCTTTTTCATCGTATTCTCCTTTCTTTGCGCGTGCCTTAACGTGTTCACTTTTAGACACGAGCAGTCCATGTTTGAGACCTATCTCGGCAGCGAAAAGAAAAAGGTTGCGCCCTGGTTGAGGGCGCCTTCGGCCCACGTGTGGCCGCCGTGTCGGCTGATAATCCGGCGCACGTTGGCCAGGCCAATTCCGGTACCTTCAAATTCACCGGCCGGGTGTAAGCGTTGAAAGACGCCAAAAAGTTTATCGGCAAAGGCCATATCAAACCCTACCCCATTGTCGCGAATGAAGATAACCACCTCTTTCTCGCCTGCCTGACAGCCGACTTCGATGTTTGCTGATGCGCACCCGCGCGTGAATTTCAGGGCATTGGAGAGGAGGTTGACCAATACCAGTCGCAGCGTGGCCCGGTCGCCGGTGATCGTGGGTAGATCGGTGATGTGCCAGTGAATGGAACGGCCGTACATTTCCGGCTCAAGTTCCTGGATAATCTCTTCTACCAGCACACCCAGGTCAACCGGCATTTTGATCAACTCATTCCGACCCATCCGGGAGAAGGTGAGCAAGTCGTCAATCAGCTGGCCCATCCGCCTGGCCGCGTCGGAGATGTTGGCTATATAGTGCTGGCTGCGTTCGTTGAGCGCCCCGGCTGTTTGCTTTTTTAGTAATTCCAGAAAGCCATCAATATGGCGCAGGGGGGCGCGCAGGTCGTGCGAGACGGAATAGGCGAAGGCCTCCAGTTCTTTGTTAGCTGCTTTCAGTTGAGCGGTGCGGTCGGCGACGCGTTGTTCGAGTTTCTGATTAAGCTGGCGGATTTCTGCTTCGGCCCGTCTGCGCTTAGTGATATCTTGGATTGCAAAGACGACGCTTTCGACTTGTCCCGACTCGTCCAAGATGGGTGCGCCATTGATGGCCAGGAAAACGCGATGCCCACCGGGCCATTGAATCGCATGTTGCACATCATAGACGGGCTGCCGCGTCGCCATTACCTGCCGGAACGGGAGTTTTTCATCGGAAAAGGGACCGCCGGTGAAATCCGTAATGCGCCAGGCCGGCGCGTTGTAGGTGCGCTGAGTGATTTCGTCTTTGATCAGGCCCAGCACACGCTCGGCCTGAGAATTGGCAAACGTCACCTGTCCTTCGCGGTTGACCATGGTGATACCCACGGGGCTGGTTTCCATGATGTTCGCGATCAACGAGCGTTCGCGTTTCAGCGCCACCTCCGCGCCTATACGTTCCGCGATCTCTGCCTGCAATTCCTGGTTGGCCTGGGTGAGCGCTGTCGTTCGTTCCTCCACCCGCCTTTCCAGGCTCTCATTTGCCTCCTTAAACCGCCGGGTTAGATCTCGAAGGCACAGATGTGTGGTAACCCGGGCCAGAACCTCCTCGTGTTGAAAGGGTTTGGTGATGTAATCGACGCCGCCCACTTCAAAACCCCTGACCTTGTCTTCGGCTTTGGTTACAATCGTCATGAAAATAACGGGGATTTCCTGTGTCCGCTCATCCGCTTTCAAGCGGCGGCAGACTTCAAAGCCATCTGCGCCCGGCAGCCGCACGTCCAACAAGATCAGGTCGGGCTGTTCTTGCCGGGCCAAGCGGAGTCCCGTTTCACCATCCCGAGCTACTATTATTTGAAAACCGTGTTCCGCCAAATAGTCCACTGCAACCGACAGATTGGTCGGGTTGTCGTCAACAAGCAAGATCGTGTGGTTTTGGGCATCAACAGCATCACCCGGTTTATTCATTATCTGCCTCCTTCATGAATTGCCCGACGAAGGCTTTGATTTGCTCAAGTTCAAATCCCCTCACTAATTCTTGCAGCTGATCAGAGAATGGGAGGTAAGCCTCATCCAACTCGGCCAGGCGAGCTGCGTGTGCCTGAACGTCCAGAATTCGCCCCGACTGGGTCAACTGGTGCAATACCACCAATTCCGCTTGGGGCGGTGGAACCAGGGGGGCTTTAACCGCTGCTTCGCCTTCCGGCTCGGCGTAGACCCAGGCTAGTTTAAGGTTTGTGGCCAGAATATCCAACAGGTCCTCTGTTTTAATTGGCTTAGGCAGAAAAGCGTCACACCCGGCCACCCGGCTCTTTTCTTGATCCGCCTCCAGTACGCTGGCCGAAGCGGCAATGATACAAACATCTTTCAGATACGGCCGTTGCCGTATTTCCTGGGCTGCCTCAAAACCTGTTTTAACCGGCATCACCAAATCCATCACGATGGCATCGGGCTGCCACTTCAACGCTAAGTCCACTGCCTCTTGGCCATTCTCGGCCGTGCTCACCTCAAAGCCCAACGGCTCCAGCATGTCCACTAACAGCAGGCGGTTGTAAAGCTTGTCGTCAACCACCAGCACTTTGCGCCGTGTTCCCTCATACCCCTGAATGTTCCGGCTGGGGCTGGGACCAGGCTGCTCCCCGGCGGGCGACTCGACCACGGGTAAGGTGACGTCAAACCAGAAGGTGCTGCCCTGCCCCGGCTGGCTCTTGACCAACAATTGACTGCCCATCAGTTCCACAATCTTGCGGCTGATGGCCAATCCCAGGCCGGTGCCTTCGGCTTGCCTGTCAGATCCGTTGATCTGTTCAAAAGGTTGGAAGATGTGCTCCAATTGGTCGGCGGCAATACCAGGACCGGTGTCCTCGACTTCAAAGCGAATGTTGAGGGATGAGGGATGAGGGACGAGGGATGAGTCCTTACTTATGCCCCCATCCTGGATTCCTCCGTCTTCCGCCTTTACCCTGAGCGTTACAGACCCCTGGTCGGTGAATTTAACGGCGTTGCCCAATAGGTTGAGTAAGACCTGGCGCAAATGTTTTTCATCAGCTTGCGCGGTGTCGGGTAAGGGGGAGAGCGCTTCATAGGTAAGGGTGAGATCTTTGGCTTCGGCCCGAGCGCGGATGATGCCAATAATCTCGTGCAGAAAGGTGGGTAGTTGTAAGGGAGCGGGATTGAGTTCCAGCTTGCCGGCTTCAACCCTGGCCAGGTCAAGCACGTCGTTGATGAGGGTCAGCAGGTGTTCGCCGCTGCGCTGCATGATGTTCAAACCATCGGCCAGGGGACCGGTGTAGCTGGTGCGCCGTTTGAGGATGTCGGCGTAGCCCAAAATGGCGTTGAGTGGGGTACGCAGTTCGTGGCTCATGTTGGCCAGGAAAACGCTCTTGGCCTGGTTGGCGGCCTCGGCTTGTTCCTTGGCGATTTGCAATTCGTGCGTTCGCTCGGTCACCAGCGTCTCAAGTTCCACGTTTCGCCGCCGCAGGCTGCTCACACGATAGCTGTATCCGGCGACGAGCAGACCAACCACTGCCAGTCCGGACAGGCTTCTAAACCACCACGTTTCCCACCAGGGTGGGGTGATGGTAATGATCAACGCTGTTCCCTCTTCATTCCACACGCCATCATTATTTGAGGCTTTAACCCGAAAAACATAGTTGCCGGGGTTAAGATTGGTGTAGGTGGCAAAACGACGGTTGCTATCCGTGTACTGCCAATCTTGATCAAACCCCTCCAGCTTATAGGCGTACTGATTCTTCTGTGGGTTGGTGTAGTTAAGTGCCGCAAACTGAAAACGGAAGACCGATTGGTTGTAGCGGAGGGTGATATTGGGGGCGACATTGATGGCTTGTTCCAGCGGTGAGTCCTGGCCGCCGATCTCAACCGGCTGGTTGAACAGGTCAAAATCGGTGAGCACCACTGGTGGCAGGGTTGGATTATCAACCAGCCTATCAGGGTAGAAGGCGTTGAAGCCATTGACGCCGCCAAAAAACAGCTGCCCGTCCGGCGCTTTGGCGCGGGAAGTGATGGAGAATTCGTTGCTCTGGAGGCCGTCGAATACATCATAGTTGCGGAAGGTTTCGTTCTGGGGGTCGAGCCGGGAGAGGCCGGCTACGGTACTGACCCACACGTGGCCCTGCGCGTCTCCCAGGACCCCCACCACAGAATTGTTCGCCAGGCCATCCTTTTCGGTATAGTGGTGGGTAAACGTGCCGGCCACCGGATCGAACCGGAACAGCCCGATGGATGAGGCAACCCACATTACCGTACCGTCGAAATAAATATCCTGCGTCCAGTTTACGGTCTGGTTGCCCGGTTGGCTCGGGTCCAGGAGATAGGTGGTAAACTGCTGCGTATTTGTGTCAAGCCGTACCAGCCCCATCCTGGCCGTGGTGATCCAGAGCATACCGTGCTGATCGAGCAGTATGGGAAACACCCAAGGGTCTGGGAGAGCGGTGGGGTTCGTCGGATCCGGAGGAAAATGGGTAAAGTGCTCCCCATCAAAATAATCCAACCCCTTGCCATGAACGCCAAGCCACACTCCTCCCCTGGGGTCTGGAACGATACTGCTGATATTGTCAATCGCCGGGCTGTCGGGATTCTGCGGATCATGGCGAAAGTGGGTGAAGCGCTGCCCATCCAGACGGCTCAAGCCGCCGCCGTAGGTCCCCGTCCAGATCACTCCCTGGGCATCCTGGGCCACCCTCCGATCTGGGCCGTTGTTGAGGCTGCCAGGATCATGGGGGTCGTTGACGTAGTGGGTGAAGGTCTGCCCATCAAACCGATCCAGGCTGCTTTCGGTGCCGATCCACAACTCGCCGGCGGAACCGATAAAGAGCGAGGTGACGGCCTTGCCGCCCAGACTGTTGGTATCCTGGGGATTGTGGCGATAGGTGGTGAATTTTTCCCCTTCACCCGCCAACCGATCAACCCCGGTAGATCTTGTGCCAATCCACAACGCGCCAGAGGCATCTTCGTAGAACGCGCCGGAGTTGATGACGTTGCTGCTCAGGCTGCCGGGATCGTTGGGGTCATTCAGATAGCGGGTAAAGGTTCCGGCTGCGCGATCCATCAGATTCAAGCCATAGTTAGTCGCCACCCAGAAGCGTCCCGCCCGATCTTCATGTGCGTTTACCAAATAATTATCGCTCAGGCTGTTGGGATTTCTGGGGTCATGGAGATAGCGAATAAACGTGTGGGTGTGGGGATCAAAGCGATTAAATCCGACCAATGTGGAAAGCCACATGTTGCCCGCCTGGTCTTGAAAAATGTGATTGACGACATTGTGGCTCAAACTGGCGGGATCATGAGGGTCGTTGATATATTGGGTAAAACGGCCGTTTGACCGATCCAGCACATACACTCCCTTTTCATGTGTCCCCACCCAGAGTAAGCCGGTTGTCCTGTCCAGACCGATGGACTGAATATCCATTTCACCGAAGAGGGTGGGGTCATTCGGATCGGATCTGTACGTGAAAAACGTGTTGCTGGTCCGGTCGAAACGACCCAGCCCGCTCTGGGTACCTACCCACAGCGTGCCGGCTTCGTCTTCGTAGAAGACCTTTACAAAATCATGGGGCAGACTGCTGGGATCATCCGGGTCATGCCGGTAGTGAACAAAGGTATCTGTTTCCGGGTCATACCGGTCAAGACCTGGGGCGTTTGTCTTCACCCACAAAACGCCGGTGTGGTCAACGTAGAGCTTCCGGATATTATCGCTGCTGAGGCTGCGTTCATCCTGGGGGTCGTGCTTGTAAACCTTAAAGGTGTATCCATCGTAGCGATTCAGCCCGCCCAGCCACGTGCCAAACCACATAAATCCTTGCTGATCCTGGGCGATTGCCCTCACGTCAGAGTGGGAGAGACCATCCTCGATAGTGAGATGGGTGAATTTGAGATCCGATGGCGGGCCATCGCCGCCCTGAGCATGAGTATGATCTGTGGCGGCGCCCAGACTAAACAGGGCGATAACAGCCAGCACGATAATCCTTTTTGCTAAGGCTTTGATTTTCATTTTGTCCTCCTTCCTGCCGGGGAACACTGTTAAGTCTCCTGGATAGATGGCGGTAGCGAAAAGTAAAAGGTAGCCCCTTGGTCAACTTTCCCTTCCGCCCACACATGGCCGCCGTGCCGCTGAATGATCCGGCGCACGTTGGCCAGGCCAATGCCCGTGCCTTCAAATTCATCGGAGCGGTGCAGGCGTTGAAAAACGCCAAAGAGTTTGTCGGCATAGGCCATGTCAAACCCTACACCGTTGTCGCGGACGAAGAGGATGCTCTCTTTATCATCTGCCTGGCAGCCAATTTCAATGTCCGCTTTTGTTCGCTCTCTCGTGAATTTCAGGGCATTGGAGAGGAGGTTGACCAGCACCTGGCGCAGCATGGGCCGGTCGCCGGTGACGGTGGGCAGGTCGGCAATGTGCCATTGGACGGAACGGCTGTGCACCCCCATCTCAAGTTCCCCGATAATCTCCCGTACCAGATCGCCCAGCTCTACCGGCGCTTTGGAGAGTTCATTGCGTCCCATCCGGGAGAAATCCAGCAGGTCATCAATCAACTGGCCCATCCGCCTGGCCGCATCGGAGATGTTGGCTATATAGTGCTGGCTGCGTTCGTCGAGCGCCCCGGCTGTTCGCTGATGGAGCAATTCCAAAAAGCCGTCAATATGGCGCAGCGGCGCGTGCAGGTCGTGCGAGACGGAATAGGCAAATGCCTCTAATTCTTTATTGGCCGCTTCGAGTTGGGCCGTGCGGTCACGGACGCGCTGCTCAAGTTCCTGATTGAGCTTGCGAATCTCTTCTTCGGCGCGTTTTTGCTCGGTGATGTCGCGCGAAATACCGATGAGGCGATGGATTTTTCCGGCTTCATCACGGGCAGGAATAAGGGTTGACTGAAAATAGCGCCGCCCGATCGGTAGATCCAACTGCGCTTCTTCTTCGATGGGCTGACCTATTTCAACACAATGGCGGTACTTGGCGTTGACAATGGCGGCCACTTCTGGGGGAACGACTTCTTCCTGCGTTTTTCCAACCGAGAAAGAGCGCGGTACCCCTGTTAGCCGTTCGAGGGCAGGATTAACTTCTAGTATACGGAAGCGTCCGTCATCCATGACTTCGAGGAGGTATAATCCGTCGAGTACATTATCGAATATTTCACGATATCGCCATTCGCTTGCACGCAAAGCTTCTTCTGCCCGCTTGCGATCAGTGATGTCGCGGGTAACCATCACAAACTTATCATCGGACATTGGGGAAGCGGTGGCATTGAACCAGAACTCGTTATTTCCAATGGGTATACTGTATTCAAAATTGACCGGCTTCTGCGTGTGAAGGGCCTGTTTAATATGGCTGAAAAAAAAGTCGGCCTGGTCTTTGGGGAAAACCTCGTGGAGCGTCTTTCCCAACAATTCACCCTGGGGTTTGTATAGGAGGGATGGATTCGTATCAACGATTTTAAGGTAGCGCCCTTCTGAATTGCCGACAAATATCACATCTGTCATGGCATTAATTAAAGTACGCAGCTCCGTTTCGGAAGCGCTTAACGCTTCTTCCATCCGTTTGCGTTCGGTAATATTCCGAGCCAGAGAGACCGCGAAACGGCGTTCACCCTGCCGCAGCGGTCGGGTGCGGACCTCAACGGGGAACACGCTCCCATCCTTTCGGCGGTGCCAGGTGTCAAACGTAACTACCTCTTCGGCATCCAGTTGTGCTTTCATCTGGTCAATGAAGGAGGGGTCAGCATTCGCATCGAAGTCATAGGGTGTTATCCCGATCAGTTCCTCGCGGCTGTAGCCCAGGCTCTCGCAAGCCTGGCGGTTCACGTCCAGGACAGTTCCCTTCTCGTCGTGCAGGAAAAAGGCGTCGGCCGCGTGATCCACAAGGGTACGGAAGCTGGTCTCGCTGGCGCGGAGTTTGTCCTCTGCTTGCCTAAGCTCGGTGATGTCTATAAAGGAGACGATAACCTGAATGATTTCTCCTTTATCGTCATATTCAGGCTCGGCATTTGCCAAAACCCAGGTGATAACCTCCTGATCCGGCCGATATATCCCAGCCCGATAATCCCTGAGCGGCTGTCGTGAGGAAAGCACCAACCTGACCGGATATTCTTCAGCAGGCATGACGGAGCGGTCTTCTCTCAGAAAACGCCATTCTGGCTCAGTCAATGTCATGCCGAGGAGTTGATTTTCGGAGAGTCCGAGTAGACGTTGGGCTAAAGGGTTGCTGGCCAGGATACGGCCGTTGCCGTCATGAAGCACAATAGCGGTTTGAACTTTTTGGATCAGCGAGCGGTATTTTTCCTCGCTTTCGCGCAGGCTGCGATATGACAACAGGCTGGTTAAGCCATCGGCCAGCCGCTGGCCAATCTCTTGAAAGAGCCGCTCTTCCTGTGGCGTCCAAACCCGAGGGTAAGCGCACTGGTGCAGCACGAATTCCCAGGGTTTACCCACTTTGGGATACAAAGCCATCCCCATGAAGGACTTGAAGCCAAAATGCTCGGACACTTCTGGCGGCAGTGGATACTCAGATTCTGGGCCAAATTTCACCGGGCCGTTTGCGGCCCTCATAATTCGGAACGTCCGGGCGACATCCGGGTCCATAGGTATCTCAATCCCCCTGGCAAGAGCGCCGGGATATTCTGGCCGGGTTCGCTCCACGGACACATACCACGAAGCAGCTTCTGGGTCGCAGGGAAAGACCAGACTTGCGCGGTCGCAATCGAAGATTGTGAGCACAGTATCTAGTACATCGCTCATCAAGTGCTCAAGGTCAATCGCGCCCTGCATTGCCCGGTTGACCTGATCCAGGCTTTCCAGAAACCAGAGGTGGGTTTGATGTTCTTCTTCCGCTTCTTTCCACTTAGAAATGTCAAAGGTAACGCCGGTCATTCGATTGGGCTGTCCTGCAGTGTCGCAATAAACCTGGCCACGAGAGGCCATCCAGTGGACCGAACCGTCTGACCAGACGGTTCGTTTTTGTTCATCATAACTGGTATGTCCCTCAACCGCGCGACGCAAGGCGGTGTCGATACGTTCACGGTCTTCTGAATGCAATGCCTGTAGGAACCGCTCGTAGCTTATTTGCGTATTGGGCGGCAAGCCGTAAAGTGCCAGGCACTTCTGTGACCACACGATTTCTCCAGTGGTGATATTCCAGTTCCAAAGGCCCAGTTGCGCAGCATCCAGTGCTAATTGCAGCCGTTCCTCGCTGGTGCGCAATGCCTCTTCTGCCCGCTTGCGTTCGGTGATGTCCACGAGCGTGCCGATCACGCCCGTTTTCCCGCCATACTCAATCCGTCGGCCATGTACTTCGACATGGATGAATGATGTATCTTTGCGCAAGCCACGGAAATCATAATGAATGGTCTCTTCTTCGCCTGCAATGCGGCGGCGGACGTTTTCGGCTACCAAGGGCTGGTCATCTGAATAAACCAGGTCCATCGGGCCGAGTTTGTCGATTATTTCTTCCACTTCGTAACCAAATATGTGTGCCAGGGCCGGATTTACGTAGCGAAAGAGGTTCTCCTGGATGAGGTAGATGCCGGTGAGGGAGGACTCGGCCAGCAGGCGAAAGCGTTCGTTGCTTTCACGGAGTTGTTCTTCCGCTCGCCTGCGCTTGCTGATGTCGCGCACCACACCCAGGAAACGGCCATCTGCCAGCATCTGGGCACTGATTTCGACTGGCAGGAAACGGCCGTCTTTGCAGCGCAGATAGCGTTCCTTGAGCAAGGTTTTACCCGCCCGCATCGCATCCAGTTGCAGGGGATCATGGGTCAGGTCTTCAGCTGTAACCAAATCCTCCATGGAGAGGCCCAAAAGCTCCTCGCGAGTGTAGCCTAGCATTTTGCAGCCGTGTTGGTTGACGTCTATACAATGCCCTTGCTTATCGGCAATGAAGATGCCATCTGAAGCCTGGTCAAAGAGAACTTGATACAATTCTTCCGATGCTCGATAGGGGGTGTTTTCTTTCGTTTTTTTCTTTGCTTTCCGGCTCATTGCTCTCTCTCCCTAAACTTGCTCCTCTTTCCCTTATGCCGAAAACCTGGGTCTTCAGGATTTCGTGGGGTTTCGCGTGATGCGTGAAACG
The DNA here is from genome assembly GCA_041748655.1 of Promineifilaceae bacterium (SeqCode). Classification (GTDB taxonomy): domain Bacteria; phylum Chloroflexota; class Anaerolineae; order Promineifilales; family Promineifilaceae; genus Leptofilum. The sequence continues at coordinate 72,483 of JBGTCV010000087.1, read as the reverse complement.
TGAGTTACCTCTGGTCACACATCACGTTTCACGTTTCACGGGCTGTCAACCCTACGAAATCCGAAAGAACCTCATTACATTATGAGACATGGGATAAGGCGCGTCAATCTACTGACACCCAATCTACTGCCACCAATCAAGGAGATTGGTCCCAAATCGTAACTACTAAGCCAGAAGTTCAACTTTTCTCTGGATGATCGGAAAATTGGATAGCCAAAAGTTGAACTTCTTCTGGTGAGGCTTGGTAATTACCCCAAATCTGATTATTCTGGAGAAGACGATTTGTGGTAAATTTGCAGCAGCTGAAGGGCAGCGGTGGTGGGGGGCAAGGTGCCCTGGCGCACGGCCGTTTCCAAATCTGGCAATGCTTCCTGTACAGCAAGCTGGTCGTAAAAATCCCGCTTGAGCTGTTCGGCAATGACCGTGTGCAGCCACGCTTGCAGCTGCGTTTCGCGCCGGGCCTGCCACGCGCCGGACGCCGTCATTTGCCCGCGAAACGACTCGATCACCGACCAAATCTTGTCGATGCCCGTGCCTTCCAACGCCGATCCGGTGTAGGCGCGGGGTTGCCAGCCTGCCGTGGCGGGCGTCAGATAGTGCAGGGCGCGGTTGTATTCCGTGCGGGCTGCTTCTGCCCCAACTTTGTTTGCCCCGTCTGCCTTGTTGATCAGAATGGCGTCGGCAATCTCCACTACCCCTTTTTTGATGCCTTGCAGCTCATCCCCGGCACCGGGCACCAGCAGCAGCAGGAAAAAATCAACCATCGAGCGCACGGCGATTTCGCTTTGGCCGGTGCCCACTGTTTCCACCAGAATGACATCGTAGCCTGTGGCTTCACACACCAGGATGGATTCCCGTGTTTTACGAGCGACGCCGCCTAACATGCCGCCGGTGGGAGACGGCCGTACAAAGGCATTCTCCTCACGGGTGAGCATTTCCATCCGGGTTTTGTCACCCAAAATAGAGCCTTTGGTAATAGAACTGGTGGGGTCTACAGCCAAAACCGCCACTTTGTGCCCCGCCTGTACCAGTTTCAGCCCCAGCGTCTCGATGAGCGTCGATTTGCCCGCCCCGGGCACGCCGGTAATGCCCACCCGGATCGATTGACCGGTGTGGGGCAGCAGCTGGCTCAGGACCGCCTGAGCTTGTTCAAAATGGCGCGGGGCGTTGCTTTCTACCAGGGTAATGGCGCGGGCCAGCATCACCCGGTCCCCGGCCAACACGCCCCGGACGTATGCCTCTGTACTGAGTTTGCTCATGGGGTAATGGTAGCGGAAACGGCCGTTCCTGCACACAGTTTTGGCTGAGTTTTCAGAGTGACTATACAATCCAGCCTGGCAACCCAATCAACAACCAAAAGAAGAGGAACCCATGCGACCCAGCCTGAATGTGATTTCTGATCAACTCATTGCCCAAATTTTGGACGAAGCCAAACGCATTTTAAGCGAGATTGGCATCGAGGTGCGCGGTAAGGGGCTGCGCCAGCGGCTGCTGGATCACGGCCTGAAGCTGGATGCGGCCGGAGAGCGCATTTTGTTTCCGGCCGATCTGGTGGAATGGGCCATCGGGGCCGCGCCGTCGTCGTTTACGCTGTACAACCGTCAGGGGCAGCCCCACGCCGAGCTGGGTGGGAACAACGTGCATTTTGTGCCCGGCTCCAGCGGACTGAAGGTACTGGATTACCGCACCGGGGAGACGCGGCTGGCGAATACGGCCGATTTCGTGGAATACATCCGCCTGACCGATGGCCTGGAGCATATCGCCTATCTGGCCACCGCCTTTTCCACCAACGACGACATCGAAGCCGATGTCTCTGATGCCTGGCGGCTCTATTTGAGCCTGACCAATTCGCTCAAACCGGTTGTTTCCGGGGCGTTTACGGAGCATGGCGTGCCGCGCATGGCGCAGATGATGTCGCTTTTCCGGCAGGATCAGGCCGATTTAATGGCCCGCCCGATGTCGATTTTTACCATTACGGCCACGGGCAACTTCCGCTACAGCGAGGACTCCTGCCAGAACTTGCTGGACTGCGTAGAGGCGGGCATTCCGGTGGAGATTGTGCCCGTCACGCTGATGGGCTTGATTGCCCCGGTGACGCTGGTTGGCGCGACGGTGTTCCACACGGCCGATGTGCTGGCCGGGCTGACAATGGCTCAAATCATAAAGCCTGGCGCGCCAGTGCTGTTTGGCGGCGCACCGGCAACGTTCCACATGAAAGCCGCTACCTCGCCAATGGCGGCCATCGAGGCGCTGCATTTGGACGTGGCGTATACGGCCGTGGGCAAACACCTCAACCTGCCCACCCAGGCCTACATGGCCCTCAGCGACGGTAAATTTTTGGATGCCCAGGCCGGGGCAGAGACGTTTGGCAGCGCCCTGTTGGCGGCGCTGGCCGGGGTGAATTCCGTGTCTGGGCCGGGGATGCTGGATTATGTGCTGGTCTTTAGCCTGGAAAAATTGGTGGTGGACAACGATTTGTGCGGCCAGGCGATCCATTTTGTGCGAGAGATGACGCCGCAGGAAGATTTGCCCACGCTGGATCTGGTGCGCCAGCTGCTGGATGAGCAGCATCTGATTACCGCCGAGCATACGCTGGCCCATTGGCCCCGGTCGCTTTACCTGCCAGACGGGGTGATTGATCGGCTGAATCGGGAAAATTGGCAGAAAGCTGGCTCACCTACCCTGGCTGAACGGGCCAAAACGGCCGTAATCCAACGCCTGGCCGCCTACAATCCCATCGATACGGACCCCAGGCTGGATGCCGAAATGCGTCGTCTCATTCAGGCGGGTATGAAGACAGACCAGCCGCTGCCTGCTGTGCCGAAACATCACGGGGAAGAAACGGCCGTGTCCAATCGCCGCCCCCGCCGCTTCCGCCGCGATTAGGTCATTAAGTAACCGTCTAAAATTTACTTGCTGAGATTGGGCCAATCTGAAAAGCGGGAAGCTATTTCTAGACACTCCCTACTCGTCTAGTTGGTGCTCTGGCAGGCTGGTGGGCAGGGGCGACGGCCGTTTGCAGCTGCTGCTAACCTCGATATGTTGCCCTTTGCTCGACGCTTCCAGCACCCCATGCATCACGTCCAACACATGGTACGCCATTTCGCCGTTGGCCCGGTGGGAACGGCCGCTGCGCAGCGCATACGCCATGTCCGCCACGCCAATCCCACGGCTGTTACTGGTGTGGTCGTGGGTTAAGGCCACCTCGCGCCATTCCTTTTCACCCAGGCTGCGGACCCGCACCGGACCATCAAACATATTGGGGTCAGGCAGGCATAACGTCCCCTTGGTGCCCTGAATCTCCAGCAAAGCGCCCCCAACGTCATACAGATTGATCGCCGCGCCGGCCGAAACGGCCACATCAAAGCTGGTGGTCAGGGTGGCCACCGTGCCGCTGGCAAAGTCGAGGATGCTGGCAATGTGCGTGGGCGTCTCAACCGGGAACTTTTCGCCTTGTTTTGGCCCGCTGCCGATGGTGCGCTCTGGGTAAGTTTTGCGTGCCGAGCCGGTGACGCGGCGGATGGGTCCCAGCAGCGCAATCAGGGCGGTGAGGTAGTACGGGCCAATGTCAAACAGCGGCCCGGCGCCCACTTCGTAGAGGAAGCCGGGATTGGGACGCCACGCTTCTGGCCCCTGAATGAGCATAAACGCCTGGGCGGCTACCGGCGTGCCGATTTTGCCGGAATCCAAAATTTGGCGGCAGGTTTGCAAGCCGCCGCCCAAAAATGTGTCTGGGGCACAGCCGACGAGTAGACCGCGCCTTTCGGCTTCTTGCAGGAGAAGTCGGCCGTCTCCTCGACTGATCGCCAGCGGTTTTTCATTGTAGACTGATTTGCCCGCTCGCAGCGCCGCCAGCCCAATTTCGGCGTGCACGTCGGGGGTGGTCAGGTTAATGATCAGCTCAATTTCGGGGTCGGCCAGCACTTCGTCGATCGGTTTGGCCTGGGGCACGTTGAACTTTTCGGCCTGGCTTTGCGCCCGGGGCAGGGTGCGGTTGGCACAGGCGACCAGATCCAGAATATCCCACTTAGCCGCGTTTTCCAGGTAGATGCTGCTGATATTGCCACAGCCGATAACGGCCGTTTTGATAGGTCTAATTGTCATGGTTCACCTCGTTCGGCAGTGCCAGGCACGGGGCAAACGGCCTTGATTTACCCAAATCGTGCGCCCCGTGCCTGGCACTTCACGCTTTCTACTCTTTAAGTCGATAAGAGACAAAGGCCAATGTCCGGTTATCCGGTGACCAGGAGTTTACATTCATCGTTCCCTGACCGCCAAACAGTTTCACAATGGTCTGGGAAGCACCGCCCTCAGCGGGAACCAGCCGCAGTTCTACATTTTTGTTCGGAGGATGATCGCCCGGCGACACATCATCTTTGCCATAGGCGATGTAGGCCACGAGACGGCCGTCTGGCGAGACGTGCGGAAACCAGCAGTTGGCCTCCTCTTGAACCATGTGCGTTGGGTTGGATCCGTCCGCATTCATGCGCCAGATTTGCATCAGGCCGCTGCGGGTCGAGTTGAACCAGATGTGTTCGCCCGAAGGGGAATATTCCGGCCCATCATCCAGGCCTGGCTCGTTGGTGAGCTGCATTTCCGGCCCGCCATGCACAGAAATCGTGTAGATGTCGTACTGGCCGTTGCGCTCGGCGCAGTAAGCCAGCCGTTGGCCATCGGGTGACCAGCCGTGCAGGTAGCTGGGGCCTTTTTCAGTCACCAACATGGGTTCGCCACCGGCCAGGGGCACAATGTAAATCCGCGATTGGGCATCCTCGTTTGTGTGATGGCTGATGGCCAGCTGATTGTTGTCTGGCGAGAGCAGGTGGTCGTTGTTGCAGTCGGTGGCAAAGCCTGTGTCGATCGCCCGGTTTTCCCTGGTGGCCAACTCGTAGCTGAAGATGTGTCCCCGACTGTTGTAGATGAGGCAACGGCCGTCACTTGTCCAGTTTGGCGCTTCAATCACGTAATCAAATTCCTGGAGCACGGTTCTGGCTCCCGTGTGCACATCTACCGTTTCCAAAATGCTGAAGGAATCGCGTCCGGCAACCCACTTTCTTAATGTTTCAATATCCACTACCAGGCCTCCACTATTTTATCCACTTTTAGAGTCCGGCTGCTGCCGGAATGATTTCTTTGGCAAAGGTTTCCAGCGGTGTGATTTTGTAAACATCAGGCATGTTGAAAATCGCGTGGCTGAAGCCCATTTCCGCGAGCGCTTTGAGGCGATTGACGGTGCTCTCCACCGTGTCCTTCTCAGAAAGATGCACAGTGCCGAGAGACGTTTTTTCGATGGTGTCGTAATCGCGCCCCAGCCTTTCGCAATGGGCTTTGAGCGTGTCGAGCGCTTTTTGCATGTTTTCGGTGCCCACCCAATCGCCAATATTGCAGGCATCTGCATATTGGGCCACCATGCGCAGCGTTTTCTTCGGTCCGGTGCCGCCAATCATGATGCGCGGATGCGGGGTTGAGAGCGGGCGGGGATTGTTGGTGATGGCTGGCGCGGAAAAATGCTTGCCTGCAAAGGCTGCCTCATCACTGCTCCAAAGCGCCTTTGCCAGCTGCAGATTGTCTTCCAACTGCTCAAAGCGCTCGGATGTGGGCGGGTAGGGGATGCCAAAGCCTTTGGCTTCGTCTTCATACCAGGCTGCGCCAATGCCCAGATAAGCACGACCACCGGAGAGAATATCGAGGGTGTTGACCATCTTCATCAGTACGGAGGGGTGGCGATAGATAACGCCTGTAACGAGGACGCCGAGATAGGCTTTTTCAGTGAGCCCGGCCAGATAGCCAAGCGTGGTGTAACTTTCCAGCATCGGGTCGGTGTAGGCTTCACCAAACAAGCCCTTGATTTGGTAATAATGATCCATTACCCACAGGCTGTAAAAACCTGCTTCTTCGGCGGTGGTGACAATTTCTTTGAGTTTGGGGCGGATAACGGCCGTTCCTCCCGGGTACTTAAATGACGGAATTTGTAAGCCAATGTGCATCATTGATCTCCTTGTATAACTCGTATAATGTGAACCTCAAAGGGGCAAGCTGCTGGATACGGAGAACCTGCCTGGCGACCCGCATCGCGTGACGACGATCAGTTCGCCAGCTCGATCCGCGCGGTGAAGTCGCCGGTCTGGCTCGTAATGGCGTCCATGTTGCCGTCGAACTGGCCGATCCGCACGATGCCTGTGAAGTAGCCGACGTCGTCGTAGTAGAAGACCAGGTCGCCCGAGGGATTGTAGTAGCCGATGTCGCGAGGAAACGGGTCGTCACCTGCCGGTACGCCGTCCATTGACAGCTTTCGGGGGAGTTGCCCGATCTTCTCGACGCCGTTGAAGTCGCGGAAGGTTAGGGTCAGCGGGAGTTGGGCAATCAGGTCGCGCGCCGTGGCGTTGTCCCACAGCCGCCCGTCCAGGACAGTATCGCCGATGATTATCCGTATCTGTGTTTCACCGGTCGTTGATTGATTTGTAGGCATTGGCGTTCCTCCATTGGTTAGGTTTAGGTCTGGCGACGCAGTCGGCGGCAAGGCAGTTGAGACGACAGTTGGCGGTGGACTCGTGGGTATGGCAATTGCCCTGGTAAGCGTTGGCAGCACAGCAGCCGACGGTGGTGTGGGCGTTGGCGTGGACGCACAAGCGGTCACGAAGACAACAGCGAAGATGAGTACGATTATTTGATGACAGAGTTTAGCCAAATTTGGAGGCATGGTATATTGCTCGTCCCGGAAGCCCGATTAGCCCGCCAATGGAAGAGTTGTTGACAATGGCGCCGCTTCCCTGCTCACGCATCTGGCGCAATTCGTACTTCATGCAGTTCCAGACACCCCGGAGATTGATTGCATTCACGCGATCAAATTCTTCGCCGCTGGCATCGGCCGTTTCAACGGCAGGAGACTGCACGCCAGCGTTGTTGAAGACCGCATCCAGGCGACCGAAGGTGGATACAGTCTGCTCGATCATGGCTACCACTTCAGCCTCATCAGCGACATCGCAGCGGACGGGAAGCGCTTGATGACCAGCGGAGACCAGTTCTTCGGTTGCAGTGCGAATCGCATCCTCGTTTATGTCTGCCAGCACCACAGTGGCTCCGGCTTCCGCGAAAGCTTTCGCTGTGGCCAGACCCATTCCCATACTGGCACCTGTAACCAGCGCCACTTTGTTTTCAAAAGACAAGTTCATAATATTTTTTTCCTCCTCGTGCCAATGCTTCTCGCCCGGCGCAAACCGCACCACGTCGCCAGGATTGATTTCCTCGATACGGCCTGCACCCGGCCACAACTTTTAACTCCTTATCAACCAGTTAATTCTTGCTCGCTCTTCAAGACAGCGTTTTCATACACTTGTATTTTGTGATTCATCAAGTCTAAGGTCTCTTGCATTTCAGCCATCCTGACCATAAGTCGGGCGCGCTGCGCCTGCAAGATCTCTTTCCTGGCTTTAATGGTTTCATCACCCTGTTCGACAAGCTTGAAATACTCAAGCAAGACTTCAATGGGAAGCCCGACAGAGCGCATACACTTGATGAAATCAACCCGTTTCATATCGAACTCACTGTAATCCCTGATGCCACCATCAGTCCGGTTGACTGGCGGGAGAAGGCCAATTTTTTCGTAGTAGCGCAGCGTATCCACCGACAATCCAGATTGTTCACTTACTTCTGAAATCTTCACCTTTACACCTCCAAGGAGGAGTTTACCACCTGGAGTTAACTCTAAGTCAAGGGAAACTTGGAAATTGGTCGAAAGTTGTTTGCAGATTTGCAAAGACGGTTACGGCCGTATCCCATACCCTGATCCAGAATATGTACTTGTTGTGTCCCCAACCACAAACTGGAGGTAAGGAATGGATATGGAAGAGAACAAAGAATCCCCCGAAGATGAGTCAGCGGAAACCGACGAGATCCACCAGGGTCAGGTTTGGTTCGACAAGATTTTTTTGCTGCTGGCGCTGTCAATTTTAATCACTGGCTTGATTTACAACGGCTGGGGTCTGTGGGAACTGTTTCGTTAATCAAACAGCAGCCAGACTCACATAGAGTTGAGGCGATTTTGCGGATTTGCTTCCCTCAGTGTATCTCTGTGGCTTCTCTGCGCGGCTCTGTGTTCCTCTTAATCTTTTCATAGGAGAAATTTACAATGCTTGCTCCCGAAAAACATTGGTGGAAACCACTCCACCGCTATGAAAAAAGCTGGGTGATTGTGGCTTTTTTTTGGTGTATTTTATTAACCGCCATGATGCCCATTTGGTATTTATACGGCCGTCAAAACGTCCCCGCCGAAACCCTGCGCACCACACCGGCAGAATTTGAGCAGCAGACCCGGGATTTTGCGACCCAGTACGAAATTAGTAGAGAAAACGGTATTCCGGTCGTCGCCCCACCACCTGGCAGTGATATTTATCTTTTGGCGCGTCAATGGCAATGGTACCCGGTTTTACAGCTAGAAGTAGGCGAGACGTATCGGCTGCATCTCTCTTCCTTAGATGTGCAGCACGGCTTTTCCTTGCAGCCTGTCAATCTGAATTTGCAGATTATTCCCGGCTACGACTACATCGCTACCATAACGCCCACCCAAACCGGTGAGTTTTCCGTTATCTGCAACGAATTTTGCGCCATTGGCCACCATTTAATGGTTGGCAAAATAATTGTGAAGTAAGAACGAGGAGAAAATAACCAATGGCAACCATTGCTGTTCCCAGACCACAAGAACAAGAGAATTTTCGCACCTGTCCTGTAACGGCGCTGAAGGTAGATTTAGCCGCCGAGAAGTTGATCATTGCCAACGCGGTAGCGGCCGTTGTGTTTTTGGCAATCGGGGGCTTGTTTGCCTTGCTGCTGGCGCTCACCCGCTGGCAAGCGATACACCTGTTACGCCCCGACTGGTTTTACCGCATTCTAACCGCCCACGGTTTTGATATGCTGGTCGCCTGGATTGTATTTTTCGAAGTGGCGGGCCTTTATTTTGGCAGCGCCATCATGCTAAACGCCCGCCTTGTTTTGCCCAAAGTGGGCTGGATAGCCTTTGCCCTGATGCTGGGTGGGGCGCTCATGACAAATATCATTGTCTTGATGGGCAAGGCAGACGTGATGTTTACCGCCTATGTTCCCTTAAAAGCCCACCCGCTTTTTTATTTGGGTATCATCCTGTTTGCGGTAGGTGCTTTGATTGCTGTCTTTCTCTTTTTTGCCACCGTCATTACCGCCAAGCGCGAAAAACGTTATGAAGGCTCCATGCCCCTGGTAACGTATGGCTTTACGGCCGCAGCGATTATTGCCGTCTATACCCTGGTCTCCGGAGCATTGGCTTTTGTGCCCGCATTTCTCTGGTCGCTGGGCTGGATTCCGGCTTTGGACCCTGGCTATTATCGCAACCTGTTTTGGGCATTTGGTCATCCGGCGCAGCAAATCAACCTGGCGGCGATGGTTTCCATCTGGTATGCGCTGGCGGCCATCACTGTGGGAGCCGTACCGCTCAACGAGAAACTGTCCCGGGCGGCTTTTGTGCTTTACATCCTGTTTATCAACCTGGGCTCGGCCCATCACCTGTTGACGGATCCTGGTTACAGCTTTCTGTGGAAGGTGACCAACACCTCTTACGCCATGTATCTGGCGGTTTTGGGCAGTCTAATCCATGCTTTCTCCATTCCTGGGGCCATTGAGGCGGCGCAGCGGCGCAAGGGATATACCAAAAGCTTGTTTGAATGGCTGCGCAAAGGACCGTGGCACGAACCGGGCTTTTCAGCCATGGTTATTTCCATGGTGCTGTTTGGCTGGATTGGCGGCGTAACGGGGGTAACAATTGGCACAGAGCAGGTCAATATGCTGGCCCACAACACCATGCGCCTGCCGGGCCATTTTCATGCTACCGTCGTTTCTGGCACCACGTTGGCCTTTATGGGGTTGACCTATTACCTGATTCCCCTCATCTTTCGCCGCGAGCTGAAGCTGAAAAAATGGGCCTCCTGGCAGCCATATGTGTTTGGCTTTGGTATGTTGTTTGTTTCGATTGGCATGATTGCCGCTGGCCTACAGGGCGTGCCGCGCCGTCATTGGGACATTACCTTTGCTTCTGCTTCGTTTAAAGCCTTTATTCCCAGCACGGCCGAATTTATGCTGGGCATCATGGGCATCGGTGCCATTATCGCCATCATCGGCGGCATCATGTACATCACCATTGTTCTGGTTTCCATTCTCACCGGCAAGCGGCAGGAAGCACGCCGCCTCACCCTGGTGATGAGCCAGGAGAACCCGCTGGTGGAAGATGCCATTCCGGCCAACGGGCAAGAAGCCACGGGCAAGATTGCCCCAAAAGGCACGGTGGTTTTGGTATTTGCTTTTCTGATGTTCTTCATGGTGTATTACTTTAGCAACTGGTGGCTGCTGGGGCGCACCTGGATGATTCATTAGTGAGATAAAGAGATTGAGTCATTGGGTAATTGAATCAGCCAATTACCCAATGACTCAATTACTCAATTACCTAATTGCTGTTGGTGAAACATGTTAGCTGTCTTTGTACTTGGTTTAACGGGAAGTTTGGGACATTGTGCCACGATGTGTGGCGGGGTGTCGATTTTGTTGGCGCGGCGGGGCGTGAGCCGGGGCTGGCATTGGGCGCTGGCGCAGCTGGGCCGCGTCGTTAGCTATGGTTTTTTGGGGGTTTTGGCTGGCTGGCTGGGACAGAGCGTAGGTATGAATCATACGGGTCATTCCCATGCGGGGATGGCGGGCGCTGCCGGGAGCGTGCCGGGTTTGTCTGGTCTGGGGGTATGGCAGGGGGGATTGGCGCTGGTTACGGCCGTTCTCGCCTTCTACATGGCGCTAGCAATGGTGGGCAAGGTGCCCTCACCGGAGCTGCTGCTGGTTGGCGTGACGCGCGCCTGGGGCCGGTTGATGCGTCGCCTGACCATTCAGACAAAGCCTGCAAAAGCGAAGGGAGGGCCGTTGACCGCCTTTGGGTTGGGGATTGCCTGGGGCTTTTTGCCCTGCGGTTTGGTGCTGGCGGCGCTGCTGGCAGCCGCAGTGGCTGGTTCACCGCTGCTGGGCGGGGCCACCATGCTGGCGTTTGGCGTAGGCACCTGGCCGTTGACCTGGGGCATGGGCCTGCTGGCGCGGCGGCCTGAATGGCGCACGGCCGTTCCCCAGTTACGCATCGTGGGCGCTATGGCCGTGGTTTTATTTGGCGTCCAGATGAGCCTGCGCGGCCTGGCGATGTGGGGCTGGGTGGATCATCTACACCTGGGCAGCGTGATGTTATGGTAGCCAGTGCGGCCGTCTGTGATTTGTGCGGTTTGCCCGCCTGGCAGCCGCTTGTATCCGAAAGTGGCCAGACGTTTTGCTGCCCGTCGTGCCGTGAAGTGAGTGAACTGCTGCGAGAGGCAGATAAAACGGCGGCGGTTTCAGGACCATCAGCTGATAAGGCGTTGGCAAGGGGGGAGGTGGAAACGGCCGTATTCTCCCTGGGCGGTTTGTGGTGCCCCTCCTGCGCCTGGCTCATTCGGGAACGGCTCAGCCGAACGCCCGGCGTGGCCGAAGCCGACGTCAGCTTTTTGCAGCGGGAAGCCCGCGTCACCTACGATCCGGCCCAGGTGAGCCGCCAGCGCGTGATGCGGCGGGTGCGCCAGCTGGGCTACCGTGCCTGGCCAGAAGGGAAATCTGCCCACGACGAAGAAGAGGCCCATTGGAATCGACTGCTCATCAGCGGCGTGCTGACCATGCACATCATGCTGTTGAGCTTCATGCTCTATTTTCGCCAATGGACGGGGCGAGCCGCGCCAGAAACCGAATGGCTGGCCCACATCTTTGAAATCATGATTTTATTCATGAGCGTGCCTGCCGTTCTCATTTTGGGGCTGCCCATTTTGCGCGCCGGGCTGGCTGGCCTGCTGCGCGGTCGGCCCAACACCCACACCCTCATCGCCGTGGGCGCTTTTTCGGCGTTTGGGCTGTCGCTGCGGAACTTTTTGGCGGGTCACGGTGGCATCTATTTTGATACGGCCGCTGTGCTGCTGTTTTTGGTGGCTGTTGGCCGCTGGCTGGAGATGCAGGCTCACAAGGTAAGCAACGAAGCTGTCGAGCAGCTGTGGCAGCGCCTGCCGCCGTTGGCAACCTGGCTGACGGCGGATGGCGAGCAGCAGGTGGCTGCCGACGCGGTGCCGCCGGGCGGGCGCGTTCTGGTGCGGCCCGGCGAGCGTTTCCCGGTAGATGGGCTGGTGGCCTTGGGTGAGGGGGATGTGGATGAAAGCTTGCTTACGGGCGAGCCGGAAGCGGTCAGCCGCCGCAGTGGGGACCGGGTGCTGGCCGGAACAATCAACCTGGACGGCTCGTTTGAGGTAATTACCTCGGCCACCGGCACGGCGACGATGGTGGGGCAAATTGGTCGGCTGCTGCACCAGGCGCTGTGGCAGCGTTCCCCGGTGGAGCGTCTGGCCGACAGGGTGGCAGCGCTGATGGTGCCAACGGCCGTTTTCCTGGCTGCCCTCACCTTTATTTACTGGTCGAACCAAACCGGTTTTGAGGCTGGGTTGATCTACGCCCTGTCGGTTTTGCTCATTGCCTGCCCGTGCGCTCTGGGCATTGCCACCCCGCTCACCCTTTGGCTGGGGCTGGGGCGGGCCACCGAACTGGGCGTTATCCTGCGCCAGACGGGCGTGCTGGAGCAGCTGGCACAGGTGAACCACGTCTTTTTGGACAAAACAGGCACGCTGACCTTGCGCCCGCTGCGGTTACAGAGCGTTGTAACAGAAACGTTGGGTGAAGGGGAATTTATGGCCTGGGTAACTGCCGTTGAAGCCCGCTCCGAGCATCCTGTGGCGCAGGCGATTGTTGCTGACCACTCCTTCCCCCATGAGCTGCCTCACGTTGATAATTTCCGCGCGTTGCCGGGCAAGGGGGTGACGGCCCTGGTCAATGATTTGCCCGTTTGGGTTGGCAGCTATCGCCTCATGGCGGCGGTGAACCTGCGCCTGTCGCCTGAGCTGGCAACGGCCGTTCGCCAATGGCAGGCGCAGGGGTTGATGGTGATTTATGCGGGCTGGGCTGGCTGTGTTCAGGGGATTATTGGCTTGGGCGAGCAGCTTCGTCCGGAAACGGCCGTTACCATCCAGGCGATCCGGGCGTTGAACCTGCCACTCACTGTGCTAACTGGAGACGACGAGATTGCCGGGCAGCGCTGGCAGGCGCAGCTCGGCATTCCCGTTCGGGCTGCCTTAACGCCGAAAGAGAAGGTGGCCCATTTGCGGGCGGCTGGCCCAGGCACATTGATGGTGGGAGATGGCATCAATGATGGCCCGGCGCTGGCCGCCGCCTCTGTGGGCATCGCCGTAAGCCAGGGAGCCGACGTGGCCCAGGAGGCGGCTGATGCGATCCTGATTCAGCAAAATTTGCGGGCCGTGCCCTGGCTCATTCGGTTGGCCCGCCGCACCATGCAGATTGTGCGGCAAAATCTAATTTGGGCGTTTTGCTACAACGTGGTAGGGCTGGCATTGGCCATCAGTGGCCAGCTGCAGCCAGCTGCAGCGGCGCTGTTGATGGTGCTCAGCAGTTCTGTGGTGACGTGGAATGCGTTCCGTCTGCGCCACTTTCCGTTGGATACAGAAGAAACAATCAACCCTCACCCCAGCAGGATTCCCTCCCCCTGCCAGGGGGAGGGCCAGGGTGGGGGTAGCTACCAACAAAAGCATACCTTATGAGTAAACAGCATTCTATTTATCCGCGCCATCGTTGGCTGCGGGGGCTGGAAAAAGGGACGGCCCGGTTTGAAGGGGTGGTCAATCGGTTGGGGACGGTGAATGAACGGATACGGCCGTATAATCCCCTCTACCACTTAGGCACCCTCGCCATCTTTTTGCTCATTGTGCTGACCATTACCGGGATTTATCTCACCATTTTTTACCGTCCCGGCGTGGAACGGGCGTATCCCAGCGTGGCGGCTATTTCGGCCACCTGGCTGGGATCGCTGATGCGTACCGTTCACCGCTATGCCTCCGATGCCCTGATTGTGGTTTCCATTTTGCACGCCCTGAAAATGTTTTTCAGCGACCGTTTTTGGGGCAGCCGCTGGCTGGCCTGGCTTTCCGGTTGGGTGCTGGTACTGCTGTTCTGGCTCATTGGCCTGATGGGCTATTGGCTCATTTGGGATCAACCGGCCCAATGGTTGACGGAATATTTTATTGGGCTGCTTAAGGGGCCGTTTGCCTACACCTTTTTGGGCGGTCAGATTGATTCTGCCACCTTTTCCCTGTTTGTAATTGTGCTGTTCCTGCACATTTTCCTGCCCATTTTGCTGATCGTTGGCGTTCTTATCCACTTGCTGCGGCTGACGCGGGCCACCTACTGGGCGCCTCGCTGGCTGATGTTGGCTGCGATTGCCGTCCTGACGCTGCTGGCTCTGTGGCGGCCGCTGACGCTGGCTCTGCCCGCCGATATGACCGTATTGATTCAGCAAACGTCGCTGGATGGCTGGTATTTGGGCTTTTTGCCGCTGGCAAACTGGCTGGGGGATGGGCTGTTTTGGGGAACGGCCGTCTTCCTTCTTATAGCGCTCATGGCCTTGCCGTGGCTGTGGCCTGGTCAGCACGACGGCCCGGCTGTGGTGATTGACGCCAGCTGCACCGGCTGCAGTGCTTGCGCCCACGAATGCCCGTTCAATGCCATCGAGATGGTTGAGCGCAACGACGATACCCCCTTTACTATGCTGGCCGTCGTCAGCCCGCACATGTGTACCGGCTGCGGCATCTGCGTGGGTGCCTGCCCAGACAAAGCGATTGAGCTGGATCGGCTGCATTCCGGCGTGATTCGGCAGGATTTGCAGCGCAATTTGGGCCTGGCACAGGCAGAAGGGGAGCTGGCCATTGCCGTCTATGCCTGCGAACGCCACGCCGCTTTGGGCACGCTGCCCCCGCTGGCCGATCCCAAGCTGCTGGCTGAAGCGGGCTTGTCGCTTGGCGGCACCATTCCCTTGCTCCAGGCGAAGCAGCCGCCTCGCATTAACGTGGGCAGCTGGCCAGACAGCCAGGGGCAGCCGCGCCCGGTGATTACCTGCGTGGTACCGTGTACCGGTATGCTGCACCCCAACTGGGCGGTCGAAACAATTGCCGCCGGTGGGGCCGGGGCAATTGTGGTGAGCTGCCCGGCGCACGATTGTCCGCACCGGGAAGGGCCGCACTGGATTGCGAATCGGCTGCGGCGACGGCGCACGCTGCGTCAGGGGAACGTGCATTTTTGGGAGCTGGCTCCGGGCAGCCGCCAGCAGATTGTTTCGCTGTGGTCGCAGATGATTGGGGACGAGGCAGCGGCGGCTACGGCGCGGCAGGCGGTGACGGTGGTGGGAGGAAAAACGGCCGTTCCTCCCCCCAATCGCCTTGCCTTTTTGCGCCACTCCCTGGTTGGCCTGGCTATTTTGCTGGTCACTTTTCTCGGAGCCATTCTGCTGACGCCCACCGTCGCCACCAACTTGCCCGACGCTGGCCAGATTCGGCTGGTGATCAACCACGGCGGTGCAGTGATAACCACGGCCAACGGGCTTTCTGCTGATATTTTGCAGAAGCTGCCAGAGAACGTAGATGCGGCCCAGCTTTTGGGCGGTGAACGGCTGCCGGTGCGGCTGCGCCTGGCTGTAGACGGCGAAATCGTGATCGAGAACAGCTATGAAGGGCGTGGCTTGCGCCAGGAAGGTTCTATTTATGGTCTGGAGTCGTGGTGGGTGGCTCCGGGGGAACACGCCATCACCGTCTGGCTGATGGATGATGAAACGGAGTGGCGGCTGGTTTATGAAGAGTCCGTCATTGTGCCGGAATCGGGGGTGGTTCGACTGCTGTACAATGCAGAACGAGACGTTTTTGAACGGTAGGAAAATGGAACAGGCTATTGTGGGTTTCCATCAGGATGAGGTAGGTGACTGGGTAGCCGATTTGGCCTGCGGGCACACCCAGCATGTGCGGCACAATCCACCGCTCACCAACCGCCCCTGGGTATTGACCAAAAGCGGGCGTGAGCAGTTTTTGGGCTGCGTGCTCCAGTGCAAACTGTGCGATGAGGCATTGGCCAGGCAGCTCAATTTGCCTCATAAGTAACGTTTATTACGTTGACCCACTATTGTGCTATTATTCGGCCTATGGAAACGGCCGAAACATTAAAACTTATCTCGCGCTGTGCCCTGCTGCACAACCTGAGCGAGTCGGAATGCCAAACAATTATTCGGCATAGCAAATCGTGTCAGGTTGAACACGGTCATCACTTTTTTCATCAGGGAGCAGATGCCACGACCATGTATATTTTACTGTCTGGGCGAGCCAAGCTGACCCAGGTTACGCAGGCGGGCGATCAGGTTATTGTGGGGTATTGCAGTGCGGGAGATGGCCTGGGCATTATCGTGGGTTTGAGCCAGATGGATTACCCTTTGTCGGCCGAGGCAGTGACCGACTGCCAGGCGATTTCCTGGCAGCGGGAGACGATTGAGCAGCTGATGCTTAACTGCCCGCGCCTGGCCTTAAACGGCATGGGCATGATTGCCCAGCGATTTGTCGAGCTTCAGCAGCAGTACCGTGATATTGCCACGCGGCGGGTTGAGCAGCGTGTGGCCCGCGCTTTGCTGCGGCTGGTGCGGCAGTTTGGTAAAAAGGTAGCGGAAGGCGTTTTGGTGGATATGCCGCTCTCTCGGCAGGATTTAGCCGAAATGACGGGCACCAATGTTTACAACGTTAGCCGAATTTTGAGCAAATGGGAAAGGGCCGAATGGGTGCAGAGCCAGCGGCAGCGTATTGTTTTGTGTAAAGCGCATGAATTAGTGGTTTTGGCTGAAGATTTGGATTAAATGGGGTCGGTGAGACTGTCATGATAGAACAAGAATTCCCTGTTAACATGGAAGAGATTGCCAATACAACAATTTCTGATCTGCTGGAAAAATGGCCGGGAACGGCCGTTGTCTTCCAAAAGCACAGCATGGCCTGCATAGGCTGTGTGGTAGCTCCCTTTTACACAATCGAGGACGCAATTGCCATTTACAGCCTGGATCGCGAACAATTTTTGAACGAATTAGCGCTTTTTACGATTTCTTGACGCGGAAGTGGGCTTCCCGCTGCGGCAAATCTACCTGTTGCAGCGCCACTTTCACAATTGTGTCCAGCGGGGCTGGCTCTTTTTGGTAGATGCTGGTTTCGCTGCCCAGGTCTGGCAGTAGAACCAGATCCCGTTTCCCCCTTCGATCCACCACAATCCCTTCCCCGCTCCACTCTGGCTGACGCAGCAGGAAAACGGCCGTCCAATGTTGGTTCGACAGCCGCTCCGCATAGCGCACATCCCCGTTAATGGCGTAGGCTGCCCCCACCCGTGCCATTACCGCCTGTTCGTCGAGCAGCGGTTCGCCCCGCAAAAAGGCACGCAGCTGCTGGTGTACCACCAAATCGAGATAGCGGCGCAGCGGACTGGTGGCCTGGACGTATTGATCCAGCCCCAACCCGGCGTGCGGTCCCGGCGTGCTGCCCGGCTGGCTGCCGGTCATGGTGCGGCGGCGGGCGAAGTTGGCCGATGGGGTATCGCCCGCCACAATTTCATCCGGCGGGGCCTGGGTGGTAAACGGAATGGGGATGTTGTGTTGTTGGGCAAATTGGGCCACCGCTTCCCCGGTCATCAGCATTGCTTCACGGACGAGATCGCGGCTTTGGTGGGGGGGAAGCGGCCGTATTTCCACCTCGCCCGCCTCATTGAGCCGAATCTTCACCTCTGGCAAATTAATCTGCACCGCGCCGTTGGCTACGCGCCGCGCTTCAAACGCCTGGGCGATAGCCAGCAGCTCACGGAACGGCGACTCGTCGAGCCGAGCCTGCGCTTCGTCGTAGCTGAGGCGGCTGACGCGCACCGTGCTAGGCACGATTTCTACGTTGCTAACGGTGCCGTTTGGCTGCACGTCCAGGCCAAAGGAGAGGGCGGGTGAGGTGTCCTGGCGGCCCAGGGCCAATAGGTCGGTTAGCGCCTCGGGCAGCATGTGGATGGTGCCTTCCGGCAGGTATAGGTTGGCACCACGGGCGCGCGCTTCCAGGTCGATGGCGCTGCCGGGAGTGACCACGGCGGCCACATCGGCGATATGGACCCAGAGACGGCCGTTATCCCAGCTCAGCGCATCGTCTGGATCACTGCTGCCCGCGTCGTCGATGGCCACGGCCATCAGGTGCGTCAGGTCGCGCCGTTCTTCGGCAGGCAGGTCGGGGATGGGCAGCACGGGCTGGCTGGTGGTGACGCCAATCCGGCTGGGGTAGGGGTTGACGGTTTCATCCCAGTAACCTAATTTGAGCAGCAGGGTGTGGGCGTTTTCCGGGGTTTCGCTCTGGTTCAGGCTGCGCAGCACCTGGCTGCGCTCTTGTTGGCCCATAGCCACAGCAGCGATTTCTTGCAGGAAACGGCCGTCTTCCGGCAAAAACTGGCTCTGGTTGAACCGCTCCACAAATCCCTGCCAGATGGCCGCTTCGGCCGTTTTGGCGGTGCGGGCCTCTTTTTCGGCCGCGACGGCTTCGGGTAGGTGGACGCTGATTTTGCCCGGAGTGCCGCTGAAGTGGAGGCCGTCGGCCACCGCTTGCCAGATGGCCCACGCCGTGGCCGGGGTGAAGGTGTCGTAGGCCAGCTCAGACAGCTCTGCCAGGTTGGTGGTTTCCCCGGCCAGCAGTTCCCAGGCGGTAAGCAGTTCGCCCTGGGGCCTGGCCAGCTCGCTGAACTGGCGCAGCGGGCCGGGATGCAGCAGCTCGATATCTTTGGGACGGACGGAAACGGCCGTGCCATCTTGCAGTATAATATCGATCTTTTTAGCGCCGACACTGGTCACCCGTGCGGCCTGATTTTTGTAGAGAACAAAGTTGTCGGCACGAAAGTTATCACTCATGCCGCAATTGTAATGAGTGGGGCCTAATTGCGCTATTTGTTTGGCTTTCACGTCAAACATTGTGCAATTTGCCGGAGCCTGATTGCTTTTGATACAATCCAAAAACAACTCAATTGGCGATGAGGCTCGCCAACTCACTTTCCTGAGATAACTGCCGGACTTTCCGGATGATAGCCTCTATCAATGACATGGTTCGTTGGTAGAGGCTTTCTTTATGTCTGAGCCAGTTATTGATAGACAAAGGAGAATATTGCTTGAATCGTTATTTACTTATCGCCGCCGGTGCGGCTTTAGGAGCGAACGCCCGTTACCTGGTGGGTGTTTGGGCGGGGAATTATCTGGGCGCAGATTTTCCGTATGGGACATTGATTGTGAATATCACTGGCAGTTTTGTCCTGGGGTTTCTGCTAACCTTGGGAACCGAGCAGCTGCAACTATCGCCGGAGGCACGGCTGCTGCTGGCCGTGGGCTTTTTGGGCTCGTTCACCACTTTTTCTTCCTACGCCGTAGAAAGCATGAACCTGTGGCGGGAGGCTGGCCTCTGGCGTGGCTTGTTGAATATGGTGGGCAATAATCTGGTTGGGCTGTTAAGCGCCATCCTAGGCGCTGCACTGGCTCGGTGGCTACAAAGCGGAGGGTAAAGAAGGATGCAATTACAAGGCAAAGCATTACGTGTCACTATCCATATTGGTGAAAGCGACCATTATCAGGGCAAATCGCTGCACAGTAAATCGTTATATATGGCACTGCTGCAATTTTTGAAACAGGAGGGTGCTTCTGGGGCGACAGTGGTCCGCGGTTTGGCCGGGTTTGGCGCGAAGAGTCGCATTCACACCGCGACGATTGTTGATCTGTCTACTGACCTGCCTATTCGTGTTGAATGGGTAGACCAAACGGAGGTAGTGGAACGCTTGCTGCCTCAGGTGCGACAGATGGTAGATGATGGCCTGATTATCGTGGAAGAAGTGGATGTGCTGCAATATGCGCCGGGACGCCGGCCGGACCCGTTGGCCCAGCCGGTGCAGGACGTCATGCGTACCGAAGTGGTAACGGTGGCGCCGGACATGCCAGTGGCCGAGGTGGTAACGCTGCTGCTGCAAAAGGGGTATCGTAGCTTGCCGGTGGTGGAAGAGAACGGCCGTCCCCTGGGCATCATCACCGATGGCGACCTGCTGCGCCGGGCCGGATTAAGCGCCCGCCTGGATTTGCAGGCTGAGCTGCCGGCAGCCGACTGGCAGCAGCAGTTGGCTGAATTAAGGGCACAAAACGTTACGGCCGCTTCCTTTATGACCAGCCCTGTTATCATTATCCTGGCGACGGCGCCGCTGCGCCAGGCGGTGCAGGCAATGGCAAAACACGATTTGAAACGATTGCCGGTTGTGGACGGAAACGGCCGTTTAATAGGCTGGATCAGCCGCGTTGATATTCTGCGCACAGTAGAATATCACCAGCCTGCCACCGAAACGGAATCGGAACCACCGACTACTGGTGCAACCATCCGTGAACTCATGTACCGCGACGTGCCTACCGTGTCGCCCAAGACCCCGCTGGAAGAGATTGTGCAGGCGCTGGAGCAAAACCGCCGCCGTCGGGCTGTGATTGTGGATGACGCGCGGCACGTTTTGGGTATCATTACTGATGGCGACCTGCTGCGCCGCAGCCAGAAAGAAGCGCATCCCGGCCTGCTGGATCGGCTGCGCCGTCTGGTAATTGGCCAGCCAGCAACTGCATCCTCTCCTTTGCTAGGCGCCGCTGAAACGGCCGTCGATCTGATGACCACCCCCGCTATTACAATTTCTGTCGCTGCGTCCCCTGCCGCGGCGCTGCGCCTGATGGTGCAGCACGGGGTCAAGCGGCTGCCGGTGGTGGATGGGGACGGCCGTTTGCTTGGTTTGCTCGGCCGGGCCAGCCTGCTGCGCAGCCTGATAGCTGAGTCGTGACACCACAGAATCCAAAGTATTTGCATAAGTTTTGAGTGATGCGTGAAACCCTTCAGCAGCCTGCCCTGAGGCTGCCGAAGGGTTTCACGCATCTTTGGTCATATGACCGGCATGTGACGACCGGCACTGCCGCATGTGACTATGCCTCCGCTACATTGAAGCTATGGAATTCAACACCTGAGATAAACTGTGGAGGTAAATAAAATGAGTAGCCTGACAACCCGAATAGAGACAAATTTAAACGAAACCGAACTGTGGCGGCGTATCTTTGGCACCGACCGATTTTTAACCTGGTCCGTTGCCGGCTGCCTGATTTTGTTTGTGGTAACGATTGTACTTTCCATTTTTGATTCCCGGCTGGTGACTGGTGCGCCCGCCTGGATTAAGCCGATGAAGTTCGCCATTTCCATCACCTTGTACACCGGTACGCTGGCCTGGCTGTTGAGCTATGTGGAAGGGCATCCCCGGCTGGTGCGCTGGATCGGTGGCCTGACGGCGCTGGGTTTTTTGGTGGAAGTGGTGGGTATTTTTGTCCAGGCGGCACGCGGCGTGCCCAGCCATTTTAATGAGGGAACGGTGTTCGACAGCACAATTTTCGCGCTGATGGGCGCGTTTGTAATGGTGATCTGGCTGATGAATATTGCCACCGCCGTTCTGCTAATGCGGCAAAAGATGGATAATCGGCCGTTTGCCTGGGCTTTGCGGCTGGGGCTGCTGGTAACGGCCGTTGGCTCTATCCTTGGCTTTTTGATGACCCAACCGACCCCGGAGCAGTTGTCCGCTTTGCAGGCGGGTGAAACGGTGAGCATCATTGGGGCGCACAGCGTTGGCGTGGCGGATGGTGGCCCTGGCTTGCCGTTTGTTGGCTGGAGCAGCGAAGGAGGCGACATTCGGGTGGCCCATTTTGTGGGGCTGCATGCGCTGCAAATCATTCCGCTGCTGGGGATTGTTGTGAATCGTCGTTTTCGCACCCGGCTGTCAGACGGCCGTCGCACAGCATTGGTCGCGATTGGCGGCTTGGGCTACCTGGGCCTGGTGCTGCTGCTGCTGTGGCAAGCTCTTCGCGCCCAGCCGCTCATCGCCCCGGATGGCGTTACGCTGGCTGCGCTGGCTGGCCTGGTGACGGTCGTGAGTTTGGCGGGAACGGCCGTTACTTACCAATTTTCGGCAGACGGCCGTTCTGCCTTATAATCGGTCCATGTCCACCTCGATCCGACAGCGCTCTAACTACAGCTTCTGGCTGCTCAATGCGGCGGCGTACCTCACCTGGTTAGGGATTCTACTGGCTGTCCTGCCCGATTTGAATGTTTCCCCCAACAGAACGGCCATTTTAGTCCTGTTTGGCTTCTTTTTTGTGGGGCTGAGCGTTTATGTGTTTTTGGAAGAACGGCCGTTTCAGGTGCATCTTTATTTGTTGTTCCAACTTGCCGTTGCCTGGAGCATCGCCTCGCTGTTACCCTCCAGGGTAGCCGACAGCATCTCCACGTTTTTATTTATTTTAAGCGCTCAGGCAATGTTGTTCCTGCCGCTCCTATCTGGACTGATTTGGATCCTCGTTTTTATTTTTGTTACCTGGTTTGCTGGTTTTTTTTCCTTCGGCACCATACATGCCAACGATTTTGTGGCGATCTTGGGTGGCTATCTCTTTTTTGGCACGTTTGGTGCCGGGCTGCGCCAGGCCAACGAAGCGCGGCAGCACAGCCAGCAGCTTTTGACCGATTTGCAGGAGGCGCATGAGCAGCTGCAAGCGTATACCAGCCAGGCCCAGCAGCTGGCTGTGGCCGAGGAGCGCAATCGGCTGGCGCGGGAAATGCACGACGCACTGGGGCACCGGCTGACGGTGGCAGTTGTGCAGCTGGAAGGGGCGCAGCGGCTCATCCCCACCGCTCCGACCCGCTCGGCCAGTATGATTGAGGCGATGCGTGCGCAGCTGAAGCAGGCGCTGGCCGAACTGCGCCAGACAGTGTCGGCGCTGCGTTCGCCAGAGGGCACACCCATGCTGCCGGGATCGTTGGAAACGGCCGTTACCCATCTCACCCAAACGTTTCAGGAAGCTACTGGCCTGCACATCCACCTGACGCTGCCGGAAGAGCTGCCGCTGCTGCCGGAAGCGCACCGGCTGGCGCTCTACCGTGCCGCGCAGGAATCGTTGACCAACGTGCAGCGGCACGCCAACGCCCGGCAGGCGTGGTTGAGTCTGGCGGCGGACGACAAGCAAATCACCCTCACCGTGGCGGATGATGGACGAGGTTTTATAGGAGAGGTAGTAGACGGCCGTTTTGGTCTGGTAGGCTTGCGGGAGCGGGCTAAACAGTTGGACGGATCGCTTCAGCTGGGGACAGCAGACGAGGGTGGTGCGCTGCTGCGCTTTCAGCTGCCCATTCCCATTGTGGCGGCGGCCGATGCCTGAGCCCATCCGTGTTTTGCTGGTGGACGATCAGCGCTTGATGCGCGACGGCCTGCGCACGCTGCTGGAGCTGGAACCAGACATTGAGGTCGTGGGGGAGGCGGGCAACGGGCAGGAGGCGGTGCAGGCGTACGCCGATCTCCAGCCTCACGTCACCTTGATGGATATTCGGATGCCGGTGATGAACGGCGTAGAGGCTACCGCCCGGCTCTGCCGCGATTGGCCAGACGCCAAGATCATCATTTTGACCACTTTTGATGATGACGACTCTCTGTTTGACGGGCTGCGGGCTGGAGCCAAAGGGTATTTGTTGAAGGATTTGTCGGGGGAAGAGTTGGCAACGGCCGTACGTGCCGTGGCGGGCGGCAGCGCTTTGTTGGGATCGGCCGTGGCCCAGCGGGTATTGGCTCAATTTGCCGGACTGGCACCCACCAAACCGGCCGACGCTTTGCCAGAACCCCTCTCCGACCGGGAGCTGGAAATCTTGCAGCTCATTGCCGAGGGGTTGAGCAACCCGGAAATTGCCGCCCGGTTGTTTCTGGCCGAGGGCACCGTGAAAAACTACGTCTCCAATATTTTGCAAAAAACCAACACCCGCGACCGCACCCAGGCTGTGCTCAAGGCCCAAACGTTGGGCCTGCTGGACGAGCAAGGCTAACTTTCCTGAAAAATAAGGTCTTTTTTGGTCAAAAAGTAGGGGAAACCCGTATTCCTAAAGAGAAGCGGCTATGCCAGTGTATGTGTACATTTAAAAATGCGTCTGTCGGTATTGGCGCACAAAGTGGAGGTACACACATGACTGAGGAAATTATCACACGAGAAGAAAGAGTCTACACCGATGGAGACGAACTGCCGCATAGTGAAAAAACAGTTGTCAGAGAAAGAGTGTCCACAAATTCCGAGCTCCGGGCCAATCGCCGCGCTGTTTTTAAAGCTGATCAAACGCTATGGCTCCTTTTAGGCATGCTTGAAGCTTTGCTTGGCATTCGCGTTTTTCTTAAGTTGATTGCCGCCAATCCGGAAAGCGGCTTTGCCCGGTTCATTTACGGCCTGTCTGATATCTTTTTGCTGCCATTTTTTGGCCTCACGCAAACGCCATCGGCGAATGGGTCGGTTTTTGAAATCTTCACCGTTATTGCCATGGTGGCGTATGCCATTTTGTTCTGGTTTATAATTTACATTGTGCACCTGGTTGGCGAGCGGTAACGCGGCTGGCGTGTTGATTCTTATCTACCGATAACAGATCATTTTGGCATTTTTTGTTGTAGGGTAACGGCCGTTCCTGAGTGGGAACGGCCGTTTTGCCTGGAATAAAGAAGGTGTAATGAATAACCAGGAAACGCTCCACACATTAAAGCAGCTGCATAAAATTTGTACGATAGGGAAAAGAGGGTTCAATATCGTGGCCAACTCGGTTACCAATCGAGGCTTGAAGCTGATGCTGAAAGGCTACGCCCAGCAGCGCCACCAGATGGCTGGCGATCTTGAGGCCATGATCGAAACATTAGGTGGAAATGTCTCTAAACGACGCTCTGTTTTGGGAATGATTCACCGGGGTCGGATTGTGATCATGTCTACTCTGGCAATAGGCCCTACATCCACCGAAAGCGTAGCGCTAAAAGAGGCGGCGTTCGGTGAGAAAGTCGCCCTCAGAACCTATCGGGGTGCTTTAAATAAGGCGTTGATGTCCGAGGCCAGGACACTGGTAAAAAGCCAGTTTCAACAAATTCAAGCTGTTAGCGAGAAGATAAATCGCTTACTTGGCTTGTCTGGCGAGCAATTGACGGTGAGCCTTTTTGATTCGGAGCAGGCTGCGGAAACGGCCGTTGCCGCCCTGGAAAAAGCCAACTTCTCGCAGGATGGTATCAAAATAGTCAACCTCAATGAAGTAATCGATTTTTCTCGAGAATACCATGAAAATGAGGCTGTAACCATGGAGACCACACTTTCCGGTATGGTGGGCGGGGCGATTTGGGGCAGCCTGCTGGGGGCCGTTGCAGGCATTGGCTTTTTATTATTTCCTGACTTTGAGCCATTTATGGCTGCTACCCTGGTGGGCACCTGGGTTCTTACCACCCTCACCGGCACAGTTAGTGGTGCCGTGATCGGGGGTATTCTAGGCTTTATTATTGGCCTGGGCACCTCTGAAGATGATGCCTACCTGTACGACGCCAGCCTGGAACAGGGCACCACAATGGTTTTACTAAACACCACCAGCCAGCGTGCCCCCAGAGCCTCCAAAATTATGTATCAGGTCAACCAGCACGAACCTACCCAGTAGTTGGCTCGTAACCACAGATGTTTACCGCGAAAATTTTGTAAGAAGAAGCTCCGGTGGCGGAGCATGAAAATTCCACCTTGTTGGCGTATACTTGGTGAAACAAACCAATCGCCAGCGAGAGTATGAATTACGACACCGCCAAATTACGCCAATTTATTAACGAATTTTTGGGACCCCAGGACCTCAACGACCTGCTGTTCGACTACTTCCGTTCAGTCCATGAAGATCTCACGCCGGGCATGACCAGGCGGCAGCAAATTTCGCTGCTGCTTGAGTTTTGCCACCAGTACAACCAGATGCCCAATTTGCTGGCGGCGCTTGGAAAAATGCGCCCCTTTTTCCAACCCGACGACTACGTGCCAGGCCAAAAAGCTCCCACCGCTGCCCGGCCAACAAACGCTCCCATCAGCCGCAACCCCCGCCAAATCTTCATCAGCCACGCCCACCAGGACGCCGAAGTTGCCCAACGGCTGGCCCATGACCTGGCCGACCACGGCTACGACATCTGGATTGCCCCTGACAGCATCCGCCCCGGCGAAAAATGGGTTGAGGCCATCAACCGTGGCCTGGAGGAAAGCAGCATCTTTGTCCTGCTTCTCTCCCCAGACGCCGTCGCTTCCCGCTGGGTCAAAATGGAAACCAACGCCGCCATCGAATTTGAACATGGGGGTGAAATACAATTTTACCCGCTTATGCTCAAAGCGTGCCGTTTACCTGCTTTATGGCGCACGTTTCACTACATTTCACTTCAAAATGGGTATGAACAAGGGTATGCCCAACTGGCCAATTTGCTAAAGCCAGAAACCACTCCTTCGCCACCAGCTCCCAGGGTGGTTTTACGAGATATTGCTACAGCAAAAGTGGTGAAGGCGGATTCTTCTCGCACCAAAGAGCAAAACAGCTTTGTAGATGCCAAAACAGGAAAAGCGTTTGTGCGGGTGTCAGCAGGGGAGTTTTTGTACGGGGATGACAAGAAAAAGATGTACCTGGACGGATTCTGGATGGCCAAAACGCCAGTGACCAACGCTGAGTATAAACGCTTCCTGGATGCCAATCCGAGTCATGATGTTCCTTTCAGGGATGCAGGTTGGGCAATGCCTTATAATTGGGACAGGCAGCAGCGTGCCTATCAGGAGGGGAAAGACGATCACCCAGTGGTGCTAGTCAGCTGGCATGACGCTAAACTATATGCAAAGTGGGCCGGTATGGAACTGCCAACGGATGAGCAGTGGGAAAAAGCCGCTCGCGGAACAGATGGTGGACAATACCCTTGGGGTGAAGAATGGCGTGACAACCATTGCAATACCTGGGAATCTAATATTGGTTCTACGACATCAGTCGGCCAGTTTTCGCCACAGGGAGACAGCTATTATGGTTGTATCGATATGGTTGGTAATGTCTGGGAGTGGACAAATGTGGTGGATAAGGAGGGCTTTATATTCCGGGCATTGCGTGGAGGATCATGGAGTTACAAGCGACAGTTTGCGCTCTTAGCTGACCGCTACGACGATATTCCTGTTGCTTCAAGCGATAACTTTGGTTTTCGCGTAGTTGTTTCAAATGTTTCGGTGAGCTGAGATGGCGCTTCCCTCTTTCCCCCTCGCTGAGGACAGGTCTTCGGTGTTGCTGGGGCAGCCGTCCCGCCTTGCCCCTTTCTTTATTTACCGCGAAGTTTGCTGGCCAAGCTCCCAAAAGCAAAAGTGCGACGCACCTCCGAGGTGCGTCGCACTTGATTAGCAGCTTGTCAGAAAAGCTTTTTTGGCATGGTTCATAAAACAACCAACATGGCTTTACAAATTCAACGCCCCATTGTCATTCCGACGACTCTTCGAGGAGGAATCTTTTCACTGGTCGAGTCGAAAGATTCCTCACTCCGCAGACTCCGCTTGGAATGACAATTGCGAACTATTTGTAAAGGACAACTTCCGCCAAATGAACCTTGCCGAAATAATTGTTGTGTTGGCAATGAGTGACATTACTCGTTGGGGTGGGTAACGGCCGTTTCAATTTCAGCCATCATTTCGGCAGCAGTTTCTGAACCCAGGCGAGGTTGAATACCGCCACCCGCTGCGGCGTAAGCGGAATGCGGTGCAGGCGGGTGCCGGTGGCGTCGTAGATGGCGTTGGCGATGGCCGGGGCGACGCCGTCTTTGGGAATCTCGGCAATCGCTTTGGCCCCAAACGGCCCGGTTGGCTCGTTGGTTTGCACCAGAATCGCCTGCATCCAGGGCATCTCGTCGGCGCGGTAGATGTGGTAGGGGCCAAACTGGTCGTTTATCAGGTTGCCGCTTTCATCGTACACCTCGGCAAACTGCCCGGCGAAGGGGGGCGGGGAATCCATGCTGACAAAGCTGGCGGTGGCCATGATTTGCCGCTGATCTTGCTGGTGCAGGGCGATGGCTTCGATGGAGACGGAACGGCCCGACCGCCAGGAACGAGATCGATTTGTAGACGGGGTATTTGCCGCTGCCGGGCTGCCGCTGGCCCATGTGCCCGTCAGCCACAGCTACCCCTTACCGCGGCGACAATCAATGCCCCTACGTGCCATCTGTCATCTGGACAGATTGGCAAGGGTGGACAGCCTCCCACCGAGCATCAAGCACCTTGTAATGGCGTCATATGGAGATAGCAAATTACGGTGATGAAAATGACTCAATGGAATCTGACAAATCAACCGGGTCACTATGACCAGGAGCGGGTGGCTCTGCTCCAACTTATAAAAGAAGCTGTTCTGGCTTTGGGTCTCCCACCGCTTCGGGTGCGTAAGCTGAACGGCATCCTCAACGCACTGGAAATGCAAATTGAGGATGGCGGCGACAGTCTGGAAGTCAACCAACTGCTCCTGGCGGCGTTAGCGGCTGGCGTGCGGCACCAGGTTGGTGAACAGCAGGCACAGCCGGTTTTACAGGCTCTTGAGACGTTTGCCAACCACGAAACGGCGCGCTGGGTACAGGTCGAAGGCGGAACCTTGCTCCCTATCAAGCTCAGCGCACTGGAACAACTTGAGGAATTTATCCAGACCGGGTATTCATTGTTGAATCGCCAACAGTTCGCGGCCGCCTGTGACCAGTGGCAGGCCGCATGGCAGGTGGCGCAGCAGTTAATAACGCCCGCTATGCGGCAAACTGCCGCCTTTGATAATGCCTTTGAGCTATCGCTCTCTGAATGGATGATGGACTACATGTTTGAGCTGCACAACGCTAGCCTCCAACAGCCTGCTTATCATGCCCAACGGCTGGAGTATGTTCGGGAGTTCCTGGCGATCTTTCCGGATGAAGCAGTTGAGCGTCACCTTGAATTCCGTCGCGCCGAGGGTGAAGCATTATGGGCATTGGGCCGAACGGCCGAAGCGGAAGCCGTTTTCCAGTCGCTGGTACAAAAGTTGCCGCATAAGGGATGGGGCTATATCGGCTGGTCAGATGAATATTATCTGGTGAAGGAAAGTCCCAAGGCGTATGCTCAGGCAGAGACAATTCTGCGGCAGGCTTTGGCCCAGCCTGACCTGGAGGATCGTGAGTGGGTACTCGATCGGCTGAAAGGGTTGTATCGAGAGTGGGGGAAGCCAGAGGCGGAAACGGCCGTTGCCATCGAGCTATAGGTTTTAAGATAATGATTTGGGGCTTTTTGGCGAAATTTACTCTGGTATTTGTCTGCAAAAACCCCAAATCTTTTTCTGAACATCTATAGTAGGATTTGCTCGGCTGAGGATGTAATGTTTGCGATGTCCGCTGCCAACGTAACGCTAAAATTGCGACGTTAAGCCACAATACCCCGGCCAGCAAGGCATAAATGAGCGCATCCTCCTTGTACGAGATTGCCGCAAGGGGGACAAAAAGGGCCAGGGTATAAAGAATAGCGAGAATCACAAGCGGCATGGGAAACAGGGTCACGGCGTACCAACGAAACGGCGCGCGCCCGTCTGTCATGCGCTCCATCATTGTTTTTAGCCCCACTCTATATTGACACAATGGGGGAAGCTTATGCTGTACTTCACTATGGCTGGCTTCATCCTAATCCGTTAACGGATCACCATACGCTTGGGTTGAATTGAGACGAACCGCGACAGCACCCCAGATCCACATATTTGAAACTTTGACCTCTGTCTCGAAAAACTTAATAGCGTACTTGTCCGGCGGCAGCCCCATACGAGTTATCATGAGATTTAGCAGGTCTTGGATATTTGTATACATGACACTCTTGTTGCCTTTGTAACCTACCACGGCTTCGACTTTGGCCATTTGAGTCAACTGGTACCCTGAATCGATATCTTTCAGTATTTCGGCTGCCCAATGGTAAGCGGCGGTATCATTTTTGAAGATTAAAAATGTGTCACAGACCAGTACAGCCGCATCTGATTGGAAATTCGTTACTTGACTGGTCGGCTGAACAAATGTTGGTTTATTGTTGCTCCAGGGAAAAATCATCAGGTTACTCCTTAGGTGTAGATTAATCCTCTTCATTGTTACCAAATAGCATCATGCTGCCGTAGACAATAATAGATTGCCAGGCGCTGCTGGCACAGCGCCTGGCAATAAAACTGTCTGGTTCTATAGAACCAGAGCGAGGCTCAAGCGACTGGAGTTGAGCCTTTACTCAAAATTGAGGACTGTCAAAGATTGATACAAAAATGGTTTGTCATTAAAAATAGAGCCATGTGTTACAATATTGCCTGTGTGTCCGTTAAGTCAATCTGTTATGAACGGTTCAAATTTGGTCCTTTTTTGCTGTGAACTTGCTGTTTGCTTAGGTATAGGGGATTGAGTTGTTCTGGCAGAGAAACAGTCGGTGTTCCTGATATGCTCTTCGAGAAAAATAATAAAGCGCGGCAAACGGCCGTAACCCAAATCCACATTTGGCTGCGTGACCACTTTCCACAAGAAGGTCCGCTGGAAGGGCAAATTAGCCGTTTTTTGGCGAGCTTTGCGGAGAGCCTTGACCAGTTTTTGGTGCAGCACCCGGCGGAAGATGCTTTAACCCGGCAAGAGCTCGCCTTTCTTTTGGCCATCGTTTTTCTGTGCCCCGAAGGCGAGCAAGCAAGTTGGGAACGGCTTTGCCAGCAACTCCTCACCCTTTCCCCCTACGGAGAGGAAGCGACTGGCGAGGCTTGTTTGGATTTGGTCATCGCTTACGGTTGCGGTTGGCGACAAAAATTGGTAACGGGTAGCGAGAATTGGGCCGGGCGGTGGCATCGTGCAATATTGGCGTTGCGCATTTTTGTTGAAGGCTCTTTGCATCAAACCTTTAAGCTTATTATCCCCCTGCTGCCCTACAAATTCTCGTTGTTCTCAGGCCCCATGAAAGAGTGGGGACGCCTCTACAGCAATGTCATCGCGCTGGAATTGCTCAACGACCGGTGCCGCTGCGGCAAACACAAACAGGGATGCAAGAAAAAGGGTGACGATTATGCGTGTGGGCGGGCATGCTGTCGTGATGAACATCAATTATCCAGCTGGCAGCCAGAGGTGTGTTCCTTGCAAGCGTTTGTGGCTCACGCCATACGAGGCAATGCCAGCAGCCAGCTAAAAACTGGGGCCTTGACCACAAGTATGCTCTATCCCTTATTAAATGAGGATAGCGGAGTCACGGTAGATTCTGTAGAGTTTAAGGTATGCGGCAGTTGCAGCGATACGGCCGTTCTCAACACTATCGCCCAACACAAAGAGCCCAAAAGCCAGGGGAGTGTCATGTATGAAGGGAACAGCTGCCCGGAATGTGACACCTCGGCCAACCGGCAAACAACTTACCACAAAGCCCGTAAAAATTGGATCTTAATCCCCTATGAATTAAGTGGAGCGTATGAAATGCTAGACCGTTGGCGCTGCCCGCGCTGCCGGAATCTGTTTCCGGTCAACCTGGCTGCTTGCCCCTTGTGCACTGCCTCTACGCCCCAACGAAAAACAACTATCTGGGTATATTCACCATGGCTGCGACATTCAGATGGGGAGGAAGATTCAAGATGACCAAACAGACGCAAAAACAGAGGGAATCTATCATTGCCGAAGCCAACCGTTTGCTGGCAAAGCAGTCCTGGAAACTAACCGAAGGGCTGTATGCCGAAAGTGAGGCCGTTTCTCTCTTCATCGATCCGATTCCTGGCCAGGCAGACGGCTGTTTCCACGTACCGCTCACCGTTTTCCCTCTGGTGGGCCAGGTTGCGGCTTTGCGAGGCGCCACCGTTTCGCTGGCGCAGGGCAGCGCTGGAGGGGCCGTCTATTACGGTCAGCTAGACAAACGCGGCCAGATTTTATTCCGAGACCTTCAACCAGGAACTTATCATTGTCTGGCCATCAGTGAACCGGACACAGATTCCGCGCCACAGCCTATACTTTCTGTGCTGCCGCCGCTGGCTGCCACGCAGCAAACGGAAGCTGCTAACAATGAACTGTATCGTTTTATCACCGCCAATCAATCCCTTCAAGTCATTTTACGCCGGGAGAATAGCAACTATATCCTTTCCTTCCAGGCACAGGATGAAAAGTGGCAAAACAAGCTCATTGGTTTTTCCTGGACGCCTTTGTTTTCTACAGATCAGAATTGGATACTGGCACAGACCCAACAGCTGTTGGCTGTCCTGACAAAAGATGAAGCTGAAGAGATATTCCAGGCTGAGATAAACGTGGGGCAGGCTTCCCCCGCCTTTGTTTTGCGCGTGAGTGACCAGCCGTGGGCCTGGAAATGGTTGGGCACAGAAGCTGAAGACGTGCTGCGCCAATCTATCGCCAGTGCTGCCAACGAGAAAAGCCGTCGGGCCTGGGAGGTCGCCGCTGCCGAACCGCTCCTGCCCGCGGATACCAAAACAGTCATCTACCAGGCCCTGAGTGACCTGAACAACAGCCCTGTTCGCCTCTGGTGGCGTCAGGTAGAGGCGGTTGGCGAGAAGATTTCTCGTTTTGTAACCACCCTGCAGGTGCATATCCGCGCAGAAACGGCCACTTTCAGCGGGCTGCCGTCTGCTTTTCATACGCCGAGGTTGGCAACGGCCGTTACCCGCAGCCAACCCCAGGAAGACAACAAGCCGGAGCCGGTGAGGGTTGTGCCCCTGACCGCCCCCAGCGAGGTTTTTTCCTTGCGTCTCATCGTAGGGCCTGTGTCTGGCAGGCAAACGACCTTTAGCATTCAGGTCATGGATACGCTTTTGCAGCAGCCGCTGCCCCGGGTGCGTGTCAACCTTTTTAATGACCAGAAACAGCTGTTGGAAGGAGACATGACCCGTGAAGATGGCCTTGTCACCTTCCACACGCTTGAACCGAACACCTATTTCGTCAATGTCTGGTATCGCGACGAAAAATTAGAATTGCCAATTACCTTTACCGTAGACGGGTAAAGTAGAGGGAAAAATGACAGTCAAGCTGGCGATTGTACGTCAGGATGCGGCCAATTATTTGTTCCACTGGGATGCCCCCCAAAAAAGCAAAGGGGCACTGCGGGCTATTACTGGCGGCGTTGACCAGCTAAAAATAGAAGCTGAACATCGTAAGCGCCTGGAAACCTTGATCGACGCCACGGTTGCCGGTCTGCAACTTCTTCAGCCGACGGAGCAACTTTCAAAAACAGCGGGTGAAAAAACAAGCGGGCGGCTGGAAGAGTTGGGCCGGTTTATGTTTAACTTCCTGCTGCCGCCATCTTTAAAGCGATGGCTGCAACAACTGCCTGAAGGAACGGCCGTCCTGCTAGCCACAAACGATACCAACCTGCCTTGGGAACTGTTGCATGATGGCCATGATTTCCTGGCTCTAAAATACGCCATTGGCCGTCAGCTGTTAACCCCCACCCCACCCAACCAGCAAACGACTCTGGACAAATCGAATGAAATGCGATTCCTCTTTATCACCAATCCAACTGGCGAGCTAGAGGAAGCAGATAAAGAGGTCTACAAGCTCATTGACCTGTGCGATCGGGCGCCAGAAAATATTGCCGCCCGGCAAATAAGCCACAGCCGCGCCAATAAAGCGGTTATTTTGGCGGCCTTTGGCAGCGGCCAGTACGATTTTATCCACTACTCAGGCCATGCCACCCCTAATGGGCTTTGCCTGGCTGATGGACTGTTAAGCTTTGCTGAACTCACCCAGGTTTTAAGCGGACAGCCGTGCGTCTTCCTCAACGGTTGCCAATCCGCCGCAGAAGAGAGAACGCCCCAAACCCTGCCATTCAGCGGTTTGAACGTCCAAAACCTAGCCACGGCGTTTATCATGCACGGAGCCAGGCTTTTTATTGGCGCACTTTGGGAACTGTTTGACGTGAGTTCTCGTGAATTTGCGGAAAAGTTCTATGCCCTCATCCTGAACGGGATCGCCGTGGGGGAAGCGTTGCGCCAGAGCCGCAAGGCGCTCTATGCTGCTCGCCCCAATGATCCGCTTTGGGCCTCATACGTCTTGTATGGGGATCCCACAGAGCAGATTGTGCACGCAGCAAAACCCGAGCCCCGGGCTGTCACCATGTTGGATGTGAAAGTCAGCGGATACCAGAGTCTGTTCGATCACCTGGATATTGAAAGAGGCAGCGCCCTGCAAGCGCAGATAACCAACGAAATCGCGGCGGTTATCAGCCAATACGAGGGGACGATCTTCCGGCAGCTGTCTCAGCATCTCTGTGCGGTGTTTGGTCTGGCGGACGCTTATGGTGATTCCCCGGTACGGGCCATACGGGCGGCTCATGGGGTGTTGGCTGCTGTGGTGGAGATTAACGGCCGTTACCAAAACCAGCTCCCCCTTCGCTTACAGGCCCAGGTGGGCATCAGCAGCGGTCAGGTGCTGAAACAAACGCAAAACAAAATGGCTGAACTCTCAGGCAAGCCTGTCACGATTGTGGTACAGCTGGCAGATTTGGCGGCGCCCGGCGAAATCTTAACAGACGCCGCCACGTACCGCTTTGCCCGCTCCGCTTTCCAGTTCACCCCCTTATCCCCTGACACGGTGCCGGAGGCGACCAGGTTTGATGAGTTTTACCTGGCCGGGGCCGACATTGTGCAAGAGACGCGTTCCGGCAATATGGTGGGACGGCAGTATGAGTTAGACCAGTTGCAGATGTGGTGGCAGGAGGCTGCTCGTGGGTCTGGTCATCTGGTGAGCCTTGTGGGGCAGGCTGGCATTGGCAAAACGCGCCTGATACAGGCCTTTCACACCTGGTTAGCTGGCCAAAACCTGCAGGGGGTTACGGCCGTATGCCACACCTATAATGCCACCACTTCTTACGCCCTGCTGGCTCAGCTTATCCGCAGCCTGGCCGACATTCGTCCCGAAGACGACGTAGCAAAAAGCCAGCGGCAGTTGGCCAACCTGGTGCAGTTAATTTTGGCGGAGAATGCCGCCGATACGGCCTGGCAGCATCGAGAAGGGATCGCCTTGTTGGGCCAAGTTATCCGCCTGGGTGCTTCCGACCCGGTCATTGATGCACTTGACCCTGAACTCAGACAGCGCCGGTTAGCCGCTTTGTTACAGGCGATCCTGGCCTACAAAAGCCAGCAAGCACCGTTGGTGATCACTCTAGAAGATTTGCATTGGGCCGATGAAGCCAGCCTCGCCGTTCTGGAACCGATCATCGCCAGCTTGGAGAGGCGTCGCATTTTGCTGATCGCCGTCTTCCGGCCAGATTGGCAAGCACCTTGGGGCCACTGGGCCCATGCCCGCCAACTGAACTTGCAGGAGCTTTCAGTCGGGGAACAGCAGGAAATCTTGCAAAACCTGTTAAATGTAACGGTGCTGCCCACCGACCTGACAGAAACGATTCTGGCAAGAACTGGCGGGAATCCCCTGTTTATTGAGGAAAATCTGGCGGCGCTTCGCGAGAGTCAGGCACTTACTTACCAGGAAAAAATCTGGACGCTGGATAGCCAGGCGGCCGCACACCTGCTGCCAGACAAAGTGGAGCAGCTGATCCTGGCCCGCAGCCAGCGATTGTCTGAACAGGCCCGTGTGCTTTTGCAAACGGCCGTTGTTATTGGCCAGGAATTCGAGTATGCATTGCTGGATGCCGTCTTGCCCGATGCGGTGCGGAGCCGTCTGGACTCGGCGTTAGATGAACTGATCGCACGCGAGTTGATATTTACGGCGGTGGGCTGGCTGCCACCCCAGATTACCTACGCTTTCAAACACGGCTTGATCCAGCAAATTATTTATGCCGATTTGCTGGATAGTTCCCGCCGCCGAACCCATCGCCAGATTGCCCAGGCGCTGGCTACCCTGTTCTGTACCTCAGAGGGGCCAGGCATTGAGCAAATTGCCTTTCATGCGTACCAGGGAGACGATCGCCTATTGGCCATTACTAGCTGTTTGCAGGCGGCCAACCGGGCGGCAGAAGTGTGGGCAAACCATACGGCCGTAACCTGGTACGATCGTGCCTTTGAAAAACTTACCACCTTTGACCAGGTTCCACCTCTAGAAGCTGAAGTCGAAAAAGGATGCACCGAAAATCAGATCCAACAGTGGATCGTTGCTACCCTTACCGGCAAAGCCGACATGCAGCTCCTGATTGGTCAATACGAAGAAGCTATACGCAACTATCAGGAAGCGCTTGCCACTTCAAAAGAGGTTGCCGGCTTTACAAATGCTTTTCAGGCAGATCTATACCGGAAAATCGCGGACGCTTATCAGGATCAGGGGGAATATGATGCGGCCGAACAGGCACTGAGCACAGGCCTGGCCATCGTGGCCAATGAGCCCAATTTAGAAACGGGCAAGCTGTATGTCTGGCAGGGTTTACTGGCCTTCAGGCGTGGGCTGCTGGTAGACGGGCTTACCTCTTGCCGCAAGGGAATTGAAATCATTCAAGAGACCGGCAACATCAGAGAGTTGGCCAGAGCGTATAACCTGGAAGGGGTACTGTACCGCAACATTAGCCGCAGCGAGGAAGCGATGGAGGCACACCGGCAAAGCATTGCCCTATATCAGGAATCTAACTACATTCCTGGCCTGGAGCGTGCCTACAGCAATCTTGGCTGTGTGTTTCAAGATGTTAGCCAGTGGGATGTAGCCTTGAACTATTTTCAGGAGAGCGCCGACCTCAGTGAAAGAACAGGAGAAGTGTGGCGACGGGTCGCAGCTGCCATTAACCTGGCAGAAATTTTTAGATTACAAGGCAAGTTTGACGAGGCCCTGGCCTACAATCGTCAGGCACAAACCCTGGCCATGGTCCATGATCTTTCTGAGTTAGTTGGCATCACGCAGTTGAATTTAGGCACCATCCATTTGAAGTTGGCAGATTTGCCAGAAGCGGCCACAAGTTTGGCAAAATGCCAGCAGCTGTTTGCCGAGTTGGGGACGGAAACCTATCTGGTGGAAACCTTATGCGGCCTGGCCACACTGCGCCTTCTGGAAGGAGATCCGGAAGCCGGTCTGACTTTAGGGCGGGCTGCGCTGGCAGCGGCGCAAGAGCAGGAGCGCCCGCTGGCGTTGGGGGCTGTGAACAGAGTTATGGGACAAGCCTACCGGCTGTTGCAGAAGTATCAGGAAGCCAAATCTTGTCTGCTAGACAGCCTTCAACTTTTTGAAAAGCAAGACAGCCCGTATGAACAGGGGGTTACTTTAACAGAATTGGCCCAGCTGTATCGCGATGAAGATCAGCCGCAACGGGCCACAGCCTGTTGTGACCAGGCCATTGCCATATTCGCCAGGTTGGGCGCCGGGCATGATTTAACTGTAGCCCAAAGGCTGAAAGAATTAATAGCGTAGCTGGTAGTTTGGGGAGTATTTCAGGAGGATATTATGAAGCGTTGGTATGAGCAGTTTGTTCCGGTCATTTTTGCCTTGGTTATTTTTGTTTTTTTGGCCGTTTTTGCAGTCTCTTTCGTGCAGGCGGCGCGGTTTGATCCGCATCGGACAACGACCATATCCCCGTTAGATGTTCTCAAATCACCAGAAAACAACATCAGCGCCCTGGCGCCTTCCGCTGCCAGACCTGCCGAGATAGCCAGCCGGAGCAGCCAGCTCACGAATCGAAGATTCACTGATTCTGCTGACCAACTGGTAGTCAATCCCCAAACAGGGCCCCAAAGTGGGATCAATGCTGTCGCCGCTATTTGCCTGGTTACCACCACCGCCGACAGCGGCAGCGGCAGTTTGCGCGACTGCCTGGCCAATGCTGGTGAAGGGGATGTGATTAATTTTGATACGGCCGTTTTCTCACCCAATAACCCCGCCACCATTTCCGTGTTGACCCCCCTGCCAAGCATCACCATTGATTCCCTAACCATAGATGGCAGTGACGCCGGGGTAATTGTGAACGGCAGCCAGCTCAACTCTGGTTCCGGCTTTGAGCTAATCGGGGCCGATAGCACAACGATTTACGGTTTGCAGATATTGAACTTCCCCTGGGTAGGCGTTGACATTTTAATAGACACGACAAATGCTATCATTGGCGGAGATCGGAACATCGGTGCGGGCCCGCTGGGTCAAGGCAATCTCATTAGTGGCAATGCCTGGGCCGGAGTATGGATTTTGGGAGACCAGACAACGGGCAATATCGTCCAAGGCAATTACATTGGCACCAATCTTGCCGGTGATTCAGCCTATGGCAGTCAGGAATTAGGGGTGATCATCGCCGAAGGGGCGCATGAAAATGTGATCGGTGGGCCAACCGCAAGCATGCGCAATGTTATTAGCGGACATTTTGACCTTTTTTCCGGTTCGGGAACGGGGGTGTTCATTCAGGACCCCAATAGCAATAACAATCTGGTCCAAGGGAATTTAATTGGCACCAATGCCAGTGGCACGGATGCCGTATTTAATTATTTTGGGGTTGTCTTGATGAACGGCACCGAAGGGAACGTGATTGGGGGGGGCACGGCTGCTGAGCGTAATCTTATCAGCGGTAATATTGGCTACGGTATTTGGACGGGGGACGATCCTTTACAACCTGGCATTAATATGACCGCTAATAACCAAATAATTGGTAATTATATTGGCACGAATATCAATGGAACGTCGGGGATACTGCAAAGCCTGGGAATTCTCATTGACCAGTACAGCAGCAACAACGTGATTGGCGGTGAATCGCCGGGAATGGGGAATCTGATCAGCGGGCATTTTTTTGGTTCGGGTATCCAGTTTCAGGGGCCAGACAATAGCGGGCACCAGGTGTTGGGGAATCTTATCGGCACTAATGCGGGCGGTACAACGGCCGTTGGCAATGTCCAGGGGATTGCCATAACCTCTGGTACCAAAAATGTAGTCATTGGAGGCACCACGCCCGGTGCACGGAATGTTGTCAGCGGCAATGTGGGCGCAGGGATCCTGATTCAGGATGTCGGCTCCACAGGTAATCAGGTGCTGGGGAATTTCGTCGGTACCAACAGCAACGGAACAGCCAGTTTAAGCAACGACAATGGCATCGGTATCATCAACGGTGCAGCCCAGAACAGTATTGGCAGCACAGCCGAAGGAGCTGGCAACCTCATCAGCGGCAACAGTTTCGTTGGGCTTCAGCTTCAAGGGAACGGCACCAACCAAAATGTGGTTCAGGGAAACGTTATTGGGTTAGATGCCTCAGGCACGTTTGCCCTCATGAATGTGGTGGGGATTGGCATCAACGGTGCCCAGAATAACCAGATCGGGGGCAATACAGAGGGTAGTGGGAATTTGATTGGCGGCAATCAGATCGGCTTATCTTTGCAAAGCAGTGGGACCACCGGGAATCTGGTCATGGGCAATCTGATTGGCACAGATGCGGCGGGGAACACGGCCGTTCCCAACGATTACGGCGTACAAATTGTGCTTGGAGCCAACAACAACACGATTGGCGGAGATACAGTCGGGGCCGGAAACTTGATCAGCGGTAATCGGATTGTCGGGCTGGCAATCCACGGTACAGGCACCGTCCAAAATAAAGTTTGGGGCAATCGGATTGGCACCAATATGGGCGGGACAGCTGCAATTGGCAATGATGTTGGCGTTGGCCTACTTGTTGGTGCCAATCAGAATGAGATAGGCGGTACGAGCAGCACGAAGCGCAACCTGATAAGCGGCAACCTGGATGCTGGCGTTCTTATTCAAGATTGGGAAACAGAATCAGATGAACAAGACCACGGCACCACGGGGAATTTAATAGCGGGCAATTTTATAGGGACCAATCTGGCAGGCGATGCCGCCATTCCCAATAAATGGGGCGTGGGTATTGCCTTTGGTGCGTACGGCAACGTCATTGGTGGCGTCGATCCGGGTTCCCGAAATGTTATCAGCGGCAATACCGATGCAGGTGTGCAAATAGAAGGCGCGGGCGCTTCTGAAAATCGAGTGGAAGGTAATTTTATTGGAGTGAACAACACCGGTACCGCAGCCATCGGCAACTATGATGGGGTTACGCTTTTACAAGGCACCAGCGGCAATATAATTGGGGGGACCACGGCCGCTGCTCGTAATGTAATTAGCGGTAACACAAATGCAGGCATATTAATGTTCGGACAGGGTACGGATCAAAACCAGGTATTCGGCAATTTCATAGGGACCAATGCAGCGGGTACGGCCGCAATTGGCAATGCCAACGGGATAGACATTCGCTTTGGACCGCAAGAGAATAAGATAGGTGGCAATAACGCCAATGAAGGTAACCTGATTAGCGGAAATAACGCTGCCGGAATTAAGCTTACGGGAAGCAGTACAAAAGGAAATCTTATCCAGGGGAATAATATTGGGACAGATAGCAGCGGCACAAACGCATTGCCGAATGGTGGGCATGGCTTATTGCTGTCTAATGATACAAAAAACAATCAGGTGGGACCAGGAAACAACATTGTGCATAACGGTGGTAATGGTATTGCCATTGACGGTGACCAAACTGTTGGAAATACGATTACCCAAAACAGCATCTACAACAATGATGAAGCAGAAATTGAATTTCTGAACCCTGATACGCCCATTCCCATACCGGCACCACCCCAAATTACGTATATCACAGCCACGCAAACAATTTCAACTAACGTCTGTGCCGGTTGCATCATAGAGGTGTTCGGTAACTCAAACAGTGAACCGGCCGGAGAAGAATTTATTCGCCAGTGCATTGCAAATTCTACAGGCATTCTTAATTGTTCCGACGCCTCCTTTACGAATTGGCCTTATTTAGCAATTACGATAACGGATGCTGAGGCGGGAACGACTTCAGAATTTTATTCAGCCGGCGGGAAAGTAAACGGCGGTGAAGACACGGATCATTATGTGTACATCCCCATCGTAACCAAATAATTGGGGAAATGTCAGTTGGCTGGACCAGTTGAGCTGCCGAGAAGATTCAATCCCCTATAACCTTAATGGAGCGGTTTTCAGAAACCGTCCCCTTACCTAACCGCGATTGTAGCTGGATTTTGGAGGAAACCATGGCAAGCTATCCGGGGATAAATCTAATTGCTTTAAGTCGTAAACTATTTCTTCTTGTATTGATGTGCACGGCCGTTACTGTCAGCCAATTTGCTCTCAATACCAACCCTGTCGCTTTAGAAGCAATATTTGCTGTCAACGAGGTATTTGTGGTGACCAGTGCTGCCGATAGTGGCCCGGGCACACTGCGTCAGGCGATGCTGGATATGGCGGCGGGCGACACGATAACATTTGATACGGCCGTTTTCCCTCCTCCTTCCCCCGTTACCATTACCTTGCAATCTGAATTGCCAACCATCGCGCTAGACGGCATTACAATCGATGCCAGTGATGCCGGGGTCATCCTGGACGGAAGCCAAATTGCACTGGCAAACAGTATCGGACTCAATATTACGGGCAGTGATGGCGTCACCTTCCGAGGGCTACAAATCGTTCATTTTACTTTTGCTGGTATTCGCCTGGCGCAAGGAACCACCAATGCCGTTATTGGCGGAGACAGGCTCGTTGGGAATAGCCCGCTGGGTCAAGGAAATTTAATCAGTCAGAACTATTATGGAGTCTTTCTAGAAAACAGCACCACCCTTGATAATCTGCTGGCTGGCAATTTGCTGGGAACAGATATTTCCGGCACCCTTAGCCGGGGCAATTCAATGGCCGGTGTAGTTGTTGCCTCCGGGGCCAGCCAAAACAGGATTCAGGGCAATCTGATTAGTGGTAATGACCTGACCGGTGTCTTCATCCGGGATGCTCAGACGGCAAACAATGTAGTGGTTGGGAATTTCATAGGTACCGACATTACCGGGTCTGTTGCGCTGCCAAATGGACAAAATGGTATCCATATTTTAAGTGCCCCCAACAACATCGTTGGTGGGATAACGGCCGATCTCCAAAATATCATCAGCGGCAATATCGCGTTTGGTGTTCAGATTGATGGCAATGGTGCAACCAGCAACCATATCTTGGGTAATATGATTGGATTGGACCACGCTGGGGAAACGGCCGTTGCCAACGAATTCTCAGGAGTTTACCTGGGCATCGGGGCCAGCGGCAACGTTATTGGTGGCAGCAGCCCAGAAGAAGCCAATGTCATAAGTGGTAATGGGCGCGGTGGTATAGAGGTTGTTATTGCGGACAACAACGAAATCCGTGGCAATCTTATTGGCCTGGATGCCACCGGTTCCCTCCCCTTAGGTAACGGCGAATTTGGAGTTACGGTTACGACCAACGCCAGCAGTAATCTGCTACAGGCCAACGTGATTAGCGGCAACAACGGCCACGGACTCATCCTTGGCGGCAGTGGCACAACTAACAATGATGTACTGGGCAACATCATTGGTTTGAATCCGTCGGAAACAATGGCTGTGGGCAACAGTGGTGCTGGTATTCTTATCAATTTACAGGCAACCAATAACCGCATTGGTGGGTATGATCAGGCAGAACCAAACGTCATTAGCGGCAATAAAGACCAGGGCATCTGGCTGGCCAGCTCCGGCACCACCGGGCAAGAACTGATTGGTAACAAAATTGGCCTGGATAGCTCCGGGGCTAATGCCTTCCCCAATGGCGTAGGTATCGTCATTAATGCGCGCGCTTCTTACAATACGGCCGTTAACAACGAAATCGCCCACAATTACAACGGTGGCATCATCATTGGCGACAGCGCCACTTTAAGCCAGACAACCGGCAACCTGTTTCAGAATAACCAGGTACATCATAACGAGGGTACGGCCGTCAAAATGATGCTGGGCAACCAGCTGCTAAACAACAATATTGCCAATAACCGCTACAACGCCGTCCAGGTCATTGGCGGCGAGCTTACCCAGGATACCGTATGGACAACCCAGGGTGATATGACCACGTACGTCATTGCCAGAGACGTTAGCGACGCCTTCGACTATAATCTGAGCATCCCTACCTCTCGACAATTGACCATAGAAGCCGGTGTCACTGTTCAGTTTGACTTCAATTTGGGTGCGCATATTAACGGCACTCTCAGCGTGAACGGGAGCGAAAATTCCCCTGTGCACTTTGCCAGCAGCCAGCGATATACCAATCCTCAACCGGGCGCTTGGGTCGGTTTAAACTTTGCCCCAGGCAGCCAGGGGGATATCGATTATGCTTCCATTGAATTTGCTCAAAATGGCATTCGGCAGACCGGTGGGACGATCACACTCAGTAACAGCACGGTAGCAGCCAGCGGGAACACTGGCATTTTATTTCAAGGTGGCAATCTAAATCTAACAAACAACGCAATTGCCGGGAATATGGGGCTGGGCATTAACAACCAGACCGGGCAAACCATCAATGCGCGACAAACCTGGTGGGGTAGCGCCGATGGCCCCGGCAATATCGGCGGAGCTGGTGACAGTTACAGCGCTAATGTCAACGGCCAAAATTGGCTCACCGACCCCGGTGTGAAAAACAGCTGGCAAAATGCTCCGGTCCTAAACCCAGGTACGCATGAATTTGCGATTAACGATGAACAAGACATTCATTGGTTTCGCATTCCGGTTGGGGGAAACAATGCCACAATCACAGCTACGCTGAACAATTTGCCAGGCGATTATGATATGTTCATTTTCACTGGCCTGGAAAAAGAGGCAACTGCGCCCAATGATATTGCCAATGCCCAGGGGATAGCAAACGCGCAAGGTATCGCCAATGCACAGGGAATTGCCAATGCTCAAGGCATCGGAGACGGCAACAGCTGTTCAACAATGTACTTGGGGCAGTTGATGGATATAGGAGAAGCCAATACGGGCAATTTGTTGCAGTCCAGCTGCCTGACAGGGGTTCAGTCGGAACAGATTCGTACCGAGACGTGGGACCAGAGCGGCTGGTACTATCTTTTGGTGGCTGGTCACAATGGGGCTCATTACTCAAAGGCTTATTCGCTAGACGTAGACGTTATGGCAAGCCAGGTTGAGCTTCCCGACTTTCAGCCGATCAACTTTCCTCCTCTAAATACAACGTATCCAGGGATAAAAACGCTCATCCTGACCAACGAAACCCGTTTATCTGAACGCTACCCGCTTTCGACAACGCAGTTGATAACGGCCGTACAAACCCTGGCCAATCATCCTGCTGTAGCTGGTCAGATAATCGATCTCGGCAACCTGCCTGCTCCTTTCC
Source organism: Promineifilaceae bacterium (SeqCode) (assembly GCA_041748655.1). Taxonomy (GTDB): domain Bacteria; phylum Chloroflexota; class Anaerolineae; order Promineifilales; family Promineifilaceae; genus Leptofilum. The sequence goes on along the minus strand of JBGTCV010000087.1, from coordinate 28,563 downwards.
AGGCAGATGCTTTGTTTGACGTGTATGATGCCTGGGATAATCATGCGGACGATCCCTTGTATGCCAATCTGGTTGCCATTTCGGTGAAACAATTCCTGGCTACCATCCAAAGTGCGTACCCCGATTTAGCCTATATTGTCATTGTCGGTAGCGATGAAATCGTACCATTTCGGCGCGTGCCCGACGAGGTGCCCGTCGCCAATGAAAGCACGTATGCCGAAGGCCTGCTTGAGGCAAGCCCCTTGGGCGCAGCCCTCAGCCAGAGCTTTTTCCTGAGCGATACCTACTACAGTGGGTTTACCCCTATTTCCTGGCGGGGGCGTGGATTGATTCTGCCGGAATATGGACTGGGCCGCCTGGTAGAAACGCCAGAAGAGATGATAATGGCCATTGATACGTTCCTGCAAACGCCGGTAATAACCGTGACCACTGGATTGGTGACAGGCTACGATTTTCTGACGGATCACGGCCAGGCTGTACAGAGGGAATTGGAAAGCAAGGGCTTAACTGTCTCCACCCTGATTTCAGATTTCTGGCAGGCTGAGGCGTTAAAAACCATGTGGCTAGATCAGTTCCAGGAGGTACAAGCCATTAATGCCCATTTTAGCCATAGCCGGGCCATTCCTGCAGAGACGGCAGGTGGTGTCTTGACGCCCGCCGATGTGGCTGCCAGTACGCAGTTGGCGAGCACACTCGTCTTTTCCGTAGGATGTCATTCCGGGTTATCGGTGGCTAGCGGGCAGGCGGTGTCTGGGCAGAACCTGGATTTTGCCCAGGTTTTACTGGGCCAGGGCGCGACCTATGTAGCCAATACCGGATTTGCTTACGGAGATGCCAATGTTATTGGATATTCGGAAAAGCTCATGGATTACTTTGTGAAGAATCTGGAAACAGAAGTCACCGTTGGTCAAGCGTTGCAATTGGCCAAATTAGGCTACCTGAATAACATGGGCGTCCATTCCCTCACGATTTATGACGAAAAGGTGCTGAATATTGCCACGCTGTATGGGTTACCTATGTTGCAATTGAAATTTCCGGCAGCAACGGCCGCTCCTGCCTCCATCCCCCAAGCGCCTCCCTTTAGTTGGCAGCCAGCCGGGGTTTGCACAGCCGATGTGCTTTGTGAGCAAACTATCACCATCAACCCCAATTTCAGCACGGAAATAGTGGCCGGTACAGGCGTGAGCGGCCACTACTTTACAGTAGATGGTCAAACACAGGCCATTGCTGGCTATCCTATTCAACCTCTAACCAGTCAGGATATATCTCAGCCTGGAACCATTGCCCGTGGGATACTATTTGAAGGCGGGTTGTATGAAACAGTAGAATCATTCGATCCCATTATTACCCGCGTCATTACTGATGATACACGTATTGAACCATGGCAACAGGAACCTGCTTTTTCTGTCTTCAATAGTTGGACCCCATCCACTTGGAGCCTTATTAACTCGGTTCGAAAACCGGAAGGTATTCAACAGCAGTTGGTTACTATTCCTGCTCAATATAAAGCCATATCAGACAGCTGGGGTACAGCACGTAAAATGACGGAATTGACCTACACAGTTTACTATTTCACCACCACTGATTATGTGCCACCCAGTATATGGACCGTGCAACAAGTACCTGAAACGCCCACAACAATTGGCCTGACGGTGGAGGTGACGGATTTCTCGGCGAGTATTATAAGAGTGGTAGCCACCTATACAGTCGGGGATGGCCGCTGGCAGTCAATTGAACTGCTGGCGGATGGGGGCAATATGTGGCGGACAAATAAAAACGAAAGTATGCCCCGAAGCGAAGCGTTGGAATTCTTCATTCAAGCAGTTGATAACAGCGGGAATGTTGCCATCCATGACAACAAGGGACAATATTTTGGTTTAAGCCAGTTTGAGATTTTCTTACCAATCGTTGTTAACAATTAACCAAAGCACACCGTTGAACGTCTGGATGAAGCCGTATCCCGGATTCTGGCCTTCAAAGCCAGGCTCGGTTTGCCTGAACAAAAGGCAACAGGCAAGCTGGCAACCAAAGATCATGCCGTTATCGGCAACGCCGAGCATCGCCAATGGGCCGCCGAATGTGCCGACCAGTCTGTACTCTGGCTAAGGACACGCAAAACCTGCTGCCCTTATCAGTCGAGAAATATCAAAAGGTGCTCTTCCTGCCCTTTATGGATAGGGGATCAGCCTACTTCGGCGCCGATCAGCGAGAGACACCGGCCGATAAATTTATCCGGCTGTTGGCGGCAGAGGGATTTGAAGTGACAACCTGGGACTTTGTTGAAGACCCGGCCTTAAACTTTTCAGCCACTAAAATCTCTATCGAAAAGATGAGAGCGGATTTTGACCTGGTACTCTACTTTGTTGATATTCTCACTGCCAGCAATAGGACCACTTTGCGGCTTTCGTACAAATCCTCCGTGGGCTTTGATGCCCCCTGGCTGGTGCAAGAACTGCCGACCATGATGGTCTCCACCGCCAATCCGTATCATCTTTACGATGCCCCGCAAATCAAAACCCTGGTGAACGCCTATAACTCGCAGGAGATTCAATTGCAGGCTGTGGTGGACAAAATGCTGGGCCGGTCGCCGTTCAATGGCATTTCCCCGGTCGATCAATTCTGCGGTCGTTGGGACGCTAAATTATAGCGCTTGGGGAAATGGTAAAATGGCGCTGAGCAGCCAGCATGATGTAGACTCGATGATGACAGTATTACGGGAAGAATGAGACATAAGGAAGCGATAAGATGAAAATTCAATCCATTATTGAGCAAATGACGTTAGAAGAGAAAGCGGCGCTGTGCACTGGCGCAAGCTGGTGGTCAACCACGCCGGTGGAACGCCTGAATGTGCCGGAAATGATTGTTTCTGATGGACCGCACGGCGTCCGGCGTGTGCCAAATGTCCATGAAATGGCGCAGGAAAGTTTGCCCGCCACCTGCTTTCCCACTGCCTCCTGCCTTGCCTCCACCTGGGATGTGGATTTAATCCGCAAAATGGGTGAAGCGCTGGCCGAAGAATGTATCGCCTTGAATGTAGATGTTGTACTCGGCCCCGGCGTGAATATGAAACGTTCCCCGTTGGGGGGGCGTAATTTCGAGTATTTTTCCGAAGACCCTTACCTGGCCGGAGAGTTGGCCGTCAACTTCATCAATGGCGTGCAAAGCAAAGGGGTGGGGACGTCGCTCAAGCATTATGCGGCCAACAACCAGGAGTTCCAGCGCTTCAGCATCAGCGCTGAAGTAGACGAGCGTACTCTGCGTGAAATCTACCTGGCTGCTTTTGAAATGGCCGTTAAACAAGCCCAACCCTGGACGGTGATGTGTTCGTACAATAAAGTCAACGGCACGTTTGCCTCGGAGCATCATTATTTGCTGAATGAGATTCTCAAAGATGAATGGGGCTTCGAGGGGCTGGTTGTCTCGGACTGGGGTGCGGTGCGTGACCGGGTGGCGGCCTTGAAAGGCGGGCTGGATTGGGAGATGCCCGGCCCGCAAGAGCGCCGCGTCAAAGAGGTTGTTGCGGCGGTGCGTTCCGGCGAGCTGGACGAGGCGGTTCTTGATGAATCTGTCCGTCGCATTCTGCGCGTTGCCTTCATGGCTGCAGAAACACCCAAAGGGCCCAATGGTTCCATTGGGGGCGAGTTTGATATGGAGGCGCATCACGAATTGGCGCGCCATATTGCTGCTGAAGGGATGGTGCTGCTTAAAAATGATGGCATCTTGCCACTCAAAAGCCAGGGGCGAATAGCGGTGATCGGCCGTTCGGCACAATTTGCTCACTTTCAGGGCGGCGGCAGCTCACACATCAACCCAACCAAAGTGGCGGTGCCGTTCAAGGAATTGCAGGCTCAGGCGGGGAATGTAGAACTGACTTACGCCGAAGGCTATCCGGCGGATAACTCTTTCCGCCAGGATTTGATTGATGAGGCGGTGGCGCTGGCTCAGGTGGCGGACGTGGCAGTGCTGTATATTGCGCTGCCGAGCTTTAAGGAATCTGAAGGGTACGACCGGACTGACCTTGATTTGACGGCGCAGCAGGTGGCGTTGATTACGGCCGTTGCCAAAATCCAGCCCAATACCGTCGTCGTCCTCAACAATGGCGCGCCGGTAGCGATGAGCGCCTGGATTGATGATGTAGCGGCCGTTCTTGAAGCATGGATGATGGGGCAGGCGGGCGGTACGGCCGTTGCCGACATCCTTTTTGGCAAGGCCAATCCGTGCGGCAAACTAGCCGAAACCTTTCCACTTAAGCTGACGGACACCCCCGCCCATCTCAACTGGCCGGGCGGCGCCGGTGAGGTACGCTATGGCGAGGGTCTGTTCATTGGTTATCGTTACTACGACGCCAAAGAAACGGCCGTGCAGTTCCCCTTTGGCTACGGGCTGAGTTACACCACGTTTGCCTACAGCAGTCCGCAAGTTTCGGCAACAGCCTTCAAGGATGTGGCTGGGGTGACGGTCTCAGTAGATGTCACCAATATCGGTGACGTTGTCGGTAAGGAGATTGTCGAGGTGTACGTGCATGATCAAAAATCTGGGCTGGTGCGGCCGGAAAAGGAGTTGAAAGGGTTCGCCAAAGTAGAACTCCAGCCGGGTGAGACCAAAACCGTCTCCATCGATCTCGGTTTCCGCGCCTTTGCCTACTACCATCCCGAATACAAGCAGTGGATTACCGAGAGCGGGGAATTCGACCTGTTCATTGCCGCCTCGGCGGCGGATATTCGTCACACCCTGACGGTAACGCTTGAATCGACATTGGACCTGCCCTGCCTTCTCGATATGGAATCGACCATCCGCGAGTGGATGGCTGACCCGCGCGGCCAGGTGGTCTTTGGCCCCTTCTACGAAATGATGGAGAGTGAGGCTCATAAAATGGTTAGCAGTGGCGACGAACCTGCTGGTAACAACAGCGCGATCGGCATGGACATCATGGCGATGTTTAACGACATGCCGCTGGTGAGTGTGCTGATGTTCCAGCAAGATGCGTTACCTATGCACCCTGAAGATATGGTGTTTGGATTATTGCAACAGGCGCATGGCACAGCGGTGCCAGCTTTCCCCGACAGGAGTTAGGCAACGCGGGCAGATCATGCAGATGGGCCTTATGATTCTCAGAATCCTCTTTATGCTTTTGGTTTTGGACTCACCTATACTGCTAACTCATGAGTGAAAGTAAAACTGCGACAGCACCCGTTCGCGCTTTTCATATTATGACCAAGCCTGGCGGGGCGATTTGCAACCTGGACTGCAAATACTGCTACTTCCTCTCCAAGGAGATGATGTATCCTGGCAGCCGCTTCCGCATGGCCGATGAACTGCTGGAAACGTTTGTAAGCCAATACATCGAGTCGCAGCAAGTGCCGGAAGTGACCTTCGCCTGGCAGGGCGGTGAACCGACCCTGATGGGCCTGGAATTCTTCGAGCGCGTAATTCATTGCCAACAGAAATATGCTCGACCAGGCACGACCATTCACAATGCGCTGCAAACCAACGGGACGCTGCTGGATGAAGCCTGGTGCCGTTTTTTCAAGAAGCACAATTTTCTTATCGGCATCAGTGTTGATGGGCCTCAAGAACTGCATGATGCTTACAGGGTAAACAAAGGGGGCGCAGGCAGCTTTGCCCAGGTGATGCGTGGTTGGCGGCTCCTATATGAGCATGGTGTTGCGTACAATATTCTCTGCACGGTTCATGCCGCCAACCAGGATCATCCGCTGGCAGTCTATCGCTTTTTTCGTGATGAACTAAAGACAGAGTTCATCCAATTTATTCCAATTGTTGAACGTGCTACCACGCAGATTTTGCCGCTGGCGAATGTTGGCTGGAGTGAGCGGAATGGGGGACGGCTCCCTCACGGGGGCAGGCCGTTATACACCCAATCCGGCAGTGAAATCACCAATCGCTCGGTCAATGCCCCAAAATACGGCGAATTCCTGACTGCCATTTTTGATGAATGGGTGCGGCACGATGTGGGACAGGTTTACGTGCAAATGTTTGACGTGGCTTTGGGTGCCTGGCTGGGGCAGCCAGGCGGCCTGTGCGTGTTTGCCCCCACCTGTGGCCGGGCGCTGGCCCTGGAGCATAATGGCGATTTGTTTAGCTGCGACCATTTTGCCGAACCGGATTACCTGCTGGGCAACATCCAAAGTGACCACATGCTGGACCTGGTTTCATCTGAAAAGCAGCGGCAGTTTGGCACGGACAAGAAAGCCACGCTGCCCCAATACTGCCGCCAGTGCGAGGTGCGTTTTGCCTGTCATGGCGGCTGCCCCAAGAACCGGTTCATTCATACACCCGATGGAGAGTCCGGGCTGAACTATCTCTGCGCAGGCTATAAAGCGTTCTTCAATCATGTGGATCGGCCCATGAAAGTCATGGCCAATTTACTGCATCAGCAGCGCTCACCAGCAGAAATCATGGCCATGATGGCTGCCGAGGATGAAGAGCGGTTACGGCAAGCCTATGCTAGAGCGGGGCGAAACGATCCTTGTCCATGCGGCAGCGGCAAGAAGTTTAAGCAGTGCCACGGCTAAAAAGTTTGTTTTTTAAGATTCTGTCAAAATTTTGACGACGAACTCTTCGATGAACACTGCTTTTCCCCGTTCTTGTGCTGATTCAAAGGTTGCAGCTATTATTTCCGTTTCTAATTTATTGCACAAGCGAATGGCCCTTTCTTTGATGATTTGCCAGCATGAGGGGTGGTGAATAACGGCCGTCACTATTTCCGCCCAGGCCATTTGCAGATACGGCCGTCTCGCCATCACGCTGTCCAGAAAATATGCCAATGTTTTCATGACCCGGTTTGCAACGCCTCATACACTCGCTGCGGCGTCAGCGGAATGCGGCGCAGGCGGGTGCCGGTGGCGTCGTAGATGGCGTTGGCGATGGCCGGGGCGACGCCATCTTTGGGAATTTCGGCGATCGCTTTGGCCCCAAACGGCCCGGTGGGTTCATTGGTCTGCACCAGGATGGCCTGCATCCAGGGCATCTCGTCGGCGCGGTAGATGTGGTAGGGGCCAAACTGATCGTTGATCAGGTTGCCCGTCTCATCGTAGGCCATCTCTTCGCAGTGGCCGTAGCCCAGCGCCTGCACCATGCCGCCCTCCACCTGTCCGCTGGCGGTGATTGGGTTGATCGGCACGCCCGCATCGACGGCCATGACCAGCTTGGTGACGGTGACCTGGCCCGTTTCGGTGTCTACCTCCACCTCGGCAAACTGTCCGGCGAAGGGGGGCGGGGAATCCATGCTGACAAAGCTGGCGGTGGCCATGATTTGCCGCTGATCTTGCTGGTGCAGGCTGTGCAGGGCGATGGCTTCGATGGAGACGGAACGGCCGTCTCCCACCACCGCATGTCTATTTTCCAAGCGAATATCCGCCCAACTGTCCAGTTCCAGCATCAGCGCGGCCCGTTCCTTGATCTGTTCGGCTACCTGTTCGGCGGCGCGTTTAACGGCCGTTCCCGAAATATACGTCGTGCTGCTGGCATACGCCCCCGTGTCGAACGGCGTCATGTCCGTGTCGCTGGAGTAGATGAGGATATCTTCCAGCGGCACGCCCAGCACCTCGGCGGCAATCTGGCTCAGCACCGTGTCCGACCCCGTGCCCAAATCCGTCGCGCCAACCAGGACGTTAAACGAGCCGTCGTCGTTGATTTTCACTGACGCGCCGCCCATGTCCAGCCCCGGGATGGCGGTGCCGTGCATGCACATCGCCGCGCCCAGGCCGCGCCGCAGGTGGGGTTTGCCGGGAACCTCATGCCAGCCCGGCTCAAACTTGCGCTCCCAGCCGATGGCTTTCATCCCCTGCTCAAAACATTCATTCAGGCCGCACGATTCAATCAGCGGCACTTCAGTGACGGTCTCTTTTTCCCCTTCGCCCAGTAGCGGGGCAATGGAGAGCGGATCGCCCGCCTGCACCCAATTTTTGCGGCGGAACTCGATGGAGTCCAGCCCCAGCGCCTGGGCAATTTCGTCCATGTGGCATTCCAGGCTGAAGAGCGCCTGCGGTGCGCCGTAGCCGCGATACGCGCCGGGGACGGGCAGATTGGTGTAGGCGACCAGGCAGTCGAACTGCCGGTTGGGGCAGTTGTAGCTGCTCAGGCCGCGCAGCCCGGTGACGGTTTGTACCGTCAGGCCGTGCGTGCCGTACGCCCCGGTGTTGGCCACGACGCTGAATTTTTGGCTGTGCAGCGTGCCGTCAGCCATGACGCCCGTTTTCCAGGTGATGGTTTGGGGATGGCGGGTGCGGCTGCTGCGGAACTCCTCGCTGCGCGTCAGCTCCAGCCGCACCGGGCGGCCCGTGGCGATGGTGAGGTGCCCTACGATGTCCTCGATGAGCATCTCTTGCTTGACGCCAAAGCCGCCGCCGATGCGCGGCTTGATGACCCGAATGCGGCGCACCGGCAGCCCCAGCAGCGGGGCGACCATGCGGCGCACGTGGAACGGCACCTGGGTGCTGGTGCGAATCACCAGCCGCTCGTCACTGTCCCACCAGCTGATGGCGATGTGGGGTTCGATGGGGGCTTGCTGCACCTGATGTACGTAATAATGATGCTCAAAAACGTGATCGGCCGTGGCAAAGCCTTGCTCCACATCGCCCAAATGGGCTTCGATATGGTGCACGATGTTCCGGCTGGCGTCGTGGATTTTTTCGGTGTCGTCTTCGTCGTGAATGATGGGAGCGCCGGGTTTGATCGCTTCGTTTTCGTCGAAAACGGCGGGCAGGATTTCATACTCCACCTTGATCAGCTTCAGCGCGGCTTCGGCGATGGCTTCGCTTTCGGCCGCCACGGCGGCGACGCGGTCCCCCACGTAGCGCACTTTGTTGTCGAAGCTGACCTGATCGTGCGGCGGCGGGTTGGGGTAGCTTTGCCCGCCAGAAGCGTATTTGACCCGCGCGACGTTTTTGTAATGGATCACAGCGTGGACGCCGGGCAGCGCTTCGGCCTCGCTGGCGTCGATGTCCAGAATGCGGGCGTGGGCGTGCGGGCTGGTGAGCAGCTTGGCGTACAGCATCCCGCGCATGTCAATATCGTCTACAAAGGCGGGATTGCCTTTGGTGAGCTTGATGGCGTCCACCTTGGTTTCTGGTTTGCCGACAACGGCCGTTTCCGGCACCCCAGAAGTCAGCAAAATATCCGTCTTGGGCCTGGTTTGCGTTTGCACCGCGCCGCTTTCGCCGCCAGCCAGTTCTGGCCCTTCATCTTCGGGCGCTGGCGGATTTTCCACAAAGTAGCTGGCGTCGATGATAGGCGGGCCGTCGTAGGGCGGCACGTCTTCGCCGCGCAGGTAGGCGGCGGCGCGCAGCACCGCCTGGACCGGCTTGACGTAGCCCGTCTCGCGGCACAAAATGCCGGAAAGGGCTTCGCGCACTTCGGTTTCTGTTGGATGCAAATTTCTGTCTAGCAGCGCTTTGGCTGCCAAAATCATGGCCGGCGTGCTGTAGCCGGACTGGATCGCGCCGGTTTCCACAAACGCTTTCTGGATGGGATGCAGCTCATTGACGCCGGGATTCAGCCCTTCAACCGTTTCGATGCGGTGGCCGACGGCCTGCCCAACCAGCAGCACGTCGCTGTTGACCAGCTGACCATCGACCAAAACGGCCGCTGCGCCCGTCGTCCCATCATGGCTCCCAAAGCGCACGCTAAAAAAGCCCGCGCCGCGCAGGGCAGAGAGCAGCGTATCGGTTGGTCTGGCTAAAACTTCGTATTCTTTTCCGTTAATGTTCAGTGGGAGGGTCATTTTTGTGTCCTTCTGTGGGATGGAAAGAAGTGAGAAGTGATAAGTAAAAAGTGTGACTGCTTTTCACTTATCACTTTTTACTTTTCACTAACTCTTCTTAACAAGTTCTTTCACCGCCTGCACCAGTTCATCCACCTTCTGGTAGCGGTCTTCTGGCTTTTTGGCCAGCGCTTTGTACATGATGTCGTCCCAGGGTGGGGTGAGGCTAGGGATGGCCGCCTGGACACTGGGGATGGGGTTGCTGAGGTGGGCCATGACGATGCTGATGATGGAGTCGCCTTTGAAGGGGAGATCACCAGTCAGCATGAAGTAGAGGACGATGCCCAGGGCGTAGATGTCGGTACGGCCGTCTAACGTTTTGGCTCCTTGAATTTGTTCGGGGCTCATGTACTCTACCGTGCCAATCATCACCCCGGTGCCGGTGATTCCTTTGGCGGCCTGTAAATTTTTGGCGGTGCCAAAGTCGGAGAGGAAGGGTTCGTTACGGCCGTTAAACAAAATATTGGCAGGCTTAATGTCTCGATGCAGAATGCCCTTCTCGTGTGCCTCGGCCAGCGCCGAGCCGACGCGCTCCAGAATGAAACCCACTTCTTCCAGCGGCAGCGCTCCGCTCTTGAGCCGATCTTCCAGCGTGCCGCCTGGCATGTAGCGCATCACGATGTAAGAAAGGTCGCCCTGATGGCCAAAGTCATAAATTGGAATGACGGCCGAATGCTCCAGTGCAGCAATGGTTTCCGCTTCCTGTTGAAAGCGGTCGTAAAAATTGGGATCCACATCAAGCATGTGGGCAGCCAATATTTTAACAGCCACTTTGCGCCGAATAAGCGGATCTTCTGCCAAATAAACTGCTCCCATGCCGCCCCTGGCAATTTCCTCTATAATTTTGTAACGTCCAATTCTTTGTGGTGTCATGGTTTTCCCCAGAAATGATTGAGTAAGGATTTTAGTCTATTGTGGACTGGGCTTCAAATAAACGAAATAGCTATTTTGGTCAATTGTGGTCAATAGTACGTTATCAGTGAAATTCTTGTACAGTGAGCAAAAATAATCAAAGATATCGCAGATTGATCGGTAGCTTTTCGGTCGTTACTGATATTTTGTTTAACCTGGTAGAAAAAGTTATACTTATGGCTATGGCACGATTACGTATTCTCCTAGTAGATGATCATGAAGTGGTTCGATTGGGTCTAAAAAGCCTCATCGAACGAAATCCGGGCTTTGAAGTAGTAGCTGAAGCGGCTGCACAGCAAGATGCGGTGAACAAAGCGTTGGCGCATAAACCAGATATTGTGTTGATGGATATTCGCCTGGCTGGTGGCAGCGGCATTGAAGCGTGCGCGCAAATTATGGCAGAGCTGCCCGCAACCAAAGTGATTATGCTCACCTCTTATGCCGAGGATGAGATGTTGTTTGCAGCCATTCGGGCTGGCGCTTCAGGTTATGTTTTGAAGCAAGTCGGCAGCAATGATGTCATCCGCGCCATTGAATCGGCGGCTCGTGGGGAAGCAACGTTGGATCCATCACTCACGCAGCGTGTTTTTAACGAGATGCGGCGTTCGATTCAGCAGGAAGAATCAGCCGCCTTTAGCGAACTGACAGCACAAGAGATGCAGGTTTTGTCTCTTATTGCGGAAGGGCGTACTAACCGCGAAATTGCAGAGGCGCTTTATCTCAGTGAAGGTACCGTCCGTAACTATGTCAGTGGTATTTTGTCTAAATTGGAAGTGTCTAATCGGGCGGAGGCTGCTGCTTACGCAATTCAACATCACCTGAAAGATTATCTCAATTGAGTGAAGAAACGGAATGTTAAATACTGGTCGCGATATTGATTCGCTCCTGGAAGCTGTATCTCAGGCGACGTTGGGAATTGCCCAGGTGGGGGATTTGTCGGAAACTTTGCAGCGAATCGTAGATTCAGCTCGGGAACTGCTGTCGGCGAATTATGCGGTTCTGGCAACCTTTGAATTGGGCAATTTGGTGCAGAACTTCATTTTTTCAGGTATTGATCAAGAAACGGCCGCTGCCATAGCCCATCCACCTATAGGTAAAGGTTTGCTGGGAGCGCTTTCAGACAACCGGGAAACGATACGCCTGAGCAATCTGTCTGACCATCCTCAATTTACCGGTTTCCCTGTCGGTCATCCGCAGATGAGCAGCTTTTTAGGAATGCCAATTGAGCAGGGTGGGGTGGTATACGGCCGTATTTACCTGGCAGATAAACAGGATGCACAATCCTTTACCACCTCTGATGAACGTTTATTGCAGCTTTTTGTCGTTCATGCGGCCGTTGCCATTCAAAACGCCCAACTCATTGAATCTAGCCAGGAACAGCGCTGGCAGTTACAGCAGCGCAACCGTCAGTTAGCCGCACTGAATAAGGCCACTATGGCCATTTCCAGTGAGCTGACGCTAGATAAGGTGCTTCAGCAAATTGTAGATGCTGCCAGAGATCTGGTTGATGCACAGTACGCCGCCTTGGGCGTGGCTAATAACCAGGGCCTCCTGGATGTCTTTATTGATAGCGGTATGCCGTCTGAAGTTTCTGCCCTTATTCCTCATCTTCCCAAGGGATTAGGTTTATTGGGTGCTATCGTAAAAGAGTGCAAGACGATTCGTATACCAAGAATTGCAGACGATCCCCGTTCGGTGGGCTTTCCTGAAGGGCACCCGCCAATGGAGCCCTTTTTAGGCGTGCCGGTTGTTGCCGGTGGGGAGGTGATGGGCAACCTGTACCTGACCAACAAGCTGGACGCTGATGAATTTACTCGAACAGATCAGGATTTAGTGGAAATGTTGGCCGCTCATGCGGCCGTTGCCATTCAAAATGCCCGTCTTTACGAACAGGTTGGTCGGTTGGCTATCGTAGAAGAGCGTACGCGCATTGGTATGGACTTGCATGATGGCATTATTCAGTCGATTTTTGCCGTTGGCCTCACTTTGGAATCCACGAAATTATCCATGCACAACAACCCCGATGACGCCGATTATTTGCTGGGGCACGCTATTGAGGGGTTGAATGCTACCATTCGAGATATTCGCAATTTTATTCTGGATTTACGGCCGCATCGGTTTCAGGGCAATTTAGAGCAGGGGCTGGGGCGATTGGTGCGCGAGTTCCAGGCCAACACAATGGTGGCCGTATCGCTTTCTGCCCAGCAGGAAGCGCTGACAGCGCTTTCCGCCTCTGTAGCGCGGTCTCTCTTTTTAACCACGCAAGAGGCATTGGCCAACATTGCCCGCCATGCGAAGGCCAGCCAGGCGTTTGTTACCATTGAACAACAAGATGACCACATTGTTTTGCGAATTTCAGATGATGGGCAGGGGTTTGATATGGCTGCTAAAAATTACTCAATTGGTCACGGTTTAGCTAATATGCGTGCCCGCGCCAAAGATTTGAACGGCACTTTCAAGATTGAATCGGCTCCGGGGAAGGGGACAACTGTCAAGCTGGTTTATCCTATCAGGAAGGATTAAGTTTTTTGGGTACTGCCAGAGCTATCTGTGGTAAAAAAGGCAATGTGTTCTGAAGTTAACCTGGTACCACATCTTCTGTCAATATTTTAGCCGCATAATCCAAATAGTCGGTTACCGTAATAATGCCGACAACCGTATCATTTTCCAAAACAGGTAAAGCACCAAATTTATAAATGCTCAACATTTCTGCAGCGCGATAGGCGGGGGTGTTTGGCGTTACCGAGATGGGATTGGGCGTCATGCAGCTTTCTGCTGTGACATTGTCTAACAATTCTTCATCTTGCCAACGGCCGTGCAGCACGACAGGCGAATTCATCACAAGCCGTACGTCTCGGTCTGTGATAATGCCTACCAGCTTGCCATTGTCCAGCACGGGCAGTTGGCGGCATCCTTCCGTTTTCATCACGCCAATAACGGTTCGCATGGATGTATCTGGCGAGACACTGCTGGGGATCACGGTCATCAAATCATTTACGGTAATCATTTTATGCTCCTGCTGCTGACTTGCTAATGGGACTTGTACCTATTTTGCAGTGTAATGTATTGCTTTTGGGGGAACGTGTGGCAAATGTCATGAATGGCAGATGACTTTCTTCGGCAGAAATTTAGTTAAAAATCAATAGAATAAAATTAAGAAAAGTTGCGGACGCTATCGTAAGAAAAGGTGCTGCGAGTCCCTTATGAATGAATGCAAAATTGCATCTTTTTTCGAGTGACATTAAGCCTTTGTATTTATGACAATTGTCACTGGCTACTACAATTATAAAATCCTATCCTTTTGCCTGCTCTGGATAAGTAGGTTTTATTGATGAAATGCTTAGTTTAATGGAACAGATTCGCCTGATTATCATCGATCAACATAAGGGTGTGCGCAATGCGTTGCGGGTGAGATTACACTCAACGCCTAACATTGCCATTGTTGGCACAGTTGATGCAGATGGGGCTAAAAAGCTGGCGCAAACCGATTTGCGGCCCGATGTGGCGCTGCTTGGCTTAACGGGTCACAATGATGAGTTGAGCTATGTGCTTGATTTGGTTAAGCTGCTGGTGACGGGAGGAACGGCCGTTTTAGCCCTCACCTCTTACATTGACGATCTGGCACGGGAGCTGGTTTTACAGGCTGGTGCCAGCGATTACCGCTTGAAAAATATTAATACCCCAGAACTTTTGGCCGAAATCGAGTTGTTGGCCAAAATAAACCGGCAGGAACAGGCCGATAATTTATAAATCGATTGGCTGCCTCTATTCCCCCAAAGATTTCAGGACATTCATATAGTTAGCCCGTTCAAAAGCGGCCGGATCAGAAACGTGCGTCTGGCTCATGACCCCCTGAATAGCTGCGACACTTTCTTCCTTATTCTGTACCAACCATTGTTCCAGTTCTGCCAGAATTTGGCTGATGTGTTCAATACCATTTTTAATGAGTACGGAGGCAGCGGCCGTTACCTTAGCTCCGGCCATCAGGCACTTCACAACATCGGTTCCCAGCTCAACTCCGCCCGTCACGGCTAAATCTGCCTTTATCAGACTAGACAAAATAGCTGTCCAGCGCAGCCGCAGCCGAAGTTCAGACCGATGGCTTAAATCTAAACTGGAAACAACTTCACGCGTTTCCAAATCAAAATCTGGCTGATAGAACCGATTGAACAATACCAGACCATCGGCTCCTGCCTGGTCCAGGCGACTGGCCACATGGGCAAACGCGCTAAAATATGGGCTGAGCTTGACAGCCACGGGGATTTTCACGGCGGCCTTTACATCTCGTACCAGATGTAAATACATATCTTCCACTTCCTGCCCGCTAATGTTTGGTCGGGTTGCGAGATAGTAAATATTCAGCTCCAGGGCATCTGCCCCAGAGGCCTCAATCAGGCGCGCATATTGTACCCAGCCCCCACTGTAATATCCGTTCAAGCTGGCAATGACCGGAATAGTAATCGCCTTTTTAGCCTGGTAAATATGCGCCAGATAGCCATTAGCGCCCCGATTATACCCTTTCATTTCTGGTAAATGTTGCAAGGCGTCGGGCAGCATCTGCTGGTTCATGGGCGTAACCTTTTCTACCCCCATCCCTTGCAGCTCAATCTGCTCTTCAAATAAGGAAGGCAAAACAATGGCTGCTGCCCCGGCAATTTCCATCCGTTGCAAATTATCAATATAAGCAGTAAGCGGCGAAGCGGATACAATCAGGGGGTTTTTTAATGTCAACCCCAGATATTTTGTGCTTAAATCGGTCATTATTTTCTCCTACTAAGGCATACCAAGCTGAGGAATCATAGCTGATTTGTAAAAAATCACCACCGATGACAGATGACAGGGCGAATTGTTACATCTTGCACTCGTTGGTTATAATCGTACTTGTAAACTCGTTAAAACGTCTGAATAACTAAAATGTATGAGGTGAAGAATTCATGTCAAAAAGAGCCAGAAGCCGTCGTGCTGCCAGTAAACAAAGTAATTGGAAGTTGATTATTGGTATTGTTGTGGGTGGTATTATTATTTTTGCCGGGCTTATCGCTCTCGCTTTTCGTGAGCCTGCCCGGTTGAGTTTGTTAGGGTATTGCAACAACAATCCAGACAATTGTGTGGTTATTGGCGACGACAGCGCGAAAGCAGCTGTAGTAGAGGTTTCTGATTATGGTTGTTCCCATTGTGCTAATTTTAATTTAGACACAGCCCCAATTTTATCTGCCCAATATATTGAAACGAATCAGGTAAAGTGGGTTGTGGTTCCATTTGCCTTGCAAAGCCAGACGGGCGCTTTCCCCACGATGCCATCAGTAGTAGCGGCTATGTGTGCCAATGAACAAGATAAATTCCCTGAATACCACGAAGGCTTATTTGCGCTGCAAGGTACGCCGCTTTTTAATTCCGAAGCTGGGTTTATGCAGATAGCTGCTTCATTGAATATGGATTCGGAAGCATTTTCCAGCTGTTTGAACAATAACAGTTATGCCGATATGGTTTTGGAAAATATTACAATGGCGCAGCAGGCGGGCATTAACTCAACCCCCAGCTTTTTGATTGACGGCAATTTGTTGGCTGGCAACCAGCCCATTGCGGTATTCCAACAGCGATTAAATGCCTTGCTGGATTAATAGCTTATGAAACAAGAGTGGCAGCTGCGCCTTATTCAACTTTTATCTGTGCCGGGGATGCTGGTGGCTTATTACCTCTATCTTTTTCATGAGGGGGTGTTGGTCTCTGGCTGCGCCGTCGGCGGTTGGTTCGATTGTGGTATTGTAAGCGGCCCGGGCGCTCCTTACGCTTCCATTGGTCCCGTGCCGGTGGCGTTTATTGGCTTAACCGGGTATGCGGTAATCTTTTTGCTAACCTGGCTTAAAGATTGGGAGTTCCCGTTGATGGATTACCTGCCAGAGCTGCTGGTAGTGGTTACTGGTTTTGCCGTATTGTTTTCGTTAGGGCTTACCGTTTTAGAGCTTCTTGTGATTAAGGCATTTTGCCAATATTGTGTGGTTTCGGCCGTTTTGGTTGTCATTTTGTTTGGCCTGTCGTTGAGTTATTTGCGTAGCGCCAATACCCAGGGGGTGGAAGATGCGTCTTGAATTGGTGAAAGATTGGATGAGCCGTGAGGTGATTACGGCCGTTCCCAATATGGGTTTGCTAGATGCCGATTCACTCATGCGGGAGCATCATGTGCGTCGGCTGCCGGTGGTGGAAAACGGCCGTATTGTTGGCATTGTCACCTATGGGGATATTCGCGAAGCCAGACCGTCTGCCGCAACCTCATTGAGCACCTGGGAAATGAATTACCTGTTGGCCAGCCTTAAACTGGCTGAAGTAATGAGTAAACAGCCAAAAGTTATTTCCCCAGAGGCAACTATTGGTGAAGCAGCGGACCTGATGTTGACCCACCGAATTAGCGGCTTGCCCGTTGTTGATGCAGCCGGGACCCTGGTTGGTATCATTACCGAATCAGATATTTTCCGCATGGTGGCTCACAACTGGCGGCAAGGCATGGAAGCCGATTCCGCCAAGCCGTATACACATTATGGCAGTCAGTAGCCTTAAAGTGGCGTTGGTAGGGTAATTTAGTTGGTGAAAAAGGGGTCAGGCGGTTGACGTTGCTTGATAGCAACAGTATACTACCGCGTCTTTAAAAGTTCGGGGCGTAGCTCAGCTTGGTAGAGCGCTCGGTTTGGGTCCGAGAGGTCGTCGGTTCGAATCCGGCCGCCCCGACCAGTGTTCAGTAAACAGTATTCAGTATTCGGTAATCGGTAACAAAATAACTCAACTGATTTACTGACCACTGGCCACTGATTACCGGCCATGCGGCAGTGGTGTAGGGGTAACACAATAGCCTTCCAAGCTCTTGTCACGGGTTCGAATCCCGTCTGCCGCTCTTAATTTTCTGGGCCTGTAGCTCAACGGCAGAGCAGTCGGCTCATAACCGATCGGTTTCAGGTTCGAATCCTGGCAGGCCCATTTTCCCTCATTTATTCTTCAATTATTGCTTCACCCAATGGAATCCAGCTGGTTACGGCCGTTATCCGTTCGTCCAAAATGGGCAGCGGCTGGTTTGTAAACGCATCGTAGAGGCGCAAGAGTCCACCGATTGTCTGGCCCGGCGTGGCGGCGTTGTCTACGTAGAGAATAGGTGCGCCAGGGGCGGGCTTTTCGCTCTGGCAGAAGCCGCTGAAGCTGGCTGGCTGTGTACGCGGCGGGAAAATGATGGTGCGCGGGGCGTAAACCTGGGAGCCGTGAATCCATTTGAGGGTGGGGATGCCGCCCATCGCCGGGATGCCATCCACCAGATCGCACCAGGCCCAGGTGAAATTATCCACCTCATACCCCACCAGACGAGTAGAAATCACATAATCGCGCAGCAGGGGACGGCTGTTTATAAACCGCATCGTTAAATCATGGCTGGTTCCGGGGGAAACGGCCGTTTGCCAATCTGCCAGCGACCCACCCGCCCACACGATACCCTGCCCCAGCGGTACGTAGTGGCTGCCACCGATTGGCTTATTGGGCGTCCAGGTAGGTTGTGGCAAGCCCCACGGCCCAAGGGTCGGCGGGATTAGCCCGGCTAAATCAGGGTTGTCGTGACTGGTGCTCCAGTAGCCGCTGTCGTTGTGCCAATGCAGGTAGAGGCGGGTTTGGCCAGGCAGCGTATTGTCCCAATCGTAGCCGATGAGGCGTACAGAGGTGGGGCTGGCGTAAACCGGGCGGTGGACCGGATTTTGCGTGGCGGGCGGCAGGCTGGCTAATTTCACCGGCAGCGTGCCAATCTGGGCAAAATCACTGCCGCTGCCCAGGCGAAGGTTGAAGGTACCTGGGCCTCGGCGTGGCGTCAGCCGAAATTGCGTCAGCGTAAGGCCGTCTGGCTGGGGTGTGGCCTGCACATCTGCCTGGGCCACAATGCTGCCCGTTTCATCCAGCAAATGGACAAAAAAGGGTGTACCTGTCTCAGCTTGCCAGGCGACAGTGAGACGGGCTTCCAGACCAATTTCTACTTCCGTTTGTTCCAGCCGATAGCCCAAAATTTGTATGCCCTGATTGAGCGTCAGCGAGAGCGGGATGAAGTCGGCAGGCAGCCCCGCAAGCGGGCTTTGGCGGAACAGCAGCGCCTCGCCGATTGGTTCGGCCGGGGGCAGGGTGGCGTAGGCATTTTCATCGATGTAGGTGGCAATAACGGAATGGCCGTTGCTCAACCCCGCCTCAATTTCAGCCAGCCAGGTCTGGCTGTACGCTCCTTCGCCCGGAACCACATATTCGATGGTTACATCAGGGCGCTGTCCTTCTACAGTTTGCAAATACCAAAGCGGCGTGGCCCAATGCCAGTTGGCCAGGATGAGGCTGTCTGGGGGGGCTTCTGTCAAAATGCTTTGCGCGTAGTCACGAGCATCTTCCACCTGGTGCAGCTGCTGGAAGCTGGGCCAACGCTGCCAGCCTTGCCCTATGGCAATGATGAGCCAGACGGCCGTTCCCGTGAGCGCCACCGTTTGCAGGAGAAGCGGCTGTTTTAGACCAAAATCGGTTAAATAGCTGCTGGCCACGCCCAGGCAAATGGCGACGGGAATGTAGGCGGGCAGCATATACTCCACCGTTTGCGGGGCGCGGTAGGTGGCTGTGATTAGCGTATGCAGGGCAAACGAGCCGCCCAGCAGCAGCCCCAGCCGCCAATTGCGCCGCAGCAGCCAACCCAGCCCCAGCAGCGCCCCTGCCAGCAGCCAGGGGGAAAATTGGAAGGTGAGTACGTTGGCCATGACCCTCAGCCGGGGCAGCAGCACCACGGGCTGAACGAAGTAGAAAAAATCCCCCTGAAAGCCCAGCGCCAAAAAGTGATTGAGGAATCCGGGCAGAGTGTTGAGACCTTCTCGCGCGCCGGGTACATCGGCTCCGGCGCGGAGGGGGAGGTAGAGCAGGGGGAGTAGGCCAGGCAGGGTGGCGAGCAGCGGCCGTTTCCAGCGGCGCGGCGTTTTTAGAAAGGTTGGATCAATCAAAATAAGGCTGAGCCCAAAAGCCAGTCCCATAAACGCCAGCGAAAGATGGTGGGTAAAACCAAAGCTGAGTGCGGCGGCAAACAGAATCAGATACCGATCCGTTTGCTCTTTTTCCTGCCAGTGGCGAATGAGGGCGTAGAGTGCCAGGGCGGCAAACAGCGCCGTGAGGCTACGGATATTGGCGGTGGTGGCTTGTGCCCAAAAAGTGGTGGCGGTTCCCAGGCTGAAAACGGCCGTTACCGCCGCCAAATGCCGCTCGGTGAGCCGAAATACAGCCAGGTAAACCAGCCCCAGCGTCGCTGCACTGGTGAAGGCCGAGAGCAGATTGATTTTGTAGGCGGCCGTGGCGGCCAGCGGCAGCCAGGTCATCAGGTAGCCGAGCAGGGTATAGAGCGGGAAGCCGGGCGGATGGGCCACGCCCAGCGTCGCGCCCACAAGCTGGAATTCGCCATTGTCGGCGGGCAGCAGTCCGGGGGCCAGGGTGAAGATGTAGAGCAGGGCAAAAAAAAGCGTACTGCCCATCAGCCCCAGGCGTAGGCGCAAGTTGGCGGGCAGGCTGGGCACAGGTAAGGGGATGGTTTGGGCAAGAACGGCCGTTACCAAAAGCAGCACCGCAGCTGCAGCCAGCGGGTTGGGATATGGGTAAACAATGTAACCAATCAGCAGCAGCAGCGGCCAGGTTTGATCAAGAGGATGGTGACGCAGGCAAAAAATGGCCAGCAGGCAGATTCCTAGAGTCAGTAAAATGGCGGCTGCCAAATTCGCACCATAATGAATGGCCCATTGCTCACTCAATGCCCGGCCCGCAAACAGACCCAGACAGAGGGGGGCGAGCAAAGGGGTGAACTGCTGTTTTAGCTTAAGCCACATGCAGGGGATTATAGCGTGGTTATGGCGACCGTCACCCTTGCCTCAACACGGTGGTGGGATGCTGGCCAACGCCCAAAATGATTTTACCAGTCAGTCAGTTCACTGCTCTGCTTGTCTTGGATATATCTCTTGCACAACCTCTGGAGCTTCCCAATCATCGTAAGTTTCAGACACGCCTTCTGTCTGGCTGATTCGGGAAGATAACATCAGGGCGGCAACCACTAATATTATGGCGAGGAGACTCAATATTAGCCAAATAATGACAACGGTTTGCATATGCTCTTTTTCCCAGTTTGCTGCATTCTCTTCCAATTTTGCGGCGAGGTAGCTTAATTGTATCTTATTTGTTAAAGGGGAAGCGGATATTCCAAGATTTGCTCATTTTTGGCAGGGTTTTTGGGACAATGATAAGATAGCGCACTCAATGTTATACTTGGCGGAGTTGGCATCGTATTTTATTATTTTGTGACAATTAACGGCCGTATCTATTACCCTGGCACGAAACCGCATCATGACAGAAACCGCAACCCGGTCTCCAATTGAAGATTTTTCCAGTCCACCACCGGACCGCAAACAGGCCAAACGGTATATTGCTGAAAGATATGAAGTGGTCAATACCCTGGAAGGTGGTATGGGGCTTGTTTACCTCTGCCGGGATCATTTCACCTCAGATTTAGTTGCGCTCAAAACATTTAGGCCAGAATTCTTGTCTCACCGGACTGCTCGTGATTTGTTTTTGCGGGAAGGGACGATGTGGGTGGAAATCGGCCGTCATCCCAATGTGGTACAGGCATACCGCGTAGAGCGCGTGGGGGATGGCCGCGAAGTTTATCTGGTGCTGGAATGGATTGTCCAGCCACAAGACAAAAAGTCGCCTTCTTTGCGTTCCTGGCTCAAAAAAGGGCAGCCGCTGCCGGTAGAACAATCGATCCTGTTTGGCTTGCAGGTGGCGCGTGGGATGCGTTTTGCCACGCAAAAAATACCTGGCCTGGTACACCGCGATCTAAAGCCAGAAAACATTCTCATTGGCTACGATGGCATGGCGCGGGTAACCGATTTTGGTTTGGCCAGCACCTTGTCTGGGCACAGCCCTGGCTCAACCGTAGGCTCTTTGGAAAACAGTCAGGAAAACATTGGCCGGACGCAGCTGACGCAGGGCGTGGCCGGAACGCCGCTCTACATGGCTCCGGAGCAGTGGCTGCACAAAGGGTTGGATGTTCGCGCCGATATTTATGCGCTGGGCTGCATTGTGTATGAAATGGCGACAGGCCATTTTGCGGCTGAGGGGGAAACGCGGGAAGCGCTGCGAGATGTACATGTAAACGGCCGTATCCAACCCCTTAACCCAGATCTACCCCTGTCGCTCCGCCAATTTATCCAGCGTGCTCTATCTATTACCCGCGAGCAGCGCTACCGCGATTGGGCCGAGGTGGAGAAAACCCTGGCCAGCGTTTATACCCAGGTACTTGGCAAGCCTTCCCCAGCAGAGTGGGACGGCGCCGAAGAAACCCCCGACGAGCGGCTTGCCGCAGGCAACTCTTACAACACGATGGGGCTTTCCTACCTTGATATTGGCAAGCTGGATGTGGCCGTGATGTATTTTGAACAGGCCGTCAACGTGGCCCGCTCCGAAAATATACGGGAGTTGGAGGGCAAGGGACTGGGTAACCTGGGGCTGGCCTATGCCGCCTTGGGTTACATTGAGCGGGCTATTGAATTCCATGAGGAGCATTTGGCCATTGCCCGCGAATTGGGTGACCGGTCAGAGGAAGGCCGCTCTCAGGGTCATCTCGGTCTGGTTTATCGCCAAAAAGGGGAGCCAGAGCGGGCTGTGCGGTTTCATGAGAAGGAGCTGCAAATCTTCCAGCGGCTTACTAATCGCTACAAAGAGGCCGAAGCGTTGCACAATTTGGGCGAAACGTATCGACAGTTGGGGGACGCCGCGCAGGCGACCGGCTATTACCAACAGTCGCTGGCCATTGCGCGTGATATTGGTGATCTCACCCGTGTCGAGCGTATTCTCAACAGCATGGGTAAAGTGTACCTGGATTCCGGTGAGTTCAAGAGGGCGGCCCAACTTTTTAAGCAGACGTTGACCATTTCCCGTCAGATTGGCGACCGTGTCGGCGAGGGAGAGGTATTGGGTAATTTGGGTGAGCTTTACCAGGCGTCTGGCTTTACCGAGCGGGCGATCGAGTATTACACGTATGCTTTCAACATCACGCAGGAAAGCAATGACCGCCGCAAAATGATTAAAAATTTGCTCCGGTTGGGCGATCTTTACCTGATCAACGGGGATATAGATCAGGCATTAATTCATTATGAAAACAGCCTGGTTTCGGCCCAGGAAATTACAGATCAGGTGCAGGAGTTGACGGCTTTTGCCAAGCTGGGAGAATCATTTGACGCGCAAGGAAATTACACGGAATCGGGCCGGATGTACAAGCGGGCCTTGTTGTTGGCGCGGGAACGGAATGATCGCAAAACTGAGCAGGCGATGCTAACCAAACTGGCCAAAGCGTATGAGCTGTGGGGCGATTTTAGCCGGGCTGTCACGTATCTGGAGCAAAGCCTGGCGATGGTGCAGACGCAGGGGAATATCCCAGGGCAAAGTTGGCATTGGCGCGAGTTGGCGCAATTGTTCCGTAAGTTAAATCAGGTTCGCCTGGCAGTGGAAGCGTATGAAACAAGGCTGGCGTTGGCCCGTTCTGTGGAAAATCGGGCGGATGAAGCGGAGACTTTGACTGAATTGGGCGATTTGTCGCGGGCGATGGGGGAGCATGCTCAGGCGATGCTGCTTTACAAGGAAGCGCTGGATTTGGCGCAAGAGCATGGGCTGGCACTACAAGAGGCGGGCGCTTTCGGCAGCATAGGGATGAGTTACCTGGATGCGGGTAAGAAACGTCAGGCGGCAAAAGAGTTTGAGCGCGGTTTGGAAGCGGCTAAGAAGGCACGCAGCAGCCGCGAGGTGGCCAAAATGAGCTATATGTTGGCCCTGGTTTTGTGCAGGCAGAATCGGTGGGAGAGGGCGGAGCCTCATGCGCAGTTGGCGCAGCGGCTATACGGCCGTATCGATGACACCATCATGGAAGACCGTGCTACTAACATGCTCAACCGCATCCAGCAAAACAAGGGCAAATCGACGGGTTTCTTCCAGAGTTTGATAGAGTCGTGAGTGGGGATTAGCTGCGAAATACAGAACGCAGGTTGGGAAGTAGCGCTGTGGCTGTTTCAAATCGTTCCCGAACGTTGAACAACAAATAAAGGCCTGCCTCCCGTGGTGAGGCGTGCTTGGCGCTGGCGACGCGCAGCTGCCGTCGGTTTACCAGTTTGTGCCCCCCTTTAACATCAATATGCCCCGTTACAAGTACCGACTGACGTTCATAGCCGTTGGAGAGCGCCTGAAGCAGCGTGGTGAGCAATATCTGGTAACTGTTGTCGCCATACTCTTTTTCGTTGCGGGAAAACATGGCGGGCCAAAGCAGCTCGAAATCTTCGTCGGAGGTGGCCAGGGTGCCTACCAGAAAATCGTCGTAGCGAGGGTCGTCCAGGCCGGTGACGGCGAACCAGTTGCGGGCCATTTCGTTGTAGGTACGGCCGTACATTTTGCGCATGGCCCGGATAAGAGACGGCCGTTCCTCCACTGTAATCTGAGCGCGTATTCGGTCTAATATTTGTTGGTGCGAGAAGTTGAACAGTCGCTCGACGCCGTTTGTTTGCCCCAGGGCGGTGCTGGCCCCGGCATGGCAAATCGAGACGCCGCCAGGGGTGCGCAGGTAAAATGGCAGGCTGTCGAAAAAAGCAACAATCTTCTGCCGGTGGCTGCCCATCGCAAATTCAAAGCGCGGCGTGAAAAAATCTTCCCCTTTTTGCAGGGTGATGCTGTAGATGTGGGGCAGTTCATGGTTGCCCAACACGCAGATCAGGCTGTCGCCTAATTCTTCTTTTAGCCGCATGATGTCCAGCACGATTTCCAGAGATTTGTCTTCTATGGCAGGGGCGGTGGCATGAATCATGTCTCCGTTGAAGATGAGCAGATCGGCCTGACCCAGGCTGCGGAGCTGGAAGAAAGTGTCACGGTACCGTTGGTATGCGTCCCAATCGCCATGCAGATCGGTAACAACCATTGCCTGACCTTCGGTCAGGTTTACCACGCGCTGCCAATTGTGTACTGCTTCGCTCAAATTTTACTCCCTGTACTGGTAGCCCCAATTTGGACTGCCGAATTTAACAAACTTTTAACGCTGGCGCTGCTTGAGTTCCATGCGAATATCGTCCCAGCTGAGATCGCGGGAGACCAGCAGAACCAGTAGATGATAAACGAGATCGGCCGTTTCTTCCACAACGCGCTGATCGCCCTGCCCTTTGGCTGCCAGAATGACTTCCACGGCTTCCTCTCCAATTTTTTTGACAATTTCATCTTCACCAGCGGTGAGCAGGCTGGTAGTGTAGCTGGTGGCAGTGGGGTTGGCTTTGCGTGCTTGCAGGGTAGCGAATAGTTGGTCGATAAAATCATTCATTTGTTTGCTCTCTTGATTGGCGGACCCAAATCCAGCCTTCTTTTTTGACCAGGGTGGTGCAGTCAATGCCGATAATCGTAATCATGGGTGGTTTTTTGACGCAAAGAACGCAAAGTTTTTGAAGGCGCAAACTCTTTTTTCTTTGCTCCTTTGCACCTTTGCGTCAAAATTTTCTCACTCCCCAGGCTCAAGCTGGCTAAAAAAGCAGCTTACTGCCCCGGTGTGGCAGGCGGGGCCTGCGGGGTCTACTTGCAGCAGCAGGGTATCACCGTCGCAGTCCACGCGGATTTCGGTGACGCGCTGCACGCTGCCGGAGGTGCCGCCCTTGTGCCATAGTTCCTGGCGGCTGCGGCTCCAAAAGTGGGCCTCGCCGGTTTGCAGCGTCAGCCGCAGCGCCTCGGCGTTCATCCAGGCTACCATGAGGATTTCGCGGGTGTGGTGGTGTTGGAGAACGGCCGTAATCAACCCCTTCTCGTCAAATTTCAAGTTTTCCATTTCTAAACCCGAGTAACTGGTATGTTTCTAATCATCGCTTGCTGAAAAATAGTATTGGCTACTTCATTCATGCTTTCAGCCTCGATTCGACTGTAAGAGTACGATTTATAGCGAGGCCCTTGCCAGATGTGAAGCTGCTCTGTGTTGACTTGGAAAGCTAGAACTTCAATCTCACCCCAACGCCAAAAAAGCTCGTTTTTACCTTGTTGATACGTAATGCCTCGATCATCTACTTGGATACGTTTGTATTTGGTAGTTGCCCAAATGACAAAGAATACATAAATCAGAACTATTCCCAATAAACTAACAGGAGTATCCACTTCTCGGAATGGCCCGATACTCGTTAGCCAGAGAACTAGCCCAACAAAAATCATTACTCCCGTAAAGGCGATCTTTCGTATTCGGATAGCTTTCTCCTTGTTGGTACTGGCCGATATGGAAAAGGTGTCTTTTCCCTCCCATTCGTATTGTAATTGCTCTTTGCCGTGCAAATAAGCTTTCCATTCTTTGGATAGTTCAGTTTCCGGTAACCACGAGGGAAGAATTGACACAAATTCAATTTGTGTTTTTTGAGGCAAGCTTCTTAGAAAAATCTTGATGTTGTCATTTATAAACAGGCTGTCTTTGTGGATTTTGGCACTCTTAATATCAACTTGTCGGATGGTTTGCCTCTTTTTCAGCCCTGATTGCCAGCTCAGAGTATCATCTTCAAGAGAGATTATCTTTAGCCTTCTCCAATATCCAGACAATATAGAACCTATTGTTAAGACAATAAAGAGATAGAGCAGTGTATATTTAGGCAGTTCTTGAGCGAAAAGTTTTTCTGCTAAGGTAGCTGCAATAAGCGCACCAATTAGCGAAAAAAAACAGCCAAACGTGAAGACAATTAGGAGCATGAAGAAGGTGTTTATGGCGTTTTGTCTTGTACGCTTGTATGTAAAAGAGATTGAATCTGTCATTTACCGACGAACCGGAATTCCTTGCTTTGCCAAATACTCTTTCACTTCGGCGATGGTGAGCTGTTTGTAGTGGAAGAGCGAAGCCGCCAGCGCCGCATCCGCGCCGCCTTCGGTGAGGGCCTGGGCGAAGTGTTGCAGCGTGCCCGCTCCGCCAGAGGCAATGACCGGGATGTTGACCGCGTCGGCAATGGCGCGGGTCAGTTCGATGTCGTACCCTTCCTGCGTGCCGTCGCCGTCCATGCTGGTGAGCAAAATCTCGCCCGCGCCGCGCCGCTCGGCCTCTTTGGCCCAGGCGACGGCGTCTAGCCCGGTGGGGGTGCGGCCGCCAGAGACGTACACCTCCCAATGGTTAATGGTTAATGGTAAATGGTAAATGGTTAATGCGGCGTTCTTCAGCTGATCACTGACCACTGGTGACTGTACGCGAAGCGGTCGCGCAGCGACATTACCGATTACTGAATACTGATTACTGACCTTGCGTGCATCAATGGCCACCACAACTGCCTGGCTGCCAAACGCTTCGGCTCCCTGGCTGATGATGTCCGGGCTGCGCACGGCGGCGGAGTTGACGCTGATTTTGTCGGCTCCGGCGCGGAGGATGCCGCGCATGTCGTCTACGGTGCGGATGCCGCCGCCGATGGTGAAGGGGATGAAAACCTGCTCGGCCACGGCGCGGGCCAGCTCCATCACGGTATTGCGGGCTTCGTGGGTGGCGGTGATGTCCAGGAAGACGAGTTCATCGGCTCCGGCTTCGTCGTACAGATGAGCCTGCTCGACCGGGTCGCCCGCGTCGCGCAGCTCAACAAAGTTGATGCCTTTAACAACACGGCCGTTTTTCACATCTAAACAAGGAATGATGCGTTTGGCTAACATGGCGGCCTCGTTATGAATTTTTGCCAATGATGGCAAACGCTTCGGCGAGGTCCATACGGCCGTCATAAATAGCCCGCCCCGTAATAACCCCCACCAGCCCATGCTCCGCCTGAGCATAGCAGCGGTGAACATCTTCCAGCGAAGCCACACCGCCAGAGGCGATCACATGCAAGCCGGTGACCCGGCTCAGCTGCACCGTGGCCTGGACGTTGACACCGCCCAGCACGCCGTCCCGGCCAATGTCGGTGTAGATGATGGTTTTGACGCCCCGTTCTTTCATCTCTTTGCCCAGATCGACGGGGTTTACGGCCGTATCTTGCTGCCAGCCTCGGGTTTTAACACGGCCATTGTAGGCATCGATGCCCACAGCGATTTTGTTTTTGCTAAATTTGGCTATCGCCTCGTTAACCAGCTCTGGTTTTTCGATGGCGCTGGTGCCCAGAACAACGCGCTTGGCTCCCGCATCCAGGGCACGGGTAACATCTTCCATGCTGCGAATGCCGCCGCCAAACTGCACCTTCACATCCAGTTTGGCAATTGCAGACAGGGCGGCCCAATTGTCTGCGCCTGCTTCGTCGAAAGCGCCATCCAGGTTAACAACGTGCAGCCATTTTGCTCCAGCGTCCAGCCATTTCTGGGCCATTTTAGCGGGATTGGTGCCAAAAACGGTTTCTCTTTCAGGATCGCCTTGCTCCAGCCGTACGACACGGCCGTTTCTTAAATCAATCGCGGGGAATAGGGTAAATTTAGTCACAGGATACCTCTCAGGATGAGGTAATTGAGTAACTAGGTAATTGGGTAATTGAGTAATCAAGTAATTGATGTTTCCCAATTACTTGATTACTCAATTACTTAATTACCTAATTACCCAACTACAGTTTTTCAACAAAATTTTTCAGGATGGTCAGCCCCACGCTCTGGCTTTTTTCAGGGTGGAATTGCAGACCGTATATATTATCTTTGGCGACGACGGACGCAAAGGGAAAGCCGTAATCGGTCCAGGCGAGAACGGCCGTTGCCTCTACCGGATCGCAGTAATACGAATGAACAAAGTAAGCGTAGTCGCCCGTTTGCACGTCGTCCAGCAGCCGGTTTTCCCAGGCGGGTTCCAGCTGGTTCCATCCCATGTGGGGAATTTTACCCCCTCCCTGGCCCTCCCCCTG
>JBGTCV010000086.1:0-77524 GCA_041748655.1 Promineifilaceae bacterium (SeqCode) | reverse complement strand
CGAAAGTAGCCGTAGACGGTTTGCCACGGTGGAAAATCATGCGGCAGTAAGCGCCAAGAGCAACCACTACGCAAAATGTAGAAGATGGCGTTCAAGATTTCTCGAGGACAGACAGCCCTGCCACGGCCACCACGTTTTGCTGGTGGGATTAAAGGTTCTATAATGAGCCACTGGGCATCCGTTAAATCTGTAGGGTAAGGTTTTCTTACGTTCACAACCTACAAGGATGCCCAATTTTTCTCCTTTTGTTAAGTTTACATAACTTTTAAAACACTTTCTAAGTACGCCACTCTTTTACTTTTCACTTTTCACTTTTTACTAAAGCGTAACTGTTTGGCGAATGGTACCGGCGCGGGGGTGAACGGCCGTAATCTCAATTTCCGCCCCCGGTTCAGCCTCAATCACCCATTCTACCTTGGCCCGGTCGTCGGTGGGGTCGGCGCTCCAGATGGGGGCGGTGCTTTTTTGATCACGCCCGGCCAGCTGGCCCAGCATCGTTTTGAGCTTGCCGGTGAGCAGTTTGGCCCCTTCTGGTAAGGTGATGTCCATTTCCAACTGGCGCACCACGTTCATTTTCTCTGCCTGTTTGGTGATGTTAGTGGGCAGCCAGCCGGTGTTGTGGACAACGGCCGTTACTTTATGCACGTTACCATTGGATAATTTTTCTACGCTGTGCCACTCCAGCAGGGGCGAAACCAGGCAGGAGTAGAGGGCGAAGTCGGCCAGCGGGGCGATCTCTTTTTCCAGCAGCTTGTACGGCGGGTTGCGCCAGGTGACGAAGAAATCCCAGCCGCCCAGCTCTACTTTGCCCAGCTGCGGATGGTCGAATTCATACCAATCTACCACTCCTTTGCCGTCCAGTACCTCATCGTTCCACTTCATGATGGCGATGTCGTCTTCTACGGGATGCTCGCGGAACCAGTCCATATATTTGTAATCTTTGATGCCCGCCTGCTGCTGGATGCTCCAAATTTCGCAGGTCCAGCCGTAGACGCCCAGAAATTCGTACATCCAGTCGTCAAACGTCCCTTTGATGAACTCCTTGGGGTCATATTTGAAGTCGTGGAAGACCGAGACGGCTTTGTAGCCGGTGATCTCTTCTGCTTTATTGCCCAGCTTTTTGTAAGTGTACAAATCCTGGGTGGCCAGGGTATCGTCGGCCCCTTTGGTGGGCGGGCGCAGGTAGACGCCGCTGAAAGTGTGAAAGCTCACCGAGCCAGTAATATTGGGATGGTCGGCGATGAAACGCATGGGAGCGGCCGTTTCCGGTTCGCTGCCGGGGTAATGGCCTGCTCCCTGCTGGTTTGGTTCCCAAAAGACAGGAAACTGCCGGTTCAGGTCCAGCCCTTCCAGCGGTGGGGCAAAATTAATGGTGACGCCGTCATAATTTTGAATATTGCCTTCGGGCAGCAGCCGGTAGAAATCGCCGCCGGGCGCTTCGTCTGGCTCGCGGGGAATCAGCAGGCGGGGGTCATCGGGATGAACTTTCCAGCTGCCGTTGGGGTCTTTAAGGCGCATTTGCAGGATACGGCCGTCGCCGTCCATATCTTCCTGGTGCAGCCCATCCAGCTGGTCCATACGCGGATAGGGGCGGGTGCTGCTGCGGATATATTTTGGAATCTCGGCCAGCGCCCACTCCGCGCCATCTGGATTAAGCCGGGGCACAATGTAAAAAGCCCGCGTATCGAGCGCGTAGGTGACCTTTTCATCCTTGTTGTATTGGGTCAGCAGCTTATGAATGAGGTACAGCGATGCAGTAGAGGCGGAGACTTCGGTGGCGTGGATATTGCCATCAGCCCAGTAGGCGGGTTTTTCACTGTCTGCCCCGGTTTCAAAGTTGGTCACAGTCATCAGCCAGATGTCGCGCCCTTCGTAACTGGGGCCGATGCTTTCCAGCCGACACAGGGTGGGGTACTCCTTGGCCCACTGCTGCAAGAAGGCGGTAAGCGCATCATAACGATAGTAGGTATCAAAACGGATTTCTTCAGGCACAGGTTGCTCCTTTTTGGTGAGAATTGTGAGGATTATAGCTCGAATTAGGTGATTGTCTAATAGATGGGGGAAACGGCCGTTTCCCTTCCCCAGATTATTCTTTCCCAGAGAAATAGGAGCATAAGCACATTCATCTTTTTTGTACTCTCTGCTTCAATAGAGTTTGTATTAATCTAAGCACACAAATAGGGAGTCACGATGCAGCAAAATCATCAAGAATCAGGACAATCAACAACAGAATATGCGCTGCTGCTTTTACTGGTTGCTGCGGCAGTTATTTTTCTGGTTTCCTGGCTGGGTCAGCGTGTGGCCGATTCTTTTTCTGAAGTCAACGAATGTCTGGCCGGTCAGAAATACGCGCTGGAGAACGGCAGCTTTGAAGCGAATGAACTGATCACCAGCCACTGGCAGGCTTATGACGCCAGCGCCATCACTGGCTGGCAAACAACAGCCAGAGACAACAAAATTGAGATTTGGTATACAGGCTTTTTAGGGGTTTCTGCCCCAGACGGCCGTTACCTGGCAGAGCTCAATGCGAACCAGCCATCAGCGCTTTATCAGGATATTGACTCAGTGCCCGGGGAGCGGCTTACCTGGTCATTTTACCACCGAGGTCGCGCCGGGGTTGATACCATGGAAGTACGAATCGGTTCACCGGGAGACACCGTTGTCCAGAGAGTATTTTCAACAGGTCAAACCTGGACTAAATACGAAGGTTTGTACCGCGTACCGGTGGGACAAACCGTAACCCGCTTTGAATTTGCCGCTGTTCGTACCGCAAATGGCAATCTCACCGTAGGCAATTTATTGGATAATGTCCAGTTTGGGTCTGCCTGCGGGTACGAGGAGGAAAAATAACCCTGATTGACCCTGCTTCAGCAAGTAATTGCTATTGAAAAAAAACAAGTTTCCGCGCACAATCTTCCCAGCAATTTTCAATTTGAGATTTGGCGTAGATTTTCTCAGTTTTTGCAAGAGAAAATCTAGTTCAGTAAGCGGATCAGGCGGGACCGGCTTCAGCTATGACCAACGTCTTGACTCCCGCCCGCGCCGTCCCTTCCCGCCCCTACCACATCACGTGGTTAAATGGAGAATTGCTGCAATCTTTCTTTTCAACCAGGGGAAAGATTCCTCGTTGAAGACTCCTCGAAATGACAGGGTTCCTATGGTTAAAAAATTTGCTAAAGAGTGAGCGCTATAGAAACAATGGATAGTAGCCAAATCAGAAATCTGCACCAAGAAATTGACCATCTGCGCCAAAGGATTGCTGAATTAGAAGCTGAACAGGCACAACCGGTTTCGGCTGCCTACGCAGATTTTTTGTTCGAAAATTCTGGCGAGTCGATTTTGATTATTGATCCGTTTTCGCTGAATATTTTGGATGTAAATCCCAATGCGGCGCGCCGGTTGGGGTATCGGCGTGAGGAAATGCGCCAAATGAAGCTGGAACAAATCGAAATGCCACGCTCGCTAACCCCTGAGGAAACTGAAACTTCCTGGCAATCGTCTACGACGGGCACCTTTTTTTATGAGGGCCAATATCGGCACAAAAATGAAACAGTCATTCCGATGGAGGTGAGCAGTCGTCTGGTTTCTTACAAGGGGCGGGACGTACTGATTAATTTTGTGCGGGATATTCGATGGCGCAAGGAAGCAGAGACGGCGCTGCGCCAGGTGAACAGCAGCCTGGAGCAGCAGGTGCGGCAGCGCACGGCCGAATTGGCAGCAGAAAAAGAAAAGCTGGAAAGGGTGCTTGGTTCCATCGCTGAAGGGGTGTCGATGGCAAATGCCGAGAAAAAGATTGTCTACGTCAATCCCCCCTTTGTGAACCTGACAAAGTACAGTCGGGCAGAAGCCCAACAGCTGACGTTTGAAGCGATGTTTGATTTTTCAGCCAGGGATTTGCAGGGGCAGATGGCGGCTTTTGCGGAAGGAACTGCCTGGTCTGGGGAGGTGAAGGGGGTGCGGCAAGACGGCCGTACTTACCCCACCGTCCTGACCATTGTGCCGATGTTTGGGGGAAACGGCCGTATCGCCGGCTACGTTACCAGTCATCAAGACATCAGCCATATTAAAGCGCTCGACAAAGCTCAGTACAGCTTCATCACCAATGTGTCTCACCAGCTGCGCACGCCACTTACCAACATCAAACTGTACACTCAGCTGCTAAAAGGCAACCTCAACAATGGCAAATCAGCCCATTATCTGCACGTTTTAGGTTCACAAGTAGGGCGTCTGGAGCATTTAGTGCAGGACATTCTGGAAATTGCCAGCATGGAAAGTTCCGATACGATTCTCGATTGGCGGTTGATTGATATGCCCCAACTGCTTTTGCAAATGATTGAAGGCAATCAGGCACGCGCCACAATGGAGCAGAAAACCTTGCGTTACATTGTGCCAGACAAGATGCCAACGTTTATGGGCGATCCCACCCGCCTGCGCCAGGCGTTTGGCGAGCTGCTGGACAATGCTTTCTCTTACACGCCCGCCGGTGGTACGCTTTCCGTAACTGTCGCCGCCCCGGTTAAAGACAATCGCCAATGGATTACCGTAACAGTGCAGGATGACGGCCCTGGCATTTCAGTTGAGGAGCGCGATCAGGTTTTTGACCGATTCTTTCGGGGGCATTTGGCGGAACAGGGCGATATCATTGGCACAGGATTGGGTTTGTGTATCGCCCAGCAAATTGTCCAGGCGCATCAGGGGTGCATTGCTCTGGAAACCGAGCTGGGGCAAGGTACAGCTTTCACCGTCTGGCTGTCTGCTTCTAATCTCAGTAGCTCTGGCGCAGGTACCAGGTAAGCGTCACAAAGACCAGCCCTGCCCCCAGCAGCTGCCAGCCAGATGAAAGCCGCTCGTTGAGCAGAAAGCTGCCAAACAGCAAAGCGCTCACCAGCCGCGTGGCCATCATGCTGCTGACCAATGGCGCCCCCAAATGCTGAATCGAACGAATCTGGCCCAGATTGGCACCCAACAGCACCCCCAGCCCCAACAGCCCAAAAACAAACCAATCCCCCGGTCGTAAATTTGCCCACTGCTGCCAATTTTCTCCCAGGGCGGTGCTGGCTGCCCCGGAAAACAGAGCGAGGAAAGTAAGATGGACAATGAGCAGGGAGTCGCCAGAAGCTTTGTGCTGGGCGGTGCGCCGGGTGACGAGCATGTAGAGGGCCAGAAAGAGGGTGCTGGCCAGGGCTAAACTGATGCCGAGAAGATCGCTGCGGGTAACGGCCGTTTCCCCCACCACTCCGCCAACCACTGCCTCAAAATTACCCGACATCATCAGCAGCGCCCCCACCAGGCAGAGCGTGAGCGCCTTGAAGGTGTGGCGCGGCAGCCGTTCGTGCAGCACCAGCCGACTGAGCAAGGCCACAATAAACGGCGTCATCAGGTAGATGAGCTGGGCGTAGATGGCCAGGGTGTAGCGTGTGGCCAGCAGATTGGTGACGCCGCGCAGCACCACCAGCCCGCCAAACAGCCACAGCAGCGGCAGCCGAAAGAGGTGCCACTCCACCTGCCGCCAGCGCACGGCCAGCACCAAAAACAGTACCAGCAGGTTGCCTACGGCCAGCAGCGACAGGCTGGGGATGTGACTGACGGTTTGCAGGTAGCGCAGTAAAACGGGGTAAGCCCCCCAGCCCAACTGGGAAACCAGGGCCAGGGTCAGCCAATGCCAGGGGGGAGTAACGGCCGTTTCCGGTAATGCTTGGGTTTGTTCAGTTGCCATAAGCGGCGGATTATGGCATGAGCAATGGGGAATGACAAACGAACTGTTTTTACGCTGTCGCTGTTAGCTTTTCCAGCTCGGACAGCAGCGTCTCGGCTTTTGCCAGCCGGTCGGCATCTTCCATTTGCTGGAAGTTGACAATGGCCTGACGGCAGTAAACCAGCGCCTGGGTCAGGTTATCCTGTTCGGCGTGGGCAAAAGCCAGCAAAATACGCTGCTCACCTACCAGCGGCCAATCTTCTTGCTCCTGGCCCAGCTTCAGCGCCTGTTCGGCCACTTTGATCGCGTCGGACATCTGCCCTTTTTCAGCCAGGACGGCACTGAGACGGCCGTAAATCTGCGCCCCGGCGGCAGGGTCTTGCAGCTGCATCACCGTGTTCAAGGCTGCTTCGTAAGCCGATTGCGCATCTGACAGTTGGGTTAGCTGGAAATGGGTAAAGCCCAGCCGCTCTTGCATGGTGAGCTGCCAATCCCAATCCTCATTGGCGGCTGCAATTTCCAAACCGCGCTGTAAATAGGGCAGCGCTTTTTTAAACAACCCTTGTTCCAGCAAAAAGGCGGTAAGCAGATTGATATTAGAAATCTCCAGCCCAGATTCCTGGGCGCTGCGGGCCAGCCTCAGGGCGTTGTCGGCGTATAAAATGGCCATGCTGCTGTTGCCAGCGGCGATGTGGTTGTGCATCAGGCTGCTGAGGGCGCTCATTTCTGCTGAAGCATTGTCTACCTCGCTGGCCAGCGCCAGCGCTTCTTCAAACAGCTCGCGGGCAAGGTCGAGCTGTTTGTTGGCCATGTAGACGTTGCCCAGGCTGAGCTTGTAGGAGCAGGCGGCGTGTGGCTGGTTGAGCTGCTCGGCCGCTTGCAGCGCCAGCGAAAAATACTCCACTGCTTTTTCCAGGGAGGAGATCCCTAAAAACAGGTTGCCCAGCTTGCCAGCCAGGTGCATGATGCGGGGCTGGTCGTCAATGGAGAGGGCGAGGCCCAGCGCCTGTTCCAGCTTGCCAATGGCTTTGGTCGATTGGCCATCATCCATTTGCAGGGTGCCCAACTGGGTGAGGGCATCAATTTGCAGCGGCTTGTTGTCTAGCTCTTTGGCCAGGTTTTGCGATTTATAGAGGGCGATTTGGGCAAAATGGCTGTTGCCCAGACGCATCAGGCAGATGCCGCGATAGCCCCACATGCGCCCTTCCAGCAGCTTGTCGCCAGCCGCCTGGGCCAGCTCCAGCCCTTCTTCAAACTGGGTGAGCGCTTTGGGAATGTTGGCGTCGGCCATGTAGGCCTGGCCCAGCTGGGTCAGCGCCTCGATGAGGGCGGGGGGATTTTCTGTGGTGCGGGCGGCGGTAACGGCCGTTTCCAACCGTTCTATTTGAGCCTGTTTTTCTTCTATTTTATTTGACATCATATTCTCGCTCTTGCTATATCGCCGGGAAATTGGCGGATTGCATCAATTGCATCTTTTTATTGACTACCAGCGCCGCTGTACCGGGCAGTTGGTCGATCAGGGCTAATCCTGCCTCGCTACCTAGAACCATGACGGCCGTACTCAGCGCATCGGCCGCCATGGCGGTGGGGGCCAGCACGGTCACGCTGGCCAGCTCGGCCGGGGAGATGCCGCTGCGCGGATCGACGATGTGGTGCTGGGCAAAATCGTGGCTAAAGCTGTGCTGGTAATCGCCAGAAGTGGCCGCCGCCTGTTCGGTAACGGAGAGGACGCTCAGGTGGCCCTCTGCCTGGCGGGGATGGGTGATGCCCACGCGCCACGGCTGGCCATCGGCGCGAACGCCACGGGCGGCCAGATCGCCCCCTGCTTCTACCAGAATGTTTTGG
This sequence comes from Promineifilaceae bacterium (SeqCode), assembly GCA_041748655.1. Lineage (GTDB taxonomy): Bacteria > Chloroflexota > Anaerolineae > Promineifilales > Promineifilaceae > Leptofilum. Next base: position 69,984 of record JBGTCV010000086.1, on the reverse strand, counting down.
TAACCTTGGGTTTGCAAAACGGCCGTTGCCCCATCAATGACGCGCCCTTTGGCAATGCCGTCTAGCGTCACCTGCATACCAGGCTCCATCATAATTTGTTGGGGCGTAATCTGCAAACGGCGGTAATCGACCCATTGGCGAGCCTCGGCGCTGTCTGCACCGGCGCGCACCGCCTCCAGCAGGGGCTGAATGGTCACATCAAACGCGCCGCCGCTGAGCTGGCTGTATTGGACGGCCTGCTGCAATACCGCTAATAGCTCGGCGGGTGGCTGCGCCAGGCGGCCGGTTTTGTTTAGCACGGCCAGCGGGCTGCCGGGCTGCCGCCAGTCAAAGAGGGCAATGAGCCGCTCCATTTCGGCAAAGGTGGCGGCGATGGCCTGCTGGGCTTGCCTGGGATCATCGTTCACAACGGTGAGGTTGATGAAGGTGCCCATGAGCAGCCGTGTTTCGCTGTGGCGGGTGGGCGGTTGGGTTAGACGGCTCAGCCAACGCCCGCCCAGGAAGACGGTGCTGGCAACGGCCGTAATTTGCAAAAAGTGGCGGCGGGAAAGGGTTGAGGTTTTGGGCATCGTAGACATGTTGTTACCCTCCCGGCTGGGGCGTGGTGCCAGAATCTGGCGTGGCGGTGCCGGAGTCTGGTGAGGCGGTCGGATTACTGTTCTGGTCGCGCCCCTGGCCTTGCCCGCTGCCGGAGCCGTTGTGGTCTTCTGGTGCGGGCGTGCCGTTTGCCAGGTTGCGCTGCTGCTCGATGGCTTCGGCCGTCACGGTAAGGTAGATAGCGTCGTCCATGCGGAACGTGTCGCGATAATAGCTGGGTGTGGCTGGCGCGTCGTTGGTCAACCCTTCGGCCCAGATCAGGCCGATGAGGCCGACGCACACGGCTACAAAGCCAATGAGTGCAAAACGCTTTAGACGTTCGCTGGTTTTTTGCGCCATTGGGCCCATCCTTCTTTTAGCCAGCGGCGGCTGGCGGCAATAAAATCAACCACCGGGTCTAGCGGGCATAGAAAATTACAAAATGGTCGGTAAGTTAACAGGCTGGCCAGGATGATCAGAACGAGGAATAGCCATTGAACGGCCGTTCCGCGTAAATCAAACAAGGTGGCAAATGGTTCGTAGCTCACCACACCAGGGCGACGCAGCGCCAGCCCCAGCACAATGGCCGTCAATGACAGCCCGCGCTGTATCCATTTGAAGGCGTCGCTTAAATCGCGTGGGCGGTACGGCTTGGCTTTGCTGATAGCCGCCACGCATTCCTGAAATGCGCCGAAGGGGCAAAACCAGCTGCAATACGGATTTTTGGCATCTACCGTGGTGACAAATAAGATGCCGCCGATGAGCAAATACCAGTATAGATTGTTCTGCCAGTCGGGCCAGTAGCCGCTGAGCAGTGAAACAAACATGGTGATGGTGAGCGGCATAGTGTAGACAAAGCCCAGGAAGATCATCCCGGCAATGAGGGTGCCCCAGCGGGCGCGCTTTTTCCAGACGCGGTTGTGCCATTTGTGCGTCAGGTAGCCGGAGGCAAACAGCATCAGCAAAATTGCCTCTGGCCAGCCAAATTGAATTGGTTTGCTTTCGGCTGGCAGGGAGACGTTCAGCGCCTCGTTGGCAATCTGGCGGGTGGCGCTGCGCACGGCGGCGGCGACGCCCTCGGCGCTGACGGTGGCTCCGGTGACAGCGTCTAAATCTTGCCCTATTTGGAGTGAGTCTGTGACGGAACGGCCGTTATACCCCGTCATTAAAGCGCTGGAACCGACCAGCCGGAAAAAGCCGGGCGATTCACGCTCGGTTACCACTAGCGTGCCCAGAATGCTGCCATTTGGGTCGATGGCTACCAGCATGTCGATGGGGCCGCCATAGCCGGGGGCGCTGCCCAGGGCTGCATAGCCAATAATTGCGTCGTTGGCATCCAGCGCGATGAAGATTTGCCCTTCGGTGCGCACGTGTGCCGTACCCGGCAGCAGCTCTGGCACCAGCGGGGCTACCTCGGTGCCGCTGGCAAAGTAGCCAAAAATCCAGGCGGCTGCCACCACCGCCACGGTCAGGACAATCAAGAGGCGTTCGCGCTGTTGTTTTTTCTGACGGGGGGATTGGGCTTGTTTGAGGGGGATGGTGGTGATACGGCCGTTGCTCATAATCGATCTTGATTTTTGTGAGGATGATAACCCGGTTTTGCCTGAAGGAAAAGAAAAGCCCCTGACGGCATTGAGACTGGAGAATGGCATCTGAGGTGTTTTACGCGCCAGACGCCACTTGCCAGTCTCATTAAGAAAACCGAACGTTATTTGTTAGCTTTTTGCTTAGTTCAGATTGGGCCAATCTTTAAGATTGGCCCAATCTCAGTAAGTATATTTTAAACAGTCACTTAGCTGCGACGGGTGAACCAGACAACGCCGCCAGCTAACAGCCAGACAACAAAGCTAACCCAGAAGATGGTGGCCGCACGCGGCTCCAGTTCTATGCCGCTGGCGGTAGCATTTTGGTAGATAAAAACGAGCATGAAGGCCCAAACAAACCAGAGGAGCCATTCGTACCACGGCCGTTTCTTGATTGTAATTGTGAAATTTTCAGACATCTTAAACCTCCATAACCCCTTGATTGCTGTCGATACCATATTCGGGCAGGTCCAGATCCCACCACTCTTCAGCGCTGGCTTGCGTGCCGTAACCAAATGCATCGTCCATGGTGCGGAAGAAGCTGTCCAGGAACGGTGCAGCCGATGCGCCCGCTTTCACCCATTCATGTACCCATGCTTTGTCTTTCTTGGCAAAAGGACAAACGGCGAAGCAGATACCACAGTTGGTGCCCGCTTGTTCGCGCCAGTAGGCCATGCAGGTAACAGAATTTTCAAAGTACGCTTTGTGGCCTGGGTTGTTCCAGTCGCCCCGCGTTTCCCAGGTAGGTTCATCTTCGAAACTGAGGGATTCAGACGGACATGCTTCGGCACATTTCTTGCAGCGTTTGCAAAACTCCATAATGCCAGCGTCGATGGGCTTGTCTACGGACACCGGTAAATCGGTGAGGATTTTGAAGACGCGCACCATCGGGCCAAATTCCGGGGTGATCATGCGGTTCAGGCGAGACATCTCACCTAGCCCGGCCATGACGCCTAACGCAGGGGAGATGCCCAGCGCATTGGTAGAGGATTCACTCAACCCCTGGTAACCCAGGCCGCGCAGAAACTCCTGGGCAGAGGCCTGAATGACTTCACCGCGCGTATAGGCCAGAGAAGTGGTCTGCGACCCTAGCTGAGTTGGGCTGCGCCGCATCGTTTCGGTAGACATCTGCACCGTGTAAACAATGACATATTTGCAGCTGTTGGGAATGTAGCGGGCGTTATCATCTTCTGAAGCGATGGGATCATCCGTAAAGATAAGCTCTTTGCCGTCTGGGTCAACGCCGTAGATGAGCTTGCGTGTATTGTCGTCCAGCTTAAGAAAACCAACGCTGGAAGCGCCGAAGTGACGCATGGCGGCGCGAGTGATTTTGGCGGCTTCGTCTGGGGAGCCTTCCCATTTGGGTACGCCGCGATCTTCTGGCGTTGGGGCTTTTTGCGGCCCCAGGTAGCTGCGGCCTACACCTACATGGGCCGCTTTTAAGGCATTGTCTTTCAGGGTGTAGCCGTCTACGTTGTTGAGCATACGCTCTAACTCGTTTTTGGTTGCTGCCGCAGAGAGACGGTCCACTTCGTCGTTGCCGACGTAGCCAGCCATGCCCGGCCCGCGTACGGTGCCGGTGCGTTCGTTGTAGCGCTGCATGATGTTCCAGTCGATCTCGGTGGTGGGTTGATCAACTGTTTTGACCCACCACGGCCGTTTGGGACGACCAGCTGGATCAGAAAATTTACCAGCATTGAAGCTGGCGGCGGGTGCTGCTGCGGCGGTTTTGGTAACGGTAGCAACGGCCGTTGCTCCTGCGCCCAAACCAGCTATGCGGAGAAAATCACGCCGATTGAGAGTAAATGTATCGTTCTTGGCCATTCCTTATCCTCCTAAAACTTGATCATGACCAGTATTTGTTTTCTGGCCTGACTATCGAAAAGGTATGATGCCCACGGAAACGCAGATTGGCTGCGTTTGGGTTGGGAAAAATTGGTTCAAGCGCTTTGTTTAACGCTTTCTACAAGTGTACGGGGGGATAGGGGAAGGCGGTATCGGGAAATGGCTGGTCTTGTGTGGTGATTTTCCTGACAAGGGGCAGGCAAAGGCTTATTGTGGCAGCGCTGCGCGGTGCGAGGCACTGGCCAAACGGTTCCAACCAATTGAGGCTCCTGCGGCCAGTGCCTTGCACCTGAATAGAAAAATGAACTTCTCCGCCAAGCTGTTAGCTTATTCTTTGAAGCTGTCTAAAATGCCAGCGCGGACGGCAAATTTAATCAGGTCAGAGCGATGTTCGAGGCTGAGTTTTTCCATGGCGCGTTGGCGATAAGTGTCTACCGTTTTGGGGCTGATGATGAGCTGGTCCCCTATTTCACGGCTGGTGTAGCCCATGGCCGAGAGGCGCAACACTTCCTGCTCGCGTTCGGAAAGGGCTCCAAACAGCTCCTGCTCGGTTTGCTTGTTGGTGATGGTTTCCATCAGGGCGGTGGCGGCTTTGGGGTGCAGGTACCGCTCGCCGGTGAGCACCACGCGGATGGCGTGCAGCAGGCTGGTGTGGGTGGAGGATTTGGGGATGTAGCCATCGCAGCCCGCTTCGATCGCGGGCAGCACAAATTCGCGGCGGCTGTGCATGGAGAGGACGATGATGCGGCTGGTATTGTTTTCCTGGCGAATGGCGCGAATGGCATCTAAACCGCTCATATCGGGCAAGCCCAGGTCCATAATGATGATGTCTGGCTGTGTGCTGCGGGCAGCGGCTATGCCTTCAGCGCCGCTGCCCACATCGGCGACTACTTTGAGGTCTGGTTCGCTTTCTAGCAGGGCACGCAGGCCGTCGCGCAGCACCTTGTGGTCATCTACCAGCAGGATGGTGATGGTGGGGTCGGTCATGTGGGCAATCCTTCCAGCAGGGGCAGGCGAATCAATAAGCTGGTGCCTTTGCCCGGCTCGGTTTCCAGGGACAGTTGGCCTCCGGCAATGGCGGCTCGTTCGCGCATGCTGATGAGGCCGAGGTGGCGCTTTTGGGAAACGGCCGTTACCTGGTGTGCATCAAAACCACAGCCATCATCTTGAATCCCCATGACAACTGCGCCATTTTCCTCGAAGAGAACGACCTGGACATTTTGTGCCTGGGCGTGTCGTACCACGTTGGTCAACGCTTCCTGGGCGATGCGGTACAGCGTCACCTCGACGCCGGGCGGCAGCATGTCCTGGAGGATGTTGGTGTTGAAGTGGGAGGTAATGGCGGAACCTTCCGTCATTTCAGTGACCAGAATGCCCAGGGCCACCGACAGGCCAAACTCCTCCAGCGCCGCCGGGCGCAGCCGGTAGGAAAGCTCACGTACCTGCTCGATCGTTTCTGAAACCATATCCAGCAGCAATTGCAGCCGATGTTGCAGGGCAGGATCGGCCGACTCTTTTTCCAGTGTTTTGATGCGCACCAGCAGGCTGGTGAGCATTTGCCCGGCTCCGTCGTGTAGCTCCCCTGCCAGTCGGCTGCGCTCTTCTTCCTGCGCTTCTACCAGCGATTCCAGCAGCACCTGCCGAGCCTTTTCTTTTTCGGCCAGCTTTAGCCGCAGCCAGGCGTTGGCCACAATCTCAGAAATTTGGGTACCAATCATCGAGAGCATTTCCAGATCGTGCGGCTCAATGGCCTGCTCTGGCTGGCACAGCAGGTTGACGACGCCGTATTTTTGGCCACGGGCTTCCAGGGGAATGGTGATATGTTTCTGGGGGGAAGCGTGGCTGGGGGTTGGCAGTCGGTCGCAGGGGGTGATGTGGGCGGTGAGGGGGAAACGGCCGTTGAGCAAATTGTGCTGGCAGTGGCAGTCAGCTGTTCTGTTTTCGCACAGCAGGCTGTTTTCCAGGTGAGACGGCACGCCATACCAGCTGGCCAGATGGTACACATTCCGTTCTGGGTCGCGTAAATAGACCCAGCCCGTTTCTAGATGCATCACCTGGACGATGTTGTCCAGGATGGCATAAAGCACATCATGGATTTCATTTTCTCGTTCGGCCGCCACCATGATACGGTTGCTGGCGGTCAGGCGGCGGTTGGTGCGGGCCAGGTCTGCCTGGGTGTGCAGCAGATGGTCGGTCATGGTGTTGATGGCGATGGCGACTTCACCAATTTCATCTTTGGCCCAGACGGGCGCGCGGGCTTCCAGGTTGCCATCAGCTACTTTGAGCGCCATGTCACGCAGATCGACTAGCGGCCGTGTGAGCAAAAAGTTGAGAAAGGAGGCGATAACGAGTGACCCGGCCGCAGCCAGAATGGTGATTAGCAGAACGCTGCGGTTGCCGGCCCGCATGGCGGCTTCCACGCGCACGTCGGTGAGCAGGTAGCTAAGCCAATCGGCCAGGCTGGTTGTGACCCAGTAGTTGAGCGTCAGGCCCAGGGTGAGCACCGTTATGACGATGATGCCGGTGATCTTCATGCGCACCGGCACAGAGATGACCATGTTGTACAGCCAGACAGGAATGCGCCACAGCGATTGGAGGTTCATATGTAGGATGGGTGCCGGTGGTGGGGGGCGGGTTGGGTAATTAAGTAATTAAGTAATTGGGTAATTACCAATTCCAAATTGCTTTCGGAGCGTAATTTTCCGTAAACCCCGGTTGGTTTTGAGCCTAATTTTCGTAGACCAGCAGCACAACGCCTAGCTCTTTTTCCAGAGCCTGCACTTTGTCCAGATGTTCGTCTGATAGTTGGGCGAAGGCGGGGCCGTGTTGAAAGGCCATGATATGTTTGCCGGAAGCTTCTTCCAGGGCGCGGAGTTTGGCAACGGCCGTTTCGTCCAGATGGGCAATTTTTAACTGTTGAGCCATGAGATTTGCTCCTTTTTAAAGCAGGTATAAGTGGGTAGACAAAAAGCTGTGCCTCAAAAGGCGTACCTTAAAAGGCGTACCTATTGTAGAGAGGGGTGGGGAAAAGTCAATTGCCTTCTAGCAAGTGTGGTGCTATTTTTGAATAGGAGGAGAAACCATGAATATGTTGCAATTGATTGATCCAGTTTACCTTGTAATAGCCATTTTGCTTGCTGCTGTGGTGCTTTTTGTTACCGAAAAGCTGCGCATGGATTTGGTGGCTTTGCTGGTTTTGGCGGCGCTCTCTGTCACCGGATTGGTCACGCCGGTACAGGCGCTGTCTGGCTTTAGCAGCCCGGCTGTGGTGACCGTTTGGGCGATGTTTATCATCAGCGGTGGACTATCTGTCACGGGGGTGGCCCAAATTTTGGGGCGGCAAATCATGCGGCTGGCCGGGGAAGGCGAGGCGCGGCTCACTGTGGTTATCATGAGTGTCGCTGGGCTGATGTCGGCGGTGATGAACAATGTGGGGGTGGCGGCGATGCTGCTGCCGGTAGTGATTAATATTGCCCGCCAAACAAAACGGCCGTCTTCCAAACTGCTCATGCCGCTGGCCTATGGCTCGCTTCTGGGTGGCCTCACGACGCTCATCGGCACGCCGCCCAACATTTTGGTCAGTGACGCCTTGCGCGATTATGGGTTACGGCCGTTTGGTCTGTTCGATTTCACGCCGATTGGCCTGGCGATTATGATCAGCGGTATTGCGTTTGTTGCCCTGGTTGGCCGCCATTTGCTGCCCACCCGCGATCCGGTGCAGGAATCGGTGGCTAACAATGGGGGTGGCCACAGCCTGCGCGGTGCGTACGACATTCGTGAGCGGCTGTCTACGCTGAAAATTTCAGTCGATTCCCCGCTTGTGGGGCAAAGTTTGGCCGCCAGCCGACTCGGTTCGGCGCTGCGGCTCAACATTATTGCTATTAACCGAAACGGACAGACGATTTTGGCGCCTCGGCCGGAAACGATTCTCGTCGGGGGAGATCGGCTCATTGCCCAGGGGAAAGTAGAGCCGCTGCACGAGATTCAGGAGGGGCAATTTTTAATCTTAGATGACGATCTGGCTGATCAGGCTGCCCAGGTGCGGCAGTCCATCGGTCTGGCGGAGTTGAAGCTGGCCGACCAGGCGCAGGTGGTGGGGCTAACGTTGTATCAGGCAGAAATACGCCAGCGGTTTGGGGTCAGCGTGGTGGCTATTCAGCGAAACGGCCGTCTCCAACAGGTCAATTTGCAAGACACCCGGCTGCAAGCGGGCGACCGGCTGCTGCTGCAAGGGAAGCATGAGCCGCTGAGGGCGTTGGCCGCTAAGAATTGGGGGGAATGGCAGTTGTTGGATGATACGGCCGTTGCCCGCATTTATGGCATCAAGCGCCAGTTTAGCGGTCTGCGCCTTCCGGCCGAATCGCTGCTGGTTGGGCGAACCCTGCGCGAGAGCCGCCTGGGAGACGCTTTTGGGCTGGCTGTCATGGCCATCGTCCGTGGTGACGAAACGGACTTAATGCCCGAATCCAACAGCGTGCTGGCGGCAGACGATATTTTGTTGGTTTGGGGTACAACCGCGAATCTTAACAGCTTGCGCGGTTTGCAGAAGATAGAAATCATTGCGCAAATGCCTGTGACCACAGAAGCGCTGGAATCGGCGGAAGTGGGGCTGGCTGAAATTGTTCTTTCGCCGCAAACAACGCTGGAAGGCAAAACGCTGCGCCAGCTTCATTTCCGCGAGAAATATGGCTTAAATGTGTTGGCGATCTGGCGGAAGGGGCAGCCACATCGTTCCGATTTGCGCGATATGGAGCTGCGTTTTGGCGATGCGGTGCTGCTGTACGGCCGTCGCGAAAAGATTCGCCTTCTCAGCAGTGAACCCGATTTTTTGGTGCTGACTGAACCGGCGCCGGAAACGCTGCGCCACAAGAAAGCGCCCGTGGCGGTTGGCATTCTGGTTCTCATCTTGCTGCCGGTGCTGTTTGGCTACCTGCCCATCTCCATTGCCGCCGTAGTGGGGGCCACGCTGATGGTTTTGCTGCGCTGCCTGACCATGGAAGAGGCGTATCGATATATCGAATGGCCTGCGGTCTTTCTGATTGCGGGTATGCTGCCGCTGGGCATTGCGATGGAGCAGACGGGAGCGGCCAGCCTGATTGCCAACGGGGTGATTTCGGCGCTGGGCAGTTTGGGGCCGCACGCCATTATTTTTGGCATTTATTTGATTACGGCCGTTGCCACCCAAATTATCCCCACCGCCGCCCTGGTGGTGCTGATGGCCCCCATTGCCTTCAACACGGCTACCGACCTGAGCATCTCCCCCTTGCCGCTGATGATGACGGTGGCCATTGCCGCCTCGGCCAGCTTTTCCAGCCCCGTTTCCCACCCCGCCAACGTGATGATTATGGGGCCAGGTGGCTACCGGTTTATGGATTACGTGCGGGTGGGATTGCCGCTGACGCTGCTGGTGATGATTTTGACTGTTCTGCTGGTGCCGGTTGTGTGGGCGTTTTAAGCGCGGGGCTGTTTACAGCTGGTGGGGAGGATGAGCAACTCTTTGACAGGGATACGGCCGTTTGCTAGAATCCCCAGGTAGTTTTGGGCATACGCCCCGTTCGTCTAGCGGCCCAGGACGTAGCCCTCTCAAGGCTAAAACACGGGTTCGAGTCCCGTACGGGGCATCACAAGGCTTCATCCACAACCGGATGAAGCCTTTTTGCTTTATCTTTGACTGGCATGAAGCACGGTAAACCCTACAATATCGTCCCCTTCGTAGCGAATAATGACGTCATCATCCGTTAGTTCACTATCAGTTGCCACGCTGGGTTTCTTGAAATTGACATACATGACATCTGCGTCTTGATCGTATGTTAACCAGACCGAAGCATCTGGTGATTCCCGAATAGTCGGCAATATTTTAATGTACTCCTGAATTGTATTAATTCCCATTAAGGCCATAGTTGCTGTCTCCGGTTTAATGAATTTGCTCGCCGTGTTAAAAATGCAGTGATAATAAAACCATCCTCACCTGTTTCTCGGTACACTACAACAGACCATTTTCCCGTTTCAATTTCACGAATGGCGAGTAGTTCGCCAGTGCTGCCAGCTAAGACCCGCTCAGGTTCAACAATTGTTTTAAGGATGTCTGCACGATGATTGGTTAATTCACCATGCTCTTCAGTGATATGGTTCCAACGTTCCTCTGTTAATCTAATTGGAACTTGATTGACGGATAAAATGGTTGTCAACATCTCACCTAACCTGGACAAGCCAGAACCAACAAAGATTTTTATCAACAGATTTCGCAGATTACGCAGATAAAATCTTTTCAATCTGCGAAATCTTTGATTATTCTTGCTCACTGTACAAGAATTCCACTGATAACGGACTAATTACCTTATCACGGTTTATGCTGTTAATTGTTGCATGGTATTCATATGGTTGTCAATCTAAGAAAGTCGGCCAGTTGGTTGGAAATGATGAGGAATTGGGTTGGCTACCCACGATTATCCGGTTCGGAGTATAATCGGGGAGAGTGAACGGCCGTTTCCAACAGGCCATTTTTTGAACAAGGTATCGACAGATATGGCTGCAGCACAAGAGAAGTTGCCAATTGAATCTGAGCTGGTTGAACGAAAACCCCATCTGAATGGCACCTACACGCCAAACGGCCGTCTTCCCCAGCCTGCACCCCAACCGGAACCCAACCCTGCTGCCCCGCAGCCCAACCAGAACTTTCGCGGCAGCGGCCGTTTTCAGCGCATCCTCTTCTTTTTTGCCAGGGTGATTTTGCATCTCATTATTTGGGATATTTTGGGGGGACGTCTGCCGCTGCTGGGAACGGCCGTGCGCCAGAGCCGCCCCCGCCGCTTCCGCCGCTGGTCGCACCGCTTCCGCGAGCTGGCGCTGGACATGGGCGGCGTCATGATCAAGCTGGGGCAGTTCCTCAGCGCCCGCGTCGATATTTTGCCGCCGGAGATTACCGAGGAGCTGCTGGGCCTGCAAGATGAAGTAACGCCAGAAGAGAGTTGGCGCATCATGTCTGTCATTCAGGCGGAATTGGGGGATGTGCATACCCGTTTTGCCAAAATTGAAGAGCAGCCGCTGGCAGCCGCTTCGCTCGGGCAGACCCATCGGGCCTGGCTGCTGCCAGAAAATGGGTCAGATGGGTGTGGAACGGCCCCTTCGACATGCCCAACCTCGTTGGGCCACTCAGGGCAAGCTGTTGTCATCAAAGTGCAGCGTCCCAACATTGCCGCTATTGTGGAAACGGATCTGGCGGCGCTGCGCATTGTGGCCCGCTGGACGATGCGCTATCGTCCCATTGGCCGCCGCGCCGATGTGCCCGCCCTGATGGAGGAGTTTGCCAAAACGCTGTGGGAAGAGCTGGATTATCGGGCCGAAGTGGACAACGCCGAGCGTTTTGCTGAGATGTATGCCGATGACGCTCGCGTTTATATTCCCGCCATGTACCGCCAACATTGCGCTGACCGGGTGATTGTGATGGAAAATGTGGAGGCGCCCAAAATCACCGATGTGGCGGCGATGACAGCGGCAGGTATCGACCCGCGTGAGGTGGCCGAGACGCTGCTGGACGTCTATTTTGACCAGGTTTTCCGCGAAGGCTTTTTCCATGCCGACCCCCATCCGGGCAACCTGTTTGTGCGTCCGCGTTCAGACATTCCCTGGCCAGTGGATGCGGCTGACCTTGTGGAGGGGGGACGGCCGTTCTGGCTCATTTTTGTCGATTTTGGCATGGTGGGGCGGGTGCCGTCGTTGATGGGGGACAATTTGCGCCAGGTGTTGGTAAGCGTGACGCAGCGAGACGGCCGTAAACTGACCGAGGCGTACCAAAAATTGGGCTTCTTCCTGCCAGGAGCCGATCTGACGCGCATAGGCGAGGCGCAAGATGCGGTACTGGACCGCATCTGGGGGCGCAATCTGCTCGATCTGGCCAGCCCCGACCCGGCAGAACTGGCAGAGCTGGGGCAGGAGTTCCGCGATTTGCTGTTCGACTTCCCCTTCCAGATTCCGCAGGATTTTATCTATTTGGGGCGGGCGCTGGGCATTGTTTCAGGTTTGGTAGCCCAGCTGGATGAGCAGATCAACCCGTGGTATTACATCGAAAAGTACGGCGAAGCGTTGGTGGCCAGCCAGGCAGGGCAGAAGTTCGGTCTGGAGACGGCGTGGCAGCTGGTACGGCCGTATCTCCACACCCCGGCGCAGGTACAGCGCTTGTTGAATTTGGCGGAAAACGGCCGTTTGCGGGTGCAGGCAGACCGGGAAACCATCCGCCAATACGAGCGCATTGAAAAGCGCATTGGCCAACTGGGCTGGAGCATTTTAGGCGCAGCGGGGATGCTGTCTGGTACGCTGCTCTACTTGTCTCGTAAAGCGAAGGAGGGAGAGTGAAAAGTGAAAAGTAAAAAGTGAAAAGCAGACCACTTTTCACTTTTCACTTACGAAGTCGTATCTTCCACACCGGCTTTCGCCGCTACGCGCTGCACCGCTTCGATACCGCTCTGGCAGGTTTGTTTGCTGGCATACATCTGGCTTTTGCCAATGACCTGCTTGTTGGCAGCCAGCAAATTAAAGAAAAACTTGCCGTTGGCTGCTTCTTTCATTTCAAATCGCTCGGCGATGGTGCCATTCGTTTTCACCGATTCGATTCCATTTTTACAGCCTGCTTTAGAACTGTATCCCTCGCTGGCCAAAATATTTTGCCCGTTGCGAGCGGTCAGCCGGAAGTAATGTTGGCCGTTTTTGCCTTCATAGATTTCAAATTTGGGGTGGTTCATCGAATGCTCTCCTATGATTTGTAAGGGGGATTTGTAATTAAGTAATTAGGTCATTGGGTAATTTGCATTCCATTACCTAATGGCATTATTTGACCCGATTTCAGCCCAAGTGTCACATTATTCTTCCAGGAATTCGGCCTGTACCCAGCCGATGACGCCGCTGGTTGTGCGAATTTCACGCCAGAGGATGCCGGCGAAGTTGGCACGGCCGTTTTCGACCAAAACGATCTCGTTATCCTGCACAATAACCAGCGACTGCCCGCCCGGCGCCCGGCGCACCCAAAGCGTACTGCCGTTGGTGTTAATGGTGCCGGTTGATCCTTCGATAGGCGTTGGGGTGATGGTGGGGGACGGGGTTGCCGTGGGCAGCGGGGTCGCTGTAACGGTTGGCGTGGGGCTGCTGGTTGGCGTGGCTGCATCTGTGGGGATGGTAGTGGGAACGGCCGTTTCCCCATCATCCACTTCATCTTCACCAGGGGTAGGGGATGGCCCTGCCAGTTCTGGGGTGGCTGTTGGGGAAGCTGTTTCCGTCGCGATTTCATCAGAACTGCCAGGGGGCGGGCCACCAAATGCGCCGCTGGCGGGGGTTTGGGCAGCGCTTTCTGTGCTGCTGTTTGTGTTGTTACTGTTGTTGGCGGCAACGGCCGTTTGTGGCAGTTCCCCCATCGCCCCACTTTCATCTGAGACGGTCTCACTATCGGCAGCAGCGGTTTCACTGATGGAGAGCGTGGCAGCGGCCGTTGTGCTGGCGCTTTCGCCCAGGGGCACGCCTGCCAGAAAAAAGCCCAGCATCAGAATGAGGCTGGCCAGGGCATAGCCGGTAAACAGCTTCACCCGCAAATCCAGCCGGTATCCTGCCAGCCCCAGCCGCATTAAGGCGCGGGGAGATTGGGCAATATAGCCAAATAGTGTCATGAGGAGGGCAAGAACGGCCGTTACGCCCATGCCGATTAAAGTCCAGGTTGGAAATCCCATGTCGCGTATTATTGCAAATCACGGAAAGCAGTGCAAAGTACGCAGCCGATTTTGTCGTGATTTGCTCAAGTAATAGCCAAATTCTCATATCTTTTATTCAGCGCATTTGACTTTTACATTCATTGACGATTAGCGATTTACGATTTACGATTGGGCGCTGGTATACTCTTACTGTTACCAATCAATAAACCTTAATGAGCGTCTAGAAATATCAAGATTGGGCCAATCTTTAAGATTGGCCCAATCTCAGTAAGTAAATTTTAGACGGTTACTTAAAACGGAGTTTTTTATGACCAATCAATACGATCTTGTGATTTTAGGCGCGGGGCCAGGAGGCTATGTCGCCGCCATTCGCGCTGCCCAGCTGGGCCTTAAAGTAGTTATTATCGAGCGGGAATATTGGGGTGGGGTTTGCCTCAACATCGGCTGCATCCCTTCCAAGGCGCTGCTGAAGAATGCGGAACTGGCTCATACCTTGCAGCATCGCGCCAAAGAGTTTGGCTTTTCCTTTACAGACTTGCAGCTGGATTACAGCGTCGCCTTCAAGCGCAGCCGCCAGGTTTCTGGCCGACTGGTGAAAGGCGTGCAGTTCCTCATGAAGAAGAACAAAATCGACGTGCTGGACGGTACCGGCAAGCTGACCGATGCCAACACGATTCAGGTAAGCCTGAAAGATGGTGGTGAGCAAACCGTCAGCGGCAAGAATATACTTATTGCCACCGGGGCGCGCCCGCGCACCATCCCCGGCGTTGAGTTCGACGGCGAGCACATCATTTCCTACATTGAAGCGATTTTGAGCGATTCGCCGCCCAAGAAGCTGATCATCGTGGGGGGCGGGGTCATTGGCGTGGAGTTTGCCTACATGTGGGCCAACTACGGCGTGGAAGTGACGATTGTGGAGATGATGAGCCATCTGCTGCCCAACGAAGAGCCGGAAGTGAGCGACATTTTGGAGAAGGCGTATAAAAAGATGGGCGTGAAGCTGCATCTGGACGCCCGCGTGGAGAAGATCGAGAAAGGCAAGGAGAGCGTATCGGTGGCGCTGGCCGACGGCACCAATCTGGAAGCGGACAAGGTGATGCTGGCGATTAACTTTATGCCCAATGTGGAAAATATTGGCCTGGAGAACGTCGGCATCGATCTAACGGATCGCGGGGCGATTGCCATTGATGACCAGATGCGCACCAATGTGCCTAATATTTACGCCATTGGGGATGTGGCCACGGAATACCGGCTGGCGCACATCGCTTCGGCGATGGGGTTGGTGGCGGCCGAAGCGATTGCTGGGCATGAGACCCGCACGCTGGATTACCGGATGATGCCCCGCGCGACGTACTGCGTGCCGCAGGTGGCCAGTTTTGGCTACACGGAAGCGCAAGCCAAAGAGGCAGGCTACGAGATAAACGTCGGGCAGTTTCCTTTCATTGCCAATGGCAAGGCGTTGGGCTTAGGTGAAAAGGATGGCTTCATCAAAATTATCGCCGACAAGCAGTATGGCGAGATTTTGGGGGCGCACATGGTTGGCCCAGACGTGACGGAACTGCTGCCGGAGCTGACGCTGGCGCACAATGCGGAGCTGACGGCCGAAGAGATTGCCCGCAACGTCCATGCCCATCCCACGCTGAGCGAGGCGCTGATGGAAGCGGCCCACGCGGTTGAGGGCGAGGCGATTCATATTTAGGTAATTGGGTAATTAAGTAATTCGGTAATTGAGTAATTTAACTGCTCAATTACCGAATTGCTTAATTACAGTTCACATGATGATTGATGCAGATGTAGTACGGCCGTTCCTAACCCACTCCCTCCACGCCCGCCTCCCCTTGCTGGACGAGCGCCGGGAAACGGCCGTTCGGCTCTTCAACGGTTTTTTGGAAGGTTGCCCGCAGCTGGTGGTGGAGCTGTTTGGGGAAACGGCCGTTCTGACCAACTACGCTAATCCACCCGAAGCATTGCATGACGTGCTGGCCGCTGTGCAAACGCTGCTGCGCGACCAGTTCCCCTGGCTGCAAGCGATTCTGGTAAAGACGCGCAATGGGTCCGATGATGCAAAGCGAGGCGTATTGGTGTGGGGAACGGCCGTTAGCCGCTCCATCCGTGAGCATGAGGTGCGCTACGCCCTGGAATTGCAGCTGAACCAGGACGCCAGCTTCTACCTGGACACGCGCCAGGTGCGTCGCTGGGCGCTGGACAATCTGGCAGGCAAAGACGTGCTGAATACCTTTGCCTACACCGGCAGTCTGGGGGTGGCGGCGCAGGCGGCTGGGGCCAACCGCGTAGTGCATGTCGATTTGAATAAGCGTTTTCTGAACGTGGCCAAAACGTCGTACACGTTGAATGGCTTTCCCATTGATAAAAAGTTGTTTCAAACCGGGGATTTTTGGCCGCAAATGAGCCAGATGAAGCGGGCGGGGGAGCAGTTTGACTGTGTCTTTGTCGATCCGCCTTTCTTTTCGCAAACGGCCGCAGGCACGGTGGATTTAAATAAAAGCATGGCGCGGGTGGTGAATAAGATACGGCCGTTAGTCCGCCACGGTGGCCACATCATCGCCATCAACAACGCCTTGTTTGTCAGCGGGGCCGATTATTTGGCGGAGCTGCAAGCCCTGTGCGCCGATGGCTACGTAGAAATTGAGCAGCTTATCCCCGTGCCGGAAGATTGCACCGGCTACCCGCACACACAAACCACGCCCCCCATCACCGACCCCGCCCCCTTTAACCACAGCACCAAAATCGCCCTCCTCAAAATCTACCACAAAATTTAAACGCGCAGTACATATTTACTGATTAATGAGCCACGAATGACGCGAATTTTCACGAATTTCAATGCTGTTTCGCGCTAATTCGTGAAATTCGCGGCTAAAAAAAGTTCATCTGCGTAAGTCCTACTATTGATGTATCAGCTGGATTTGCCGGATGATCGATGTCACCTTTTGCCCCTTGCTGCATCTAAACCAGAGATATAAACAAAAACAGGTCAGGGAAGGCGGCATATTTTGTCAGACTTTCCCCGGAAAAGAGATAAAGGAGCGTATCATGTCATTATTAAACGACGAAACCCGTAATCAGATCACCGAGATGTTTGAATCTCTGCAAAAACCAGTCAAAATGGTCCTGTTTACTCAGGAATTTGAATGCCAATTCTGCACCGAAACACGCCAGATTGCCGAAGAGCTGGCCGCGCTTTCCGACAAAATCAGCCTGGAACTGTATGATTTTGTGGCTGACAAAGCACTGGCAGACCAATAGGGCGTAGACAAAATTCCGGCGACTGTAATTTTGGAAGGTGGCGAGGCAGGTAAAGATTTTGGCATTCGCTACTACGGCATCCCCTCCGGCTATGAATTTAGCTCACTCATTCACGATGTGCTGATGGTGAGCCAGGGCGACCCCCAGCTATCTGCTGAGATGACTGCCTGGCTGGCGGAATTGAAAACGCCAGTTCATTTGCAGGTGTTTGTAACCCCAACCTGCCCCTACTGTCCCCCGGCCGTTTTGCTGGCCCACAAATTGGCCATGGCCAGCGACATGGTTCAGGCAGATATGGTTGAAGCCACTGAATTCCCGGATTTGTCGAACAAATATCAGGTCATGGGCGTGCCGCGCACGGTCATCAATGAAACCGTCTTCCAGGAAGGGGCAGTGCCTGAGATGATGCTGTTGGACAAGCTTAAAGAGGCCGTGGCCGTTGCCGCCTGAGCAAATTAATTGCCGAGATTGGGCCAATCTTCAAGATTGGTCCAATCTGAGAACTATGCGACGAGAAGAGGATAACCATGACATTTCAGCTTAATATGAATGGATTTTCCCTGGACAACCAGGCCAACGAATATGATGTCATCATTATCGGCGGGGGGCCAGCAGGGACAACGGCGGCAATTTACACGGCACGGTCTGAACTGCGCACGCTGGTGATTGATAAAGGGTTAACGGCCGGGGCGCTGGGGGTGACGAGTAAAATCAGCAATTATCCCGGCGTGCCGGGGCCAATTAGCGGCGCGAAGCTGGTAGAGATTATGCGCGAGCAGGCCGAATCGTTTGGCGCGACGTTTATCACCGACAAGGTGGTCGGCATCATGGCCGATGGAGAACAGAAAGAGATCATTGCCGGAACTAAGAATTACCGGGCGAAGGTGGTGATTCTGGCGACCGGGTCGATGGGCCGCACCAGCACAGTGACTGGGGAAGAGGAGCTGCTGGGGCGGGGCGTGAGCTACTGCGCCACCTGCGACGGCGCATTTTTCCGCGATCAGGATGTGGCCGTTATTGGCAACAATGATGAGGCGTTGGAAGAGGCGCTTTTTCTGACGAAGTATGCCCAAACCGTTCACCTGATTGTGCCCACGCCGGAGCTAAAAGCCCGCAACGGGCTGGCGCATGAGGTGGCCGAAAATCCCAAGATTAACGTTCGTTTGGGCACGCGGTTGAAGGAGATTACGGGCAACGGTAAGGTGAACGGCATTGTGATCCATCCCCGGAAGAGTGACCCGGAAACGGTGCCGGTGTCAGGGGCGTTTGTCTATTTGCAGGGCAGCCAGCCGATCACCGATTATTTGATGGGGCAGCTGGCCACCACGGCCGAAGGCTGCCTGGTGGTGGACAAGGAGTTGCAGACCTCGATGCCAGGGGTATTTGCCGTGGGGGATTTACTATGCACGCACATCAAGCAGGCGGTTGTGGCGGCTTCAGACGGGGTGTTGGCGGCCGTAGCGGCGGATAAGTACATTAACGGCCGTAAAAAAGCAGTGGTGGACTGGGGGTAGAGGCAACGGCCGTAATTATTGTCATGCTGAGGTCCCCCGAAGCATCCCATCCGCTAGATAATCAGTGGATCTTTGGTTCTGCCTAAGTGCCTGCCATATGCTCCTTGCGGGATTCTTCGCTTCGCTCAGCATGACAATTTGAGGCTGACTGTCACACATTAACCATTCACATACTTCCCCTCACTTTCCACCACCTGCCCCAGCGCCGCCAGCATCTCCAAAATTTCGCCAACTTCGGCGAGGCGCTTGGGGGTGGAACGGCCGTTAAATCCCCCAGCCACCCTCTCCACCGAAACCGGACTGCCGAACCCGGCCAAAATGGTGCGTACGGCCGTTGCCCGATCCTTCAATGTTTTGGGCCAATCGAGCTGTAGGGGCGCAGCGCGCTGCGCCCCTACGGGGGTGTCGGTCACGTCGAGCAGGGTGGCTTGCTGCGGTTTGGCCGCTTCCGGGGCCTGGTAGTCGGGGCGGAGCCAGCGGATACGGCCGTTGGCTTCCTCGGCGGCGCGTTCGGCATTCAGGTCTACCAGATGTTGCAGGATTTCTTCGTCGGTGAGCGCAGGGGGCCAGTTGTAGGCGGTGAAAACGGCCGTGTCCAGATCGTCGTGGAGCTGTTTGAGGATGGCGATGAGGCCCTGTTCGTAAATTTGTTTTTCTTTTTGGGTAAGTTGGGGCGCGACCAAACCTCCCGGAGATTCTGACGCCAAACCTCCTTGAGCCGCCAAACCTCCGGGAGGTTGTTGTTGCAACGCGCGGATTTTTTCCAGGACGTTGTACATGTCGGTGAGGCTGAGGCCGGGGTGCTGCGCCTGCTGCCGCTTGCGGTGGGCGTCGAGCTGCTCCGCCAGCTCGCGGATGCGTGCTTTTTGCGCTTCGGTTGCGTCTGGAAAGGGGAAGGTTTCAAAGCAGCGCGTTTTGTTAAACCTTGGGGTTGGACCCAGAATACCACCTTGTGCCAATGCCCATTTTACGTGAATAATGCTCGATAAAACCCCAAGATAGTAAGCATCATCGAGTGCAATGTTTACAAGCATGTTATCGGGCACTATTGTTTTATCAAAAAATACAAAAAAGCGGTGTTTAGATGTTTCGATTGTGGAAATAAACCTCTCTAAACCATCCAGCATGTCTCTTAAATCTTGTCTAGATCTTCTATGTAGCCACCAGAATTTTTTTAGACGTTCATCTCTGTTTTGTTCACGTTCAGGTTTTACACGATGGTAAAGCCATTGGTAAACTTCGGGAAATCTATTTCTTACTTCTTCATCGGAAAGGCCATGCAAATCAATAACCATCACGTTTCGAGATTTTTGTGCTAAATCCCGACCATTCCGATAAGGTCGAATATAGTTATTGAGGCCCGCAACTCTACCTAAACCTAATTCAACCGCTTCTTCAGGAGTCACGATAAAACCAGCTCCACCTAACTCAAATCCTCGGTTGCTAATACCCTGATTAGATTGAAGTGGACCGGCTCCTGCTACGTTTGCTCCTATTGTTAAATCAGCTTGAATTTTTCCTCTTTTTTCTGCGAAAAGGACTTCAATCTCATCCTGTGCGGAAGATTTTTCGAGAATTACTTCTCTTAATATCCCATCTCTGGTGCCGATCTCGGCAACTGTCATGGAAATTCGCACCGCAGCACCTTCCGCAGAGTCAATCCAAGGATGATCTGGAATTGCAAACGTTAGGGAAATTGGATTGTCTGAATCCAAATACTTTTGTAATACACGACGACTAAATGTTTGTCTGAGGCTGTTAGTGGTAATGAGGCCAAATCGTTGTAATTTTCTTTTTTTGACCAATTCTGCCGCGATATTCCACCAGTACATTACGTAATCAATTGATTCAGGAAGTTCCCCGTATGTACGGCGTAAGCTTTCTGCATAACCATCCCCAAGAGTTTCTCGTGTACGTGAAATGCCAATAAATGGCGGGTTGCCCACGACAAAATCGGCTTCCGGCCAGTCGGCGGGGCGCGGGTTGATGTATTTGTAGGCGGGGATGCGGGCGGTTTCGTCGGGCACCGGTTCGCCGGTGATGGGATGGGGTTTGGTGGAACGGCCGTCCCAGCGCGTTACCAGTTGGCCATTTTCATCTAGCAGCGGCGCCACCCGGTCGTAGCCCAGCACCGCGTCGCGGCATTCGATGTTGTGGAAATCCTTGATAATCGGCTCGGCGTGTGGCGCGCTGCCCCGCGTGCGGTAATGCCATTGCAGGTAGCCAATCCACAGCACCAGCTCGGCAATCGCCGCCGCCCGTGGGTTCACCTCGATGCCCAAAAACTGCTGCGGGCTGACGGTAATCCCGGCCATCTCCAGCTTCATCTGCCCTTCGCCCAGCTCTTCCAGCGTGTTCAGCACTTCCCCTTCCAGCCGCTTGAGATGCTCCAGCGTGACGTACAAAAAGTTGCCGGAACCACAGGCCGGGTCCAGAATGCGAATCGTCGCCAGCCGCCGGTGAAACCTTTCCACCTCGGCCACGGCTTTGTCTGGCTGGTCGGATTCGGCGTAGAGGGCAGCGGCCGTTTTCACACTGTTCCACTCATCCCGCAGCGGCTCGATGATCGTCGGCTGGACCAATCGCTCCACGTAGGCGCGCGGCGTGTAGTGCGCCCCCAGCTTGTGCCGCTCGATGGGATTCAGCGCCCGCTCCAGCAGCGTGCCAAAAATCGCCGGTTCCACATCCCGCCAATCGGCCCTGGCCGCCTCGACCAGCAGTTCGATTTGCGGCAGCGTCAGCGGCAGCGCGGTCGGCTCAGCAAACAGCCCGCCGTTAAACTTGGGAATCTGCCGCCGCAAAATGACGGAGAAGCCGCCCGTGTTCATCGTCTGCCACAGATGTTCCAGCATCGGCTGGAAGCTGGGTGGGTCGTGGCGCATGTCGTCGAGCAGTTGGGTAAAGCCGTGCTCCGGCAGCAGCCCCACGTCTTCGGCAAACATGGTAAAGAGGCAGCGCATCAAAAATTGGGCCACCGTTTCCGGTTTGGCCTCTCCTTCCAGCGATTTGGCCAGCGCCGCCAGCCTGGCGGCAATCTCGCGGGTCACTTTGGCGCTGCGGCGGGACGGGTCCAGGCTCATCGGGTCGTCCCACACCTGCTTTAAGAGCTGGCGCACGTTGGCGTCGTGCAAATCGTCCAGCTTCAGCCGGTAGCTGCTGGGGTCTGGGAACGGGATGTAGTTGCCGCCGGTGCGGCTAAATTCGCTGTACAGGGCAATGCTGCTGCCCACGTCCACGACGAGAATGAAGGGGGGACGGCCGTTTACAATCTCGTCGGTCGGCAAACTGCGGGCGTAGCTTTGGGCCTGCTGCCGCGCCTTTTCCATGGCTGTGTCCCAGGATTTTGTGCCGCGAACGGCCGTACCCGTCTTGCGCTGCTGCCGTCGTTTCAGCGCCGCCTCAGAAAATTCCGGCTGATCGCGCTCGGCTTTGTCGCTGCCCTGCTTGGCTTCTAGCACAAAGCAGCTCCGTTTGTACAAATCAATAAAGTTGGTGGTGCCATGCGCCGAGGGGACGCGCTTTTCAAAGACGTAGGCGTTTTCGTGGGGATTTTCCACCGCCGGGCTGGGGTGGGCCGCGCCGATCACGCTGCACAGTTCGGCCAGAAACAGCTGGTAATTGGCCCGCTCCGCCGCGCCGGATGCCCGCCAGCGGTTGATGAAAGTTTGGATAGTTGGTTGGGTGGTTTCTGTCATAACGTCCTGGAGATTGGACCAATCTTGAAGATTGGTCCAATCTGGTCACTATAAATGCACGGCCAGCTGGACGGTGATACTGTCCCCTTCATTCAGCTTTTCGGCGTGGCGCACTTTATCCTTGAGGGGGAGGAGGTAACGGCCGTCTTTCGGAAACAGCGCCGTCGTCCACACCGTGCCACCCACCTGCGCCGTCACCGGAATCATGCCCCAGCCATACGTCACCGCACTGGAGATCGATTTCAGGTAGTCGCTTTCTTCAGCGGGAACGGTGACAAAAAAGTAAGGCGACGGGCCGCGCCAGTGCCAGATGGGGCCGCTAAACTGGATATTCATAGGCGTAAATTTATAGGTCAGGAGTTATTTATTGACAACATCAAAGCCCAGGGCACGAAAAACGCGATTGGTTTGCTCACCCCCGGTAAATTCTTTTGTTGAAACGCCAGAGGCTTCGCTTAAGACATATTTACAAGGGTAGAGACGGCCGTTAAACTGCACCGCGTATCTGTAAGTTGCCTTATCCAGCCACTGATCGTAACCATTGGTGTCCGGGTAATCTTGCTCAAACTGCCGAAGCGCACGCAAAACAACTTCCCTGGTAATTAATCTCCCTTTGAATTCGATACTCATGTTTTATCCTCATTGGCACAAGACGGCCGTAAGGCAAAGGCATGCCGTTGCCCTACAAAGTGACCCGTGCAAGATTATCCGCCGTTTTTGCGGCGCTTTTCTATTTCTGCCTTCAACTTATTCAGGTTTGCACTCGCTGGCACAACCGCGCCCACGCCCATCACAACCGTGATGATAAAGACAGGCAGGTTGGTTTGCCAAAAACCCAGAACCACCCAGGCCAGCACGATGACGGCAAATATGCCGATGACCGTTCGTTGCAGCGCCTTTGCCGATTTGAGCTTGTTCTCCAATTCAGTTATATCCAGTTTTGACCAACCGTCTTGAGACATGTAAACCTCCATAGGGTTAGATTGCTGGCCTGCGAAACTTATTTTGTTAGAAACGGCCGTACCCCCCCTACATCACCTCAGCAATCAACAGCGCCGCTACAACAACTGCGGCAACCGTGACCAACACAGCAAACACCGTGATGCCCGCCAGCAAACGCATCTCGACTGACGTGAGCGGTGCGCGCGCCATCGACTTCCATAGATGTCTGGCGCTGCGCACCGCAAAGAAAATCCAGAGGCAAAGCGTAACCAGCCAGCCCGCCAGCGAAGTAGAAGCCCCAGCCAGCGATACACCCAAAATGGCAAACAAAGGCGCAACGAGCAGGCTAATAATGAATTGCAGAGTGGGATCACGCATAATCTGCTATTACCCCGTCACCTCGTCACCCCATCCTCCGTCTCGTACAGGGCCGTCTCCGCGCCAATCATCTGGCGCATGAACTCGTTTCCCTTGGGGATAAGGGTGATGCGCGTGTTGTCCTTCAGCATATTTTCTGTTTCCAGAATTTCAAACATCGCCTGGGACACTTCCGGGTCTGAATTAATCTTGTTCAGCGCCTCGCCCACAATTTGCGGCCTCATCGCCTGCGCCTTGGCAAACTCAATCGCCGCCCGCCGCTCAGCCGAATTGGTGATGATGCTCACCCGGTTCGTGCCATCCTGCCGAATCGCCGACGTCACCTGGCGCAGCCGGTTGACCACTTTCTCCTCAATCTGGTGAATCATCGCCCGATCCCGGAAATGCACCTTGCGGATGTAAACAGACCCTAACCGGTAGCCCCACTCTTCCGATTTGGGCGACACTTCCGACCGCACGGCGCGGCTCATGACGTGGCGCGTCTCCAACATGCCGTCCAGCGGCATATTGCTCAGCGTACGCACCGTGGCGTTGCTCACGTTTGCCGCCAACGACCCGGCCGGATCGCTGTTTTTAAACAGATAGGCCACCGGATTACTGACCTGCATTTCATACCAGATGCCAATCCCCATCGGTGCGCCCTCTTCGGAGTTGACGGGCAGGCTGCGCAAATACCGTTGGTCCAGGCGCATATCGAGCACGTGCCGCTTGCCCAGCGTGTTGACCAGCAGGGCGCTCGGCCCCATCTTTAGCCAGAGAAAATAAAGCCCAGGCTCTTCCAATATGCCCACAACGTTACCAAACAGGGTGTAGACATGGGCGGTGCCTTCCTTCACGATAGCGTAAACGCCTAACAGGCGCAGGAAAAATCGAACAATTGGTTCGGCAATGAAAAAGAACACAAAAAAGCCAAACGCGGCCGGAAAAATCAAAAGAAAATCGCTCATTTGTCCACCTCCATGATGACGTTTTGGGCTTTGGTAAAGAGCGACAGCCGCACGTTGCGTAAATACGCCTGCAGCGTATCTGGCCCATTTGATTTGATCATCGCCAACTGTTCGGCCAGCGAATTAAGTGGCTCCACTTCGGCATAGGCGCGGAGGGTTTCAATTTCGACAGCTCGTTTGGACTGCACGATGGTCTGGTCGGCCTGTGCTCTGGCCA
This sequence comes from Promineifilaceae bacterium (SeqCode), assembly GCA_041748655.1. Classification (GTDB taxonomy): domain Bacteria; phylum Chloroflexota; class Anaerolineae; order Promineifilales; family Promineifilaceae; genus Leptofilum. Next base: position 45,328 of record JBGTCV010000086.1, on the reverse strand, counting down.
GGCTGATGTCTGAAGAGACTTCATTGTGGGCGGTGTTGATGGCCGCCAGGGCGGATTCCACTTCTTGCGGCGGATCGATGCCGGTGATGAGCGAGGCGTCTAAATCGATGCCGTAGCGAGCGGCAGCAGACGCACATTCCTGCTCCATAAAAGTATTGATCTCATTCAGGTTTTTACGCAGATCGTTGATAGAAACACCGCCCATCAGTCCGGCGTCCAGCTCCAGATCATTTTCTTCTAGATCTAGCAGGCTGGAATTTTTGGATTCAAAACTGGCAATGCGCTGGCGCAGGATGGCGATGAAGTAGCCCATCACATGCACCACAGGGTTTTTAACGCCAAACAAATAGGCGTACAGGTTTCGCTCGCTGGGCTGGTACCGAATTTGCCCGGTCAGGCCAATGTTGAGCTGATCTTTGGTGACAGCATCGAGGATGGTGCCGTTTTGGTTGGCGGAGGGCGTCTCCAAATCCATCGCCATGTTGATTGTTTCGGTGGCGACAGAGACTTTGTGGACTTTTTCCCAGGGCCAGCGGAAGTAGGGACCGCCGGGTTTGATGACCTGCACCAGCGGGTAGCGGTATCGCTCTCTATCCTTTTCGTTGAGCACATCGGCGAGCGGGTCGTCGAGGGTGGTGCCTTTGCCCAGGCGTACGGCACGGCCGAATCTGGTTTTCACGGCGCGTTCGTTCTGATCGACGGTGTAGAAGCCGAAGATGACGTAACGCAGAAAAAACCAGCCGAGGAAGCCGAGAATGAAGGCTGGAATGATCACATTCATGTTTGAATTCTCCTGTTTTGTGGATGGTTGTTTAGTAAGATAAGACGGGTTACATGATATAGGATTTTAGGGGTTGGGGGAAGTGGGGGAGGGAGATTGGGGCTTGGAGATTGGAGATTGAATTGCAGTTTAAGAAAATAATCAGGTAGTTATTTTGTCATTACTTCGGCAAGCTCAGCACAAGCCTGAGCGAAGCGAAGAATCCCGCAAGGAGCACATGGCAGGTGCTTTGGCAGAACCAAAGTTTCACTGGTTAGCGGGCGGGATGCTTCGGAGGACCTCAGCATGACAAGTTTATTACCCGAATTAATTTTTAATCCACAAACCAATCTCTAATCTCCAATCTCATGATAGTTATAGATTTTTAATCGCATTCAGAATGGCAGGTTTGTTGTGCAGTTCCCACTCGTCGGCGGTGAAGCGGTAGAAGATGACGCCGCTGATCGGCATGAGTGCTTCTTCGTTGTAGGCCCGGAAGTGGGCAGCGGCGCGGCGCACCCATTCCGCCCCCTGGTTGGTTTGCCAGCCCAGGGTGGCGTGGTTGTTGTGCCGCTGCGGGTTCACCTCCGTAGCAATGATGGGCAGAGTCCAGAACCGTTCCGGCACCGCATCTAGCAGCGGGCGGTACGATTTCAGGTGCAAAAATTGCCAGCGCAGCGGATCATTCTCGAATTTAGCGTCGCTGTCTACATTATTGGGGTTGCTGTCTTGCGTTTTGGGGTGTACCGTCAGGAAATCGGTCCCCAGCAGATTGTTGAGCACCCGCATCCAATAGTCGCGGCTGTCGCTGCCGGGGCCAAAGTAGGGGTCGATGGCCTGGACGCCCAGCCGTACCCCGGCGGGCTTGCGCTGCCACAGCTCGTTGTAGGCGCGGGCGTACATTTCTGGCGTGATGGGCGTGCCGTTGACGCCGCCGGGAAACTCCTGCGGATTGTTGGTCTCGTTGCCAAAGACAAAGCCCCAGACCCCCTTGCTGCGCTGCATCGTCTCGACGCAGGCGTTGAGGTAGCGCTGGTAGTCGGGCGAATTGGGCGCGGGCTGGTTGCCCTGCGGGTGGAAGCCGTAGTTGAGCCGGATGATCATTTTGATGCCCGCCTGCTCAAAATGGGTCATGTTTTGCGGCGCGGCGGCGGTGCCCAGGCCTATAGCATGAATTGACCAGCCGCTGACGCCGTTTTGCTTCATCCAGTGAGCCCCGTCTTCGTTGTGGATGCCGAAGGATACGGCCGTTTCCACCCGACTCACCGCCCCTGCCGAAACCGCCACCGGATAATAATTGTCCCGCTTATCGCCCAGCAGCCGCATGACCGTGCCGTGCCTCACCCGGCCCAACCGCTCCTGGAATGCGCCCGGCGCAGCCCGCAGGTTGATGAAGCCAGATTGTACCCGGCCCACCAGCCCTGCCGTCTCCACGCTGCTGGCAAATGCCCAGCCAGAGACGAGATCGCCCGTGGGTGAGGCCCAGCCAAGCTGTAAATGTTTCAGGTACGGTTCCGGGTCGATAAGGTCGAACGGCTGCGGCGTTTCCTTGCGGGCGCTGGCTCCATCCAGATAGAGGCTCAGGTGCAGGTGGCTGCCTAGATGGGGCTGGGCGGCGGTCGGTTTGGGGATGACATTGCCGGTGCTGTCTGCCCGGCCAATAAGCTGCCCCCCTTGAACCACGTCGCCCACCTTGACAGACCTCTCCTTGAGATGAGCGTAGGCGGTGCGATAGCCATCCTGATGCCGCAAGTAAACGGCCGTACCATACACATGGTTCTCGCTTACGTCCCGCACCTTGTACACCGTGCCGCTGGCGACGGCAAATACCTGCGACTGAAATGGAGCCACAATATCCAGCCCGTCGTGCCCGGTAAGCGGCCGATCATAGTTTTGCGGATTGACGTTGAACGGTTGGGTAATGCTGACGCGCTCTGTGGGCCAATGGGTGAAAATGAAGTGGGAATTGTGAATCGTTTCCGGCATGACAAAGCGCTGCGACTCAAAGCGGATGCCTCGCTGGCTGAGCCAGGCAAAAATATCGCCGCTCCACCGCTCCCCAGACCAGACAATTACTTTGCTGCTGTCATCCCCGGCAAACATGAGGGCGTGGGCAGCGTCGGCGCTGTAGGTGAAGGCCGAGCGGGCCGGGTGCAGCGTCGCGGTAATTTGTTTGAGTTCTGGCAAGGTCGTGTCCTGCGGCAGCAGGTGGATGGTGTGCTGAATGCGCAGCGGCTGGGTGCGGCTGCCGGGTTGGCTGATGTGGCCCGCCACGCTGGCGCCATTGAAGCTGCGGGCCTGGGTGGCAATACCTCGTTGGTGCAGCCAGGTGAAGATGGCTCTGTCCGCGCCCCAACGCTCACCGGCCCAGGCGACCACGACGCTGTTGTTGTTGCCGGCGTGGGCGATGGCCTGGGCGGCATCGGCGCTGTAGGTGAAGGCAGAGCGGGTGGGGTGCAGCAAGGTAACGACCTGGTCTAGCTCGGCCAGGGTGGTGGCCTGCGGCAGCAAATGAATGGTGTGCTGAATGCGGGAAGGCGAACTCACGGGCATGGGTGTCTCCTGATCAGTTGTTTAACTTGTTTGAGGAATTGAGGATATGATAGCAGAAACGGCCGTATCCCCAAACCATCTAACCAGGGGGTGCAATAAAATGTTGTGGTACTTTCGGGATTCAAGGAGTTGACACCATTTGTAGGGCGGGTCTTGTGCCCGCCCTGTCGAGGGCGACCACAAGGGTCGCCCCTACATTTATCAACACCCGCGAAATCCTGATGAGCCAATAAAAAAAGACCACCTGCGTGGGCAAGTGGCCTTAAAATATGGGCGGTACAAGACTCGAACTTGTGACCTCTACGATGTCAACGTAGCGCTCTAACCAACTGAGCTAACCGCCCTGACGAAGCGGAATTATACTCATCTTTGCGGGGGCGTCAAAATATACATAAAGTTTGTTGCCGCCTGAATTGGCCCTATGGTATAGTTGCACCACAATGACGCCCAAACCAAAAGAACGCAAAGATTGGGGGATTTTTGGTCTGCTGCTGGCCCTGCTGCTGCTGATCTTTTTGGGTCGTTTTTTGCGCGATGCCCAGGGTGTCAATCATCAATGGCTGGTTTCCTTTAGCTGGCTCCTCATTGCCAGTATCACCTTTTTGCTCGGGCTGATTTATTATGCCCAGTACGTCTCCCCGCTGCGTGGCGAAGAGGGTTGGGTGGCCGGGCTGCTGCTGCTGTTTGAAGCGTATATTAAAGTGGCAGAAAAACGGCTGGAACCCTCCCAAACCGACAAGAAAAAGAAAAAAACTGCCTCAGAATCGGAGATTGACAAACTATCTGCCAGCCTTAAGAGCCTGAACGCGGGCTTCATTAAGGGGCATCAGGTGTTGGCCCTTACCAGCGGGAGCAGTTATAAGCGCCCGGCCGGACCGGGTTTTGTGGTGCTGTTCCGGGGGGAGCAAATCTGGCGGGTCATTGATTTACGGCCGCAGCGGCGTACCCAAACCGTGCTTACCAAAACCAGGGACGGCATTCCGATAGAGACGGCCGTTTCCGTAACCTTTCGGGTGAGACAACTCTCAACCGACGATAATGATGAGCTGCTCTATCCCTTCGACCGGGACGCCATTTTCCCCGTCAGTTTTGATGAAACGGTAGACGGCGACGGCAATCTGCTGCCCTGGACGCGCCAGCTGACCCCGCCCGCCGCTGCCATGCTGGCCAACGAGATTCCCCAACACAGCCTCAACGAGTTGACCCACGCGGTTGACGGCGTTTCGCCACTGGAAGCGATCCGGCAAACGATTACCCGTGATTTACAGCGCCTTTTCAACCCCAAGGGAATCGAGGTTCTGGCGGTAGGCGTGGCTGGCTTAAAGCTGCCAGAGGAGGTGCGCGACCAGCAGTTTTTAACATGGCAGGCGGATTGGCTGCGCAAGATTCGCTTGGAGAGCGCCGCCGGTAATGCGGAGGCGGTACGGCGCATTAAGCAGGCGCGGGCGCGTGCCCAAATTGAAATTATAGAAAATATTACCCACAGCATTGAGACGATGCGGCGGGAAGAAGATGCAGATTTGTCTCAGGTGATTATGCTGCGCATGATCGAGGCGCTGGAAGATGCGGTGTCGGCCGGGTCAGTGCAAGGGCTGGTGCCGCAGCAAATTATTGCCGGGCTGGTGGGGGATGCGTCGCGGCAGATGCAATCCTGGGTGAATCCACCAAAAGAGGGCCGGGTGAAGGTAGATCCACCCAGTTTAGGGTCGGGCAGCGTGGCGCAGGAGGAAGGGGCATGAGCAGAAAGCCGCAACGGCCGTTTTCCTCCCGCCTAAACTTCCAACCCATCGATAATGGCTGGTACATTTTTGTTTTGTTGTTCCTGCTCTTTATGTTTTGGGTGTATGCCCGCTACATTGAGCGGGTGGATGTGCTCCTGATAACCAACTGGTTCAATCAGCGGCTGCCGATTTTACCCACTTTGCCTGGGCTTTCCTTTATCCTGGGCTTTTTCCATTGGAAAGTGCTGCGCCACGTCATTGCTGTGGCTGTTGGCTGGTATTTTGCCTACGATGCGGCCGTGGTTTTGGTAAAGCTGCTCTATGATTTGCCCGACCGGGACGGAGCCAAAAATTTTTTAAGCCGACTGCTGAACCCGGCCAGCGGTTCTGGCGGCGTGCCGCAAGTAACGCCGGCTACCCTGGCGGCCGAGCGGCGGGAATCGGTGCTGCTGCGGGTTGGCGGGCCGGGGCGGGTAAACGTGCCCCCTGGGCATGTGATTGTGACAGAGCTAAACGGCCGTTTCCAACGCATTCTCCCCGCAGGTAGCCACAGCCTGGGCCGGTATGAATATCTCCACGCCGTCCTCGATTTGCAGCCGCAAAGTCGCACCGTCGCTGAGTTTACCGCCTACTCCCGTGACGGCATTGAGCTGCGGGTGGGGTTGACGATTGTTTACCGGATACGTCGGGGCGACCAGATGGCCACCCGCGAAAACCCGTACCCTTATGACGAAACGGCCGTACGCTCCGCCGCTTACGCCCAAACCGTCACCAACGACAGCGGCACCGTGGTTACCTGGGAAGATATTCCACTTAATCTGGCCCAGGGAACGTTCACCGGTATTTTGGCGGGCTTCCGGCTGGACGAAATCTTTTCCCCAGAACGGCCTGGCGAGGAGCCGTTCCGCACTTTGCGCAACAGCCTGCGCGACAGGCTGCGCGGCGCGCTGGGGGAATTGGGAGTTGAGCTGCTCGATGCGATGATCAACCGGATCGATCTGCCGCCTGGTGTAACCGAACAATATATCGACTATTGGAAATCCCACTGGGAATCCCAAATGATGCTCAACCTGGTGGATGGCACGGCAACGGCCGTTGAAGAGATGGAAATTGCCCGCGCCGAAGCCGAAATCATGATGATCCAGGCGATCCAGGAAGGGATACAGCGGGCGCGGCGGGAAGGAACGCCCGCCCATATGGAAGAAGTGGTCGCCCTGCGGCTGGTGGAGGCGCTGGAGATGATGGCGCGTCAATCGCAGCAGCTGGCTCCGCTGCCCAACACCCTGCTGCCGCAGCTGGATAATTTGCGCAAACAGCTTCGCGATGGCAATTTTGACCCCAAATTGCCAGGGAAGACGCTGCTATGAGCCCGGAAACGCTCCAGCAAACGTACGATAATAACAGCCAGATTCGTACGGCCGTTAATCGGCTCACCGAACTGCTGGAATGGCTCTATCCCGATCCCAGCCCCGACATCTTCACCGTGCGCGACTACCGCAACCGGTACCCGTTTACCCGTCTCGGCCCCCTGGCCACTGGCGACATCGACCGCTACCAGCGCATTAACCGTGCCATGGGTAACCACGTGCAGCTGGGGTTGTGCCATTACCATATCGGCCTGATTTACCTGCACGAAGGGGCGTTTTGGGGGGCGGTGCAGCAGTTTGAACTGGCCCGGCAGCAGTGGTCGTTTGTGAATCAGCCCGCGTCCATTAGCTTGACGCACCTGGGGCGGGTGGTCGCTTTGCAGCGGGCCGACCATTACGAAGCGGCCCTGGTGAGCGTGGGTAAGGTGGCGAGCTGGCTGGATCGCGCCCGCTTTGCCGAGACAGTGCCGCAGTGGGAACGTTTTCGGGCTCAGGTGCTGGCTTATGTGGCCGAGCTGCAAGCCGCCCTGCGCCAACAGATGGATGCGGCTCCGCAAACGGCCGTTTCTGACCCAGCCCAGCCGGATGAGGCTAACGATTCATCAGGCCCCGCTGCTGGCAGCCCGGATCAGAAGACCGAACCTGGCGTAGAAGCGGTGGTTTCCGAGGCGCTTCCGCCTGTCGTGAATATGGATCGCGCTGCCAGGCCATCTATTCCCATCCCAGAACATCTGCTGATGGATGACCGGTACGCCTGGTATTTGGTTGAAAAACGGCCGTCTTCCAACTTTTTGGTAGAGATTAATGCCGGGGATTGGCTGTTGGTTGATTTGAAGCCCGGCTTTACCGAAGATTTGCAGGATACCGAGCAGCCCGTTTTGGTCGTGATGGATAAGCAGATTGAAGGTACAATTCGGGTACGGCCGTTAGACCCCAAAGAGCGTTATCAGCGAATCTATCTTGTTACCCTGGCCGACTCCTCAAAAAAATTCCAGCGAGATCAGGTGACTGGAACGGTGACGTTTTCGCCGGAAATGGCCGAAATAGGGGTCGATCTTTCAGAAATTTTGGGCAGCGTTGTTGGTTTTTGGCGTCCCATGATTGAACTATTGCCCAATGGGTAAGTGCAATCCAAGGAAGAGTGATTCATGGCGGAAAAAATTTTGGTCATTGGGGCAACTTTGCTGGATTCACGCGGCAAACCAGATGCAGGTCTGGCCCCTGGCACTTCGAATCCGGCACAGATTCGGGTAACTCGCGGCGGGACGGCTCGCAACGTGGCCGAAAATCTGGCGCGGCTGGGGGCTAAGGTGCGCCTCATCTCTGCCGTGGGGGATGATCTGATTGGGCACCGGTTGGTGAGCCAAACGGCCGAATCTGGCGTCAACACAGAGCTGGTTCAGATCATTGAAGGGGAAAACACCGGGGCGTACATTGCTGTGCTGGAAGAAAACGGGGCGCTTTCTGTTGCCCTGGACGATGTACGGGTGCTGCGTCACATTACCTCCGGTTACCTGGATCGCAACCGCAGCCTGTTCAAAGAGGCGGATATGGTGATGATGGATGGCAGCCTGACGCCAGACACGATGGCGACGGTGGTTCGGCTGTCTGCCAAATATGGCAAGCCGCTCTGTGCCGATCCTTCCTCGGCGCGATTGGCGTTTAAGTTACGGCCGTATCTCAACAATCTCCATCTTGTCGTTCCGAATGAAGTGGAAGCCGCTGAACTGTGCGAAGTGGATTTTGACGGCCCCGACCCGGAAGCCAGTCTGGCGCTGGCCCGCTGTCTGGTGGGTAAAGGGGTGGAGAACGTCGTCGTGACCCTGTCTGGCTTTGGCCTGGATTATGCCACGGCGCGGGAAACAGGCTATATTCCCCCCAACTACAGCCAAATGGTAGATGCTACCGGTACTGGGGATGCCGTCACGGCGGCCATCATGTTTGGCATGTTGAACAACCTGCCCCCCATCGAGGCAATCCGACTGGGAGCTGCCGCCGCCAGCCTGACGCTGCAAACGGCCGAAACCGTCGTGCCCGATCTCAGCCTGGACATGCTGTACGATCATTTAATTGTGTAATAGACACTATCGGAAATAAGAATTGATCCGCAGATTAACACAGATTTCGCAGATTTTTTGCCTTTAATCTGCGAGCGCCATTTGCGCCAATCTGCGAAATCTGCGGATTGCTTTTGACATAACGTTAATTCCAATAATGTCTAATATTTCTTGCAATCTATTGGCTCAAATTTCAAATTTGTAGCCGCAGTTTCTTATCGCGTTGCGTAGAGGCGCGGTAAGAAACCGCGGCTACAGCGCAAATATTGGTATGAACAGTTCTTCAATTGTTGTGCCGGACAGAACCAAAGTTGTCTATGACGTTGCGGGCGAAGGACCAGCGATTCTCTTGCTGCACGGCGGGGGTGGTGGCCAATCGAGGCAAAGCTGGCATGAAGTTGGTTACGTGGCCCGGCTTAAAAATGATTTCAAGGTCATCACGATGGATATTCGTGGGCACGGTGACAGCGACAAGCCCACACATCCGTCTGCTTACGCCATTGAAACGATATGTGATGATATTTTGGCCGTTGCTGATGCCTGCGGTGTGGAGTCGTTTGCCTTGTGGGGTTTTTCTTATGGGGGAAATATCGGCCGTTATTTGGCAGCGCAGCCGGATCGTGTTGAAAAAATAATCGTCATGGGTGTTCCTTTTGGTCATGCAGCTGCCGGAGATTTTCGTCAATTTATCATAGATTTCCGGGCGCATTGGCAGCCGATTTTACAGGCCCAGCAAACGGGAACGTTTAATCCAGCAGCCCTCTCAGAAGAGGACCAGGATGTCATGGCTAACATGGATGTGCCTGTTACGTTGGCCTGGCTGACGGCGATGCTGGATTGGGGCTTGAACGAGCCGGATGATTTGCGCTGCCCGGCATTGTGGCTGAGCGGCTCGGAAAATGAAGCGACTATTGCCAGCATGAAGGCGTATGGGGAAACGGCCGTACTCCCCAAAATCCAAATTAAAATAATCGATGGCTTAAATCACGTTCAGGAATTTGAGGAAATTGATCACGTTTTCCCCATCATGCTGGATTTTACACAACCATAACAAGCGCAAGGTTGCCACATGAATAACTGGCTTGGTCTTATCATCTGTTTTGTATATGTGTTTGGCATTATTGGCGGGGCGGAGGGGCTGCGGCGCTGGATGGGTTACTCCAGCGGCTTTACCCGCAAAGTTATTCATATCGGCGTGGGCATGATGAGCTGGGGGCTGCACTATTTGTTCGACACCCCCAGGTTTTTTGTCGTTGCCTGCGCCGCCTTTATGGTGATCAATTTACTGGATTACCGCTACGGCTTTTTTGCGGCGATGGCCAGCAGCGACCGTTCTAATCTGGGCACGGTTTACTTTCCCTTTGCCGCCGCTATCGTGGCGGTCATCTTTTGGGAACAGCCGCCGCTGATGGTAGCGGCGCTGATGCCGCTGACCTGGGGCGACGGCATGGCGCCTGTGGTGGGTAAGGCATACGGCCGTCGCCTTTACGTGGTGCACACCAGCACTCGCTCTGTGGAAGGGTCACTAGGCTTTTTTGCGGGCTGCTTTCTTTTTACCTGGCTGGCGCTGTGGGCTGTCGGTGGCTCGCCCAACATTACGATGGCGGCGGCGCTGCTGCCCGCGCTGATCATCACCGTTGTTACCACGCTGGTAGAAGCAGTGTCGATTTGGGGACTAGATAATTTGACGATTACGGCCGTTGCCATTCTCATCTTGCAACTGTGGCCGTTCTAAATGAGGTAATTGGGTAATTGAGTAATTGATCCGGTAAATTACCCAATTACTCAATTACTTTTTTCTTATGACCCAACCCACGCCAATCCCTTTCCAAGAAATCCAGGCCATTTTGTTCGACATGGACGGCACGTTGATCGATACAGATACTCAGGCTGTGTTGAAGGTGTCGCGTTGGTTACAGCCAGTTTTGGGCGAACGTACCGCCCAATATGTCCGCTGGCTGTTGATGCAAGTTGAATCCCCTGCCAACGCCCTCATCACCCTGGCCGATAAACTGCACCTGGACGAGCCGCTGAAATGGTTCACTACCTGGCAGCAGTCGCGGCGCAAAGATCCGTTCATCGCCAATTTCGAGATTGTCCCCGGTGTGCTGGAGATGCTGCACGCCCTGCCAGAACGATACCGTCTGGGCATCGTCACCACCCGCAGCCGCCACCAGATTGAAGGCTTTCTGGCCCAGTTTCCCGATATTGCCCCCCGCTTTGAAGTGACCTGCGGCTCGCAAGACACCCGCCGCCTCAAGCCCCATCCCTCGCCCATTCAAGAAGCCGCCCGGCGGCTCAACCTGCCCGAATCGGCCTGCCTCATGGTAGGCGACACCTCTGTCGATATGCATTCTGCCCGGCGGGCGGGGGCGTGGCGCATTGGCGTACTGTGCGGCTTTGGCCGGGAACATGAGCTGCTGCGGGCTGGCGCACAGGCCATCCTCCCCAGTACGGCCGATTTAGCCAAACTTCTGTCTGGAAAATTTAACGCAGAGGCGTAGAGGTGCAGAGAAACTAGAGAAAAAATCTGCGTAAATCTGCGAAATCTGTGATTTTTCAATAGAGCCATAGATGACTCTACTGAAAAAACTAACCGCGGTGAAAAAGACCTTTTTTCAGTGGACTCATAGATGAACACAGATAAGCAATACCCAATCTGTGACCCATTAAGATGGATGAATATAAAGGCCAATATTTTGCCCGCGAAAGTTAAGGCGGAACGGCTCGACGATCAGGTTTTTGGCCAGGGCGTACTCTACCAGGCAGGTAATCCAATGCTGGCCTGGCGCAGGCAGCAGCGGCTCTTGAATGATGCAGCAGGGGAGCAGGATGATTTTTTGCTGGCTGGCGGCGGCCCCGTCGATGAGCTGGATATTGCAGCCGTGGGCATGCATCGACACTAGCAGATCAAAGTGGACGGCCATTTCTGGGGCAAATTCACGGGTGATGCGGGGGACGGTTTCATCGGCGGCAATTTTCACCCGCCGGTTGAGGTTAAAATCTTTGTATTTGGAGGGCAGCGCCTGGTTCACCGGATCGATGACGGTGGCGTTCCAGCCGCTTTGCTGGAGCAGGTAGGCCAGCAGCCCCTTGCCGCCGCCTACGTCGGCCACGCGCCCTGGGGGAAAGTGGGCCACAATCCATTCATGCAGCAGCTGAAAGCGAAACTTCTTCATTTTGGTCAGCCCGCTGATTTCTGCCAGGGTGGCCAGGGTGGGCGAAGCGGCTAACTCTCCGGCGCTGATGGGGGTGTCATGATCGGCTGGTGGGGCGTTTTGGGCCTGCTGGGTGAGCGCCTGGAAGAGCTGGGCTTTTTCGCGCCGGTGTTTGCGTTTGGTCATGGTGTATTTTTTGCCGCGAATTGTGCGAATTTACGCGAAGAGCGCAAAGCGTTCGTCTGAATCTCTCTGTGAAGCTCTGTGTCTTCTCTGCGCAGCTCTGTGTAACTTGTTTTTAACCACACGGTTAAATTTTCTCGTTTTGGTGCAGGATGTGGTAGAGGACAATGCTAAAGGCGACGTGCACGTTGAGTGACTGCCCTTTGCCATACATGGGGAGGAAAACGGCCGCATCACACACCCCCAACGTCGCTTTGGTCACCCCGTGGTCTTCGTGCCCCACCACCAGGCAGGTTTTTTGAGGGTAGCTGAAGGTGTGGTAGGGAACGGCCGTATCCGTCAATTCCACCGCCACCACCGTGTACCCGGCGTCTTTGATCTGGTGAACGGCCGTTACCGCTTCCTTCTCGTACCGCCAGGGAATACGCAGGCTCTTGAAGCGGCTCACCTTGTCGATGGTGGCGTTGGGTGGCGTGGCAGTAATGCCCGTCAGCACTAGCTCTGTCATGTTGGCCCCGTCGGCCACGCGGAAAATGGAGCCGACGTTGGCGGGATATTCCACGCTTTGCAGTAAGCCCACGATGTCAAAATCTGGCTGGTGCAGCCGCCGGTAGTCGCGTAAAAAGCGCTTGAGGTCGGTGCCGATGAGTGGTTTCATGGGGCGAACTGTACCCCGGCTGCGGTAAAACAACAACTGGATTTGGAACGGCCGTTATAATGGTTTGAACCGCAAAGCAGGCTAAGAGCGCCAAGATAAAGTTTCCCTGGTTATCAAGCGGGCGGGATGCTTCGGAGGACCTCAGCATGACAACTGACCTCGAACTGTCATTCTGAACGAAGTGAAGAATCCCGCAAGGAACCAATGGCAAGAACCTTACCTAAACCAAAGCTTCATTGATTCTCAGGCGGGCGGGATGCTTCGATAGCCTCAGCATGACAAGTTTATTACCCGAATTTATTTTTAATACACAATGAGATTGGTCAAATCTGAAAAGGGAGAAGACCTATGAAACACGAATGGAGATTATGGCTAGTTTGTTTGTTGGGTGTTATCGGTGCAGCGTGTGCTGAGCCGCTGGAGGAAGTGGAAGTTACGCGTGAGGTTGTGGTGCTGGAAACGGCCGTACCGCAAGAAGGTGAGCCTGTTGTCTCGCGGGATTTGTTTTTGCGGGCTACGGAAGTGGTCGTGACGCGGATTGTCGAGGAGACGCCAGAAGCTGTGGCGGGCACGCCTACACCGCCTGAGCCAAAAGAGCTGGTTGTCTGCCAGGCGGCCGAACCGGATTCGCTTTTCTTGTACAGCACCCGCATGTTGGATAAAGAAAACATCCACCATGCCATCTACGAAAATCTGGTGACGCAGCTGAACTACGGCTACCAGGCGCAGGGCATCGAAAAGCTGCCCAGCCTGGCGGATGGTGACGCCGTGCTGCAAACCGTCACCGTGCAGGCGGGCGACACGGTGCTGTCCGCCGATGACGAAGTGGTGACGTTGGTCGAGGGCGTGGACGTGCTGAACGCTGCCGGGGAGCGTGTGACGTTTGACGGCACGCCGCTGGAGATGCAGCAATTGGTAGTCGATTTTGTTCTCAAGCCGATGGTGTGGTCGGACGGGACGCCGGTGAGCGCGGCCGATTCCGTGTTTAGCTTCGAGGTAAACCGTACCGTCGAAGTGCCCTTTACCACGGTGGATACCTATCGCACGGCACGCACCGCCAGCTACGAAGCTACCGGCGACCTGTCGCTGCGCTGGACGGGGCTGCCTGGCTGGCTGGACCCGACCTACTTTTTGAACGTGTGGACGCCATTGCCGGAGCACCAGTTGGGTGAGTATGATGTTGATATGTTGGTGGAGCTACCAGAGGCGGCGAGACGGCCGTTAAACAGCGGCCCGTTTATGGTGGTGGTGTGGCAGCCAGGTGAATTTATCGCCCTGGCCCCGAATCCCCACTACTATCGCAGCGCAGAGGGTTTGCCGAAACTGGAACCACTAACCTTCCGCTTTTCACCAGAGCCCAACCAGCTTTTAACTGATTTGCTGGCAGGACGTTGTGACATCATGACCCAAAGTATCGCGCACTTTGGCCTCATCGACCTGATCCTAGAGGCTGAAGAAAATGGCTTACTGGAAATGCACACCCAGCCAGGGGGGATTTTTGAGCATCTGGCGTTTGGCATTGATTCATTTGGAGAGTACGGGGATGGCAACGGCCGTCCCGATTGGTTCCAGGATGTGCGGGTGCGGCAGGCGCTGGCCATGTGTACCGACCGGCAGAGCCTCATGGAACAAACGATGTTTGGCCAATCTGAAGTGTGGCAGGTATACGCGTCGCCTGAGCATCCGCTGCACCCAGCGGATGCGACCCAGTGGTCCTACGACGTGGCCGCGGCCAATGCCCTGCTGGACGAGGTGGGTTACTTGAACAGCGACGGCGACGGTATCCGTGAAGACCCGGCCACCGGCACGCCGTTTGCCATCGAGCTGATGACCAGTTTGGGTGGAAGTTTGAGACAGGAGATGACGGCCGTTATCGCCAAAAGCTGGCTAGAGTGCGGGGTCCAGGCGGACACGGTCAGTATCCTGCCTGACGACTTTTTTGCCCCCGAAGGCCCGCTGCTGGGCCGCCAGTTTGACGTAGCTTTGTTTGCCTGGAACGGTGGCATAGAACCGCCCTGCCACCACTGGCTGTCCAGCCAGATTTTTGGCGCAGAGGGCGCAGTCGGCGATTTGAACGCGACGGGCTGGTCGAATGAAGCGTTTGATGCCGCCTGCCAGCAGGCGCAGCGGGCGTTTTGGGGATCGCCGGAGTACGTGGAGGCACATCAAGCAGCCTGGCGCATTTTTGCCGAGGAGCTGCCCTCTTTGCCGCTGTTTCCTCGTGTAAAGCTGGCTGTGGCTCGCCCAGAAGTGCTCAATTTTGGCCTGGACGCCACCCAAAATTCTGAATTGTGGAACCTGTTTGAGATTGATCTTGAGCGGTAGAGGTTTACCTGTCATTCCCGCGAAAGCGGGAATCCACGCGCCTGGACCCCCGCCTTCGCGGGGATGACAAAGCGGGCCGGAAACGAAAAGCTATTCAATATCTTCCAGGGGGGCGGTGAAGCTGAGGTAATCGAGCCGGGTGATTTTGTCGGGGGCCAGGGTGACGTAGAATTCCTGGCCGACGTTGTTACGCACGACGACCAGCCGGTTGATACCAGCGGGCAGGTTGTTGAGGAGGAAACGGCCGTTTTCATCCGTCGTGGCGCTGATAGATGGGTGTTCGGCGGAAAAAATTAGCACATGCGGTACCGGTCGGTTTTCACCATCGATGATCATCCCTTCGGCGCCGCTGTTGGTTTGTCGGACAATATTGGCTACATCGGCCCGCAGAAAGATGTACAGGTTGAGCCCCATAGCCAGCACGAGGGCGATTCCCACTAAAATGCGAAAGAAGAACGGCCGTTTGCTTTCACGAGCGCGGGGCAGGCCATCCGGTTGGTATTCAACTTTGGGACTGTTTACAAATTTCATCTGCTAGCCTTCATTTTTTTTCGCCACAGAGGGCTGCCCAAAGGGCACAAAGTTTGGAGAGAAAAGAGAGTTGTGTTGGCTCTCCATGGCTTTTTTCTAATGGTTTTGCACCGAGAAATTGTCGAAACAAGCCTTGCCGCCGTTCCCGACGCGGAGGCCGACGCCGCCTTCAGAATACGAATCATCCTTGCCCACCAGCACCTCGGCCCCATCTACTTTGGCGGTAAAAACGCCGCCGATAGCATCAATCTCAATCTGGCGATTGGCATTGCGCCAGTTGAATCCGGCTGGTGCTTTGGCAGTGGCGAAGGGTGGATGCAATTCATACCCATTGACCCATTTGCGCATGATGAACTGCCCGCCGTGGCTGGGATCATATTGGAAGGTGTACCCCTCGATCCGCCCTTTTTCATTTTCGCTGGAGCGGAAGAAGACACCGTGGCCATGGCTAGAAGGGAGGTTGGCATTGGTTTTAATGGTGTAGTCGGAGCCTTTGCTGTCGTTAGCCAGCAGAATGTCGCCGCCGCCGCCAGTGTGACACAGCTGCGGATTGTCGCCGTCGGTGATGGTCCAGTGCTTATCCTGGCCGTATAAGGAGCGCCATTTGTCCAAGCCCTGGCTAAAATCATCGGCAAAGTGCAAATCGCCGCAGATGGCTTCAGCTCCGATACCTTCGGCAGCCTGGCAAATCACATCACTGATCCGCATACCCAGGAGGGAGAGAGTGGCAACGGCCGTTAACGCAACGGCCGTTAGCAGTAAAGCATACTCCGTAAATCCCTGACCTCGTTCATTAGAAAATTCAAAACGGTTCATGATAAATTTTACCTTTAACGCACAAATGAAAAACGTGATTTTTGCTTGCGTTCGGCGGCGGCAAACAGCTGCAAGCGGTCGTTCAGGCGATGCCAGGCAGCGCTGGGCGAAGCGGGAGCAATGCTCTGGTGCGTCTCTCTGCTCAGCCGAAAGGCAAAATCTTCCAGCAGCGAGGCAATCGGGTCATCCGGATGTTCATGCAGCAGCGGAACGCCCCGATTAATGGCGCTAATAAACCTGCGGCCGCCGTAAGGAATGACCAGTTGGAGAGGCGCATGGAGCGCTTTTTCAATGGCATCATGGGCCAAACCATCCTTCTCAAACGTCCAGTTCAGCACAATTTTCACCTTTTCTTCCGGGTAATTGAGCTGTTTGTACGTTTCCAGAGCAATGGAAGCGGCCCGCACCGAAGCAATTTCTGGCGAGACGAGCAGCAAGATAATATCGGCCGTTTGTAATGCTTCCAGCGTGAATGAAGAAAAATCGTGCGGCAAATCGACCACAATGTATTCATACCGGCTCTGGAGGAGTTTCAAGGCGATATCAAAATGAGCGGCACTGATTGTTTCGGCATCGGTAGGCAATTTGGGGGCGGCAATGAGGTGCAGCCCGCTTTCGTGCTGACGGGTAATAGCGGAGAGCGTGTTGAGGTCCAGCTCTTCTGGGGGAATCGCGCCTAAATCGGCCCAGGTGCGCTTGAGCGACATGTTGAGCATCAGGGCTTGCTGCCCGGCATGGGGAACCATGTCTAGCAGCAGGGTGTTGCTTTGCCACAGTGCGTTGAGCCCAATGGCTACGTTCGTAGCCAGGCTGGAGCTGCCAATACCGCCGCGCAAGCTGTGAACCGCTATGACCCGTGCCTGAGCAGACTTTTGCAGCATTTGGGATTGGGCTGCTTCCAGCGCTTTAGCCCGACGCAGCAGTACGGTAAGCCGGGCGGCCAGCTCAGCGGAGGCAAATGGCTTGCATAAATAATCGTCTGCGCCCGCTTCAAAGGCGGCCAACTTTTCTTGCAGGTCAGATTCGCCCGTTAGCACCAGAATGGGAATGTGCGTTAGTTCCGGTTCGCGGCGCAGGCGGCGCGTTACCTCAAAGCCATCTATTCCAGGCATCAGTTTATCGACAATAACGGCATCGGGGCGAATAGATTTGATGCGTTTAAGCGCTTCCAAACCGTCTTCAGCTTCTACTACTTCATAGCCCAGGTCGGTCAGCACCTTGTTCACTACTTTTCGAATCAATCGATCATCGTCGATCACAAGAACTCTAGTCATCATTTTCACCTTGAACATGCCAAAAAATGGGTTCAGATTCATTATAGGTCGGGTTGGGAGATAGTTTAGTAACCAGTGAGTACCATCCTGAAACAAACTGCCTACCCTTTAGTCCTATGTCTGAAGTGGCAGGCAGCTTAAAACCGAGACGGTTTAAGCGTTTCGCTCTCGGCGAATTCTGGGGCCAATGGCCTAAATGAGGGGCTGGCGGATGGGGGCGAAGGAGTGGCGGTGCTGTGGGCAGGGGCCGTATTGGGCAATGGCGGCGCGATGAAATTCGGTGCCGTACCCTTTGTGCCGGGCGAAGCCGTAGCGTGGATATTGGCCGTCTAGCTGCATCATAAGCCGGTCGCGGGTTACTTTGGCCAGGATGGAGGCAGCGGCAATGCTCAGGCTGGCGCTGTCGCCGCGCACGATGGCTTGTTGGGGAATGTTGAGTTGGGGCAGGCGGATACGGCCGTCTATCAACAAAAACTGTGGTGTGGGGCTGAGTTGGGAAACGGCCGCTTGCATTGCTAGTTTGTTGGCAGACAGGATGCCAATCTCGTCAATCACAGCGGCGGGCTGCTGGCCAATGCCATACGCCAGGGCGTGTTGGCAGATGATGTCGAATAGGGCTTCGCGCTTTTTGGCGGTGAGCTGCTTGGAGTCGTTGACGCCGTACAGCAGCGTCTCGATGGTTTCGTTGAGCGGCAGGATGACGGCGGCGGCCACCACCGGGCCAGCCAATGCGCCGCGCCCCGCCTCGTCGATACCGGCGATGTAAGTGAAGTGGTGTCGTTGGGAAACGGCCGTTTCCAGCGCCAAATTAGCCATTAGATCAAATCAAAGATTACGCAGATTGAACGATTTTTATTATCTGCGAAATCTGCGAAATCTGTTGATAGAGCGCTTTTTGCATCGGACTGTTGGCCCTAAAAAGGTTATTTCGGGGTGGGGTGGGGTTTGGCCGCAGCCTGGCGCTTTTCTTGCCGGGTGTAGACGCCGCTGATCAGGTTCCAGCGGATTTTGACCGCTTCCCAGAAGGTGCCCAGGTAGCCTGCCAGCGTCACATGCGTGCCTTCGGCGTCGCGCCAGTCCGCCGGAATGACGTGAATTTTGTGGCCAAAGCGGCGGGCCAGCGCCAGCGCTTCCATGTCGAACCCCCAGCGGTTAATCTGGGAAATGGCAAAGATTTGCTCGGCGGCGGCGGCGCGGAATGCTTTGAAGCCACATTGAGTGTCCCAAATGCCGGGCACGGCCATGATTTGCACAAACAGATTGCCGGAGTTGCCCAGCACGCGCTTGAAGAAGGGCTGCGGTTTGGTTTGCACCGCGCCCGGCGCGTCTTTGCCATCGCGGGAGCAGATGACCACGCTGGCTCCCTGGTCAAACAAGGGTTTCATCTGGTCGAAATGGCTCATGTCGGTGGAGTTGTCGGCGTCGGTGAAGAGGCGGATTTCGCCACGGGCTGCCAGCATTCCCTGGCGCACGGTGGCGCCTTTGCCCATATTTTGCTGACGATCGATCCAGCGGATGTTTTCTTTGCCCTGGGCAAATTGTTCCACCACGCTGGCGGTGCCGTCCGTGGCGCCATCGAGCACGATGAGCAGTTCCCAGCTGTACGGTTGGGCAGTGAGGTAGGCGTAAACGGCCGTTAGCGTCTGGCCGATGCGGGTTTCCTCATTGTAGGCTGGGATAATCACGGATAAATATGGTTTCATCGTCTCTTCCTGTTGCTTCTTCATAGTCAGGAGGGCAATGTTACCCGCCAGTGGGGGGATCGTCAACCGGGGTGAGAACGGCCGTCAGGGAATCGTCGTCAACCCGTCGGAGAGATTGCACCTGGCGGCGCTTGGGCCACAGTTTGAAGATGCCCCACAGCCCGGCGAGCTGGCCGCGCAGGCGGGCGCGGGCGGCTTCCCCACGCCAGGCGCGCAGGGCGTCGCGGGTGATTTTTAATTGGGCGCGTAGAATGTCTTTCCAGTAAATGCGTAATAGGGTAATGGGGTAATTCTTCCAGATGAGGTAGAGGAAATTACGGCCGTCGTAATAGCTGCCAATGACGGAGCCGCTGGTCGCTTTGAGCTTGTGGTAGACAACGGCCGTAGGTACGTACAGCGCCTGCCAGCCTGCCAGCTGCGCTCGCCAGCCCAGATCCACATCCTCGCAGCTGAAAAAGAAGTCGTCGTCCAGAAAGCCGATTTCGTCCAGCATGGCCCGCCGGTAGGCCGCCGAGCCACCACAGGCGCTAAACACCGGCTCGACGCGGTCGAATTGGCCCACATCCTTTTGCCATACGCCCCGGTTGCCCGGCACGCCATCGACCCGGTAGAAATCCCCGGCGGTGTGGAAGGTATCACGGCGATCAAACAGCAGCATTTTGCTGGCCACCATGCCCACCTGGGGATGCTGCGCAAACGTCGCCAAAACTTCGCATAACCAGTTTTGTTCGACTTCAGTGTCGTTGTTCAGCAGGATGATGATCTCGCCAGTGGCAGCGGCCCAGCCCGCATTGCACGCCCCGGTAAAGCCCCGATTTTGCCCCAGTTCGATGAGCTTTACCTCTGGGAAATGGTCGCGCAGGTACGCCTGGCTGCCGTCGGTGGAGCCGTTATCGATCAGCAGTACCTCGAACGCTGGGCAGGTTTGGTGGCGCAGGGCGGTAAGGCAGTCGTGGAGGTGGTGACGGCCGTTCAGGTGGGGGATGATGATGGAGGTTTTGAGCATACGCTTTACCAAGGTAAAGAAAGGGATTGTAGTGGGAACGGCCGTTTCCATCAAAAAACGCCCGCCCCGTTCGCCCCTACAAAATTGTCAATCGTCAGATTATCCGAAAGGCCTGCTTGCGGTTGGGGTTGGGGCTGGTTTATACTCAAATTTGCAACGTGGCAAACGGCCGTTGCGTACAGCACGAAGCAAATCCTAAAAACCTGTAGCGCGTGATAGCGAGGTCTCAACGCCTCGGCTACGACATTTCCCAAAAGGAGCATAAACAACCATGAAAAGCCACGAAGTAGATTACCAAATTTATGGCGACGACTTGCAGTTTGTAGAAATTGAGCTGGATCCCAGCGAAACCGTCATTGCCGAAGCTGGCGGCATGATGTATATGGAAGACGGCATCGGTTTTGAAACCAAAATGGGCGACGGCTCCAAGCCAAGCCAGGGCTTCCTGGGCGCATTGGGCAGCATGGCGAAACGAGCCATCACTGGCGAATCGCTCTTTATGACCCACTTCACCAACAACGGCCAGGGCAAAAAGCACGTCGCCTTTGGCGCACCCTACCCCGGTAAAATCATCGCCATCGACCTGGACGAAGCCAATGGAGAACTGCTTTGCCAGAAAGATGCCTTCCTCTGCGCTGCCTTGGGCACCGAGGTGAGCGTTGCCTTCACCAAGAAGCTGGGCGCAGGCTTTTTTGGCGGCGAAGGGTTCATTTTGCAGAAGCTGCGCGGCGATGGCAACGTCTTCATCCATGCGGGCGGCACCATTGTGGAGAAGCGGCTCACCGGCGAAAAGCTGATGGTTGACACCGGCTGTATTGTGGCTTTTGAAAACACCATCGACTACGACATCCAGCGAGCGGGCAACCTGAAATCGATGGTGTTTGGCGGGGAAGGGCTCTTCCTGGCCACGCTGCAAGGCACCGGGCGCGTCTGGCTGCAATCGCTGCCGTTCAGCCGCCTGGCCGACCGCGTGCTGCAAAGCGCCAAAGTGGGCGGCGGCAAATCGACCGGCGAAGGTTCCGTACTCGGTCGTACCGTCACCGATCTGTTTCAGAGTTAGGAATTAGCCACAGAGAGCACAGAGGAAAAAAGAGAGTAGCTAACAGGTGCGACGCACTTTTTTTGGTGTAAAGCACAACAAAACTCGCTAACCTAAGTGCGTCGCACCTCTGAGACCTCTGTGCCCTCTGTGGCAAAAAAAATTATACAGTCAGGGATGCCCGCGAGTCGCGGGCGTCTTTGATCAGGGTGGCCCACACTTTGTTTTGGATGCCGGGGTCTTCAAAGGAGAAGTAGATGGTGCGGGGTCTCAGGCGGCTGAGGTCATCGTTTGCACCGCCGCCGACGTAGTAGGCCAGGGCGTTGTTGTCGTGCTCAGGGCCCCACACCTCCAAAAAAGTAATCGCCAGCGTACTGAGCGGCTCTTTGCCGAATAAAATCCAGCCCGCCTCAATTTTTTGCAGCGTTTTGGCGTTAAAAAATTGGTAGAGGAAGTTTTCCGGCCGATACTCTACCATGACGATATGGTCGCCCAGGGGAACGTGCCAGTAGGTAGATGGTTTTTGCAGCAGCACGGTATCGGTTTTATTGACGACGGCAAAGCGGCCAGAGGCGCGCACGACGGCTTTTTCGTTGGAGGTTAGTGGTTGAGTGGATTCGGGAGGGAGAACGGCCGTTTTATCCACCACAAATTTGTTATACCCTTCCTTCTTCGCCCGCCGGTAGAGGAATCCTACATACACCCATAACAAAAAGGTCACAATGCTGGCCGCCCAGCCCCACCGCAAAATCAGCGACGCGACAAACAGCGCAAACACCAGGAAGCGCAGCCAGCCGCTGTGTGTCATGCCCAAAAAGGTGCGCCGCTGGCTGAAATAGGCAAAGGCGTAAAGCCGCCCCAGGTAACTGTAGTAGAGATGTTTGGTGGCAGGTAGGTTTTCCATGTGCGTATTGTACGGGGAAACGGTTGAGTGAAAAGTAAAAAGTTAAAAGTGATAAATGAAGAGTGGCACTTTTTACTTTTCACTTTTCACTAAGATTCCTACCAAATGAATCTTCCGCCCGGCGGGGAGTGCATCCTCGAAATAAGTCATCAGTCTGAAAAGGGGGCGGTTGAAGGCGAGGTAGGTGGGGTCGGGCACGGTGTGCAGGCTGGCGAGCTGGAGGCCGGTTTGGCTGGCCAGGGCTTGCAGATCGGTCTGGCTGTTGGCACGGTAATGGGTGGCAAAGGTGTCGTCGGCGGAACGGCCGTACAGCCCCGCCACCAATCGCCCCTGTAACCGGCCCAATTTACCCACCGTTTTGTTGAGCAGTGCCAGCGGATGACGGCCGTTGGGCGTAATAAAGAGAAACACCCCGCCCGGCTTCAGGACGCGGGCAATGGCTTGGAAGGTGAGAAACGGCCGTGCCAGATGTTCCAGCACCCAGCTGGCAAAAGCAACATCGAACGTGTTCGGGGCAAACGGCAAATCGTCACTGAACGCCGCCACGCGGGGCAGCGCCAGCCGGTGCTGATGCAAAGAGAGCCAGTCCGGGTCGAGCCCCACCACCTGCGCCAGCGGGTGAGCCAGCTGCTCTACCAGCCCGCCGCGCCCGCAGCCAATGTCCAGCACCCGCGCTTCCGGCGTCAGCTGCTGGCGGACTAAATCGGCATACAGCTCCGTGGCGGGCCGCCAACCCGGATGCGCTGCCCGGTACCGTTCGCGCCATTCATTTTGCTTGTCGAGTGAGAGCATGGGGGGATTTTACCAGATTGGACCATTTTTTCTTGCTGATTGGGGCCGCAAAAGGCCAAAAATGGTCCAATCTTATGATTCAGTGAGGCGGGAGTGAATGGGAGTCGAACCCACCGCCGCCTGCTCAGCGCAGCCGGCCACCAATTTTGAAGACTGGGGCACCCACCGGGACACAATCACTCCCATCTATAAGTTTAGCCCAGGTGAAGGGATTTGGGTAACAGTTTACGAATTGAGAATTGTTATTGCGGCACAATCGCCCCTGTGTTTCCTGTGGCAAAGAATGTTTATCCGCTTTACCATTACAGCCATGATTGATTTGGGGAAAAGGCACACCTGGTGGCCGTGGCTGGCTGTGCTGTTGCTAACCGCGTTGGCGGCGCAGCCGCTTTGGGGACTGCCGCCGCAGGGGGATGATCTGCTGCTGCACTACTTTCGTATTCCGCTGGTGAACGAGCAGTGGGCGGCTGGCGTGCCCCTGGCCCGCTGGCAGCCGGACCTGATCTACGGCTACGGTTCCCCCCTGTTCACCTTTTACCCGCCGCTGAGCGCCCTGCTGCTGACGGCGTTGTACTGGCTGGTAGGGCAGCAGGCGGCGGTGGCGATCAATTTACTGTTTGCCGTCTGCCTGCTGTTGGGCGCGGTGGGGATGTTTGGTCTGGGGCGAGCGCTGGCGGGGGAGATGGGGGGGCTGTTGGCTGCGGTCGTTTTCACCTTCTCTCCCCACGTAGCCGCCCAAATCTACAGCCGGGGCAGCACCTCCAACAGCCTGGCCTTGGGGCTGGTGCCGCTGGTGGCCTGGCTGATCTGGCGGGTGGCGGAACGGCCGTCTGCCCGCCGCGCAGCCATCGGTGCGGTCAGCGTGGCACTGCTGCTGCTGGCCCACACCGCTGCCAGCTTGCTGCTGCTGGGGCCGCTGCTGCTCTGGAGTTTTGTGGCTGTGCTGGCTCAATCGGCCGAGAAGCGGCGCTGGCTGGTGCTGGTGGCCACGTTTGGTTTGGGGCTGGCCCTGGCTGCCTTTACCTGGCTGCCCGCCCTGACGGAGATTCAGTTTACCCGCTACGCCGCCGAAGCGAGCAAGGTGTTTTACGGCGACCATTTCACCACGCTGTGGCGCTGGCCTGGGACGGCGATTGTGGGGCTGCGCGGCGCCTATCTGCCCAAAACGGTGGGGCTGGTGGCGTTGTTTTTGGGGGGAGGGGGAACGGCCGTTTCCGCACTTTCCCTGTGGCGGTGGGGGTACAGCGGGGGAGACTTCCCCGCAAGGGATGCCCTCTTTTTGACTGCCGGATTGCTGGGCTGGGGCGTCTTGTTCCTCACCCTGCCCGCTTCCGATTTGCTTTGGCGGCTGGTGGGGCCGCTGCGTGGCTTGCAGTTTCCCTGGCGCTTGCTGGACGTGCCCGCGTTCTTTTTGCCCATTGCGGGGTTGGGGATTTTTTACCGCAGAGATCGCGGAGAACGCGGAGAAGAAGAAAGTTCTTCGAAACCTCTGCGCCCTCCGCGTCCTCAGCGGTTAAATGCTGGGATAATCACGCTGCTGCTTGCGGTTTTGCTTAGTTATGTCAATCTGGTGCCGTATTTGGTCCCGCCGCGCTGGGTGGGTTTGCCGGAACGGCCGTCTCTCGCAGATGTAACGGCCGTACAGCAAACCTACCAAATCATCGGCCTTACCGCCTGGGGGGAGTACAGCGATGCCCGCGTGACGGAGTGGCCAATTGGCCCGGTTGTGCCTGCCGGTTCCACCCTGGCCGATAAGCTGATAACGGCCGTTTCTCCCACCCAGCTCACCCTGATAGAAAGCGATCCCTGGACGGCCGTCTGGCAAACCAGCTTTGCCCAGCCACAAACGCTCATTTTTGCCACGCACATCTTTCCCGGCTGGCAGGCCCGGCTGGATAATGAGCCTTTACCCGTTGGTGCGGCTGCCGACGGCCGTCTGCAAATCACCGTGCCCGCAGGCCGCCACACCCTGTCGATTTTCTTTGGCCGCACGCCGGTGCGCTGGCTGGCGGATTTGGTTTCTGTGGCTGGTTTGCTGGTTTGTTTGTGGCTGGTGATGCGGCCGAATGCGCGAATTTTTACCGCAGAGGACGCGGAGAACGCAGAGAACAAAAAAACTCCGCGTCCTCTGCGCTCTCCGCGGTTAATTTCCAATTGGGTCGTGGGGCTGGCAATTCTGTTGCTGCTGGGCAAAATTTCATGGCTGGATCGAGTCAACTCGCCGCTGGTGGTTCATGTGGCAGACGGCCGTATCCCTCACATTCCCGCCCCGCCCGCAGGCAATTTCAACAACGAGATTCAGCTCATCGGCGTAGAGACCGCGCTGCCCAATGAGCTGACGCTGTACTGGCAGGCGCTCCAGCCGCCAGCCGCTGCTTATGAGGTGGTGTTAACCTTGCTAGATGGCCGGGGCGTGCCGCAGCAAACGATTGTCAATCCGAACCCCGGCTTCACCTTATTCAGCAACCTGTCTGCCGGGCAGCTCCTGCGCGACCCGTACATCGTGCCGCTGCCCTCCGACGCGCCCGCTGGCTATACCGTCCAACTCGCCCTGCGCCAACCCGGCACCGAGTTCCTGCTGCCCATCAGGGATGCGAATGGCAACGGGACGATCAACATTGCCCGATTGAAAACACCGCCAGAGGCAACGGCCGTTCCCGCTCAGGCCCAATCCATTGGTACAACATTTGGCGAAGGGATCGTGTTGTCTCACGCGCTCGTACCTGAGGTGGTTTCCCGGCAGGAGCCGCTGGAAATGAGGCTGTTTTGGGAGGTGGAAACGGCCGTTGCCGAAGATTACACCATTTTTATTCACCTGCTGACGCCAGACGGGGAGTTTGTCACCGGACAGGATGGCCAGCCGTTGGGCGGACTGTATCCTACCTCATTTTGGGCGGTGGGAGAGCGGGTTGTAGACGGCCGTTCCTGGGTCATCGACGCGCCGCCGGGGGAATACCAGCTGCAACTGGGGCTGTACCTGCTGGCCACCGGGGAGCGTTTGCCCGCCAGCGGCCCCCACAGTGCGCTGGGCGACCGGATTTTGTTGGCTGCGGTTGTTGTGGTTCCTTAATAAATAGGCCGTTCCGTTTGTGAATTGTTGGACAAATGGTTATAGGTAAGGTATATTTTTGGCGCATTCCAGGGTCCCTGGCAGGTAGTTGCTGCCCCCCGATGAAATGCCCCTCGCTGTTGTGGTGCGGAAGGCCATGCGGTAAGAAAAAAATCTTTCGATTAACAAGAAATTAAAAATCTTCAACATCGGTGTATACAGTCCAGATAAACCTGTAGCATTGCGCGATGACATGACTCAACGGCATGGCGCAATAGCGTGGTAAAATGGCATGAGACAGTTCATGCAAGGACTTTTAACTTTTATTAGGAGGTTGGTGGATGGCAACCCTTGCCCCAGATTTTCAAAACTTCACAGACTCGCTTTTACAGCAAATTCAGGATTTCGACCATATAGTTGAGGCTCGCAGTGTTGGAACGGTAACAGCCGTTTACGATGGCGTTGCCCTGGTCAATGGTCTGGCTGATGTAAAAGCCAGCGAATTGGTAGAATTCAGCAGCGGCGTCGCCGGTCTGGCGCTTGACCTTCAGGCTGCGGCAGTTGGTGTTGTGGTCATGGGCGACTACTCCAAAATCCAGGTGGGCGATGAAGTGCGTGCCACCGGACGCATCGCTTCCGTCCCCGTTGGCGACGCCCTCATTGGCCGCGTGGTAGATCCCCTTGGTAACCCGATTGATGGCAAAGGGCCGCTCAACACCACCAAAACTCGCCCCATTCAGCGTACCGCCCCTGGCGTTATTGAGCGTAAAGGTGTCGATACCCCGGTTCAAACCGGCATTATCGCTATCGACGCCATGTTCCCCATTGGCCGCGGCCAGCGCGAACTGATCATTGGCGACCGCCAAACTGGTAAAACCGCCATCTGCCTCGACACCATCATCAATCAGAAAGGCGGCGACATGCTCTGTATCTATGTCGCTATTGGCCTGCGTGTCGGTCAGGTTGCCCAGGTAGTAGATACGCTGGAACGTAACGGCGCAATGGATTACACCACTGTGGTGGTGGCTGGCGCTTCTGATCCGGCACCGATGCAATATTTTGCGCCTTATACCGGCTGCACCATTGGGGAGGAGTTCATGGACCAGGGTAAAGACGCCCTTGTTATCTATGACGACCTTTCTAAGCACGCCTGGGCTTATCGCCAAATGTCCCTAATTTTGCGCCGTCCGCCCGGGCGCGAGGCGTATCCGGGTGACATCTTCTCCCTGCACAGCACGCTGCTGGAACGTGCCGTTCGTCTGCGCGACGAATGGGTCATCGTAGAAAAAGGCACCGAAGTAACCCGCGAAACGGAAGGTGTAAACGGGGAAGTTTACTTTGGTAATCTGGAAGAAGAGCATTACGAAAAAGCGCTCAAAGAGCTGGGTGAAGATAAATACGAAGTGATCAAACGCCCGGGAACGGGCGGCTCGCTTACTGCGCTGCCGATTATCGAAACCTTACTGGGTGACGTGTCGGCCTACATCCCCACCAACGTTATCTCCATCACCGACGGCCAGATATTCCTGGAAACCGATCTGTTCAACTCCGGTCAGCGTCCGGCTATTAACACCGGTTTATCTGTCTCCCGCGTGGGTAGCGCGGCCCAGAAGCGAGCCATGAGTAAGGTCTCTGGTGGTTTGAAGTCTGATCTTTCCCAGTACCGCGAATTGGCCGCTTTTGCCCAGTTTGGTTCCGATCTGGATGCTGCTACGCAGCGCCAGCTGTCTCGTGGCGAGCGTTTGATGGAGCTTTTGAAGCAGTCTCAATACAGCCCGTGGCCGTTGGAACACCAGGTTATGCTTATTTTTGCCGGTGCGCGTGGGTATCTGGATAAAGTGGCTGTAAAAGATATTGAACGATGGGAACGCGAACTGGTGCGTTATATTGATACAGCGCGTCCAGAAGTTTCGGCTCCGTTGCAGACAGGTGCCTGGAACAATGAAATCGAAGCGAATTTACAGCAGGCGATTGAGGACTTTAACGCGAACTGGACGAATTCATAAGTTAGGAGAGATTTGTGGCTACCGAACGCGAGTTAAGCAAGCGTATTAAAAGTATCAAGAATATCTCTCAGGTGACGAGTGCGTTAGCGGCCGTTTCTGCTTCCAAAGCAAATAAAGCGCAGCGACAGGTGGAAGCCACCCGTGCTTACGCCGGTAAAGCGTTTGAAATTTTGCACAACCTGGCTTCACAACCGGGCGTTGGCCAAAATGGTCATCCGTTCCTGACGGCGCGGGCCGAGATTAAAAGCATTGCCCTCATTTTGATAACGGGCAACCGTGGTTTGGCGGGCGCTTTCAACAGCAATATGGTGAGCTATACGGAACGCTTTCTGAGAGCCTGGAAGGTGCCGATAGAGGTTGTGGCAGTGGGTCGTAAAGGGCGTGACTTGATGATCCGTCGTGGCTACAACGTGGTCGCTTCGTTCGACAGTATCCCAGATTCACCCTCGATTTTGGACGTAACGCCCATTTCGCAGCTGGTGACGGATGATTTTCTGAGCGGGAAGGTGGATCAGGTTTTTGTGGCGTATACCGACTTCATTAATTTAATTGCGAGACGGCCGTCTATCAAACAACTGCTTCCCCTCAAACCAACCGACTTTAGTGACATGGCCGTGGCCGAATACGTTTCCAACGTAGACCTCACGGGCGTTTCCGAACGGATTTATGAGTATGAACCCGGTCCCGAAGCGCTGCTAAACACGGTTGTTCCCCGGTTCACCGATTTGCAGGTGTACCAATCCATCCTGGAATCTCAGGCCAGTGAACACAGCGCCCGGTACGTGGCTATGAATAACGCCACAGACAACGCTGGGGAGCTGGTAGAGATATTGACATTAGAGCGCAACAAAGCGCGGCAAAGCAGTATTACCAGCGAAATCCTGGATATCGTCGGTGGCGCTGCGGCATTGGCACAAAATAGTTAGGCTGGTGGGGCAAAAAACACCACCAAAGCATAAGTTGGAGGATTACATGGCTACAGGCAAAATTTCTGCGATTCGCGGTGTGGTAGTAGACGTTGACTTTGCAGAAGAAGAAATTCCTGAAATTTATGAAGCGTTGAACGTAGCAGCAGACCAGGGTCAGTTGGTGCTGGAAGTTCAGCAGCATTTGGGCGGCGGTATGGTTCGAACCGTGGCGATGGGTTCCACTGATGGTTTGCCCCGTGGTTTAGACGTGGTGTCAACCGGCAACCCGATTCGTGTTCCGGTGGGACCAGTAACGCTTGGCCGTATTTTTGACGTGGTTGGCAATGCGATTGACGGCCGTCCCACCCCCATATCGGACGTCTATTACCCCATTCACCGCGACGCCCCTGAATTCCAGGAACAAAGCACGGTGTTGGAAACGTTTGAAACCGGCATGAAGGTGATTGACCTCATTGCCCCCTTTATCAAGGGTGGTAAAACCGGGATTTACGGCGGTGCTGGTACCGGTAAAACCGTGACTATCGCTGAGTTGATTCGCTCTGTAGCGCGTGAACACGAAGGTGTGTCTGTGTTTGCTGGCGTAGGCGAACGCACCCGCGAAGGTACCGACCTGTATTACGAAATGCAAGAGTACGGCGTGCAGGATTCCGTGGCGATGGTGTTTGGCCAGATGAACGAAACGCCTGGTGTACGCTTGCGCGTGGCGTTGACGGGTCTGGCGATGGCTGAATTCTTCCGGGATGAGGGGCGCGACGTGCTGCTCTTTATCGACAATATTTACCGCTACGTGTTGGCCGGATCTGAAATGTCTGCCTTACTGGGTCGTATGCCCAGCGCTGTAGGCTACCAGCCCACGCTGGCGGCGGAAATGGGTGCCCTGCAAGAGCGCATCACCTCTACCAAGACAGGTTCGATCACCTCTCTGCAAGCCATCTATGTGCCGGCCGATGATTACTCCGACCCGGCTCCCGTGGTTACCTTTGCTCACATCGACGCCAGCTTGACGCTAGACCGGGGTGTGTTTGCCAAGGGTATCTTCCCGGCTGTAGACCCACTCTCTTCTTCTAGTCGGGCGTTGCAGCCAGATGTGGTGGGCGAGGAGCATTACCGTACTGCCCGCGAAGTGAAGCAGGTTTTGCAGACCTACAACGATTTGCAAGACATCATCGCTATTTTGGGTATTGATGAACTGAGCGAAGACCAGAAGCTTTTGGTAGCCCGCGCCCGTAAGATTGAGCGGTTCCTGGGCCAGCCGATGTTTGTGGCTGAGAAGTTCCACGGCTTACAGGGGCAATATGTGCCGATTCGGGAAACGGTTCGCGGTTTCCGCGAAATCCTGGATGGCATGCACGACGATTTGCCGGAGCAAGCCTTCTACATGGTGGGTACGATTGATCAGGCAGTGGAGAAAGCAGAAAAGCTCCGCGCTGCGGCTTAGCTTTGGTATTCAGTGGCCAGTAATCGGTAATCAGTATTCAGTGTCGTTGGCAGGCCACCGATTACTGATTACTGATTACTGCTATCGGTGAGTTTATGACAATTCAATGTGATATTGTGACGCAGGAACGAACGGTTTTTAGCCAGCAGGTGGCTTCGGTCTCATTGCCTGGCTCTGAAGGGCGGATGGGGATTTTGCCTAACCATTCTGCCCTGTTGGCAACCCTGGCGTTTGGCGATGTTTGGGTGCGGCATCCGGATGGCGAGGAAGAGCATTTTGCTATCGGTGGCGGGTACGTTGAAGTGCAGCCAGACAAGGTGATCATTTTAGCGGATTCAGCAGAACAGGCTGAAGAGATTGATCTTGAGCGAGCAGAGCGCGCTCGTCAGCACGCTGAACAGGCGATGAAAGAGGGCGTGGTGCAAGATCCGGATCAATATGCTCAGATTCAGGCATCATTGATGCGTGCTCAAATTCGGCTGGACGTCGGTCGGCGACATTCTGGCAGGCGGCGGCGGGAAATGGCAACGGGTGCCAGCTATTCGCCACAGGATGAAGATTAATAGTGGCAATTTTTACGCCGTATATTGCCATTGATTTAGGCACGGTGAATGTTCTGGTTCATGATCAGGGTCGGGGTGTGGTACTCCAGGAGCCTGCGGTTGTGGCGATCCGGGAGGATGAGAACAAGACGACAATTGTGGAGGTGGGTCGTGCGGCTAAGGAGATGTACGGCCGTACCCCTGAATCCATTGAAGTAATACGGCCGTTGCGCGATGGCGTGATTGCCGACTACTTTGTCACCCAGGGGATGCTGGAATATTTCATTGGCAAGGTGGCCGGACGGTTTCGGCTTCGCAAACCGGTGGTAATGATTAGCGTGCCCTACGGCGTTACCAGCGTCGAGCGACGGGCCGTAAAAGAAGCCGCTTTGGCCGCCGGTGCACGCGATCCCGTTCATCTCATTCCTGAACCATTGGCTGCGGCTATTGGCGCGGGCTTACCCATTGGCACCCCAACCGGCAACATGATTGTTGATATGGGTGGCGGTTCCACAGAAGCGGCCGTTGTGTCCATGAACGGCATCGTTTGTGCTGAATCGGTGCGCGTGGGTGGCGTGCACCTCGATGAAGCGATCATCAACTATATCCGCAAAAAATATAATCTGGTGATTGGTGAACCAACGGCCGAAGCGATTAAAATTAAAATTGGGGCCGCTGTGGAGCTGGATGAACATTTGGATATGCAGGTGCAGGGGCGTGACCAGGTCGCTGGGCTGCCGAAAACCATCACCATTACTTCTAGTGAAGTGGTTGAGGCGATTTCTGAACCATTGGCAGCCATTGTGAACGTGGTGCGGGCGGTATTGGCCAAGACGCCGCCGGAACTTTCTTCCGATATTATAGACCGGGGGATGGCGTTGGCGGGTGGCACAGCGCTGCTGCGCGAAATTGATACGCTGCTCACCCGTGAAACGGGTGTGCCTGCTTACGTGGCGGATAATCCAATTGCCTGCACCGCGTTAGGCGCAGGCAAGGCCCTGGCCGAACTGCCAATTTTGCAGCGCAGCATTCCAGATTTATAAGCGCTTCATTGATGATTCTTCTGTAAATAAAAAGCCCTGACAATTTTTGCCAGGGCTTTTTTGATCTTCAAATTCTTTGTTTGTAGGGGCGACCCTTGTAGTCGCCCTCGACTGGGCGGGCACAAGACCCGCCCCTACATTGACAGATACCCCACGAAATCCCAAAGAGCCGGTTTTCTTTGCATCTTTATATACTTTACGCCTTTGCGTTAATTTTTTTGGCATGGTTCAAAAAGTAGAAGTTGTCCTTTACAAATTAGTCCGAAGATTGTCATTCCTTCGACAAGCTCAGGACAGGACTGAGCGGAGTCTTCGGAGAACCTCAGCATGACACGCTTTTTTGCTAGATTTGTAAAGCACAGATTGCCTGAAATGAACCATGCCCGTATAATGCAATGTTATCGTAAGTTTTGTGCAATCAGCGCACAAATTGCGAAAAAAAAGAATTTTTTGAAAGCTCGAAGATGTCCCCAAAATATGCTTGACTGTCACTTGAGTGCAAAATCGAACAATTTGGGGCCAGATTTTCACCAAACCACATTGGAAAAAGCTGCTTAATGGCTTTTCTGTGTGCCATTAAGCCTGATTTCAACTGCAATTCAGAGTCATAAAACCAATTATTAGGTCTTTTTCACCCTTTGCAGTGAATACAGCACCATTGCATCCTGATTTTGAGCTTTTATTTTTCAACTTTTTCGTGTCTTCGCCTCTAAATTTGCAAAAGTCACGTTATCAAGGGCGAAAATGAGAAATAATAAGCATAATCAAGAGGTCAAATAAAATGCACAAATCAAAGTATGTGACAACTTCAGTCATTCTGGTTATCGTTCTCTTATTGGCAGGTCCATTTTTCGATGAGTCTGAACGCCTGCTTGCACAAGTTTCGCCCTCACTGGGTGCGGCGGAGAGTTACTCGGTTCTTGCCGGATCGATAGTGACCAATACCGGCCCCACTACGGTGACTGGCGATCTGGGTATCAGCCCAAGTATCGGCGTGCCACCGCATTACACCAACTTTCCTCCGGGCGTTGTCGGCCCTCCGGGTACGATACACGACGCAGATGTGCACGCGGCTGCGGCTCAGGCTGCTAATACATCTGCATTCGGACTTCTCGATCAGGGTTGCGATACAACCTACGCGGGCGTGCAGGACCTGACTCTGGTCTCACCTCTCGGGCCGGGCACCTACTGCGCCGATGCCTTCATACTGACTGGAAACCTGACGCTCACCGGGGAAGGCGTCTGGATTTTCAAATCTGCGGCAACGCTCACGACATCGGCCAATTCATCTGTTACCGGTGGTGATCCGTGTAACGTGTGGTGGAGGGTCGTTTCGTCTGGGACTCTCGGCACAGGCACTGAGTTCATAGGAAATATTCTCGCGCTCACGGACATCAACTTGCAGACCGGCGCAACCTTGGACGGTCGCGCCCTGGTGCAAACGGGTCAAGTGACGTTGGATTCCAACACCATTTTCGGTCCGATCTGCACCGGCCCCTCGCCAACGAGCACAGCGACGAGCACAGCGACGACCACAGCGACGACCATACCGCCGACGGCCACGCCGCCATCAGCTACCAACACACCGTCACCGGCAACAGACACGCCCCCCCCGCCTCCGGCTACGGCGACAGACATACCAGCAACTGAGACGGTTGTACCCGGTTTGCCGGACACCGGCGGTGCGCCCATACGAAACGAAAGTTTCCCCTGGAGCGTGGTGATCGTCGCTGTCTTCAGCGTCTTCGCCCTGTATCTAGGCGTTCGCGCATATCGCAACACTTGAAAAGCCGAAGCAGCAAGTTAGTTATTGCGAAAACCATGAGGATACGCACTCGGCGTGGCAGGTTTGGTTGCCTTGTGGCTGTTTTGGTCATTGCGGTCGTTCTTGCAGGGTGCCGAAACCAGGAGGCAGAGAAAGTAAGAGCAGCGCCTTCCCCATCTCCTACGCGACTACCTTCGGTCCAGCCAACAGGTCTGCCAACAAAGCAGCCCATCGTTCACACAACCGTCCAGCCGACGGTTCAGCCGACGCCCACACGCGACTCTCTTGGGCCGCTCTTTGATGCGGACCTCAGCCTGCAAGCCGGGCCGGTAGAGGTGCCGCTCGAGCTTCAGATCCCTTCGCTCAAGGTCAACGCTCCCGTGCTTGGCGTGGGAATCACAGAGGAACATTTTATGGATGCGCCGAAAGGTCCGATTGGCGATCCGGTCTGGCACACGGCATTCTGGTATCGCGGGAGCGGCATCCCGGGCGAACCGGGCACGGCCGCGATTGCCGGGCACGTCAATGATCCGCTCGGGCGACCTGAGATCTTCGCTCGCCTCCACGATCTCCGTCCCGGCCAACCGATCATTGTCCATGACAAGGTGTCAAACATTGACATTCGCTTCATTGTTGACGAGATAAAGGTCTATTCCGTCCAAGAGTCTTCCGACCCGGCGGTGCTAACCAGGATCTTCGGCGCTGGGTCAGAGCCGGGGAGCGACGACCTCTCCCACCTGACGCTCATCACCTGCTCCGGAAACATCGTCAACGGCCGCTTCGACCACCATACGGTCGTTTACGCGACGCGCAGCGATTGAACGCCAGCATTCATCCGTCCACGGTAGACAGCTCAATTGCATAGTCCCGCTGCCATATCTGATCTGAATTGTCGATGGTCAACAGCTAATCCTGCGACACGATCAGTGCGCCCTGCCATCGGCGCACGCGTCTCCCAGTAAGAGACTATCACAAAACGGGGGCAACTTTCGAGCACGAGATAGGGGGTTGTTTAACAAATGCACCATACGTGGCAATCCCTCGAGTGCGTTTGAACTCACAAACTTTATTTAACCCATTGCCTCACTCGAGAGGCTTCCACTCCTGACACGAATGTTAAACAAACCCCTATATGAACAAGGCGATTGAACACTTGAAAGCTACTGGGATTGAAGTCCGTGAGGAGGATATCAAACGGTTGACCTGTGGTGGCTACTTAACTCATCCACCAGTTTTCAAGATTATTTGGGGCAGTCAGATGGCTGTTGAGCAAGTTGTTAGCCGAGAATGAATGGTCAAAAGCGGGAAAATACAGTGCAAAAGGGGAGAAGTAGTACTGTGTGTCCCGTAATATGCAAAAAACGGCATGGTTCAAAAAGGAGAAGTTGTCCTTTACAAATTAGTCCGCAAATTGTCATTCCTTCGACAAGCTCAGGACAGGTCTGAGCGGAGTCTTCGGAGGACCTCAGCATGACATGCTTTCTTGCTAGATTTGTAAAGCACAGATTACCTGAAATGAACCATGCCATTTTTTTCTGGCTTGTCCAGGTTAGGGACATGGCAAGAAGATTGCCTGCTTCTGTGCTCTGTATCCACTGAACACTGCTTACTGGATACTGCTCACTGTTTGCTATTCCCCAATGACGTTAGTCCAGATAATAGGTCATGCGTTGCAGCTGAATGACAGGGTCGCTGTAGCTAATCTCGACACCGGGGGGGGCATTTAGATGGATAGGCGCATAGCTTAAAATTGAACGAATGCCGACTGCCACCAATCGATCCGTAATTTCCTGGGCATAATTGGCTGGTACGGCGATGACCGCCACTTTAACATTGTTTTCCGTAATGACTTTTTCCAAATTGGTCACATCCTGTACGATAAGATCGTCCATTTGCTCGCCAATTTTGGCTGGGTCATTGTCGAAAATCCAGGAGATGCGAAAGCCTCGACGGTGAAAGCCGTGATAATGGGCCAGAGCATGACCCAAATAACCGGCCCCTACCAAAGCCACATCCCACTCCCTGGTGAGGTGAAGAATATTGCGTAATTGTTCAATAAGATAGTTGATGTGGTAGCCGGTACCCTGTTTGCCAAATTCGCCAAAGTGAGACAAATCCTTCCGTATTTGGGCAGAGCTGATGCCCAAACGCTTGCCCAATTCATGGGAGGAGGTATTGATTCTGCCTTCTTCTTCAGCTAAACGAGTGAGTTCACGCAAGTAGATGGGTAGACGGCCAATGACAATATCTGGTATTTCAGTTGTCACAGCGTATTGTCCTTGACTATGTACAGATGGTTTTTCTGTAGATAAATTATTGAAGAGTTGCTTGATAAAAAGATTGCTAAACTTATTCGTGTAAGTTTTCACAATTCTAACATAAGAAAAAATGCGTAGCAACTGCTGCTCACTCAAATGTTAACGGTTGTTGTAATTTTGTATAGCGGTATGTGCAATTTTTCACGATTCCGTATAATTCAGCTGATTGGGTTGTAAAGATTTTGCCCAGATATTCGGCAAGGAGTTTTTGATTGACCATGCGCAGAACAGGGATTGTGGTAGGAATTATTCTCCTCGTGATTGCGGGGTATTTTGTTGTGCGGCAGCAGCGGTTGGCGGTGGAAACGGCCGTTCCCGAAATCCTCCGCCAGGCAGTGGTGGAACGGGGACAGGTGACGGCTACGGTGAACGCCGTTGGCTCCATCGAGCCGGAATCGCTGGTGTCGTTGACGTTTGGGCTGGGCGGTACCATTCAGCAGGTGAACGTGGTGCGCGGGCAGCAGGTGGCCGCAGGGGATGTGCTGGCCACGCTGAACACCGACGAGCTGGCTCTGGCAGTGCAGCAGGCGCAAGATGCCTTGCGCATTCAGGAGTTAACGCTGGCGCAGCGGCTCAATGCAGCACCGTCGCCAGCGACGCTGGCCAGCGCTGAGGCGGATTTGGCGGCGGCGGCGGCCAATGTGGCGGTGGCTCAGGCAAATTTGGCTTCGGCGGAAGCGGCCGTTTTGCAAGCCAATGCCCAAAAAGCGCAGCTGTTGGCCGGGGCCACGCCGGGGCAAATCGCCCAGGCGCAGGCCAATCTGGCAGCGGCGCAGCTGGCCCAAAAGAATGCTCAGGATGCCTATAACCGGACGGTTGAATGTTTTATTGACCCGACGGGCAATGAAGTCTGCCCCGGGTTAGGCGCACCGGAAGAAGCAGCGCGGGCGGCGCTGCAAAATGCCAACGCCTCGCTGGTGGCGGCGGAAGCGGCCTTGCAGGATGTGCAAACCAGCGCCCGCCCGGCCGACATCCAGCTGGCGGATGCGGCGATTGCCAATGCTCAGGCAGGTGTGCAAGCGGCGCAGGGTAACGTGCAGGCAGCCGAAGCCAATCTGGCACGGGCCGAGGCGGCGTATGATCGGCTGCTGGAGCCGCCTACTGAGAATGAGATAGCGATTGTGGAGGCGCAGGTGGCGGCGGCTCAGACAAATCTGGATTTGGCGGAGCTGCGGCTGGTGCAGTCGCAAATTGTGGCCCCGATTGCGGGTACGGTGGCCAACGTGCTGATTAACCAGGGTGAGCTGGCTGCCCCTGGCGTACCGGCGATTACGGTGGTGAATGAGGCGGCGTTTCACATTACGGTAAGCGTGGATGAAATTGATATAGATGCAATTGCGCTGGGGCAGGCGGTGGACGTGTCGGTGGATGCGCTGCGGGATACGGCCGTTTCTGGCACCATTACCGAAATTGCTCCCACCTCGGCTACCTCTGGCGGGGTTGTAACCTATCTGGTCACCATCAACATTGATTCGGCTGTAGCGGAGTCGCTGCGGCCGGGGATGAGTGCCTCCGCTTCTATCGTGGTGGACGAGGTGGCTGACGTGCTGATTGTGCCCAACTGGGCCATCCGGCTGAACCGGGAGACGGGCGAGGCGTTTGTTAATTTGCAGCAGACAGATGGCACTATCGAAGAGGTGGTGGTAGAGACGGGTCTGCGCAATGAGCAGTTTAGCCAGGTATTGGCCGGGTTGAGCGCAGGCGACCGGGTGGTGCTGACCAACGACCGCGAAGGGTTCAACATCTTCGGGTCTGGAGAATAGATTATGAGCCACAGAGAGCACAGAGGTTTAAGAGGTTTTTCTCTTTTTCCTCTTTGCCCTCTGTGGCAAATTAAAGGTAACGATGAATGAGAACGGCCGTAAACCCGTCATCACCATTAAAGAGATGACTAAAGTGTACACGATGGGCGAGCATGAAGTGCGAGCGCTCAACGGCGTCACCCTTTCCATTTATGAAGGGGAATTCCTCTCGATTATGGGGCCGTCTGGCTCTGGCAAATCGACGATGATGAATATGCTGGGGGCGCTGGACAAGCCCAGCAGCGGCAGCTACCTGCTGGACGGCACCGACGTGAGCAACCTCACGGAAGATCAGCTGGCCGACGTGCGCAACCGCAAGATTGGCTTTGTCTTCCAGAGCTTTAACCTGCTGCCGCGTACGGCCGCTTTGCAGCAGGTGGAGCTGCCCCTCATTTACGCAGGCGGGGGACAGCGGAGCCAAAAAGCAGAGGCGGCGCTGGCGCTGGTGGGCCTGGGCGACCGGCTCCACCACAAACCGAGTGAACTGTCTGGCGGGCAGCAGCAGCGCGTGGCCATCGCCCGCGCCCTGGTGAATGAACCGGCCATCATTCTGGCCGATGAGCCGACGGGCAACCTGGACAGCAAGTCGGGCACGGAGGTGATGCAGATTTTCCAGCAGCTGAATCGGGAGCGAGGGATCACGGTGGTCTTTGTGACGCACGATCCGTGGATTGCCCGGCACACCAACCGGGTCGTTACCCTGGCAGATGGCAAGATTGTGCGGGATGAGCAGATTGAGGAACCGTTGGTGGCGGGGAAGACGGAACGGCCGTCTGATGCTTTGCTACAGTGAAAAGTAACAAGTGAAAAGTAAAAAGTGAAAAGTTTACCAGCCACTAGCAAACTAAAACCATGAACCTACTTGAAAGTATCCGCCTCGCTCTTATTGGGCTAACAGCCAACAAACTGCGCGCTTTCCTCACCATGCTGGGGATTATTATTGGCGTGGCGGCCGTGATTACCCTCATTTCTGTGGGGCGTGGTGTGGAGGCGGTGGTCATCGACGAGTTCCAGGGCTTGGGCAACAATCTGCTCTTTGTTTTTCCTGGCGATTCAGATCCGACCGACCCCAGGCCAGCCAGGGCAGGCGGCGCGGGGCTGACGCTGGACGACGCAGCCGCACTGGCCGATCCGTTCCGCGTGCCGGATTTGCTGGGCGTGGTGCCCAGCTACGACCGCCCCGCCATTGTGACGCGGGGGCGGCAGGAGACCCGCACCACCATTTCGGGCACCAACACCCAGTTTCCCCTGGTGCGCAACTTTTACCCGGCGTTGGGCGACTTTTTCACCGAGCAGGATGTGGCCAGCGGCAGCCGGGTGGCGGTGATTGGTCAATCGGTGTATGAAGAGCTGTTTGAACTGGGTGAATTCCCTATCGGCGAAGATATTCGTATCAACAACGTCAACTTTCGCATCATTGGCGTGCTGGAAGAGAAGGGCGGTTCTGGCTTTAATGACCAGGACGACGTGATTTTGGTGCCGATTTCCACTGCACAGCAGCGGCTTTTCCCGGCCCGCCGCGCCGATGGCAAGCTGCGGGTAGACGTCATTTACGCGCAGGTGATTAGCGAAGATCGGCAAGACGCGGCCATTGTTCAGATGGAGGCGGTGCTGCGGGAACAGCACAACATCACCTTTCGGGATGAGGACGACTTTACCATTTTGAGCCAGTCGGAGCTGCTGGGGGCGTTTAGCGAGATCACCAGCGTGCTGACCATTTTCCTGGCCGTGATTGCCGGGATTTCGCTGCTGGTGGGCGGCATTGGCATCATGAATATTATGCTGGTGAGCGTGACGGAGCGAACGCGGGAGATTGGCCTGCGCAAGGCGGTGGGAGCTAAGTACAAAGATATTTTGACCCAATTTTTAGTCGAAGCGGTGGTGATTGCCAGCGTTGGCGGGCTAATTGGCCTGGTTTTGGGTGCGATTGGGGCGGCGGTGATTAGCGATTTGTCGCCGCTGCTGGACCCGACGCTGGACTGGAACTCTGTGGCATTGGCGATTGGTTTTTCGGCCGGGGTGGGGCTCTTTTTTGGACTGTATCCGGCCACGCGGGCAGCGCGGCTGAACCCGATTGATGCGCTGAGGTACGAATAATTTATCCGCAGATTACGCAGATTCTCGCAGATTTGAAGTTTTAATCTGCGTAATCTGTGTAAATCTGCGGATTTGAGTTTTTTAGTATGATTGTTGAGAATTTGCGGATTGCTTTGGCGAGTTTGGGGGCGAATAAGCTGCGTGCTTCGCTGACGATGCTGGGCATTATGATTGGCGTGGCGGCGGTGATTACGCTGCTTTCCATTGGTGACGGCGTGACGCGCTTTGTGGCCGAGCAGTTTTCTGGCCTGGGCAGCAATCTGGTGTTCATCATTCCGGTGCAGGAGCCCGGTCGCCCTGGCAGCGATCCGCTGACGGAATCATCGCTGACGCTGCGGGACGCGGCGCTGCTGGCTGATCCGGCACGGGTGCCTGGGGCAGCGGCAGTGGCTCCGGCAGTGCTGCGGGATGGGGAGCTGCGGTATGGTGGGACGGTGCGCTCGGTGTCGCTGCGGGCCTCGACACCGGATTATTTGGCGGCGTGGGGGCTGGAAATGGCACGGGGGGAGTTCTTTACGGCGGTGGAGTATAACGGCCGTTCCCGCGTCGTGGTGCTTGGGCCAGAAACTGTCACCAATTTTTTTCCTGAGGATGTAGACCCAATTGGCGAGGATATCAAAATCAACGGGCTGACCTTCCGCGTGGTGGGGGTGCTGATGGCGCGGGGCGCAGGGATGTTCGGCGGCAGTCGGGACGATGTGGCCATCGTGCCGCTGAGTACGGCGCAGGAGCGGCTGTTTAACAACCGCAGCCAGCGCACCGGGGCGTTTTTGGTGGACGCCATCCTGATGAAGGCGGTGGATGAGGCGGCCATTAACGGGGCGATCATTGATGCCTCTGAGGTGCTGCGGCAGTCGCACGACATCAACTTTCGGGATGCCGATGATTTCCAAATTTTGACGCAGCAGGACTTTCTGGCGGCGTTTGGCTCGGTGACAAGCGTGCTGACCGTTTTTTTAGGCGCTATTGCGTCGATTTCGCTGCTAGTGGGCGGCATTGGCATCATGAACATTATGCTGGTGAGCGTGACGGAGCGAACGCGGGAGATTGGGCTGCGCAAGGCGGTGGGGGCGAAGCGGCTGGACATTTTAGGCCAATTTTTGACGGAAGCGGTGATCATGGCGGTGCTAGGCGGGGTGCTGGGGATTGTGTTGGGCGTGGTGGGGGCTGTTGGGGTGCAAACGGCCGTTCCCGAACTAGACACCACAGTCACCTTTAACTCCATTGCCCTGGCGGTAGGCTTTTCCGTGGCAGTGGGGCTCTTTTTTGGCATCTACCCCGCTTCCCGGGCCGCAACGCTAAACCCGATTGAGGCGCTGCGGTTTGAGTGAAAAGCGGAACACAGAGAGCCACAGAGAAGACACAGAGTTTCACAGAGATTTTTGAGCCGTGCATT
This sequence comes from Promineifilaceae bacterium (SeqCode), assembly GCA_041748655.1. Classification (GTDB taxonomy): domain Bacteria; phylum Chloroflexota; class Anaerolineae; order Promineifilales; family Promineifilaceae; genus Leptofilum. The sequence goes on along the minus strand of JBGTCV010000086.1, from coordinate 4,096 downwards.
TTAGCCTGGGCATTCATGCCCTGGTCCTCGTGTACATCCGATCTGCATTCATCCCCGGCGGTGCCGCGCCGCCGCAAACCGCGTATAATGAACCCCCTATTAACTTGGTGACCTGGCAACCCTGTGAAATTGACATAACCCCATGACATTGACAGCTTCTGAATCCACATTGGCACCCTTTTTCAACAATCGCTACCGTTTTGTCGGCGAGATTGGCGCTGGCGGCATGGGGGCGGTTTACCGCGCCGTGGACCGGCTGACTGGGGAACTGGTAGCTCTGAAGCGAGTTTTGGTGTCGGCGAAGCAGCTTCAGTTTGCTTCGCGGCGTGATTCGCGCGATTTTCGCGTGGCGCTGGCGGAGGAGTTCCGCACGCTGGCCTCACTGCGGCATCCGCACATTATTAGCGTGCTGGATTATGGCTTTGATGGTGAGAAACGGCCGTATTACACCATGGAACTCCTGCAAGATGCCCAGACGGTGGTGGCTGCTTGTGGGGAACGGCCGTTCTCCGTCAAGCTCGCCTTTTTGCAGCAAGCCCTGGAAGCGCTGGCCTACCTGCACCAGCGCGGCATCATCCACCGCGATTTGAAGCCAGACAATATGCTGGTGGTGGGGGATCAGCTTAAGCTGCTCGATTTTGGCCTGGCCATCGAGGGAGATTATGCGGGGCAAAACGCCGCCGACAGCGTGGTGGGCACCATCAACTACATGGCCCCGGAGCTGTTCCAAAGTGGCAGCGCCAGCGTGGCCTCCGATTTGTACGCCCTGGGCACGGTGGCCTTCCAGCTTTTTGCCGGGCGGCATCCCTTTGCTGGCCCGTCGCTGCCGTTTCTCATTAGCCAGATTTTAACCATGCCGCCCGATCTGGCAGCGCTGCCCATTGCCCCCCAGCTGCAAGACATTGTGGGGCGGTTGATGGCCAAAGAGCCAGCGGAACGATTTGGCTCGGCGCGGGCAGGCGATTTCCGAAGGAGCCAGCCCGTACCAGATGTGGCGCACCGTCCTGGCGACCCTGGTTTTGCAGACCGATATTTCCGAGTTTGAAGCCAGCGTGTTGCAGGGGATTGTGCCCGTCATTGGCAATTTATTGGGTTATGAAGTCGCCGATGCGCCGGAGATGGAGGCACTGGCCTGGGCTGGATTATTTCCACCCTGGGACGAGAAAAGCTGGCGCGGCGTTACCTGGCGCTGGGAGCAGACACAGAAGCTGTCGTAGATAATCCGGTGAGCAGCGCTTTTTATTACGCCACTTCGGCCCTGGCCTTTGGTGGTTGGGGTGAGTGGGAACGGTGCTGGCAGCACAGCCTGCGCGGCGCGGAGCTGGCGGAGAGCATCGGCTACTGGCGTATTTTGGCCCAGGCGTATGGCACGATAGCTGAGGTGCAGACGGTGCGCGGCCAGTATGAAGCGGCGCTGACGACGCGGGAAGCGGCCCATCGCGCGGGGGAAGCGACCAACAGCAGCAACCAGATTGCCCTGACGCTGGCGTTCCGGGCAGCAGGGCTGGTGCCACTGGGCCGCTATGCCGAGGCGATTGAACTGGCCCAGGCTGCCCTTACGGTTGAGAAGCCCGTGACGCTGACCCAGTTTGCCGTTTACGATACGCTGATTCGCTGCCAGATGCGGCTGGGGGATGTGGCGGCGCTGCGGCAAACGTTGGCCACGTTTTTACCCGATTTTGTAGACGGCCGTATTCTTGTACATGTGCAGCTGGCCCCAGTGGTGAGCGTCACGATGGCTTACCTCTGGCTGTGGGAGCAAGCAGGGGATGGGGCCGATATGGCGGCACTGCAAGCGGGGGCGGCGGCGGGGCTGAAAAAGCTGCAAGGGTTCAGCAAAACGTTCCCGATTGGACGGCCGTCTCTACAGATTTGCACGGCGTGGCAGGCGTTTTTAAACGGCCGTCTGGCAGAAGCGATTGGGGGGATGGAAACGGCCGTACGGCTTGCCGAACAGATGGAGATGCCGTACGAAGCGGCGCTGGCACGGTATCATTCAGGTCGATTTGTGGGGGGTGAAGTGGGGAAGGTTGGTTTGGAAACGGCCGTTGCTGCCTTTCAACAGCTCGGGCTTGCCTGGGAAACGGAGCTGGCCGAATTGGCCTTGTTTAACCTTTGAAAAATCAATATTGAAAACTATCTGGGTGATTTAGTCGTTGCCTGTGACGCGAAAACCCCCACAAAATCCCAAAGAGAAAAACAACTAGCGGGGATTTTGTGGGGGTTTTGGTTTATACCCACAGGGGATTGGACGTTATTTTAATGTATCATTTGCGACGAAAAAGCCGGACGGAATTTGTAACCGTAAACGATCATGCCTTCTGCGCCGTCGGTGCGCAGCTTGCGCGTTACCATCTCTACCGGCATGCCGATGCTGAGTTCGCTCTCGTCCATGTCGGTGAGTTGAGCGGTGACGAGGGGGCCTTCTTCGAGCTTGACCAGGGCGACGGTATAGGGGGCGTTGTGCTCAAAGCCAGCGGGTGCGTCGTAAATGGTAGTGAAGGAGTAGATTTCACCAAGTCCGGTAAAGGTGTACAGCTCATAAGCAGGCGCTTTGCATTCCAGGCAAACGTCGCGCGGCGGAAAGAGCTTAACACCGCAGCTGTCGCAGGTTTCGCCAACTAATTTGTATCGCTGTTCTTGTAATCGCCAATGGCGTGAAACTTCCATAACTTTGTCTCCCAATAATCAATCAGGTCGTAAATTCGATTTGGCAACGGCCGTATCTTTGCTTATTTGTGCCATTTACCACAATCCATTATCTACAAAAGTTCTCTCATTCACTGCCAGCGTGAGGGGGGAGACTGTCAAAAGCTACCAAAAGGGCAGTAATCAGTGTTCAGTAGGTCAGTAATCAGTCAATTGTATTTCGGACGGGTCAGTGACCGATTACTGGTTACTGATTACTAAGCACATGGGTTACGGCCGTTGCCCCACTGCCCCCCAGATTTTGGGCCATGCCGATTTTGGCATTGGCGATCTGGTTTTCGCCCGCTTGCCCGCGCAGCTGGCGGGCCACTTCTACCACCTGGTAGATGCCGGTAGCTCCGCCGGGATTGCCGCGTGCTTTGAGTCCGCCAAAGGTGCTGATGGGAATACGGCCGTTCCGCCCAATCTCCCCATCCCGCGCCAGCTGCCACCCTTCGCCCGGGGCGGCAAAACCAGCCGCCTCCAGCGACAGCGCCGCCATTACTGTAAAGGAATCGTGCAGCTCAAACAGGTCGATTTGGTCATGCGTCACGCCTGCGGCCTGCATCGCCCGCTGGGCGCTCAGCTCGGCGGCGCGCAGGTGCAGTATATTTTTGCGGTCGTGCAGCGCCAGCGTGTCGGTGGCCAGGGCAGACCCGGCAATGCGGATTGGCTGCGGCACTATGTCCCGCGCCCGTTCGTGGCTGGTGACGATAACCGCCGCTGCGCCGTCGCCGCTTGGAGCCGCGTCGAACAGGTTGACGGGGGTAGCCACCGGCGGGGCGCTGCCAAACCGCTCTGCCTTGATCCGGTTGCGGAACATTGCCAGTGGATTATCGGCTCCGTTGGCGTGGGCGTTGACGCTGAAATGGGCGAAATCCTCTACGCCGAGGCCGTATTCGTGCATGTAGCGGCGCATGAGCAGCGCCCCCATGCCTGCCACAGTCAGGCCGTGAATCGCTTCGTAATCGGCGTCGAGGGTGCTGCTGAGAACGGCCGTAACCGAACTCCCCACCTGATCTGTCATCTTCTCTACGCCGACCACCAGGGCGGTTTCTACCAGGCCGCTTTTCACGGCCAGAACGGCCTGCCGCAGCGCCGCGCCGCCAGAAGCGTCTGCCGCTTCCACCGTCACCGCTTCAATGCCGCGCATCCCGGCAAAATCGGCCACCAACGCCCCCAGGTGCAGCTGATTGCTTAGCTGCCCGGCGGCCATGTTGCCCACAAACAGGGCATCTACGTTACTCACGTGCGCATCGTCCAGCGCTGCCTCAATGGCATACCACGCCAGATGGCGAATGGAGGTGCTCCACATCTCTTTTACTTCGGTTTGGCCTATGCCAATGATTGATACGTCGTTCATAAGGTTGTTCTTTCCCTCCCCCTAACCCCCTCCCACAGGGAGGGG